>CAZXXS010000063.1:0-6392 GCA_964644845.1 uncultured Cytophagia bacterium | reverse complement strand
TCTCACCGCACCACCACCAGCTTTTGCGTCTGGGCAAGCTGCCCTGCGGTTAGTCGCAGGTAGTAGACCCCCACAGGCAAAGTTGGCAGAGAGAGCACAACGCGGTGTTCACCGGACGGTTGCCTGTCGTCCAGAAGCGTTCCGAGGCGCTGACCAAGCGCGTTGTAGAGCGACAAGCGCACGCGCGCCGCCTTTGTCAGATGGTACGCTACCGTGGTCCGGTCCCGAACGGGGTTGGGGTAAACGGGTTCCAATGCCACCTGGTATGGCGGGCTACTTCCGCCTCCGTCCACTGCTGAAAAGATCTCGCTGGGTGGGTAGTAGGGTTTAGGAATGATCCCCTCGTCGCTCACCAGAACATTCAGTTTCAGGTTCCGAAGGAGATCGGTCACACGGACCGAATCGCCGTCAAGCAGCGCGACATTCGAAATCAGTCGCACCCCGTGGGAGTAGTCCGCATAGTTGGCGTGGTGACCGTTGTAAACCGGCTGAATTGGGTGGTACACGCTGGTGTGCCACCCGTAAATCACAACCCGTTCGTAGTCTCTGTCCGGTGTGTAGATCTTCTTCGAAATGATGATGTCCTTCTTGTGCCCTGCTACCAGAGCCGTGGGTGTACGCTGGATACCCCGTTCCGCAAACTGCCGCCTGATCGAATCCGTGTGCTGGAGAAACACGGGGACGGTAATCATTTGAGGAGACGGTGGAATCGGTTGCGGACGTAACTTCACATCGGCGCGAGCGTAGATTACGTCCACCAGCTTCTTGGTGGGCAAGATGCAACCCAGACGGTCGGCCAGGTACTGCGCTGTGGACGGGGTCATGGGCACGTAGAAGTAGTCGTCGTCCGAGCCCACAGCCGCGTAATCGCAGGCGACGTACACCACGACCTCAACCGTTTGCGAGCCAATCTGGCGTCGTAGCCTCAAGGGTTTCAGCGTTCGGAAGAAAGACGGCACGTTTCCGGACAGGATCTCCTGAACAACGGCAGCTTCCCGATCCTGGAGACTCAGCCCCGCGATCCTGTGCGCAAAGGTCCGCCCGCCCACAGCGTCTTCATGGCGCGGTGGCAACGGCAACGTGACCACCGAGTCGCCGGACCCTTTAAACGAGGACATCCACACGGGTCTGCATCCGGCCCAACCACTGGAACTCAGCAGAAGCAGCAGGGTCCACAGAAGGAATCTCTTCACCTAAGCCTCCTCTCACCGTACATCCGTGTCTGAGCCCCCTTGTGTTGCCACCTGCGACTTAGCGCCTCAGCGCCTCGGCGTTGTAATCGAGAAGATGTGGCCGTCTGGATCCACAAATTCAGCGTGTCGCCCGTAAAACTCGTCCCGAGGCTTAATCAGGAAATGAACACCGCGCTCTTCGAGGTACCTGTACACAGCGTCGACGTCGTCAACTTTGAACGCGAGCGCGTGTCCCCATTTTACCTTACGCGGATCCTTGAGCTCCTCGGGCTCGGGCCGGATTGCCAGAGAGGTCTCACCCAGTTGGAATTCGACCCAGTCCTTGGACTCGTTCTTAACCTCCAGACCCATCACCTCTTTGTAGAACCGCTTGGATTCCTCCAGATCGGAGACATTCAAAATCACAATGTCGAGCGAGTCGAACATGGCAACCCTCCTTTGCTGGTCCCTTGCCTCCACCATCCAGTCGAACACGGCCTCGCCTGAAACGACGGACACTCTGTGTTCACAACCAGGCACGGTTCTGCTGTTGATTAAACTTAGCTAAATGTTGACCCGATCGCAAGCAGACAGGTCGAAAAATCTTGATTTTAGCACACGAATGGGATATACTTGTGCCGGTCAGACTGGCAGTCCATTCACCCCAAAACAAAGAGGAAACCGCCCATGAAAATCGCTTCCAGAGTTTTGCGGGTGTTTCTCTTGCTGAGCCTCGTCGTGCCAGCCGTTAAGGCGACCACGGCCTCATCGTTCAACGGTAAGTGGGAGCTGGTGCCCCAGGCGAGTTCCGAGATCGGTTTGTACCGTACGCTGACCCTTCAGTTTAACGTCAACGGCGACAAAACAGTTTTAGTCCAGAAATGGGGGCGCAGACGGAGCTTCACCGACACTCTGGTCCTTCGTACCGACGGGCGCGTCCAACGGGTGCCTGTTCGAAATCGCGTTTGGCCCACAAACGTGTTCATGGGCCTGTCGATGCTTCCCGGTAGCTCCCGCGAGGTGAAGGCCAGTTGGACTGATGACGGTAAAACGCTGCGTCTCGACATTCACTACCCCGTTCGCGGTTCGCAAGGCAAGACGTGGATCTCGGCCACGCACTGGTTCAAACTCCAACCCGATCCAGACGTGCTTGAGTACACGATCCACCGGAACACGCGCGTCGGAGGCCCCGTGATTCGGTACGTGCTAAAACGCGCGGGCACAAAGCGCGCCTTTGTCATGCACTTGAAAGATGACTGGCGAATCGACGGAGGCCTGCCGGAGAACGCGTTCCTGATCAGCTTGCAGGGCATCGCAAACAGCCACGGACCGAAACTGTACTTCATTTACCCGAAGACGTGGGCTTTCACTTACACACCCCACGTGTTCGATTTCTACAAGAACAAGCGGTACTACACGTTCACGGAACTCAAGTCGCCCAAACAGGCCCTGGACAGCCTCCGCCAGTACGTGAAGGGTTACGTGGTGTGGGACAAGAAAGTGCGCACTTCCCTGATCGTGGCCTTCACGGTGGCTGGGCTGGAACACGCCGCCGTGGTCAGCGAAGAGCTCATCCCACTGGTCGAGGCAGCGGGTCTCAAACCCATCGTGGATTTTCGCGGCAAGTTCGAAGGGAAGAGCGATGCTGAAATCTACCAGTGGGCTTACGACCGTTACTGGGATCGCTGTAGCCGTGACTTCATCGTCTGGTTGGGCGGCGAGTGGAAAGGTGTGATGAAACCGGGTGTCGCCGACTGGGGTATCTACAAAAAGGTTTTCTTCAACGATTTGTCGGCCAGACCCAGCGACAAAGAAGAGTATGCCCTGGCCAACAAAATCCTCAGCCAGATGAAACCCCTTTCGATGGTGATGGGTTGGCACTCCTACAAGAAAGACCTGGAACGCGAGTGGGTTACTTTAACCTCGCACTACGGCCTCCGGGTTGAGGGGCTCCACACGCTACCCAATTTGAGCTTCAGCAGCCAGATTCCTCTTTCGCCCGGCTTCGAGTTCCGGAACCACCACAACATCAAGCCCGGCGAGACCCTGATTCCGGACAAAAAGGTGTACATCACCTGTGTACAGTCGGACGGAATTGGACTCGGCGCCTGGACCAAACCCGGCCGGGGCGAGATTCCCTACGCCTGGGAAGTGACGATGAACTACTACTGGATGGCCCCGGCCATGCTTGAGTTCTTCTACACCGAGGCGACGCCAAACGACTACTTCATCGGCGCACTCTCCGGACCTGGCTACCTGTACCCAAAAGCTGTGCCTAAGAAGTACCTGGGCAAGCTTCTGGACATGACGCGAGACCTCATGGAAAAACTGGACCTGCAGGTCTTCGAGATCATGGACTACTCTGAAGGGGCCACTGTGGAAGGCAACACCGAACTGACGCGCGAAGTCGTCGACATGTACTACCGCCATTTGCCGAATGCCATCGGTTTCATCAACGGCTACGCGCCCGCATTCACGTTTGCGGTTCGAGATGGTCGGCCCCTCATCTCGTACGACTACTACCTGTCACCCACGCGACCGGTGGACGACGCCGTGGCGGATCTGTACGAGCTGGCCGCCGTCAACAAGAAGCGGCCGTACTTCCTGCTTTTGCACGTTCGGGAATCCAGCGACATCAAGCGCGTGAAGAGCATCCTGGACAAGCTTGGTCCGGAGTTTGAGCTGGTTCCCCTGGATGTTTTCCTGAAAATGGCGGGCACGGAACCCACATACGAGGAGAGGTTTTTGGAAAAACCGAGGAATTAGCACTACTGCGTCAGGTTCACTTGGAGGAAGCGAAAAGCGCGATGTAGCTTCTCCGCCCGCGGATTTGCTCCCCGGGCTACGCAAAGAGGCGTTTGCTGAAGCAGGCTGAACCGGCAAGAAGATCACCGGGAATCTGACGTAGTAGGATTAGGTTCTCGGGGCAACTGAGTGTCCGAATTCCAGTTCACAAGGCACGCACTTTCCCGGATCGCTATCCGGGGAATCTCGTTGGACGAGGTGAAACGCGTCCTGGTTTCTCTCCAGCAGGTTCTTGAAGGTAAAAGCAGCGGAGAGAAAATCCACCAGTCGATTTTGCATTCAGATCAGGGAAAACCACACTTACTGTGGGTCTTTGTGAACTACTCTGTAAATCCTCCGAAAGTGATAACGGCGTACCGGACAAGCAAAATACGTAAGTACTGGGGTAACAGGCCATGAAAATACTTTACGACCGGGACACCGACACCCTGACCATCGTGTTCTCGGACACAGCGGTGTCGGAAAGCGATGAGGTCAGACCTGGCTACATCCTCGATTGGGATGAAGCGGGGAATCTGGTCAGCATTGAGATTCTTAATGCTTCGGAGCATCTTGGAAGCCCGGCGGAGATTCGCTTCAGCCTGGAAGAAAAGCCGGAACTCCCGGCATAACTGGCCACTTGGACCACACTGGCTTCGAAAACGCACAGCTCAAACATCCGGTACAGGCCAGGCCGCCCGTGGGCACCCTCTTTTCCTTGGCAATGCGCTGATGATTTGTGTGCTGGATAGCCTGACACTCACGTCAGATCTCGATTTTGTGCACCGTAACGTAACCAACAGGAGTTCAACACCAACATGACGGAACCGGACAACAGCAAACCCAGAACGTTCATCCACGAAATCATCGACGAGGATCTGAAATCCGGTCGCTTCGACCGGGTGCACACTCGTTTTCCGCCGGAACCGAACGGCTACCTGCACATCGGCCACGCTAAAGCCATCGTCCTCAATTTTGGCCTGGCCGCGGAATACGGTGGAAAGTGCAACTTGCGCTTCGACGACACCAACCCCCTGACCGAAGATCCCCACTACGTGGAGTCGATCAAGCGCGACGTACGCTGGCTCGGCTACGACTGGGAGGATCGGGAATTCTACGCCTCCGATTATTTTGAGCAACTCTACAAATGGGCTGTTCAGCTCATCAAGGCGGGCAAAGCGTACGTCGACGACCTGAGCGCGGAGGAAATCCGGCGCTACCGCGGCACGCTGACGGAACCCGGCAAGGAAAGTCCGTACCGAAACCGTTCCGTGGAAGAAAATCTGGACCTTTTCGAACGGATGCGGAAGGGTGAGTTTCCTGACGGTTCAAAAGTACTCCGGGCCAAGATCGACATGAAATCGCCCAACCTGAATTTGCGCGATCCGGTGATGTACCGAATCATCCACGCTGAACATCACCGGACGGGAAAGACGTGGTGCATTTACCCCACGTACGATTGGGCGCACGGGCAAAGCGATTCCATCGAGGGCATTACCCATTCCATCTGCACGTTGGAATTCGAGGATCACCGCCCGCTTTACGATTGGTTTCTGGATGCCCTCGGCGTGCACCACCCGCGACAAATCGAGTTTGCCCGTCTGGAGCTTACGTACACTGTCCTGAGCAAACGCAAGCTCCGCCGCTTGGTGGAAGAGGGGTACGTACGCGGCTGGGACGATCCCCGGATGCCCACGCTGTCGGGCCTTCGACGGCGCGGTTACACCCCCGAGGCCATCCGCGATTTCTGCGAGCGCATTGGGGTGGCCAAGAGCAACAGCGTGGTGGACATCGCCCTGCTGGAGCACTGCGTGCGCCAGGATCTCAACAAACGTGCCCCGCGCAAGATGGCCGTGCTTCGACCGCTGCGCGTGGTCATCGAAAACTACCCCGATGACCAGGTGGAGTACATGGACTGCATCAACAATCCTGAGGACCTGAGTCAGGGGACACGAAAGGTCCCGTTCTCGAAAGTTCTCTACATCGAGCGGGACGATTTCCGGGAAGATCCGCCACGGAAGTTCTACCGTCTGGCACCGGGACGCGAAGTGCGCTTGCGGTACGCGTACTTCATCAAGTGCGTGGACGTGGTTAAAGACCCCGAGACCGGCGAGGTGGTGGAATTGCGGTGCACGTACGACCCGGCCACACGGGGTGGCGACGCCCCCGACGGCCGCAAGGTCAAAGCCACTCTGCACTGGGTCTCGGCAGAGCACGCCTTGGAAGCGGAAGTGCGGCTTTACGATCACTTGTTCACGAAGCCCGACCCCAATGAGGTCGAAGAGGGCCAGGATTTCACCGCCAACATCAACCCGGACTCGCTGCAAATCGTCACGGCTTACGTGGAACCCAGCCTGGCAGATGCCGAGCCGGGCGAGCGCTTCCAGTTCGAGCGGCTGGGTTACTTCGTCGTGGACCCGGATTCCACGGACGACA
>CAZXXS010000062.1:0-14319 GCA_964644845.1 uncultured Cytophagia bacterium | reverse complement strand
GGGGAATCGGTACAGCTGTCAACGTGGCACCGCGGAGCCGGAGCAAAGCGGGAGAATGGCTCAAAGGTCGCAAGTGGTAGCGCAAGGCAAACGCCGCGCGGGGTGGGAGGCAACCCGTTGGGTTGGGGATCTGAAGTACGTGTCCTGGCTGAACAGGTCTTGCCCTGCTGCCCTGTAGAATGGTCTGGTGGGTACCGTTGCTTTGGTCCGAACGGTTAGTGCGGACTTGTCGTAACAGATCTGTACAAAGGAATCGACGAGATGTTGCAGGAATTGCCCCTGCGAAAACGGGGGCAAGGACTTGTTGTCGGCAGGCCAAAGGCGTTTCCAGGAGCCTGGGCCTGCCTGCAGGTGGAGCCAGACGCCTGCGAGGAAACGAAAGCGCCAGGGGTTCCAAATTTTCCCCAGTTCCTCCTCTTGAAAGCGACTCCGCTCACACCTTTTGCTTGCGCCAGGTCACGCTCCGCACTTTGGCCCTCGGCTTTTTTCTCCGAGAACGCGTAAACTGTTTTGGAAAAGCTGCAAAGTACCGGCGAGTCTCTGGCAAAACGCCCGGTGGGGGTACACGAAGCGACCAGCACGTGGACTGCTGAAAATTGGTCGCTGCTGCCCCAGAGTGTTCGATTTCGGGACACTTGACCGCAATTGCCATAAAATAACTGGCATCATTCGTCTGAGGTGCTTAGATTGAGGCGTCTTCCGTTGGCAAGCTGTTTGCACACGGGAGGCAGGTTGTGAACGCAAAAGGCATGGAGGAGGTGCGAACAGTGGGAAAGCTCGCAAAGGTTTTGGGGTGGGCAGCCGCAGTGGTTCTGGCGTTTGGCGTCTTCGAGGTTGCCAGCGCTCAGCCTGCGGCGGAGATCGACGCGGGGCTTTACAACGAGCAGATCCAGGTGTTCTTCGTGGGTGACCTTGGACTCACGAGTAACCCCGACGCACCGCCGATCTTTTGGGTGGATTTGCGCAACGCCGACGTGGACACGCACCAGGTGACGGTACGGTTGCAGATACTGAAAGGCGACGGTACGGTTCTGGCCGAAGGTACATCCAGGCCTTTCGGGTTGGAACCGGGTGTGCGGCGAATCACGAACCGAAATCTGCTGTCCCTGCGGGGAGAACTTCGCCTGGAGGGTTACCGGATCACCGACGCGGCCAACGAGATCATCCAGAAGGTGATGCGCACGGGGAAATTGCCAGCTGGCGTCTACATCTTTTCCTTTGACCTGACGGACCTGACTGCGGGAGGCGAGAGCAACAAGCAGATTCGGGTAGTAATCCGGAATCCAAGTACGCTCGACCTGCTGGCTCCGGGCGCTCCGGCTTCGAGCACGGAAATCCCGGAGATCCAGACCAAGTACCCGCTCTTCCGGTGGGAATCGGATGCCAACCTGTTTCGATTGATTGTGGCCGAGCGCTCCGGTGCCCCAGGCGAAACGCCGGAGGCGGCAATCGCCAACAACGTGCGCCTGCAAAAGACCATCTACGTGCGCCGTCGCGGGGAACCGCAACCAACAGACCTTCCGCCAGGCACGGAAATTCAGCCTGGTCCGTTTTACCAGTACCCCACGTCTGGTGTGCTCCCCTTGCTGGAAGACAGCACCTACTACTGGCGGGTTGTGGCTTTGATCCCGACCTCTTCGGACCCCACGCACCCACTCGAAATGAGCAGCACAATCTGGGCTTTCAAAATTGCCCGCATGACTCCGGGGCAGACGGACTTCGTGGCTGCACAAACGAATGCTTTCCTCCAGAACATCCTGCCCGGGAATCAGTTTGGCGGGCTCTTCGGCCAGGGGGGTCCGCTGGAGGGTTTTTCACCAACTGGCGTTGTGATGCGAAATGGTGAGCCCATCCGGTCGGAAGAACTGCGTCGCATGATGCGGGGCTTTCTGACGGGGCGTCTGCGTGTGGTTTCGGTCACGGTGGAATAGGAGGACGGGAGATGAGGAACGCGAGGATTGCCAAGCGAAGCTGGATTGGGTGGACAGCGGCGCTTGTGGCGTTGCTGGTCGGCCTGGCCTACGCCGCCGTAGACCGCGACGTGGCGCTCGTGCTGAAATCCAAGGGTGACGCGAAGGTTCGGAAGGCCATCACGAAGAAGTGGGAAGAGGCCAAGCGCGGCAAGCGCCTGGACTCCGGCGACCTGGTGCGCACGGGCGAAGATGGCTTGGTGGCGCTGGTGTTCACGGATGACAAGAGCATGCTGAAGGTGCGGGCCAACTCCGACGTGACCATCCGGGCCAAGCGGGAGAAGAAATCGGTTTCGAAGCGCATTTTCATGGAGGTCGGGCAGCTCTGGGCCAAGGTGACCAAGGGACAAACCGATTTCCGGGTGGAAACCCCGTCCGGGGTTGCGGCTGTTAAGGGGACGGAATTCTACGGCAAAGTGGAGCAGGATGGTTCGTTCACGGTAATCGGCATCCAGGGGTTGGTGGAGCTCTTCAACCGGTACGGATCGGTGATGGTCGGTCCGGGCAAAACCGGCCGTGTGCGGCGCGGCGAGGCGCCCAGGACAGAACCCACCGGGCAGTTCGACGACTGGGCGAAAGAAGACAAAACCGAGAAAACGCTGGAAATCGAGTTCGAAGACGCTTCTGGTCAGAAAAAAGTGCTGAAGATCCGTTACGAAGAGCAGTAGTAAGCGTCCCGTGCATGGGGAACCGACCTGGGTTGGGTTCCCGCGGGTTGCGGTTTCGGGAGTGCCAACTGCCGACGAGCAAGGTGGGGGACGGCTCTGGTGGGCTCGGCCTCTGGCAGGGGCCCGCGCTGGCCGGGAGTAGCCAAACGGGCATGCGGGCTGAGTACCGGTCGTTCACCTTCAAGCTGTGCCTTCTCGCAGGCGGGCTGGGGCGGCGCCGAGCTGACGTGCCGCGCCCGGTCCTGGCCGGGGAGAAAACGAAAACTCGATCTGTCCGGTCACCGGCGGCACGGGCGGATTGGAAGCGTTGAGGATCTCAAAGATCAAGGTGGTAACGGATTGCGAAACAACGGGGTGAGCATCGACAACACTGAGGACAGCAGCCTATGAAACGACACCTCGGGAGTTCTCTCCTGTTCTTGCTTGCAGTGGTTCTGGCTGCGAACGGGCTGGTCCGTGCTGAGGCGGCCGGACGTTCCTACATCGAGCATTTCCCACCGGCCACAGCGCAGCCGGGTGTGGACCTGCCACTGGAGGCCAGGATTGTGAATCCGCCTGCGCCGGTGCGGTTTGTGCGGATTTACTACCGTCCGGCCGGCAGCGCCGCGTTTGCTCACGTGGAAATGCGCAAGCAGCTGGACAGTTACGTGGGGAGCATCCCGGGGAGTGATGTGAAAGAACCGGGAATCGAGTATTTCATCCTGGCGGTGTTCAACAACGGCGATCTGGAAACGCATCCGCCGCGAGACGCACACCGTTCACCGCATTACGTGCAGGTTGCCCCGGTGGAAGCAGGAAAGGCGCCTGCGGGGAAAGCCGAACAAGGTAGCGAAGGATTCCCTGGACTCATTCTCAGCCCGGATCCGACGGAGCCGGTTGGCGAAGAGGAAGTGGTCGTGGCCATTTCGATCACCAATCCGGACACCGTGGATTCAGCTTCGGTGCACCTGTTCGTGGACGGCAAAGACGTGACGACGGAGGCGGAGATCTCCCCGTACGTCATCACGTGGTCTCCAGTGGGGCCAATGGCTCCCGGTAAGCACTTTGTGACGTTGAAAGCGAACACAAAGGCGGGTAAACCGCTTCCGCCTTTCGAATTTTCGTTCAAGGTGCTTGGAGTGAAGGTTCGCAAAGAGCCGTTTTTGCGGGAATTCCGGGGCCGTGTGTTCTCCGAGTTGCGTCAGGAGCGTGTGAGCAAGCGGGATTTTTCCGCCAACATTTTCGGTGCCCGGGCAAGCGGGATGGCCGGCCCGGTTCGATTCTACGCGGATGCCTACATCACGAGTCTCGAACGCCGCGACGAACAGCCCAGGAACCGGTTGTCGCTGTCGCTGCACACACGCTACATCGGCGTGGACTTCGGGGACACGTACCCGCGCTACGGTGAGCTCACTCTGTGGGGACAGCGCGTGCGGGGCATCTCGGGCTACGTGCACTTGGGATTTTTCAACGTGGACGCCACCCTGGGCGAACTGACGCGGGCAGTGGAAGGGGTGGCGGTGCCCCTCGCTCAGGACACGTCGGGGTCGGGCTCGATTCTCGTGAGCAACGGCGACACGTTGGTGTTGAAACGCGTGGGTACGTACCGACGGCGTCTCTGGGCCGTACGGCCAAGCGTGGGCAGCGGACGGCATTTTCAGATCGGCGTTACGCTGATGAAGGTCCTGGACGACACCAACTCCGTGCGCTACGGGTTGAAGCCGAAGGACAACCTGGTGGTGAGCCCGGATTTCCTCGTGCAGCTGATGCGCGGACGCCTGCGGGTAGAGGGAAGCGCAGCGTTCAGCATGTACACCGACGACATCTCTCGCGGCGTCTTGACGAAGGCTGAGATCGATTCCATTTTCCAGCGAAGTGTTCCGATTGACCCGGCGGACTACGCCAGGTACTTGATCATGAACGAGACCACCGTGCCTCTGGACCCCCGGGGCATGACCTCCACGGCCTACCAGTTCAAGGCTACGTTCCGCTTCCTGCGCAACGATTTGCGCGCTGGCTACCGGAGTGTAGGCCCCGAGTACCGGACGCTGGCAAACCCGTTCTTGCGCACCAACCTGCGGGGTTTCTACGTCAACGACCGAATCCGCCTCTTTCAAAACATGGTGTACCTGAATCTCGGCTACGAAGGCTACCAGGAGAGCTTTGCCCCGGACGACGATGTGCCCACGCTGAACCGGCACGCGTTCAACTACGGCTTTTCGTTTTACCCCAGTCCGGGCCTTCCGCAGATCAGCTGGCAGCAGCGTTCGTACAACCGGAAAAACAGCGTTGTGGCTGTGGACACGACGTTCTTCCGCTTTGGCTACGACCCACGCATCAACAACTCCACGAGGGAAAGCGTTCTTTCTGTATCGGAGCAGTTTCGGCTTTTCGATCGGGAACACCGTTTCAACTACACGTTTTCGAAGTCCACGCGCGACGATCAGTTCATGGGCCCGCTTGGGGATGTCGACAATCGCATGCATCTTCTGAACTGGCGCAGCCAGATTTTCGGAAACTGGGCGGCGACCCTGAACGTGGTAGACACGAAGAACGAAGCGGGCTACGGTCACTACCTGAACAGCTTCAAGTACCAGCTACTTGGCGGCGGTCTGCAGCGCGATCTCTTCGGAGGCTACGGGCTCTGGCGACTGGAAAGTCGCTACACCAAGAGCAAGATTTACACCGTGTACGAGGGTACGGCAAAGTACGGGACCGTCACGCAACTGACGCTGGGAACCGGCCTGGAGCTCCGCTGGAAACGACACTTTGGTTTTGTGGATGCGCTGCTGAGTTCCGTGACGGACCTGAGCGCCGGCACAAACACTCCGGCGCAGAAGTACACGGACTGGATCATCCGGGCGCGCTACGAGTACCGGTGGTGAGTGGCTTGCCCGTGTGCGGGGGTAGCGGATCGATCCCACAGCGGAGAAGCAGAGGGTTGACGGCACGAGGCTAACGGGTGCTGAGGCAGAGATGGCGTTGGCCGGGCTCAGGCGTGCTGACTGCCGCAGTTGACGCACCAGTGGGGAAGCGTGTAAGGTGCAACCGCTACAAGAGCCGTGAGGGAGGGCACGTTGAAGTTCACCAGATCGGTGTGGGTTAGTGTAGCCATTGTTCTCGGCTCGGTCCTGCTTGCACTGTTTCTGAGCGGGGTGTTGATTTTCGAGACGCTGGAGCTGAAGTCGATCGACGCGCGTTTCGGGTTGCGGGGGCACCGGGCGGAAATCGACTCGTCCCTGGTAGTGGTGGCGATCGACGACGCTTCGTTCCTTGAATTGCCTTCCAAGTGGCCGTTTCCGCGCAGCTACTGGGCGAAAGCCATTCGCAACCTCTCCGAGGCCGGGGCTCGGCTCATCGTGATGGATGTGGAGCTAACCGAACCGTCACACAAGGATCCCCAGGAAGACGAGGAGCTTGTTCAGGCCGTGCGCGAGGCGGGGAACGTCATCCTGGCCGGGAAAATCGTGTACGAAGCCGGCTCGCACGGGATTCGGTACGCACACTTGCTGCGGCCGTTTCCGGAACTTGCCCGTGCCGGGCGAGGTTGGGGCGTTGTGAACGCTCTGGAAGATGCCGATGGGTTCATCCGCCGCTACATGCTGTACCAGCGGGTGGGTCAGGACACAGCTTACTCGATCGCTGTGCAGGCGTACCGCGCTCTGAACGGGCTGCAAGATGTTCCGCCGGTGATTTCCCACGACAAGGGGTTTTGCCTTGGCGACAACTGTGTGCCGCACGGCGACATGGGCTCGATGTACATCAACTACGCGGGGCCAGCCGCCACGTACCCAACCTACTCGCTGGCGCACATCCTGGACGACGCCGAGTTCGACCTCGTCGGTGACGAGGACACCGACATTTTCGAAATGCACAAGATCTGGGGGACCTTCAAGGATAAAATCGTGTTCATTGGGGCTTCGGCGGAGGAACTGCAGGACAACAAGTACACACCGTTCTTCCGCTACATGGGTGCCAAGCAGAAGATGCCTGGCGTGGAGACCCACGTCAACGCCCTGGCCACGTTGCTTCACCGCGACTACATTCACGCGGCTGGGTTTTGGCTGAGCCTGTTGATTCTGTTGCTGGCTGCTGGGCTCGTGACCCTGGCCGCGCTTGCCCTGCGTCCGTTTGTGGCGCTGGGTGTGACGGTGTTGCTGTGGATTTTCTACCTGGTTTTGTCCGTTGTGCTCTTTTCGCGGGGCAACCTGCTCGTGCCCGTGGTCGGGCCGATGCTGGCTGCCACCCTCGCCTACCTGGGCAACGTGGTTCACCGGGCCGCCACCCAGGAGCGGGAAAAACGCTTCTACCGCGACACCTTCGCGCACTACGTGCCCCGCCAGGTCGTGGACCAGATGCTCGATTCCGGCCGTCTGCCCCAGTTCGGCGGCGAGCGGCGCGAAATGACCGTCCTGTTTTCGGACATCCGTAGCTTTACCACGTACTCGGAAGCGCATTCGCCGGAAGAGGTGGTGGACCAGTTGTCCGAGTACCTGACTGCCATGGTGGACGTGATTTTCGCCAACCAGGGCACTTTGGACAAGTTCGTGGGCGACGAAATCATGGCGCTCTTCGGCGCGCCTCTTTACTACGAAGACCACGCGCTCAGAGCCTGCCGCACGGCCGTGGAAATGCTGGACAGGCTCAAGGAGCTGCACGAAAAGTGGCGCAGCGAGGGGAAACCGCTCTTACGCTTCGGCGTGGGGATCAACACGGGGAAGATGATCGTCGGCAACCTGGGTTCGAAGCAACTTTTCGACTACACCGTGATCGGCGACAACGTGAACGTGGGGGCCCGCCTGGAGGGGACCAACAAGAAATACGGCACGTCGATCTTGATGAGCGAGAGCACCTACCTGGAGGTGAAAAACGACGTTGTGGCCCGCGAGATCGACATGGTCAAAGTGAAAGGGAAAACCAAGCCTCTGCGGATCTACGAGCTGATGGCGGTCGGCGATGCCCCACCGGACCTCCGAGAGCTGGCTGGCCGTTTCGAAGAGGCTCTCCAGCTCTACCGCCAGCGTCGCTGGTCGGACGCTCTGCAGCTTTTCTACAAGCTCCTGAAACAGTACCCGGACGACGGCCCCAGCACACTCTACGTTCAGCGCTGTCTCGACCTGATGGAGAACCCGCCGGGCCTGGAGTGGACCGCGGTGACGGATTTGTGGTGAGTGGGTGGAAAACACCACCCCCTTGCGAGCCCGCAAGAGGGTAACCGGGTCCGCTGGTGCGCAAGAGCCTGGCGGGGCTGGTCGAAGAATTTGGAGGCGCTCACATCCCTTCCGGGTGGCCGTTCACGAACGGCTGGCTCCAGTGATTTACTGCCCGGGTGGACCGAGGCGAGGGCTGGTGCATGCGTTCAAACCTTGTTTTCCCGAAAATCTCGTCGGTGATTTTGGCGACCGGCCTTCTGACCTTGACCAGCTACGGGAGCCAGCAGACGGAGCATCGGGATGCGAGCGGGACCGACCGTGCCGCTACGGTAAGCGGAATTTGGCTCGGGAACGCGCGCAGGTAGTGCGGGGGAAGGTGGGGTCCACGGCGTACAGCAGAAGAGAAGCGGGTGCGTTGGCAGCTTTTTCAACCGACAATCGCCGGAGGCGGAACGCATGAAAGCGTGGGTCAGCGCTGCGGTGGCTCTTCTCGTGACGGTTTCGGTTGCCGCTGGACAAGCTGAGAAGGCAGACGGCGCACGAGGGCCGATTCTGGAAAGGATCGAGTGGGTGGACATCTGGGTGACGGGTGCGAACAAGAACGACAGGCCCCGTGTGCTGCTCGTTGGCGATTCGATTGTGCGAGGCTACTACGGCATCGTGGAAAAAGAACTCGGCGACAGCGTCTACTGTGCTCGTTACACGACGTCGGCGTTCTTGACCAACCCGGACTACCTGGCCATGCTGGAAATCCTTTTGAAGCGCTACCACTTCGACGTCATCCACATCAACAACGGATTGCACGGCCGGGACTACGACGAGAGGGCGTACGCGGCTGGTTTGCCTCCCCTGTACGCAACGCTTCGCCGACTGGCTCCGGACGCCGTGCTCATCTGGGCCACAACCACGCCGGTCCGCCGCCAGGACGATTTGACGAAGCTGGACGAAAGGTGGATGCCGAAGGTGCGCGAACGCAATCGAATCGCCGTGGACTTCATGCGCAGGCACGGCGTGGCGATTGACGATCTGTTCAGCCTGGTTGTGAAGCACCCCGAGTACAGTCGCAGCGACGGGGTGCACTTCAACGCCAGAGGGTACGAGGTCCTGGGCCGGCAGGTGGCAGAGGCGATTCGAAGGGCGCTGAAGGAGTAGCGAGTCTGTTTCTGAGCAGCGGCGTTCGAGGACGGCCAGAGCGTCGCGCCTGGGACGGAGAAAGGCGGACCCTGCGGGCGGAAAGGACTACGCGATTCACGCCGGGCCGAAAGGGCTGCCCTTTTACAACACGAGCCAACCCGGCGAGGACAGCGGGCGAGCCGCTGAGAAGTCTGTGAGGCTGGACCCGTTTCCCGGCGCGGCCGTCACGTGAATGCCGCACGTTCCTCGGGTGCGAGCGCGGCAGGTTCGCAAGGAAGTCGCCGTCGGGTGGGCAAAGGCCGACCGGAGCGGGTGGATCACGGTGGAACGGTGGCAGGGGTTCGACGTTTCCCCCGACGACTGGAGGCGGGTAGCGCTGAGTCCCAGCCTGAGGGCGGGCGACCGAGGCTGTTTTTGGAGAGAGGGGGCGGCAAGGCAAAAATTTGTTGGTACAGAGTGTGCGCGGCCAGGCTGCGCTCGTCCGGGCGTCCCGAGCTTCGAGGGCGCGCCTGAATCAGGTGGGGCCAAGGGGGCCCAAAGAAGGCTGTGCACCCGTGGAGTTCAAGGAGGAGGCCACGAGTGCCGACCTTTTGCCCTTTTCACTTCAGCACGATCACTTTGCGCGTGACCAAGCTGGTTTCTGTCTGGAGCTGGACGAGGTAGACCCCCGAGGCCGTGGGCTCGGACCTTCCGTCTGTGCCGTCCCAGCGCAGTGCGTGCAGGCCTGCCTTGCGAAACCCCTCGTCCAGGGTCTTCACAAGTCTGCCGCTGGAGGAAAAAAGGCGGAGCTGGACGAATTGAGACTTCGGCAGGACGTAGCGAATGGTTGTGGCCAGGTTGAACGGATTCGGCGAAGGCGCCAGAAGGCGAGCCGTGCACGGCACGGGTGTTTGGGATCCCTCGTGAACGCGGCTCGCTGAAGATCGATCCCAAACCCAGCGGTCCACCGTGCCCACGTTTTCCAGAGTGCGGGCATCCACGGTTTCCACGGTGGCCACGTCGCCCTCGATCGTAATGAACGTGACCATCGCGAACGACCACGAATCGGGGGTGAAGGCGGTCTTGCTGGACTTCTGCTGGGGCGCTTTGAAGCCGGCCCCGCCGCAACCGTTCACGATGTGGACCATGCCGCGCTCGAAGGAAACACTTCCGTCCGGCAGCAGCGGGTAGGTGCGCACGTAAGTGTGGGCATGACCGTGCAGGATGAAGTCGCCGCCGTGAGCGGCGAATTTTTCCAGCCACGTGCCGCAAATGGCCAGGTAGCTGCTTTTGTACGTCACGTCGCCGTAACAGGGATTATGCCACACCCCAATCAGCCAATCTTCTTTGGGAATCCGGGTGAGCACGGAATCCAGCCAGCGGTTCATCGTGCTGCTGGGGGTGAAGTAGCCGTCGCACGCGACGACGTGCACGTTGCCTTTCTGAAAATGGAAAAAGTGCGTGGTGCTGTCCGCGGAGTTGACGGGGAGGACGCCAGCGGTGTAGCGGTCGTAGGTGCTGCGCACGGCGTCGTGGTTGCTGGTGCACATCAAGAAACGGCCGGGCACGAAGAGCGAGTCGATGCCGCGGTAGTGTAACGACCGTTGCCAGGCGGCGTCGCTGCCGTCGTGGGTGAAATCGCCTGTGTGGATCTGGAAATCCCAGTCGGTCACCTTGTGCAGGAGCAAATCGGCGATGTTCTCGCAGGCACCCAGACGGTTCTCCCGCGAGTCCCCCCAAACGGCAATCTTGACGCGGGTTTGGGCCAGGGCCAACGGGGCAAGTAGTCCCGTCGACAGCATCAGCGCAGCGACCAGGCGCAGCCGAAGAGCGGAGTTCATGAGCAGGTCTCACTGTTGCTTGCGTTAGAGGCTTCGTTCATTCTTGCGTCGAGAAGTTTTTGGCGCTTCCCCCGTGCGGGTGCTGCAGAGCCCACGTGGGCGACGCGGGCGGTTTTTCCGGGGCGTTGAGCCTTGCCGGGTGTCGGGCTTCGCACGGACTCGGGGTAACTCGGCCCAGGCTGTCGGGGCTGTACGGGCCCGTCCGGGCAAGTTTGAGACGACGCGCTCAGGGGCTTTGTCCCTTGGTCGCGAGCCGCAGGACGACGTACCCGGCGAGCCCGGACGCCAGCGATCCGAGGAGGATGCCGAGGCGTTCCAGGCCCGAGTAGGCCGGGCCACCGTGTTCAAACGCCAGCGAGGCGATGAACAAGCTCATGGTGAAGCCGATCCCGCAGAGAAGGGCGACACCGTACAGCTGCCGCCAGCTTGTTTCTCCAGGAAGCGAGGCTAACCCCGTACGGACGGCGAGGCCGCTGAAGGCCAAAATACCAATCTGTTTGCCAAAGAACAAACCGGTGACGATGCCCAGTGGAACGGAGTGCAGCAGGTCTGCCAGGCCGAGACCCCGCAGTGAGACACCGGCGTTTGCGAGAGCGAAAATGGGCAAAATCCCGAAGGCAACCCACGGGTGCAGCGTGTGCTCCAGGTGCTTAAGCGGTGAGTGCCCGGTGGAAGTCCGCAGCGGAATGAACGCTGCCACGATCACGCCCGCCAAAGTGGCGTGCACTCCGGACTTCAGAACGGCGACCCAGAGAGGCAGACCCAGAAGTACGTAGGGGTAAACACGAGTCACCCCGGCGCGATTCAGCAACAGCAGCATCAGGACGAAGAAAGCCGCTACGGCCAGCGCCGCGGTGGAGATCTTAGCCGTGTAGAAAAGGGCGATGACGACAACGGCGCCGAGATCGTCGAAAATCGCCACGCTGAGCAGAAAGGCCTTCAGCGCGGTGGGTACACGTTTGCCGAGGAGGGAAAGCACCCCAAGGGCGAAGGCAATGTCCGTGGCCGTCGGGATGGCCCAGCCACGCATGGCTGTGCTGTCTTTCCAGTTGAACACGCTGTAGAGGACGGCCGGGACGACCATGCCACCCAGAGCAGCCACGGCAGGTAATGTCGCCCGCCGCAGGCTGGCCAGGTGCCCCTCAGCCAGTTCGCGTTTCAGTTCCAGGCCGACGAGGAAGAAGAAAACAGCCATCAAACCGTCGTTAATCCAGAGCTGGAGAGGCTTGGCGAGGCCCCACCCGGCCAGTTTAATGCTGAATTCCAGCTCCAGAAGCCGGGAGCTCAAGGGGCGCAGGGGAGAGTTAGCCACGAGCATGGCCAGCACGGTGGCGCCCATGAGCACCATGCCGCCGGCCGACTCCAGGCGCAAGAAATCGGCCAGCCACGTTCGGGTTCGGTCCAAAGCGGACGAAGGTGATGTTGTGTTCATGGCCCTCGCGGTGCTGTGTTCAGGTGACGCAGTTTCTCACCGTAAAGAACAAATTCTCAGGCGCGTTTATTCGCCTGCGGGCAAATTCCAAGTCGGCCGCTTTCGGAAAAGCGAGATGGGGATACAGGGGGGCTGATTTTCGCCTCCCTACGGGTTTCCGTAAACCGCGATGCAAAACCTGCACCACGGGACCGGGAACCGAGCGGCGCGGGACGAGGATCGGTTCACAGGTGTTCGGACAAGCCGTTGGTGGCTTTTTCTTTCGGGAACTCAGCGTCCTGTAACCAGCTGTTGCGGGGGATGTTGTGGACCGTGCGGTGTCCTGCGGGGCCGTGCGGCGGACCGAAAAGCCATTCGTCGCGCTTCGGCGGCCGACACCAGGCCCGCGGAGTGGACTGGCAGAAGGGCCGGTTACCGTGGATGGGTAAGCGCGGTAGAGGCGCGTACAAGATCGAACGTCAGGGACACCGAAGAGACGTAGGAGAAAAAGCAGTTGCGGTTCCGCAATCGGCCCGGATGCGTGTAGTATCGAGAAAATAGACATTTGCGTGGCTCGGGCCCTGGGGAAAGGGTGAAACCGAAAGCGGTGGCAGGGTTGTGGCCCACAGGGCGTTGAGACGGTTCCCACGGGAGTTAGCGGTCCAGGGGGCTCTTGATCTGGGACAGATCGCGCTGGGCAACGTGCGTGTAGATCATGGTTGTGCGCACGCTCTGATGGCCGAGTAGCTCCTGGATTGTGCGGATGTCGTAGCCACCCTCCAGCAGATGGGTGGCGAAACTGTGTCGCAAGGTGTGGACCGTCGCAGGTTTGGGGATGTTTGCCTTCCGTACAGCGACTCTAAATGCTTTTTGCAAAGTACTGGGGCTGAGGTGGTGCCTGCGCACGGTGTGGGTGCGCGGGTCCACGGAGAGGGACTGAGAGGGGAACACCCAGAACCAGCCCCACTCTTTGCCTGCGTTGGGGTATTTTCGCTCGAGAGCCAGGGGAAGCATCACGCCGGGCACATCGTCGAGGCGGTCGCGTTCGTAGAGGCTGCGGATAGCTTTCAGGTGTTCACGCAGGGATGGTTCGAGACTCACGGGGAGCACAGTGCGTCGGTCCTTGTCGCCCTTGCCTGCCCGCACCACCAGCATGTGCTTTTCGAAATCGATGTCCTTTACGCGCAAGCTTACACACTCCTGCAGGCGCAGCCCACAGCCGTAGATGAGCTGTGCCATGAGAAGCGGAGTGCCGCTCATGTGTGCGAAGATCGCAGTGATCTCGTCCTTGGAGAGAACGGTGGGCAGACGTTGGCGTCGGCGTGCCCGCACCGCAGCGATGGAATCGGACAGATCGTGTCTCAGCACGTGGCGGAACAGGAAGACAAGAGCGTTCAAGGCCTGGTTCTGCGTTGAAGCTGACACACGCCTTTGGGTGGCGAGGTAGCTGAGAAAGTGCTCGATGTCGGCTTCGGTGAGGGCAGCAGGTGGTTTCTCGGAGAGAAAAGCTCGGAAGCCTTTCAACCAGGCAAGATAGGTTTTCTCGGTTTGGTAAGAAAGGTGTTTGAGCCGGAGGATCCGGCGCATGTCGGCGGCAAGGGTGTCCCATTCGGCAGGTGTCCCATGCTGATTGTGCGTTGCTTCGGAGGATGGGGAGGTGGAGAGGAAATAAGCGTAGTGGCGAAGGGCGTCGTCGGCCTGGCGAACCTGCCACGCCGGATGGGTGGCTTCCAGCTCGCGCAGGTAGGATCGTCTCTCAGGAGCGGACAGGGGCTGATCGAGTGGGACGTTCGCTTTGCGGTAAGCGCTCCTCACCCATCGCGCGAAGTGAGGAATGACCTTGGCAGGAAGGCCGACTTGATCTCGGAGGTAGTTCATGAAAGCCGTAAGGTTGGACATGGCCTAATTCCGCGCTTTCCAGATAGCTGCACCGATGTTCCTAGATTACGGAATTTGCTGCCGCAAGTCAAGAAATTTCTTGACTTTTCGGTTGGGGTTGGGTAAACTTACCCAGCCGGCCTGGGGCTCCGGGGAAAAGGCGGAATAATGATGTTATGCATAGGAGATTTATATGAAAATATCTAAAATTGAAATATCAAACTATCGTTCACTTAAAGAAGTTACCATTTGCCCTAAAAATTTATTAGCCTTGATTGGTCGAAATAATAGCGGCAAATCTAATGT
>CAZXXS010000061.1:0-28650 GCA_964644845.1 uncultured Cytophagia bacterium | reverse complement strand
ACCATCGAGCGTCTCCCACGGGAAACCGGACTCCACCAGGCGTCGCAACGCACCCGAGCCTGCATCGATCAGGACACTCGTTTCGCCGTGCCGTAGGAGGTACGAAGCCGAAGCACGGCGAACCCGGGGGACGCAAGACCCGGATCCAAGTACTGTCAAGGCGATTGTTCGACCCGGCATGCTCTCTTCTCTACCTTCGCGCCAGTCTTCAAACCTGCACCAGTGCACGGATGTTCCGCGCCGCAGAAAATGACCTGCAGCTACCTTTCGTCAGCGCCTTTTTCAAAACAGATAACGGGGCAAAAAGCCGCAGACGGGACGCAGCTGAGTCTACGCATCTGGGATCACGCCAGACTCGCTACGGACCCACTGCGGCCGCAGTGGATCTGCTACGCTCCGTCGCCGGCGTGCGTTTCAGTGCGTACCCAGTCCAGATACGCCTGCAGCCCCCCCACGATGGGAAGAGCAACAACCTCCGGAAGTTCGTAGGAATGGAGCCGTTTCACGCGCTGGGCAAGGGCGTCCAACCTGTCGCCTGTGGTTTTCAACAGCAGCAGGGCTTCGCCCTCCTCGGTAATCTGACCGTCCCAGCGAAAAAACGAGCGCAGATTCGGTACAATGTTCACGCACGCGGCTAACCGATCCTCCACAACCTTTCTGGCAATGCGTTCGCCCTCGGTCACAGAAGAAACGGTTACCAAGACTAGCAAAAAGTCGTTCATCCCTGCTCTCCAGACTGACTCGCAAATTCACCGAAGTCCCTCTGTCGAGTGAGGAACAAGAAAAGTTGCCAGAACGCGTAGTACTCAACAGCAAACGGGAGGAATCCGAGGAACCCTACCAAGGGCATCTCAAAAAGTTTTGGATGCTCCAAAAATGGCAGGTTGTAGACCCACTTCGTGGCCGCCCAGTAATTCCAGAATTCCCAGAGCAAGCCACAGATCAATCCGGCGAGAAAAAGCGAGAACAGCTTGCGGACATCCCCTTCGCGAAGGCGGAGAAACAACGAACGTCCACCCGCCAGGCCGAGTACCGGGTCAATCGCGAAAACGTAGCCCACCCAGATGAAAGCGATCAGGTAGCTGGCAATCCGCGGCGGGAACAGCACGGGGCCGACCACAAAGACCAACCCCACCACGTACCAGGCAACCAAGGTACGGTTGCTGATTGTGAACCGCCGAACGTGGAGGTGGTCGAAAATACCGTACGAATCGATCAAATCGCTGGTGAAAAGCATCCCCGGACCGATTGTGGCGAAGGCCCAGGCGTAGCCGACCAGGCGCACAAGCAGGTTTTCCGGCAGACCAACGTAAGCCCAGTTGCGCATGATGAGGTTGTACGCCTCGAAAATTAGCCAAACGGCAACGGAGTAAGCTGCGAAAGCAGCGAAAAGTCCGGGCCGCGTGCCGATGTACGAGAAACCGCGCCGTTTCTGCAGCCAGGCATCCAGTAACAGGATGTAGCCGGTCCAGGCGAGAGGTGTGAAAAACACAGCGAAGAAGTTCACCCGCCTGAACATCAGAATCTCTGAGATGGCGAGGAGGCTCAACCCCAGCCAGCCGTGCCAACCGAACCGTCGGGACATGACACCCCTCAGTTGGTTTCGAATCGGTGTTGGATGGCCCGTTCGAAACGGGGACGGTAGATCAAGTCGAAGGCCAGTTCCGATCCCGGGAACATGGTCAACGCGGTGCGCCGAAGTTGACTCACCATCTGGAGCGCTTCGGCCACTGTCAAATTCTCTTGCTCACGAATGATGGTCAGTGTGAGATCCACAAGGAAACGTAGCCAGCGCCGCTGGCGCAATTCCTCGCGGATTTCTTCAGGCGTCGGTTCCATTGTGATCACCTCCTAAGAAAACCGCTGCTATTTTCCTCTTGGGAATTTTCGCTTTATCGCCTGGATTTGCCTTTGGAAGCTTTCTGATTTGATGATCTCTCTGATGTAGTCGACAGCCCATACACGTGAGAGCCCCGTGTTCTCTTCAAAGAGGACTCTCGGACGCCCTGTCTGTGCACTTACAGCCAACTCCTGGTACGGAATGTATTGGCCGACTACACCAATGAACCTTCCATTCAATTCCGAGCCCCCAAGTCGGACCCCACCCGTTCCAAAGCTCACTGGCTCAGGCCGTATGAAAACGGGACCGCCGCTGTTGCCCGGGAAAGCTGTAGCGTCGATGAAAAAGGTTCCGTCCCCGTTGAGTTTCGCGATCATACCTCCTCTAAACACGGGTGACACCCTGGCTATCTCAAGAGACCCAGGTTGATAAGACATAAAGAAAATACCCGCGGTTTCGTACAGTCTGTCAGCTGATAAGAAAAGACTTTCAGCCAAACTTTTTACGTCGTCGTTCGAGGGATCTTTCGCGAAAGGTATCATCGCCAGATCGACACCCGGATCTGGATTAAAAATCCGCCGCCCACCGAGAAGTCGCTGAATGCTTCCCACCGACCTACGACCTAAAGTCCCGTTCTTCCTGTTAAAGAAGATGATAAGATCCTGGGAACGGCCTGGGGGAACACCCGAGCCTGTCACAACATGCCTCGCCGTAACGACGTGGAGAATGTCGTCCACGCTCACGAGAACGCCTGTGGCGTGAAATTCAGGACGTCCGTGTTGGTCCTCGGTTCCAAAGAAAACCACAGCCTTTTTAATGTCTTCCAGGTAGCTAATCAGCGGGTTCGCAGGTTGAGCGCCGGCATAGCCTCCCAGCGAAAACACACAGACGAATGAACATCCAACTACCCACAGTAGAAAGACGCGATTCAAAGGATTCATCGGTAGCGCCCTCACCTTTGCGCCGATCATTTCACGAACGTCCCGCCGAAGTTAGGGCCCGAGCGAGCCACTCCCTTGCTCTGTCCAAATGACTCCCTTTCCAGTAAATTTGCCCACAACCGGGGCAACGCCAGAATTCCCGCTGCGTTGCAGCCACGTAAGGCGGCACCTCCTCCCTCACGTCCTCGAGAGCGGTAGGCACCACAAGCGTGTTGCAAAGCGTGCAGCGTGTGAAAAGGAAGTCTTCCGTGTTCAAATCGAAACGACGCACCACCTCGGCCACCTGCCGGTTTACGCGCTGGTTGCGCACGAAGTAGGCCTGCTCCTCGCCGACGGCCTCCACCAGCGCCCGGTCGCGACTCAAGAGGATGCGATCTTCACGCTTCAGAAGCTCGATGAGTAGGTCATCGGCCAGGTGCTCGTACACCACGTCGTACCCGAGCAGGCGCAACCAGCGCGCCAGCCGCCCAAGCATCACGTCAGCCACAAAACGCGGACTCAGGGCGATTCTGCGACTTTCTGTCTGCGGCTCTTCGGTTTCGGCAGCCATCCGTGCTCCCAGTACCACTGCACTGTTTCGCGAACCCCCGTTTCCAGATCCACCGAAGCGGTGAAACCGATCTCCCGGCGGAGCTTCTCTACAGAACACACCCAGTAACGTTCGCGAATCTCACGGATCTTTTCCAGGTTCAGCGTGGCAGGCCGTCGAGCAAACCGCGCGGCAACCTCCGACACCAGCGCCGCAGGCCACAGGATCCACGATGGCAGCACCAGTCTGCGGACTCTACGCCCCATCGCCCTTGCCATGGTTTCGCCAAAAGCGGACCACTCCACCGGAACCGGATGCGCAACAAAGTAAGTCTGCCCAACGGCAGCCTCGCTGCTCGCCACCGCCAGCATTCCGTGCACCAGGTCGCGCACGTGAACAACGCTGACCAAACGTTCGCCGCGCCCCAGCTGCGGGTTCACACCGTGTGCCACGTAACGAAAGAGGATGAGCACGTCACGGTCACGGGGCCCGTACACCGCAGGCGGTCTAACGATGGAGACAGGCACCTGATCTTGAAACTTCGCCACAATGTGCTCCGCCTCGAGCTTACTCTGCCCGTAACTCGTCAGGGGACGCGGCGGATCGCTCTCTGCGCGCGGCTTCGGACCCGAACTTGGTCCGGAAGCCGCCTGGCTGCTAACCAGAACAAAACGCAGCAGGTCCCCGTTGTGTTCTACACAGGCGCGCAGGAGGTTCTCCGTGCCCCCGGCGTTCACGCGAAAATAGTCCTCGCGACGCCGAGCCTTTGTGACGCCAGCCACATGGTACACTTGCTGGACGCCTTCCACAGCGGGCGCAAGAGTTTCCGGCCGCGTGACTTCGCCGTAGACCAGCTCAACGGGTAAATGCCGAATCCACCTCAGATTGCTCGTCTTTCGTATGAGACAACGAACAGAGTGCCCCTGGTGAAGCAGCTCCTCGACCAGAAAACTGCCCACAAAACCGTTAGCGCCTGTTACCAGGACCTGCATCGGCCCTCCGGGTCCGATTCAATGGGTCGAAAGAACCTGCCAGCCAGGTTCGGAGAGCAAGAGCGGCGAACTGAGCACGGCTGGAAAAAATTAGGTAAAATTCAGGCCGCAAGCAAGGGCAAAACCGGTCCCCGGTCCTTTCCGTGCCTCCGTAACGTGAAACCGGGGCCAGTAAATTCGTCAAAGGCAACAGACCTAAGTGTGCCCACTTTGGGTGCCCTCCACCCGCTGCCATCTGCGCAGAGTCCTTGTGCCACAACCGCACAAGCGGTCACCACCGGCGCGTCCTGAGCTCCGCCACTCGTCCGAACGGGTTGGTCAGGAACAAACAGGTTCCGGTCGAAGCGAGGTACACCTCACGGGTGCTGCAGGGATCGGGAACCAGGCAGCCACAAAGAGGTTGAAAATCGCGGGCGCGTTTGCTATCTTGCGCTGCGTTGGTACCGGTGAACGCAAAGGCTAACAACAAACATTCGAAACGAGGTTGCGGAGGTTTGGATGGCAGGGAATATCGTGGAACTCACCGACCAGAATTTCGAGCAGGAAGTCCTTCAGTCGAAGATACCGGTCATCATCGACCTGTGGGCTGTGTGGTGTGCTCCGTGCAAACTGCTGGAACCACACATGGAAGCCATCGCTCAGGAGTACGCCGGCCGGGTGAAAGTAGGTAAGCTGGATGTAGACCACAACCGCACAACGGCGGCTCGTTACGGCATTCGCAGTATTCCAACGCTACTCATCTTCAAAGACGGTCGCGTGGTGGACCAGATCGTTGGTGCGGTGCCCAAGCACCACATCGTTCAGCGCCTGGAACGCGTTCTGGAACAGTAGGATCCTCATCCTTCTCGTACTGTCGAGCGGACTCCGGCGGGGTCCGCTTTTTTGTTGTCTCCGCACAGGATTCCTGCACCAAAAGCGGCCTCCTGCACCCCAGTCGGCCCCAGCGTTTTTTTCCTCAAGCACCTAATCCCTTCCACGCTTCTTCTCAACAGAGAGAATGTTTCCGGCGAAATCGGCGTTGCTCAGCGGGCAGAACCGGGCAGGCGGCACCTCTCGCAAGGTGAGGCGGGAAACGGGTAAACAACCATCTCAAGAGTCCTTCGGCAAACGCGCAGGCAAGCGCGGGGCGCCACTGTTGCGCTTTGACTCCACGTACCTCCGAAAGTCTGACCACGCCTCCACGGTGGCGAGGCAACCTCCTGTGAGCGAAGGGGAAGACCGGAGGTTCCAGGGTGTTTCCGGATGGCCTGAAATCCAGCTGCCGGGAATGCGGGGCCATTTCCAACATGCTGCCTAACCCTTGAAACGACTTTTCTCAGCAACAACCAAGCCACTCTGAAGTGTCCACGAGTTTCGGCAGGAAAACGGAGATCGGTGCAACAATCTCGCTTGATTCCGGGTACGAGTTTTTGTACATTCACCTGCGCCAACGGCGTGTCAATCCGTTTCTGTTGCCGTAAGTTCTCAGGTCAATCGGTTACCGCATTGATCCTTTTCGAAGTATCAGCCACCACATTCCGCACACCCGGACTCGGCCACACCTCTCCCACGGTCGATTCTGGGAGCGCTGTTTGTTCCCATCCGTGCTTCATTCCCCATCTCTTCGCCATCGGCAGAATCCGGATCTTTGCCCACGTGCGCATACTCAACGTGAAGGGCTTCTTGGAAAGGAGGGGCGCAGCATGATTGCCGTCATCATGGCAGGTGGCTCAGGAACGCGTTTCTGGCCCCGTAGCCGGGAACGCATGCCCAAGCAACTTCTCAGTCTTGTAAACGAGCGCTCGATGCTGCAGAACACGATTGACCGGCTCGGAGACCTGGTCACCCCCGAGCAAGTTTTGGTAGTGTCCACAGCGACGCAGGCTGAAGCCATTCGGCAGCAGCTCTCGAACATCCCAGAGGAGAACATCATCGTTGAGCCGAAAGGCAAAAACACGGCGCCCTGCATTGGGCTGGCGGCGCTGTACGCCAGACGCCGGGACCCTGACTCTGTGATGGTTGTTCTTCCGGCGGACCATCTTATCGAGGGAGAGGAACAGTTCCGCCAGGTACTGCGCACCGGCGAACGCCTGGCTCGAGAAACCGAGGCCCTGGTGACCATCGGCATCAAACCCACCTACCCCTCCACGGGCTACGGGTACATCCAGTTCGGGGAGCTCATTGAGAATCAGAACGAGGTCGAGGCTTACCGCGTCAAAACCTTCGCGGAGAAACCCACCCTCGAAGTAGCCAAGCGCTTTCTCAGCAGCGGTGACTTCCTCTGGAACAGCGGGATTTTCATCTGGAAAACGGCGACGATTCTGCACCACATCGAGGAGTTGCTACCCGAGCTCTACAACGGGCTGATGGAAATCGACAAAGCCTTGGGAACCCCAGAGGAAGCCGAGGTCGTCAATCGCGTGTACTGTCAAATTCGCAGCGTTAGCATCGACTACGGCGTGATGGAGCACGCAAAAAACGTCATTGTGCTGAAGGCCACATTTTCGTGGAACGACCTCGGAACCTGGGAAGAGGTGTACAAAATTAGTCCGAAAGACGAGAACGGAAATGCCATTACAGGGCTCGTCGTCCACAAAGACACGAAAGGTAGCCTGATCGATTCACCGCATCGGCTGATCGCAACGCTGGGTGTGGAAAATCTGGTGGTAGTGGACTCCGGCGATGCCATCCTGATTTGCCACCGCGACCGCGCTCAGGAGGTGCGCGACATCGTGGAAATCTTGCGTCGAAAAGGGTTGAAAGAGTACCTGTAGGGAACGGCGCGAACCATGGACCTGAAGGAAGCGTACCAGGAACTGGAGGCATGTGCCCGGCAGCTCGGCTTCGAGGTGCGCCGTGAGAAAGGTGACTTCGAAGGCGGTCTCTGCCGAGTCGGCTCGGAACGCTTCATCATTTTGAACGACAGGAAGCCGTTAGCCAATCAAGTTCGGGTTCTCGCGGAGGCGCTGGCCACGTTGGATGTTGATGGTGTGTACCTGAAGCCAGCGGTCCGCGAACTTCTCGAACACGCCAAGGAAACCAGGGTCGAAAGCAATGTTTGAATTCGGAGGCGTCTCAATGGAACGCGGAGAACTTGCGCTTTATTTTCACGACGAACTCTTCCTGCCCGAAATGAAAGCGACAAACAAAGAGGAGGCGCTGGAAGAGCTGGTCGACCTTTTCGTCAAAAGCCACATCATCCGAAACAAGGAAATCGTGCTCGAGATGCTCCGCAAGCGCGAAGCTTTGGGCAGCACGGGCATCGGCAAAGGTGTGGCGATCCCTCACGGTCGCACTCTGGCCGCTCCGGATGTGATGATCGCTTTCGGCCGCTCCAGCAACGGCATCGAGTACGACTCCATGGACGGCCAGCCCGTGCACCTGTTCTTCATGGTGCTGGCGCCACCCCACGACCGCTCCAACAAGTACCTGCCGTTGCTGGGTAAACTGGTGGAGTTCATCAGCGAAGACCACGTGCGTAAACAGCTGCTGGAAGCCAAGGATTTTCAGGAAGTAATCGACCTGATTGTGGGAGACTGAAATGCTGAGTAAACAATTGGAGCTTCTTGTAGCCCTTCAGGATCTGGATTGCATGTTGAAGGAAGTGGAGGAGGTCAAAGCACTCGGGTTCGAGGCCCCGGGCAAGGAGGACCTGGAGAAGGCACGGGAAGAGCTGGCCCAGAAGATCGAGCCAAGATTGCTTTCGACCTACAACCGGCTGCGCAAACATTACAAGCGTGCCATCGCACCCGTGAAAGACAACAAGTGCCTGGGTTGCTTCATGCAGCTCCCCACATCTCTGTCCGTAAGAGGGAGACAAGACGACGAGGTGATCACCTGCCAGGGTTGTGGACGCATCTTGTACTGGCTGGACTGATCTGACACTCCGATGACGAATCGCCTACTGTGGCCCGTACGAAGAGTCGCGGGCGAGACATCGCGTATTTTCGTCACGTTCGACGACG
The DNA here is from genome assembly GCA_964644845.1 of uncultured Cytophagia bacterium. GTDB lineage: Bacteria > Zhuqueibacterota > Zhuqueibacteria > Oleimicrobiales > Geothermoviventaceae > Geothermovivens. Next base: position 20,404 of record CAZXXS010000061.1, on the reverse strand, counting down.
GACCGGACAACCGCTACACGCCCGAAATCCTGTCCAGTCTGGACGAAGCGGGGGCAAAAGCGACTTTCTTCCTGCTTGGTGGACGTGCTCGCGCCGAACCGCTACTTGTTCGCGAAATTGCCAACGCGGGTCACGGTGTCGGCCTGCACGGGATGAGCCACACCTCCTTCTGGTTCCGCAATCGAAAGTGGATCCGCCAACAACTGCTGGATAACCTCCTGGCCATTCGGGCCGCAACCCCCGACACGGCGGTCGAGTTTTTTCGCCCCCCTTACGGCAGGTTCTCGCTCTCCGCTTTGCGCGTAGCCCGTTCCCTCGGTCTCCGTACGGTGCTCTGGAGCCTGAACAGTCGCGACTACCGCGCCACGTCTCCGGACGAGATCTTCACCCGCGTGCTCAGTGCCGTGCGGCCCGGCGACATTGTGCTCTTCCACGACGGTCCTCGCGGCGGCGAAAAAACCTCTTACGTGTTGCCGAAGCTTCTCTCCGCGCTCACAGCCAACGGCTTCCAATTGGCCTCACTCTCGGAGGCGTTTTAGCGCCGCGCCCTGTCCCAGTCCTCTGTCTCTTCGATCCGTCGCAGGTGGACTTGTGAGCACCTCAACCAGAGTCCGAGCGAAAGCTTTCAGGCTCTCCAAAGACTGCTTCCCCGCTTCGGCAGCTCCTCCGAGCCGGTCAGCCCGGTGAGGTGCTCAAACGTCGCAAGCCGCTGAATGAGGTCTCCGTGCTCGTGGAGCCAGCGTCGCCACAGCTTGTACTGAGGGCAAAATTGGGCCACCTGGCGCCAAAATCGGGGAGAATGGTTTCTGACCAACGCGTGAGAGAGTTCGTGGACGATCACGTACCGAATGGCTTCGAGCGGCGCCATCATCAGCTTCCAGTTCAGGCTCACGCGTCCCGCCGGGGAGTAACTTCCCCAGAGAGTTTTTTGTCCGCGAATGGTAGGCGGCCCCATGCTCAAGCGCATTTGACCGGCTGTTTGCTTTTGCATTTCCGCAAAAAGGTGCACGGCTTCACCCCGGTAGAAAGTCTCGAACGTCTGCACCAGCACATCCAAACCTGGCTTCTCGCGGCTTGGCCAGACCAGCACCAGTTTGTCTTCTTCGCGCTGTACACGAGGGCGGGGAATTTGGGGCCGACGTTCAATCTCCACGGGTAGCTTTTTGCCCAGGTACAGGAGCTGAGGGGGATCGCCAAATTCTCTCTCCAAACTTCCTACCCGAGCTTCCAAACGCTCGAGACGTCCCCGCAGCCACGGCTCCTTCTCTTTCAAAAATCCGAGTGCAACCGTTTGCGACACACCCCGAGGGACGACAAGAACCACGCCACGCCGAGCACTGATTTCGAGACGTACCCGTCTGGCCCGCTGACTTTTCCTCAGCGTCAACTGGATTTCTCGCTCCGCGAGGGTGTACGACAGCTTCTTCTCCTCGGGCGTTCGTCTGCTCCTACGCTTCACCGTTTCCTTTCCCAGTCTTTCGGAATTCGGGCGACGCAAACGTCCGGATTACCCCTGCGGTTCGAGGCGAACACGACCTCGCCTCCCAGGTGATTCCAGCCCACGTGCGGGTGTACCCCTCCGCCGTACGTTCGATGCCCCACAGCGAGAATGCGCCGCTGCGTCGTCGTGGCATCAAACAAAGCGATGATTCCGTGCCAGTTGTCAGCGGCTACCCAACGTCCCTGGTAATCGCCAGAAGCGTGCCACCAGTTGACTTCAGCCAGTTCGGCGGGAGTGGCACCTTCCCAGTACGCCCCCTCGCCAATTACCCGCATCACTCCCGTGTGCAGGTCCAGAACGCGCACCGGCGACCATCCTCTGGCGTAGCCGCCGCAAAAGGTAATCTGATCCCCCACCCACCAGCACTCGTGGGTGTTCAGCTCGCCGGGTTCTTGCCAGTGCAGCGGCCAAGAAACGTGCGTCTTGATGTTCGCCAGCCACATGCGGCAGTGTCGCTCGGCGGCCGTGTCCGGCGGGGCATAGTCCGTTCCGTAGCGGTGTGCGTACATGATCAGATCCGGCCGTGTGCGACTGAACTGCAGATGCGAAATGCTGTAGGGTAGCGTGACGGCCGTGGACACCGTTCCACTCTGTACGTCGATCAACAGAATGTCGCTGCCTGCGCCACCCTCTACCGCTCCGTGCGTGGCCAGGTAGCGTCTGTCGCAGCTCTCGGTCAGCTCAGTTGTGGTGCGTCCCAGGTCAGCAATTTTGCGCTCCGTCACGCGGACTTCTGTTCTCGGCTTCAGTCTCAGCTCGACTTCCCACCGGTAAACAGCGTTGCCCTTCATCAGGTAGACGCCGTTGCCCGCGATCGAAGCCGTCGGGTAGCGGGGCACCGGGTCGCCAGGACTCGTCAATCGCACAAGTTCACCGGTGGCCTCGATGTAACCGAAAAGCTCCTGTCGGCCTGAACGGTTGCTGAGGAAGAGCAACAGGGAGCCGTCGGTAAGCCAGGACCGCTGGTGGAAATAGAGGTTCACGTCGACGGCGGGATGGGTCGTAACAAAAACCACTTCCGCCCCGCTTACCGAGTCCGTCGTCACTGCGGCCTCACTGGGCAAGATCGCACAGTCCCACGAACGGCTTTCCTGAGCGGGTACTGCCGACACCACGAGTGCAAGGGCGACACCCAACCCGCCCAAAACGACCAGCACGTTGCGTCTTCCTGTTTTCATCGCTTCAAAGTCCTCTGGATTCACATTCCACTCGAAGTTCCTCGTCGCGCCGGTTCACGCGTCATCTCGGCTGGGGTCCTCACACTGGCCAGTGGGTATCGTTCTACTCGTAGCGGTCTCCCTGCAACGCGCCTGGCGCAGGCCGGGTTGCCTTCAGGCTAACCCTCACCGTGGCAAGCTCAAAAGGCCTCAGCTGGAACCGAATCGTACGCCCCTGAACGGCCACGGGGCCACGTTCTTTCTCCTCGAGAGCGTCCGTCCGGTGCGCACTTTTCACGGCCCAGGGGAGTTCGATCTCCACTTCCGCGGCCTTCCCGTACAGCTCCACTACGCGAAAAACGCGCCCGTCGCCTTCCTCCGGCTCCTTTAACACGGAAACGAGGGCGTTCTCCGGCACCACCCTGAGAAATCCACGTTTTCTGGGCCAGACACCGGGGTGCGGCAGAACAACCCGACAAATCAAGGGTGTGTTCAGCTCGTGTGCACGTTGAGGCACGCGGGCATGTCGCCAGTCTCCTCTGTGCGGGTAGAGCGAGTACGTGAAAACGTGTGTCCCCTGGTCCATCGTTGGATCCGGCGCAGTTGAAGACCGAAGCAGGGTCAGGCGCAAGCGATCGGGCTTGATGTCGTAGCCGTACTTGCTGTCATCCAGCAGAGCGAGCCCCAGCCGACCATCGGGAGCGGACATGTCGACCCACTTCTGTCCCGAGACTTCGAACTTGGTGCTGTCGATTGCCGTTCTGGGAACGGTGGGGCGCTCCACAACGCCGTACGGCTGATCAAAGACAGCTTCCTCCGCACGAAATCCCAGCGGAAACGCCGCTTTAGCCGTGACATGCTTGGCGTGCCAATCCGCTGTCGTGCGTACATCGACCCGGGCCAAATCCCGGTACACGAAAATGTCCTGCACAAAGCGACTTTGGCCGTAGCGCCGGTCCACACGAAACCGCGCAAACACGGGCCCCGACTCAACCAGTTCCGTCCGCACAGGCTGGGCCAACTCGATTTTCCCCGTGTACTCCAGATTCCAGGCGTTTCCCCTGTCACCCAGAAAAACGAGGGTGTTGCCGCCTTTTCCTTCAGCCAGTACTGGAACGAATCCGTGCCTCGAACGCAGGAACAAGTTCTTGATGCGTCCGGTTCGCGGATCGAGCTCCAGCCGCAGGTGTTCATTCTGTGCTGAGAAGTCTCTGGCCAGCACGGATTTGTGTTTCTTTCCTTTCTTCGGTCTGAGCCAGAAGACACGGTACCCGAAGGACGGCACATCCTTGGCCAGCCACACCACATCTCCCTCCGAAACCTGTGAGGCGACTTGCCTACCACGCTCGTCGACGACCAAAACTTTTGTAGCCGTAAATCCAGGGGGCAACTGCACTCGAGCCACATCTGTGCGCTCCCAGGACAGGGAATTCCACACGATGACCGGAACCCCTCTGCCCTGTGTGTCAATTTTCGCCTCAAGGCTGTCGAGTGCCGCGTTGCGGATTTCGCGTGCCCAACGTTCAGCGATGTCGAACTGCGCGAACACGTCCCGGTACACCCCGGGGATGGAACTGCCCGCCAGCACGTCGTGGAACTGTTCCAAAAGAACCTTGCGCCAGGCTCTCTCGATTTCCCGCGGTGGGCGAGGTTTGGGTAACAAGGCGTTGAATTTCTCTGCCTCAGCCAAGAGAATTTCCAGGCCGCGATTCGCCTTCTTGACCTCGCTTTGCGAGGTGTAGGTTCCGCGGTGGTACTGGAGGTAGAGTTCGTCCTGCCACGTTGGGATGTTCGCACCGGGCTGAGGCATGCGCGACAGTGCAACGTCTGGCCGCAGATGTCTGACCACAGGGAAAGCTTCGGCACGGGCCATCCGGTGAATGGTGCGAATCATTTTTCGGCTTGGCCCGCCTCCGTGATCCCCAACACCGTAAAGAAAAAGCACGTTGTTGAGACCCGTCTTTTCTTTGAAACGCAGGTAGAAAGAAGGCACTTCGTGGAGACGCGTGTCGTAGCCGTAAGTCATAAAGCTGAGCAGGCGCGAGCCATCTTTCGCCTGCCACCAGAACACGTCGTAGGGAAACGGCACATCAAATCGGTACCTGAGCTTTTGCGTGGCAAAGTAATCCATTTCGCAGTGCTTGAAGATTTTCGGGAGCGTGGCCGGAAACCCGAAAGTATCCGGTAGCCAGGCGATTCGACTCTCGGTACCCAGCTTTTTCTGGAAGTAGCGTTTGCCGTACAGAATTTGCCGCACGTGGGATTCCCCGCTGGGCACGTTGGCGTCTGGCTCACACCACGAGTCACCGACGACCACCCACTGTCCGCGTCTTACCGCCTGCCTGATGCCTTCGAAAACGTCCGGAGCGAATTCCTCCATCCAGGCGTAGGCTTGCGCCTGGCTCTGAGCGTACATGAAGTCCGGGTACTCCTTCATGAAGTGCAGCGCTTGCCCAAAAGTGGCTTTGCAAACGTTGACCGTCTCGTGCCAGCGCCACATCCACTCCAGATCGATGTGCGAATTGCCGATGAAGTTGATTGTGTCTGAACGAAGAGGTCTTGCCTCAGCCGCAATTTGCGCCCTGTACGCAGCCACAAGAGCCCCAAAAGCCTCGCGCCCCCCAGCCAGCAAAGCCGCTGTCCACTGACGGTACACGGCGTCGTCGGGAACCAAGTGGCGCTGGAGCACCTGTCCGGCCAACTCGGCATTGTCCCACATTTCCCTCAGCTCGGGACTCAACAGGTAGAGTTCTGGCCAGCCAAGATGTTGTTCTTCCAGACTTCTCCCAACCAGGACCAGCTCCAGCACGGGGCTGGTGGAAGCTGGTGCGTTCAGCGGGCTTTGCCAGGCCACAACGTCGTCGCCGTCACGATCCCAGCTGGCCATGGGCCGACCGGACCAGAAAGCCTGAGCCTCGCAGCTCGGCCGGTCCAAGGACAGGCCGAAGTCAAACCCAGCGAGGAACGCCGGCGCCCGAAGCGGGACAAGGTAGACACGTGCACGTTCGCCGGTCCCGCCCGTGCGTTTCTTTACGAACTTCAGCACCGCTCGAGAGACCGGACCCACCAAGTTGTCCCCGTACACAGTCCAGGTGTCCACGGCAAGCGGCTTCGCAAAAAGCGTCCGGAGCAACAGACCAGCCGGAAGCCGAACCTGCCGTTTGGGAACTTTGGGCTGTCCCCGACTGCGGAGTTCGACAACCAGCTTTTCTTCCCGGGCAGCGACCCCGAAAAGGTCACGCAACGGGACCTCAAAACGCACTTCCTGCTCAAGCCGCCCCTCACCGGCGGCCACACGAACCTCACCGAGGCGCCCTCGAACAGCGCGGTTCAGAACGATTGTGACACCCGTAACCGAACGCCCGGGGACCGCCGTCACTCCCACCACAAGTTGCCCGACCAGTTCGCCAGTCCTGCGCACGTGTACGCTTCCGTCGAATCCCAGCCAGGTTACGACCCAGCCAAGCTGTTCGCTGCTGAATTTGGGCCCCTCGGTCGAAAAAACCACGTCTGGGGCGCTGGTTTCGAGCGAAAACGCGTAGTTCTTGGCCAGGTTTGCTACCTTGCAAAGCAAGCTGTTCCAGCCGGGCTTTAGCGTTGCCTTGAAACTCCGTGAAGCCCTTTTCCAGGCTCTCCCGTGGCCAGTTGGCAAGACAAACACCTTGCGCCCGTTCAACCAGACAATCACCCCGTCGTTTACACCCAGGTCAAATCTAACCTCTTGCCGGCGCTGGGAGTAGACGTACGTGTGCACGTAAGTGTTGACGTAATCGACCTGTTCGAAACCGAGGCGGAGAAAATCCAGTTTGCCGTCCGCATCAACCTGCGCAGGGCACCAAAAACGGTCACCCGAATTTTCGTAGCAACCTGGCCGGAGCTTGCTCTCACCGTGGAGGCCTGATGCGTGTAAAGGCTCAGCCACACCTTGCTGGTACGGGAACGGACCGAGCACGAGCCAGTGCTCCACCACTGCGGGCTGCGCACTGATCGGCAGGAGCGCGAACCCCAGAGCGAGCATCTCGGCGTTGAATCGGTTCAACAGCGCCATTGGTGCGCACCTCACTTTCGAGTCCTTGGTCGAGGAAGTTCAACCGAAATGTGTTGACGTCTGAGCAAAAGAGGGAGACAAGCGAACCCGGTCGGCTTCGGTGCTCTTTCGGTTCGGGTAGCCAGCTTGGACCCCCGTTCTAGCCGCCGGGGTTTCCTTAGCACATCGCACTCCTGGAGACACTTCGCCAGCATCGAGACCGAAGCGAGTTCCTTTGCCTCGAACCTTTCGGTCCCCAAAGGGTCTCGCTGCCTTCAGTTCGCCCGCCAGGTGATCCGACCAGTAGGGGAACTCGCCTTCGTTTGCGATTGCGTCAAGACTTAGGTGGTGTCGCGGAGGATTCGCGTTCGATGAGCACAGGATCCAGCACGACGTACTGAGGAGGAGCCGAGTCCCTGTAGCCCTCGACCCGGTCCAAAAGCAGTGTCGCTCCGTGCTCCCCGATTTCCTCGAGGGGTTCGTTCACCGTGGTCAGGTGTGGCGAAGCATAGTTGGCAAGCTCGATGTTCCCGAAACCGGCTACCGACACGTCGTCGGGAACCTTCATGCCGCGATCCTTGAGCGCTGTGATCATGGTCAGCGCCAGGGGATCGTAGACCGCGAAGATGGCTGTCGGGGGTTCAGAGAGACCCCAGAAGTAGTCCAGGAGCTCCGCGCCGTTTTCGACCTGCAACGAGCTGTGCAGAACATACTCTTCACGGAACGGCAATCCGTGCTTTTCGAGCACGTTCCGGTACCCTTTCAGTCTCTCCTTGCTGGAAAGGGAATCGGGGCCAAGGGTCACGACGCCGATCTTTCTGTGGCCGAGGTCGACCAGATGCTGAACAGCAAGCTCTGCGCCCTTGACATTGTCCACAGCCACGCTGTCGATCCCAATGCCGGGCGGTTTGCGGCCAAGACACACCACAGGGTAGCCAGTCTTGGTCATCTCGCGGAGTTGTCGGCGCAAATGGTGCGGCCACATGTCCCAGGTCAGCACCACAACGCCGTCTACCTGCCCTCCGGCCACCAGAGCGGCGTACGACATGCCCGGCTTGGCGCGTTTCAGCACCTCGTCGTCGAAGATCATCAGATTGTAGCCGCGTTCGTGCGCCACCTTGGCCACACCCCGCAGCAGGCGCGTGCAGTAGTCGCTGCTGAACACATCTGTAGAGCCAGAGGAGATGATTCCGAGGGTGTACGTGCGGCCCGTGGCCACTGCCCGCGCCAAAAGATGCGGGTAGTAGTTCAGCTCCCGCGCAGCCGTGAGCACCCGCTCCGCGGTCTCGGGACTGATTGAGGCCGTGGCGGCACGGCCACTCAGGACCATCGAAGCCGTAGCTTTGGACACCCCCGCCTTTCTCGCAACATCCTTCAACGTTACTCGCATGGCCCGTACCGGTTTACACAAGAACTTCGCCCACTGCCCTGCACTTTATTGGCGCAAATGTAAAGAAATCCACAACCAAAAGCAAGCCAGAGCCTGCAAGAATTGACTTCAGCGAGCTGCTCCTGCTGGTCGCCCTTTGCCTGCCTTCCACGTAGGATTGCTGCTTTGCCCATCATCAGACCACCGCGAGGAACACCCTCGCTCCGGATCAGAGGATCTTCGAAAGTGAGAAACGTGTCACCCCATCCTCAGTTGCTCACAGGGAAAGCTTGCCGCTCTCGGTCCAGCTGCACCTTGTCCTGCGGAATTCAGGGAATGCCTGACCCCGAATCCGTTGTTCCCCGCAAGTACACAAGTGAGTACAACGAGTAACGGTTGCTAACAAGATCGGCTGCACCCAAGAGTCTGAGCTTGTCTACACGGCAAATCGACCTCTTGCCGGTTAGGTTGGAAAGCTGCGGTCCGCCACCAGACCGCTCGGGCTTCAGTCGCCGAGGTGCTGCGAAACGTTCTTCGCCCTCTTCAGTCCGGTAACGAGTTTCAGGCAACAGCTGGGCCACTTTGAAACGTCCACGAACTCCCAGAGGAATGGGGTTCCCCCTGTCCAAACCAGTTGCTTTTTGCGGCGAATGTGCTAATTTGGATTCACCCTCACGAGGTCAGGTGGGTCAAGCCTTTGCCCTTCCCTGCCGCACAGACTCACAGGAAGTACCGCGCCGTTGTTCCGGCTACATCCCCTCGACCTCACTCGTTCGTTCCGGTTAGCAGTGTCCGTAACAGCATCCCCAAGGAGGAGGCCATGAAGCTAAGAGCGTTCTTCGCCGGCACAGCCGTGCTCGCTGTCGCAACGCTGACCCTGGCGAACACCCAACCCCTTCGCCTCATGCGCTACCCGGACGTCGGAAACGGCAAAATCGTCTTCAGCTACCAGGGAGATCTCTGGCTCGTGCCGCAGAAGGGCGGGCGTGCACAGCGCCTCACTGTACACGATGGTTTCGAGACACACCCGAAATTCTCGCCAGACGGCAAGTGGATCGCGTTCACAGGCAACTACTTCGGTGGGACAAACGTGTTCGTCATTCCAGCGGAAGGGGGTGAACCGAGACAGCTGACCTACCACCCATCAAGTGCAACTGTGCTGGGTTGGACCCCCGACAGTAAGTTCGTGGTGTTCGCCTCGAACCGGACTGCTTACTCGCGCTTTTACACCGAGCTGTTCAAGGTCTCCGTCGAAGGCAAATTCCCTGAGAAACTCCCCGTTGACCGCGGAGGGCTGGCAAGCTTCTCCCCCGATGGCAAACGAATGGTCTTCACCCGTCACCCCACCTTTTTCTGGTGGTGGAAACGCTACAAAGGCACTTTCAACCAGGACCTCTGGCTGTACGACTTCGGCAAGAAGAGCTTTGCGCGACTGACAAACTACATGGGCAACGACACCTGGCCCATGTGGGGTCGGGACAACAACATCTACTTCGTTTCCGACCGCAACGGCGTGGCAAACCTGTTTGCGTACGACCTGGCCTCGCACAAGATTCAACAGGTGACGGAACACGCACGGGATGGTGTACAGTGGCCGTCCATGTCTGCCGACGGCAGGTGGATCGCTTACGAAAACGAAGGAAAGCTCTGGATCTTCGACGTAAAGAAACGGCAGACCCGGGAAGTTGTCGTAACCGCACCGACTGACGACCACTTCAACGTGGTCGCTTTTCTTGACCCGACGAAGTACATCCAGGATTGGGATGTGTCGCCGCACGCCAAGCGCGTTGTCTTCGACGCCCGCGGTGAGATCTTCACGGTGCCCGCGAAGAACGGAGACACGCGCGACCTGTCGCGCTCCACGAACGCGCGCGAACAGCATCCGGCCTGGTCACCGGACGGCGCGCAAATTGCCTACGTCTCGGACATCAGCGGTGAACAGGAAATCTACGTCATCGAGCACAAGGGCGAGGGCAAGCCGAAACAGCTCACGAAAACAGGTGGCTTCAAGTACGGACTGCGCTGGTCACCAGACGGCACCAAGTTGCTGTACTTCACGCACGATCACCATCTGTACCTGCTGGACGTGAAAAGCCGCAAGATCACCGACATTGCGCGGAACAAGGTTACCGTTATCAGCGACTACTCGTGGTCCCCGGACAGCCGTTGGGTCGCCTACGCCTTCAGCCGCAAGAACTTCGTAAACGACATTTACTTCTTCGACGTCAAGTCTGGCAAATCCATCCCCGCCCTGACACGCGACAACGACGACTTCAACCCTGTTTTCTCGCCGGACGGCAAAACCCTTTACTTCCTTTCGGTTGTTCTTCCAAATCAGGTGGAGATCCACAGCGTTAGTCTGGTTCCCGAAGAAAAGGACCCGTACCAGAAACCCGAGGACGAGGAAGGATCGGAACAAAAATCAGAGAAAAGACCCAGCAAAGAGAATGACAAAGACAAGGGGAAGCAAGAGAAAAAGACTGAACAGCCTCCAAAGGTGGTGGTCGTGTTCGAAAGGCTGGCAGAGCGTGTCCGGCGCGTTCCTGTGAGGCCCGATCGTTACAGTGGCTTGCAAGTGACGAAAGGCTTTCTCTACTTCCTTACACCAATGCCTGCCCCTGAACCCGGCGAGAAAACCCAAGGGCCAAGGCAGGCTCTCTACGCGTTTGACCTGAAAGAGCTGAAAGCGAACAAGGTGGCCGACCGCGTATCCGGGTACCGGCTGGCGCGCAAAGAGCAGAAACTCGTCACTTGGGACGGGAAGAATTTCAAATTGCTGAGCGCGACTGGCAAAAAAGCCAAAGCTGAGCCAATCAGCCTGGCAAATGTTTCGCTGAAAGTGGACCGGCGCGCCGAGTGGCGCGAGATCTTCGACGAAGGCTGGCGGATGGTTCGCGATCATTTCTACGACCCAAATTACCACGGCGTGGATTGGTACGGCGTGAAACAGTACTACGAGTCCCTCTTACCCTGGGTCCGCACGCGCGAAGAGCTGAACTGGCTAATGGCCGAAATGGTGGGCGAACTGAATGCCTCCCACCAGGGTGTGCGCGGTGGCGACAACCCGCCCAAAGTCGACCGCTACCCCGTGGCCCTGCTTGGAGCCGAGCTGCAACCCGACTACAAAGCGGGCTTCTACAGGTTCGTCCGCATCTACAAGGGTGACAAATCTTCCAGACGCTTCTACGCGCCGCTGGACGCCGATTACGTGAAGATTCGCGAAGGAGATTACCTGCTCGCCATCGACGGAGAACCTGTGTCGGTTAACGAGAACTACCTGAAATATCTGGTAAACAAAACCAAGAACCACGTTGTTCTGACAACCAACAGCGAACCAAGCTGGGAAGGCGCAATCAAAACCCGGATAAAACCGATCACAAACGATTACAGTCTGCGCTACAAAGCCTGGGTAGATCGCAACCGGCAGGTAGTGGCCAAAGCCAGCAACGGCAAAATCGGCTACATCCATTTGGAGAACATGGGTGGCGGTGATCTGGAGAATTTCAAGAAGTGGTTTCAGGTGTACCGTTACAAAGAAGCCATCATTCTGGACGTACGTTACAACGGTGGCGGTGGGATCGATCCACAACTCATTGACATGCTGGAACGCCGCCAGTACCAGATCGTGAAAGAAAGACACTCAGTGCCGCTGGAACGGCCACTGGAAGGGTTCTACGGTAAGGTCGTGGTCCTGTGCAACGAGTACAGTTTCAGCGACGCCGAGGTTTTTCCGGATGGCTTCAAGGTGCGAAAACTCGGCACGCTGATCGGCAAGCAAACTCTCGGGTTTGTGATCGCCGTTAGCCCGTACCGGTTGATCGACGGCGGTACAATTCGCAAAACGTTCATCGGTTTGTGGGAGGTAAACGGCACGCAGCTCGAAAGCCGCGGTGCCATCCCGGACATCTCAGTGGAGAACACACCGGAAGACGAACTCGCAGGCCGGGACCCGCAACTGCAAAGGGCCATCGCGTACCTGATGGACGCGATCGCCAAACATCCGAGAAACACCAACTACCCAACGCCGATCAGGCCGCGCTGAACCGAAGACAGTAAGGGAGAAGCAACGCAACCTTCCCAGGTTGCCGGGGGGGGGGCAGTAAACGGCTTTAGGGCTGGATGTAGCTCCACAGGGGATCGCCTTCTACCGGCGAGCGTTTGTTTCGGCCCGTGGGCCCCTTGTTGCTGGCTCAGCCCCGGTGAGGCGTCTGGCGGCCAGGCAGCGGTGCCACCCACTGTCACCGGGATTTCGCTGGCCGCAAAGACACAGCGGTGGATGGATCGTGGGGCATCCCCGCATTTTCCCGCCTGACAGGGTCGAGCCAGTTGTGTCGGTGACGGCAGAACTGGGGAACGGAAGGCAAACGGCGTAAAGTTCCCCTGCAAACGCTTTGGAATTTTGCGCGTTTCTTAGAGTTTCGGGCTTCGAAGAACAACGGCACAGTCGGTAGAATCCCCGTAACCAGAAACAGGAAAGGAACGAAACCAACCATGTCGGCTGGATTGGAACAGAAAAAAGCACGCTTCCCGCGCACCTTCTGGGTCGCGAACACGATGGAAATCTTCGAGCGCATGGCCTGGTACGGCTTTTTCGCCGTGTCGTCTCTCTACATCACGAATCCACGTTCGGAGGGGGCCCTCGGCTTCACATCGGAACAACGGGGTACCTTGCAGGGCGCGGTCACGTTCATTCTGTACCTCTTGCCCGTGCTTTCCGGAGCTCTGGCCGATCGTTACGGCTACAAGCGCATGCTGGCCATTGCTTTCTCAATTCTCACCCCGGCCTACCTGCTGCTCGGACAATTCCACTCCTACGCGGGATTTTTCTTCGCTTTTTTGCTTGTTGCCGTGGGCGCAGCTGTTTTCAAGCCCGTGATTGTTGGCACCGTGGCTCGCACTACGGACGAACACACCGGAACGCTGGGTTTCGGCATCTTTTACATGATGGTGAACATCGGCGGCTTTGTCGGGCCCATCGTTGCGGGCATTGTCCGGGGTTGGGCCTGGAAGTGGGTGTTCGTCATGTCCAGCCTCTGGATCGCCACGAATTTCATCTGGCTCTTCCTCTTTTACCGCGAGCCAACCGTCGAGGCTGAGTCGGCCCAGAAACGCACTCTGCGCCAGGTGATGAACGACATGGTCGAAGTGTTGGGCACCCCACGGCTTTTCCTTACCGTACTTGTCGTCTTTGTGTTGCTGATCGCCGCTACAAACGAGTGGATCTCCTGGACCACGACGCTGCTTGTTAGCCTGGTTTGGGTCGCTCTGAACGCCATTTACGACGTGTACCTGCGCCGCAGGCCAAGTTCCGGCACTTCTTGGTTCACAACGCCTATTCGCCTGGGAAACTGGCGCTTCGTTCTCTTCTTGCTCATCCTTTCCGGGTTCTGGACATCGTTCAACCAGATTTTTTTCACCATGCCAGAATACATCCGGGATTTTGTGGACACACAGGATCTCCTGCTCAGCCTCCAGCACTGGGCCGCTGCCGTGGGCATGTCTGGCCTGGCCGCAAAACTCGGCGCGCTGGTGCAAAGTGGTTACCAGGTGAATCCCGAGTACATCATTAACATCGACGCCGGGGCAATCATCGTGTTCCAGGTGCTGGTCTCGTACGTCATGCAGCGCTTTCCAGCGTTCACCACGATGGTCATCGGCACTGTTCTCGCCGGCCTGGGTGTAACGCTTGCGGCCTGGGCAGGCACGGGTTGGCTGGTGGTGCTGGCCATCGTCGTGTTCAGTTTCGGAGAAATGGCCGCAAGTCCCAAAAGCCAGGAGTACATCGGCCGCGTGGCCCCTCCGGACAAGGTGGCGCTGTTCATGGGGTACTACTTCGTCACCGTGGCTCTGGGGAACCTGTTCGGCGGAATCCTCTCGGGCATTGGCTACCAGAAACTCGCTCTCGACATGCACCGCCCCGACATCATGTGGATTCTCTTCGGAAGCATTGGCTTCTTGACCGCTGCAGCGCTCTTGCTGTACAATCGTTACGTCGTCCCAGGCTGGCGACAGGAGGTGGCCGCAGAGAGAACTTGAAGCAACGCTTAGGTCCTGTCCGCGGGCTGAATCTCTCGCGCACACCCGCAGAGAAAACAACGCAGAGGGAACCGACTCTGGCGGCGCAACGGCCGTCTCAGACAGAAAGGCTGCTGTGGCGTCTGTTGCACCGCGTCGGGGCGGGGCCGCACAGCCTTACCCCAAACACCCAGTAGGCTGGACAACCAGGCCGAACTGTCCCTCAGTCAGCTGCATTGTCGTTCCCGTTCAAACGGGCAGCCGTCGCAGCTAAGCCCAGTGACGTGGGTGCCCTTCTGGGGGCTTCAAAATCGGGTCGGAGCGAGTGGCCCGCACCCCGGCGTAGCGACACGGGACGGCAGCCGTCGAATTCCCGCCTGCCTCCTCATCCCGCGTCCGTGCTGGGGGCAGACTCCATCCCTCTGTCGGAAGGATCACCCCGCCGGTGTCGTGAAGACCGGCGCCCCGACCGCGTCATTCCGCCGTAGACATCTGCGCTCCTCCGACGACCATCCGGCCGCGGCGAAAGCAGGAATACCCCCGCAAATATGCAAGTGGACACCGCAGGTAAAGGCTGCCATGAGGCTTGAGCTGTGCCCAATCTGACGTTGCCTGCGCGGTCAGCCAATCTCCTGCGAGTAAAGCGGAAAGATAGAAATTCCGGATTGTTTCCAGGCTGCCCGGAATCTCCATTCCGGGGCTATTTTCAGGCGTAGACCTGCTAAAGCAGGTTCGAAACCCAGCCAGCTTCAACCGGTTTCCAAATGAATCAGCCGGGGGTTGGAAATCTCCACTGGAAGCAGAGCGATCTTTGAGCTCTGCCTTGGTCTGGAAGCGATTTTGCCAGCAAAAATCAAAGCGCTTTGAAGTGCCCGCGAGTTTCCAGGGGGAAATGGGGGATTCCCTGCGGAGAAACTGCTTGCTTCGCTGTCCCAACCAAACGTAACTTTCTACGAGTGAGCCACAAGGTCATGGAAGGAGACTTGACATGAAGCGCACTTTTTTCTTGTGGTCAGCGTTTGTCCTCACGACGGTTTGCGCGGCGGCCAATCCTTCGGTTTCCCTGAAAGTGGAAAAGCTCAGCATTCCCACGTACCGCATCGGACCGGAAGACCCCAACCCACCTCTGTGGCGGTCCCGGGTGTACCCCTACCCAATGCAGACCGACATCACCGGTGTGAAAGCGGATTCGGCCCACACAGCGGTGATCATGGAAAATCCTTACATCAAGGTGATCGTGCTACCGGAGCTCGGTGGGCGTCTCTACGGCGCCTTCGACAAGACCCACGGCAATTGGGACTTTTTGTACTGCAACGACGTCATCAAGCCCGGACTCGTCGGGCTACGGGGCGCCTGGCTTTCCGGTGGCATCGAGTGGAATTTTCCCAGTCTCGGTCACACGGTGACAACCATCTCGCCCGTCCTCTGGACCACACGGCGTCACTCGGACGGCAGTGCCAGCGTGTTCATCGGCGACACTGAGTGGGTTCGCGGCATGCGCTGGACGGTCGAGCTACGCCTCTACCCGGACCGCTCGCTCATTCACGTGGTCACAACCCTCTACAACCGCACCCTCACCCACAACAACGGCTACTACTGGGCCAACGCAGCTGTGCACGCTACGGAAGACGTACAGGTCATTTTCCCTCCCACCAATTTCGTCGTGTCCCACGGGCGCCGGCGTGTGTTCCACTGGCCCATCCACGACGGGATGGACCTGAGCTGGTACAAGAACATCCCTTTCGCGGGCGACTTCTTCTGTGGCCTCCCCGGCGACTTCAACGGTGCTTACTACCACACGAGCGATCGGGGCACCGTGCACATTGGCAACCGCTACGAAGTTCCCGGCAAAAAATTCTGGACCTGGGGAACAGCTCGCAGCGGGGCCATTTGGGAAAAGCTGCTCACAGACCACAGTGGTCAGTACATCGAAATTCAGGCCGGGCGTCTCCCGAACCAGGCCGACACCTGGATTTTTGAGCCGCACACGGTGGAGCGCTGGGAAGAGTTCTGGTACCCAGTCAACGGTTTGGGCGGCTTTGTTCAGGCTAACAGCGAAGCAGCGGTGAATTTGACCTGGCAGGAACGAGACGCCACGGTGGCAGTAAACGTGACGCGCCCGCGTCGAGGCCTACGCGTGATTCTGCTCGGTGACGACCAATCGCTTGCGGCCTTCACAATTCCGGAACTCATCCCGGGTCAGGCCTTCGTGCGCACTGTCCACGTGAGACGCAAACCGAAACGCCCCGGCCTACTCTTGCAGACTCGAACCGGCGAAACTTTGCTGCACTACCGCTTTCGTCCAGTGGAAGGTCCGATTCCCTCCCCACCGAAACCCCGAAAACCGGAGAGTCAAATGACGGCCAACGAGCTGGCTCTGCGCGGTTTCGAGCTGGAGAAAGATTGGAATCCGGAAGGGGCAGTTATCCGCTACCGAAAGAGTCTTCAAAAAGACCCCTACAACCAACTTGCGCTTGTTCGGCTGGGCCTGTTCCACTTCAAGAACGGGTTGTTCGACTCGGCTCTGGTGTGCTTCGACCGCGCCGTGCAGGAAAACCCGGACAACCTAAACGCTCGTTACTACCGGGCCCTGTGTCTCCTGCAAATGGGGGACACCACCGGGGCGCAGTCGGATCTCTGGCTTGTTCTTCGCAGACGGCCCTACAGCCACCTGGCGCCCTTCGTGCTGGCTTCGATCGAGGTGAAAAGACAGCACCTGTCGGACGCGGCAGCCCTGCTCCGCCGTGGTCTGCGTTCGCAGCCGCTCGACTTCAAGACCCGTGCGTTGTTGGCGGCGGTCTACCGCCACCTGGGGAAGACGGACTCCGCCCAGGCGATTCTGGCCAGGCTGCTCCGGGATGATCCCCTCAACGCCTTAGCCCACGCAGAGCGGTACTTCCTGACAAACAGCATGACCGCTCGGACAGCGCTCGAAAAACTCCTCTACCAGCCGCCGGGCATTTACTACCGCGGCGCGGAAGACTACCTGCAACTCGCCTGGGACTACGCCGACTTCGGATTCACGCGGGACGCCGCAAAGGTTTTACGCTTCTACTTAAGAAACGTAGCCGGTGACCGACCCTACCCACTCGCCCTGTACACTCTGGCCTGGCTCGAAAGCGAACTCGGACACGACCAGCAAGCAAAGCGCTTGCTGGCTCAGGCACAGGCCCTGCAGCCCGATTACGTTTTTCCTCATCGGGTAGAATCGATCGATGTGTTGCGCTGTGCCGCAAACACCAACGTACACGACTGGAAAGCCCGGCTCTACCTCGGTACGCTGCTAACTGCAAAACACCGCTGGCGGGAAGGGGAACGGGAGCTTCTTGCGGCTTTTCAAATCGACAGCAGCTACTCCGTTGTGTGCCGCAATCTCGGGCAAATCGCTTGGCAGAAACGCCGTGACTACCGGGCTGCCACGGCCTGGTACGAACGAGCCCTTCGCTCGGCTCCAAACGACTGGCACGTGTTTGTGGCGCTGGACCGCCTGTACGGAATCTTGCAGGCTGACAAGCCTCGCGAGGCGCTCTTCAGGAGCGCCAGCCCACGCGTCCGGCGGAACTTCAACGTCAAGCTACGCGAGGCCCTCTTCTACGTGGACACGGGGCGTTACCAGCGTGCTCTGGACATCCTGAGGCGCAACACCTTCTTCCCGTGGGAAGGCTGGACGGGAGCCCACCAGGTCTACTTGCTCGCCCATTTCCGGCGAGGGCTGACAACCCTTGAGCGAGGCGCAACCGACAGTGCCCTGGCCGACTTTCGGGCAACACTCCTTTACCCCGAAAACCTGGGAACGGGTCGGCCCGCCTACCCCCGCTTTGCGCGTTCGTTCTACTTCCTGGGTCTGGCTTTCGAGAAAGCAGGCGCAGCGGATTCCGCCCGCTTCTATTTTCGAAAAGCAGCCGCCGAAACCGATTCCCCAGCGTCTGCCCTCGGCGTTTACCGGGCGCTGGCCCTAAGAAAGCTGGGCCAAAAGAACACCGCCGACTCTTTGCTGCAGGCAGGAATCCGTCAGCTGGAGCGGGTCTGGCGCGTACCTGAGCGTCGGAACGCGCGAACTGCTTACACACTCGGCCTGCTGTACACGGCCTCGGGGAATTCTCAGAAGGCGGAATGGGCTTTTGCTGAAGCACTTCGCATGGATCCGGAGTCCCGATGGATCAGGTGGCGTTTGTAGGCACGCAAAGCGGCCGCACCTGTGCAGAGTCTGGTAACCCCTCGGCAGAAATGCTGCCACTCGCATCCGGGGGGAGCAACCCTGACACAAAGGTACGAACTTTCCCGGCCGTTCGCCGTTGAAAAACTACCGAGAAAGTCTCTCACTAACGGTGAGGTCCGGGATGAAAAGAAACGTAGAAACCTTAATCCTGATGTTTGCTTTGTCCCTTTCTCTGCAGGCGTCAGCAGGAGATAAGGCGGTGAAATTCAAACAATTGACGCCCGAAGAAGAACGGGTCATCGTCTACCGGGGCACCGAACCGCCGTTCTCCGGTAAGTACGTAAATCACCACGAGAATGGCACGTACACCTGCAAGCGCTGTGGAGCTCTGCTCTTTCGCTCGGAGACAAAATTCGACTCACACTGCGGCTGGCCAAGCTTTGACGATGCCATCCCTGGTGCTGTTGAACGGCGGCCTGACCCGGACGGCGTACGCACTGAAATTGTTTGTGCCGCGTGTGGAGCTCATCTGGGACATGTGTTCGAAGGGGAAGGCTTCACACCAAAGAACACACGTTACTGCGTGAACTCCATTTCCCTTGCGTTCATGCCAGCGAACAAACAGGAAACCGTGCTCAACAGGAAAAAGAAGATGGAAACCGAGAAAGCTTACTTTGCAGGTGGCTGTTTCTGGGGCGTCGAATACCTGTTTCAGAAAGCGCCAGGCGTTATTTCCACACGCGTGGGCTACATGGGGGGACACACCGAGAATCCCACCTACGAGGACGTGTGTACGGGTACTACCGGGCACGCCGAGACGGTTGAAGTTGTGTTCGACCCATCGGTGACGTCTTACGAAGAAATCGCCAAGCTTTTCTTCGAAATCCACGACCCAACTCAGGTGAACCGCCAGGGTCCAGACGTGGGGGAGCAGTACCGGTCCGTTGTCTTTTACACAAGTGAGACCCAAAAGCGAACAGCGCAGGAACTCATCGAGATCCTGAGACGAAAAGGCTACAAAGTGGCCACCGCGGTCGAACCGGCGAGCACGTTTTGGGAAGCGGAAAAGTACCACCAGAATTACTACGCGAGGAAGGGTGGAACCCCTTACTGTCACTTCCGGCAGAAGCGGTTTTAATTTCTCTCTCGGACGGCGGGAATCAATCGGAGACACCCGCAGTAGAGGCGAGATTTTTCGGACCTTGTTTTGGAGGTAAGGGATGAAACGAGAGATTCCGCCAAGACGGGCCAACCGGCTGCTGAACGCCGGTTGTGTTGTGTTCGTGACCGCTCAGAACGGTGGGCGCAGCAATTTCATGCCGGCGGCGTGGGTGTCGCCGGTCAGTCACGAGCCCCCGCTGTGCTGCGTAGCCGTCGCGCCAAAACGCTTCACACATGATCTGATCGCCTCCAGCGGCTGCTTTGGTCTGGCCGTCCCAGGACTTGATCTGATTGAAAAAGTCCGCCGAGCGGGCGACATTTCGGGTGCAGATGTCTCGGACAAATTCGCGGAAATCGGTCTGACCGCCGTATCTGGCAGCAAACTCGGCGTCCCGCGCATCGAAGAATGCCTGGCCAACCTGGAATGCCGAGTCGTGAACACGCTGACTACTGGTGATCACACGCTTTTCATCGGCCGGGTGGTCGCAGCAGAGGCGGATCCGCGAGCTTTCGACGAAACCTGGCTTTTGCCAGCTGATCGCTCCCTGCGGCCTGTACACCACCTTGGCGGCGAGTGGTTCGCGGTGCTGGAAGGTCGACTCCACGTGCCGAAAATGGTGGGGTAAGCTGTAAGGAAACACCCACCGAGCGGGACAGCCCTTTCCATCTCTACGAGAAGCTCCGCTCTCTCGGCAAAAACACTGGCAAAGCAATCAAGTTGCTGAGCTTGCTCCCTCCGCGGCAAGAAGTTTACCGGCGCCCGGAAAGCAGCTTAAAGTAGCTTCCCAGCGGCAACTCATCCAGCGTTTTCTCATGCATGTCTGCCACTTACCCCTCGTGCGTCACGCCGTACCCGCGATGGCGCCTGCTCATGTCTCACCGCACCACCACCAGCTTTTGCGTCTGGGCAAGCTGCCCTGCGGTTAGTCGCAGGTAGTAGACCCCCACAGGCAAAGTTGGCAGAGAGAGCACAACGCGGTGTTCACCGGACGGTTGCCTGTCGTCCAGAAGCGTT
>CAZXXS010000060.1:0-30596 GCA_964644845.1 uncultured Cytophagia bacterium | reverse complement strand
TTAGCTTAGTACAAAAGCTACATCAAATGGTAGGGACCATCTACTAATTCTTCTGAGGGTTGTGGTCGACAGGGGAAGAACCAAGATTTGGAGTGCCGCACCATGGCAGGGTTTGAGCCACACGAGCCGGTGCTGTCGATTGGCCTGGCGGCCGAGCGATCGGGAGTTGCGGTTCCAACGCTTCGCTTGTACGAGGCTGAGGGGCTGATTATCCCTTACAAAACTGAGACAAACCGCAGGTTGTTTTCCTCTGAAGATCTGGAGCGCATCGAGTGCCTCAGGAAACTGATTCACGAGGAGGGGTTGAATTTTGCCGGGATCCGCTGGTTGCTTTCCGCCTTGCCGTGCTGGGAACTGGGGGGCTGTCCGGAGTGCGATGTGAGACCCAAATTGGAGTGTGCGACCTTCAGCTCTACGGGCGAGCCATGCTGGGTTGTGATGCGCAGGCTGGGCAAAAAAACAGACGAGGATTGCCGTAACTGCCCGGTTTACAGATCGGCTCACAAGCGGGTTCGACGTTTGAGGAAAATTGTTGTGCAGGTAGCTACATCGGGGGCACCGAGTTCATCGTGAAAGAAGGGGGACTGTAGCCCGGCTAAGCTGGTGGGCAAACTGGCAGCGAACAAACTGAAGGGAGGTGAGCCGACAAGCGAAGTGTGGCAGGTGTGCTGAGCTTGACGCACGCGTTTCCGAGGTGGCCTGGCAGACACCTGAGAGGAAACCGTAAGTGTGTCAGCAGTTAACAAGGACCTGAGACAGGAGGTAGGGATGATTACCAAACGATCCTGGTTGCACAGGCTGGGTGTAGGCTTGTCGGCTGCCGGGGGACTGATGTTACTCCTCGGGAGTCTGCAAGCGTACGCACAGAATTACGTCGGGTCCGGGGTGTGTAAGACCTGCCATCAAGACATCTGGGAAGACTACACGAAGTCCGGGCACCCCTGGAAGATCCAGAAGGTCGAGGGTGTTGCACCAACGTACCCAGAGGGGACATCACCGGGCGTGCCAAATCCTCCGGTAGATAAGACGTGGAACGACGTTTCGTACGTGATCGGGGGATTTGGGTGGAAAGCCCGTTTCATGGACACCGAGGGCTACATCCTGACAGGCGATTCAAACCGCCAGTACAATCTGGCTAATAAGGACCTCGGGACTGAGGCAGGCTGGGTTGGTTACGACGCTGCGGAGGCGCCAAGGAAGCCGTACACTTGCGGAGGATGCCACACAACAGGCTGGGTTGCTGCTGGAGAATCTGGCCCTCACCAGGACAACCTGCCTGGCATCTACGGCACCTGGGCTGAACCCGGTGTACGCTGCGAGGCGTGCCACGGGCCGGCTTCTGAGCACGTGGCGGCACCACTCGACAGCACGAAGCGGCCCAGCACCGAAGAGCGGTGTGGAACGTGCCATTCGCGGTCAGATCCGCAACTGATTGACGCGAAGGGTGGTTTCATCAAACATCACGAACAGTACGAGGAATTGATTGCCTCGCCACACAAGGCGTTCAAATGCCAGACCTGCCACAGACCTCACAAAAGCACAATTTACGAGCTGGGCGGTTTCAAAGGTGAGGATGCCACGTGCAAGACATGCCACACAGACAAGAAGATCAAGATCCAGCAGATGGCGGGACTGGAGTGTCAGGATTGCCACATGGCGCGCGTGGCTAAGTCGGCGGTGGCCATCACGGTGCAGACTGGAGCGGGCCCAGTCGGCGTGGGCGACATCAAGTCGCACATCTTCAGCATCTCGGATGACCCGAATTTCAGCATGTTCGCGGCCGACGGCAAATCCGTTGTGAAAGACGCCAACGGAAAGGCGCACATCGAAATTGGCAGGGTGTGCCTCAGGTGTCACACGTCGCACGACGTTGCCTGGGCTGCTCAAAACGCGGAAGCTGTCCACAGTGGTGGGACCTTTGTCGCTTTGGAGGAACCCGCGGTCGAGCTCCCTCAGAAGTACAGTTTGTATCAGAACTACCCGAATCCATTCAATCCGACGACGACCATTCCTTTTGATTTGAGAGAAGCCGGTGTTGTAAAATTGACCCTGCATACGGTGACGGGCAAGCAGGTGACGATTTTGACGAACGAAAGGTTGCCTGCTGGGCACCACGAAATCACTTTCTCGGCGGAAGGTTTACCCTCCGGGGTGTACATTTACCGTCTGCAGGCGAGGCACTTTACGGCCAGCCGGAAGCTTACACTGTTGAAATGACAACGTACCGGCGGAGGTACGGATGTAACAGCGGGAGGGTCGCCACACAGGCGGCCCTTTTCGTTTGGTGTTCCGGCCGACGTCAATCGCCAGGGAGCCTCCGCAAGGTCTCCCGGTAGAATGGGAGGTTTTGTCCTGTTCGCGCTGGTGACAGTTAGGAGGCCGTCTCGGCTGAGAGCGAACGCTTTACCTTGCCCAGCAGTTGCCAGCAGCCCAGGAGTGGTGGCATGAAGGCTCGAACTTCGAAGCAAGGACCAGTGGCGCGTCTCTTGCATTTGTAAAAACGCGTTGCAAGTCGTGTCAGAATCGCCTAAATTCACGTGGGGCCTGAAACAAAGCGCCTTCGCAGCCGTTCACAACACAAACGACTGGGGCAGTTCCGTAGAAGACGTGGTAGACCTGCTGAGGAGGGCAAGATGACCATTAAGGAAGAGCGTTTTGGGGATGTGGTGGTCCTGGCACCCAAGGGCAAAATGATGGGTGGACCGGAAACGCAGGAATTGCACGACCGCGTAAAGCAGTTAATCGAGGAAGGCGTACGCAAGGTCGTGATCGATCTCAAGGATGTCAAGTGGCTGAACAGCTCTGGCTTGGGCGTGCTGATGGGGGCCATGACGTCGCTTCGCAACGCCGGTGGTGACCTCAAACTGGCGCGCGTCACTGAGAAGGTGCAGAGCTTGTTCATGATTACGAAACTGATCACGATCTTTGACACCTACGACGACGTAGAACAGGCTGTCAAGAGCTTCCAGGAAGGCAAGTAGCCCCCTGTGAATGAACGCGCCGGAGCACGACACCCGGCGCGCCGCCGCTGCTGTGTTCAGGAGCGACTGCCTGCCCTGGCTGGGGTGACCTTGTGTGGCGGAGAGGACCCGGTGTGGCCGGGAGTGCCAGATGGGTCTTGCAGTGCTCGGGGAGGCAGGCTTCCGGTTGTGCGCTGCCCGGGGCCTGGAAGACGCTACCTCGCCCAGAGGAGGCAGTGGGACACAGCCAGTGTGGAGAACTGGTGTGACCGCCCGAGGTGTATCCTGCTTCCAAACTGCTTCTGAAGGGGCTGGCCTTCCGTTTTGCGGTCGGAGCGATCAGGCGAGTCGCTGAGGTGGCTTTTGCAGAGAAAAAAACGGTTCGGCGGTGGGGCGTTTCTTCTTCGATTTTTGTAACTCTGGCTTGTGTTTTCAAAACCATTTTCGGTGTGACCGGTTGCGGTATCGGTGGGTAAGTGGACTCGTACGCCGGTGATTTGTCTGTTGGAGTTAACTTCGGAGATCAACTCTGCAGCAGCAAGCGTCTTTTGATCCTCGGAACCAGATTGGTGGGCGAGAAGTTGAAGCGGTTTCGCCGCAGAAGCGCCGGTACTGGAGCTATCAGTACCGGCTCATGCGGGAGTACTTGATTCCCCTTCTGGAAAGCTGGGGGCTGCGACCGGAAGGGCTTAGGGTTGCGGACCTCGGCTGTGCTGAAGCCGGTGGCCTTGTTGCCTTGGCCGAAGTCGGGGCCGAGGTTTGTGGTCTTGAATTACGGGCAAGCCGTGCTGACCTCGCCAGACGACTCGCGAAAGAGCGGGGTGTCGCACTGCGTGTCGTTGTGGGAAATCTCCTCAGCCCTTCCGACATTGAGAAACTCGGTGGTCCGTTTGACCTGGTTTTGCTCAGGGATGTGATCGAGCACGTGCCCACAAAGGAGACCGCCTTGCGACACGTGCGGCAGCTGTTGTCCGGGGCCGGTTCTGGTGCCGCGCTGATCACTTTTCCGCCTTTCTACTCTCCTTTTGGTGGACACCAGCAGATGTTGGCTTCGCCCTTCAGACTGGTGCCGTACTGGCACTTCCTGCCTCGACCTCTTTTCGCGCCGCTGGCCTGGTTGCTGCGACGGTTTGACCGCCAGCCTTACATTCTCACTGAAATGGAACTTTTCAGGAAAGAGAAACTGTCGCTGCGTCGGTTTGAACAGCTTGCGGCGAAAACAGGTTTCGCTGTGGCTGCGCGGCAGTTTTACATTTCCAGACCGAGCCACAAATTGCGCTACGGGTGGCCAGTGATTTCGGCGGGTAGAATTGGCAGACTGCCGCTGGTGCGGGAATTTCTTGTTTCCGGCGCGACGTACTTGTTGCGACCGGTGAGTACGGTGCCCGGACGGATGTAGCCCGGTGCCCGGCCTGCGTCTGGCTCTCGTGGAGAGTGCAGGGGAGTCCTTCCTTTGCGAGCTCGGCAAGGCCACCGTTCGTAAGGTCTCGATTCAGAAACCGTCGACACGCAGACTGCGCGGTGCGCTTGTTGGCCGTGAGCCGGGATTTGGTGCAGAACCTGCGAGGGATGGAATCCGGCGAAACTGGTGATTTTTGAACCCTGGAGAAAAAAACAACGCGCGTTGCCAACGGTAAAAGAATTTTCCTACGGAAGCAGGATCGTTCACGGGTGCCTGGGTAGTTCCAGCGACCAAGCGCAGATGGCCCGCGTGAATTCCACTTGCAACTGTGGCTACCGAATCGGTAAATTGTCGCAAAAGCAGGATGGTGAAAGCAAGCGGGAGCACACGCGTCGTTGTTTCGCGACTACTGGACCACAGCCAAACACGCGGCCATCTACGGTTTCGGGACGGTCGGTTACCGCCTTGCAGGATTTCTGCTCCTCCCGTTGTACACTCACAAAATCCCCGTATCTCAGTACGGGCTGTACGGCGCCGTTGAAGTGCTCGGCCAGCTTCTGGTCGGGGTGCTTTCCTTCGGTCTCCCCACAGCGCTCTTCAAATGGCTTTCCGAATCGACGGATGAGCGTGAACGACAGGTCGTTGTGTCGACGACGCTCACCGTTCTCGTCCTTGCGAACGTAGCGGTTCTGCTGCCTTTGTACCTTGTAGGCATTCAGTGTGTTGGCTTCCTGGCCCAGCGGTTTCGGGAAGCGGGGCTGGGACCGCACCAATTTCGGATCTTGTTGAGTGCCTTTGTTGGTGATGTTTTCCTCACAGGGGTAGTCCGTTTTCAGTTGAACCTTCTCCGTGCAGAAGAAAAACCTCTTGGTTACACCGCAGTGTCGTTGTTGCGGTTTCTGGTAGTCGTTGGCATTACAGTGTACTTTGTTGGCGTGGCCAACTTGGGGATCGTTGGCATTTACCTCGGCCAGGTGTCCGGAAGCGGTTTGGTTCTCCTTCTGCTTCTCGGTTACCTGGCCCGCCGTGTGGCCCGACGGATTCGCACAGACTGGGTCGCACCGCTGTTGCGCTACGGTGTTCCGCTCTCCTTTGTGACCACCAGCGTGCTTCTTCTGAATCTGGGTAACCGGTTTTTTGTTGAGCACTACGCTTCTCTGGCTGAACTCGGCCGCTACACACTGGGCCAGAAAATCGGCAACATCGCAAATGTGGTGCTTGTTCAGCCATTCACGTTTGCTTACTTTCCTTTGATGTGGCGCTTCAAGGATTCGAATCCTGACTTCATCCGAAAAGCCACCACGTATTTTGTCCTGCTTGGCATGTGGGTTTTCGTGGGATTTGCGCTTTTTAGCAAGAGCATCACTGCCTCGCTTGCGCGCACGGCTCAGTACCAAGACGCGTACAAAGTCGTCCCTTTGATTGCTTTCGCCAGTGTGAGCTACGGTTTGGCCTACCTGCTTCAGAGCCCTTTCTACCTTTCGGGCAAAACACAGTGGATTGCCATTGGTTTCACGTTCGGGTTGGCAGTCAACGTCGTGTTCAACGTTGTAACCGTCCCGCGGTGGGGCTCGATGGCCGCGGCGCTTTCGATTAGTCTTTCGTACTTGCTTGTCGCTGCTCTGAGTTACCCGATCGGTAGACGCCACTGGAGCGTGGACTACGAGATCGGAAAGCTTCTGGCGAGTTTGGGAGGCGCTGCTGTTTTTTCCTGGGCTGTCCTCAGACTCGTCCCCGGGGAGTCGCTCAACGGTTTGCTCTTTCGCGGAGTCTGTTTCCTGGCGTTTCCCCTGTTGGTGGGCAGTACGCGTCTGGTAGATTCGAGCGAAAGGCATGCTTTGAAAAACGCAGCTCTGGGCCTGTTGCGGCGTTCTTGAGAAATCGGAGTTCGTGGCAAAGTGGCTGTCGACGCGGAAATCGATGAGACAAATCCGGAATTCAGGGCATTGGCGTGGTTGAACCGATTGCCGGTCCAGCATGTGGACGGCGAGCGACGCCTGGTGGATGTGACCTCCTTCGACGGGTACCCGTTGTGGTGGGTGGTTCACCCGTACGTGAGCCGGGACTTTCTGGTGCTAGGACGAAAAGTGGCCAGCGGCAGCGCCAAGTCGATCTCAAAAGTAACGGGACTTGCCGCTTGGCCGTTCAAAGCAGTTTCGGATCCTTTGCTGGACGCAAAACTGGGGACTGCCGAAGTGCTGCCTGGTCTGTGGACCCGGTACCTGTACGCCGCGAAAGCTGCAGCTGGCCGAAAACTGCTCCGGATGTTCTACAATCGCTACGTTCCGGCCAAATGGAAACTTCGGAAACGAGTCGGCGAACCTGCCGAAGTCCTGGATCGAACCAGAGCCGCAACAGCACGTGTGCTGGCTGTGAGTCATTCGAGACTCTGGGGACATCTCGGTTGGGGGCAGCAGGGAGACCTGGTACTTGAACCCGTGCTGGAAGAACTTCGGAGCCGGGGCTGCGACGTTGTTGGAGCTGAGGTGGACTACGGAGAACGCGGCGAAACGGCAACGTTGCGGAGACGTCGCGAGTCCGGCCGCTGGTTTGCTTTTGAAGCTCTCTTTGACAGGACTGTGGAGCGGCGCTACCGCGAGGCGCAGGCGGCGTTTGCAGCCGAATTTGTCCGCCTGACGCAGAGAGAAGCTTTTCGAAGCATCTTTCGCTTTGAGGGCGTGGATCTCTATCCCTTGCTCAAGGTTCGCCTGGAGCTGATCTTTCTGAACTTGTTGCCGCACGCGGTACGGTTGGTGGAACTGGCTCGTCGGTTGCTGGAGACGGTGGAACCAGACGCGATCCTGCTTGCGTACGAAACTGGCCCAGCGGGTCGAGCCGTTTCCGCCGTCGCCAGGCGAAGCGGTGTTCCGACAGTGGCTGTACAGCACGGCAGAATTCACGTATTCCACCACCACTACGCTCAGTGTTTGGGAATCCCGGAGGGCTGCCCTGATCGCCGGGAAAGACTTTTGCCAGACGTAACTGCCCTTTACGGGGTACGTGTCGCCGAGGTTCTGGCTCGCCACGGGGGGTACGCCCAGGAGGACATGGCTGTGACAGGGCAGCCACGTACGGACCTGATCGTGCGAGGCGCTGACCGTTTCGACCGAAAAGCGTTTCTCGAAGAGACCGGTGCTAATCCGGATCTTCCCGTTGTGTTGCTGGCAACACAGAATTTCCCAGACTTGCGGGATCGGATGCGTGTGCTGGAAGTGGTTTTCGGACGGCGTCCTGGCGAGTGGCAAGTGCTGGTTAAGCCTCACCCGGGCGAGCGTGACGGCCTGGTGGAACGGTTTCTTCGCGAACGGAGTGTTCCCAGGGCAGTGGTTCTGAGACAGGCGGAATTGTACAGTTGCCTTGCTGCGGCGGACGTGGTTGCCACTGGAACATCAACGGTTGGGATGGAGGCGCTGCTGTTTTCCAAACCAGTTGTTACAATTGGTGGGCTTCCTTCGCCACTTGATCTGGCCTCCGTCGGGGCGGCCATCGAGGTGAACAGTTCCGAGGAGTTTCAGGAAACGTTGATCAGGCTCTTGGAGGATGCGTCGTTCAGAAACCGGCTTTTGAGCCGCGCAGAAAAGTACGTCAGAAGCCACTTTGACGGTGTTGACGGGCAAGCGTCTGCGCGTGTGGCGGATCTGATTGAGGCACGCATGAGGCGAAACGAATGAACGTTCTGGCAGTGGTTCCCGCTCGAGGCGGATCGAAAGGAATCCCGCGCAAGAACCTGCGCATCCTGGCCGGCAAGCCTTTGATTTGGTACATCATCAGCGCGGCCAAGAAAGCGAAGCGTGTGGACCGTGTGGTTGTAACCACTGAAGATGAGGAAATCGCGCTGGTGGCTCGGCGTTTTGGCGCCGAAGTGGTTCACCGACCGCCTGAACTCGCCGGTGACGCTGTGCCTTTGGATCCGGTGGTGGATCACGCGGTGCGGGAGGTGGAGGCGAGCGGGTTCAAAGCGGACATCGTGTTAACGCTCCAACCGACCTCTCCGCTCCTGAAACCGGAGAGCATTGACAGGGCGGTCGAGATTCTCGCACGCGGCGAAGCAGAGACGGTGATTTCCGTGATCGACCGGACACACCTTTACTGGACCGTAGACGAGGAGGGAAGGTACAAGCCGCTTTACAAAGAAAGGTTGAACCGCCAGTACCTGCCGCCGTTGTACCAGGAGACCGGCGGAATCATCGGCAGCATGCGGCGTGTAGTAACGGCCGAGAGCCGGATTGGATCCAAATTGACACTCATCGAACTGTCGCGTGACGAGGCGGTGGACATCGACTCCGATCTGGACTGGTGGGTTGTAGAGAAACTCCTGCAACGCCGCAGAATCGCTTTCCGCGTCGACGGCTACCGCGAAATCGGGCTGGGACACGTTTACCGTGCCCTCACACTGGCGCACCGGATTCTTGACCACGAGATTTTCTTCGTGATGGACAGCCGCTTCCCGCTCGGGATTCGTCTGGTGCGCGACAGAAACTACCGTGTTGTGGAATTTTCCGGGGACCCCGTGCGTGCCCTGGAAGAGCTCAAGCCGGATCTGGTCATCAACGATGTTCTGGACACAGAGGCTGAATACGTGCGCGCTTTGAAAGAGCGGGGGTTCTTCGTTGTGAACTTCGAAGATCTCGGACCAGGTGCCCTTGAAGCGGACGTTGTGATCAACGCACTGTACTCGGATCCGCTGCCCAAGCCGCACCACTACTACGGTCCGGACTACGTGTGTCTGCGTGAGGAATTCTACTCAGCCCAGCCTCGCACGTTGCGCCGGAATGTGACGCGTGTTCTTGTGACGTTCGGCGGTACAGATCCCGGCAACCTGACAGCAAAGGCTCTCAGGGCTTTGGACAAAGTTCGAGGCGATTTCGACGTCACGTGCGTGCTCGGTCTGGGCTTCAGCCACGCGGAGGAGCTTGAGAAGCTACTTGCGACGCTGAAGCGAAAAGTCACGGTGCGCAGGAATATCCGCTCGATGAGCGAAGAGATTCGCCGCGCTGATCTGGCGATCACATCTGCGGGACGTACCGTGTACGAAATGGCTGCCCTCGGTACGCCGACGGTGGTGATGGCCCAGAATGAGCGTGAAATGCGTCACCTGTTCGCCAACGCCGAACACGGTGTGGCGAATCTTGGCCTCGGAGTACAGGTGTCGGTGGAAGAGTTGATCGGTAAGCTGCAAGAATTGGTGGATGACTACGAGGTGCGACGCGAAATGCGCGAGCGGATGCTCGCTGTGAATCTACGCAGCAGTGTTGAAAACGTTCTCCGTGTGATTTTTGAGACCTTCGAAAAATGGCAGACGGAGAACGCGAGAAAAGAGAGGGAAGTGGAGGAAGCAAAGGGAGACTGACAACGGAGGCGCGATGGCTGACCTTAAGATCGGCAATTTTGTGGTGGGCGACGGTTACCCGCCGTTTGTGATTGCTGAAGCCGGGGTGAATCACGAGGGCGACATGGATGTGGCCAAGCGAATGATTGACCTGGCGGCGGAAAATGGAGCGCAGGCAATCAAGTTCCAGACCTACAAAGCTGAGCGTCTGGCTGCCAAAGAGTCGCCTGCCTACTGGAAAACTGACAAAACGCAACGCGACTTCTTCAAGATGTACGACAGGTTTTGGCGGGATGAGTACCTGGAACTGGCCGAGCATGCTCGCGAGCGGGGAATTATTTTTCTTTCGACTCCATTCGACGAGGAAGCTGTGGATTTCCTGGACGAGGTGGTGCCTGCTTTCAAGATTGCTTCAGCAGACATGACAAATCTCCCATTCCTTCGGTACGTAGCGCGCAAGGGGAAGCCGATGTTGATCTCAACGGGCGCAGCAACAATCGAAGAAATTCGGCAGGCACTTTTAGCCATCGAGTCCGAGGGGAACGATCAGGTGGCCCTGCTACACTGTGTGCTCAGCTACCCGACGCCCCACGAGCTGGCGAACCTGCGGATGATTCAAGGGCTAAAGGAGCAATTTCCGCAGTGCGTGATCGGTTACTCCGACCATACGGTGCCGGATCCGAGCATGGTGCTCCTTGTGACTGCTTACCTGCTTGGGGCCAACATCCTGGAGAAGCACTACACGTTGGACAAGACTCTGCCAGGAAACGATCACTACCACGCCATGGACCCCGACGACCTGAAGCGGCTCACCGCCAACCTCACACTGATCCAGGAGTCACTCGGGCAAAAGGATCGGAAACTGCTGGACTGCGAGAGACCAGCTCGTCAGTATGCTCGGCGGAGCCTTGTTGCCAAGGTGCCCATTAGGAAAGGGGAGATCATCACCGAGGAAATGCTCACCGCAAAGCGCCCCGGAACAGGAATTTCGCCTGCGCAACTGTACACAGTAGTAGGGCGGAAAGCGGCAAGGGACATTCCCGAAGACACAGTGCTCAAGCGGCAGGACTTTATTTGATCTGACGAACGCGCGCGAATCTCAGTGCCAGCCGCAGCCAAGCGAAACGGCGGGAACGTTCCCCGGAGAGCCCTTGACAAGAGCAACCTCCAAGGGGGCTTCTCAGCAACCGGTGAGTGACGAAGGAAGCAGACGTGGGGCGCTGTTCAACGGTGGATTCCCAAAATGGGACGGGAATGAACGGTCACACCGCAGACAAACCGAGGAGAACACGCGAGCATGCGCGAACGGACCATGAACCTGGCTGTCCTGACAATCCTGGCTACTTTGTGGGGGGCACTTGAGCTTACCCTTGGTACTGCACTGCACGCCCTCGGCGTACCCTTTACCGGGGCTGTCATGACCTGTTTGGCCGTACCTTTTCTCGTCGTTGGCCGTCTGGCGGTGCCTCGCTTTGGCAGCTCGGTGGGCATGGGGCTCGTGGCTTCGTTTCTCAAGTTGTTGCTAATGGGCGGTGCAGCTCTCGGTGTGATTCTTGGGATCATGGTGGAAACCTTTCTCTTCGACCTGGCTCTGCGGACCGGCCCGCCACGGCGTCAGCGTGTCGCGCTGGGTGGAGCAGTTACCCTTGCCTGGTCGCTGGTGCACCCGTTTTTCTACCTTGGTCTTTTCGTTCGTTGGCCATTCGGGCAAATCTACGCCTGGTTTCTGGGCATGTTGGAACGCGTGCTTGGCCTGCCGTCCGCCTGGGGACTGGCTGCGGTGTCGATCGCGGTTGCCATCTACGCCTTGATCGGAGCGATCGCTGGCTGGTTTTCTTTTTCATTTGCCCAACTCATCGAAGAGCGCTCGACAGTTTTGCAGAAATTGGAAAAACTTCGAAATGCGGAGAGCCTCTGAGGCCATTCTGAAGTGAATGTGGCAGTGACAGGTCCCCGGGGCTCCGGAAAGACCACGGTTCTCAATCGGGTTTTGTTGGAACTGAGGGCACCGGTGGTTGAATTGCGATCCCGGGCGCTGGTGGTAGATGACACGGTTTCTGGCTTCGCTCTGCAAACGCCGGACGGTGTGCTCCACCCTTTTGCTCACGTGCGGTGGCAGCAACACAAGCGATTCATGCGCTACGGCTGTGATCCAGCAGTGTTTGACAACCTGGTTCCTGCCCTTCGGCGGTGGGTGGCGAGCGCCGACGTGCTGCTGGTTGACGAATTGGGTGTGATGGAGGACGCGGCCGTGGAGTTCGCGCAGTTTCTCGAAGAAATGCTGGATTCGCCGCAGCCCGTCCTTCTCGCAGTGAAGCAGGAGTTCCAGGGGGATCTCATCCGGAAAGTCCTGAGTCGCAACGACGTGACCGTTTGGGACTTGCGAAAAGTCTCACCGCAGCAGGCCTACGTCGAGATTTTGTCGCTTTGTCGCGAGGCTGGACTTCTCTAACCTCTTCTCCAGGCCGAAAGAAGACTCGGTGGAGATCGAGTCACAACGCACGTTCGTGGTGAATGCCAGGTGCACCGGTTTCCGGTCTCCCGGATCGGTGGGGCGAACCGCCTTCCTGGTAGCCGTGTGCTGACCTGATCTCTCCTGCAAACCGAAGTGTTTCCCCTCCAAGGCTTCAGAACAAAGGCACAGGATGCGCAAGTTCGCACCTTTCGTGCGGAGTTGCGGTAGCGCGGTGGGACTCGTTTCGGTCAGACCGGCGGACCCCAGGGATTCCACGCGCAGCCCGTTTCTGGCTGCCGCTTCTCCAGGCTTACGGTTTCTCAGCAGAAACGCGACGCGTTAGCTCTCGGGGGTTTGGACGCCTTTCGAACGAGCAGCTAAGCCGACTGGGTGCCAACCTGCGAGTCGCGTTGGGGCGGCGTCGCCAAAAGACACCTGGTTGGCGGTGGATGGCCAGAATTTCGGGGCGACACGCTTGAGTGCGCTTCGAAGATGGGGCGCAAGCTGTTCGAGGCGTTGTACTTCGGGTTACAACGGGGCCCCGGTGCCAGATTCGGGGCGC
This sequence comes from uncultured Cytophagia bacterium, assembly GCA_964644845.1. Lineage (GTDB taxonomy): Bacteria > Zhuqueibacterota > Zhuqueibacteria > Oleimicrobiales > Geothermoviventaceae > Geothermovivens. The sequence goes on along the minus strand of CAZXXS010000060.1, from coordinate 17,888 downwards.
TTGGCGGATTTCCAGGCCGTCAGTGGACAAACTGGGAGCGGACGTGTGTTTCTTAATGGGGAAGCTGCAACGCGAACCGGCTTAAGGAAGGCCTGCCTTGGCGCCTTGAAAGGTGAGTGTCGGCTTGGCGCTACGTTTACCGGCCCGGCGTCAGTGGTGCATTTCTCCACACGCGCTTTGCCGCACGGCTTTGTTTCGGTGGGCGCACCGACTTTCAGCGCCCGCAAGAAGTCGGGGTCTCTGTAGCCAAAGGCAGCCAAGGCGTGTTTTTTTCTTCTCTCTTGGGTAACCTACTTCTCAAAGCCAACTGTCGGATTTTGTGAGTCAAAAGTTGGACCGATCCGAAGCCTTAGTCGACCTTCTGCGCCCCACCTTGAGGCGTAGACCGGCGGCTCTCGGAAGTCCCGCTTAGCCCGCACTTCTCAGTGCCACGCAGCTTGCGTACCGTCACCCGAAAGTGTCTTTTTTCGGGCGTTTTGCTCCATTGGACTGATTTTTCTCTTGACAAACTGGGACAAATCTGCTATCTTCAACCACAGCTCACCACTTTTCCCCACTTTCCACCACAGGGCCGGGAACCAAGAGGGCTTTTCCAATGACAAACGAGCTCGAGGGGTACTATCGATGCTCGATCGATGACAAAGGGCGCATCGCTTTTCCTGCGCCTTTCCGGAAAGCCCTGTCCGCCCAGGCGCAGGAAACACTGGTCCTGATCAAGGCGGTGGAGCCTTGCCTGTACGTTTTTCCCCTCGACTTGTGGCAGAAATTCAAGGCGCGCATTCTGGAAAAGCCCATGGATTTTCGAACCAAGCTTGCCGTCACCCGAATGTGGGGGTTGAATTTGAAATATGCAAGCCTTGACAAGCAGGGTCGCATCCAGATACCGGCGGATTTTGCGGCGCACGCAAAGCTGGAGGGGGAAGCCGTCGTCGGGGGCGCCTTCAATCGTTTCGAGATCTGGAACCCGAAACTTCTGGAGCAGGAGCTGCAGAAGTCGGCGGACACGTTCATGAACGCCCTGGGTGAGATGTTGGATGTTAGCCCCTGACGTCACATGACAAGCAGGGCCGGGAATGGCGAGTGGGGCTCGTCTTACCACCGACCGGTTTTGGTGGAGGAAGTGGTTGGGTTGCTGGTTGTGGAGTCTGCTGGCGTGTACGTGGATGCCACGCTCGGCGGTGGTGGGCATGCCGAAGCGATACTGCGATCGCTGGGCCCGCAGGGGCGTGTTGTCGGAATCGACCGCGACCACGAGGCACTCGCCTTTGCTACGGAAAGACTGGCGGCATTTGGAGAACGGTTTTGCGCGATCCACGCACGTTTTTCCGAGCTCAGAGAGGCATTAGCCGCTTGCGGCATCGACTCCGTTTCGGGCGTTCTCTTCGATCTCGGCGTTTCCTCTCATCAACTCGACACGCCTTCACGTGGGTTCAGCTTCGACAGGCCGGGACCTCTGGATTTTCGGATGGACACGCGCAGCCCGTTTACGGCGGCAGACGTCGTGAACACGTGGTCCGAAAAGGAACTGGCTGAGGTTTTCAAGAAGTACGGGGAGGAACGGCGATCTCGGAAGATCGCCAGGGCCATCGTTACGGCCAGAGCGCGACGTCGATTGGAAACCACGGCCGATCTGGCTGAGGTGGTCCGCTCCGTGACCCCCGTGGCGCTGCGTGCAAAAACGCTGGCCCGTGTGTTTCAGGCGATCCGGATCGTAGTAAATGAAGAACTGCAGGAACTCGAGCGCGGGCTGGCTGCGGCTCTGGACTTGCTGAAACCGGGTGGCCGGTTGGTGGTCATCGCCTACCACTCGCTGGAAGATCGCATCGTGAAGCAGTTTTTCAAGAAAGAAGAGCCGCACTGCATTTGTCCTCCCGAACAGCCGGTGTGCACCTGTGGCCGGCCGGGGAGGTTGCGCATTCTGACTCGAAAGCCGGTTGTGGCTGGTGACGAAGAGATAAAACAAAACCCGAGGGCAAGGAGTGCTCGTCTCAGGGCAGCGGAGAAGCTCGCTGCGTAGCCGACGCGCAGTGAGAGAACTCAGGACCGAGTACGGCGATCCCGCCGAACGGGCGCTGCGCACTGTTCGCACACCTCGGCGGGGCGCACAACGTCTGCGCAACGCCGGGTCGGACTGGGCGTCGCTGCGGACCTGGGCGTTTGTGCTTGGGTTCTCTTTGCTGTTTTCGATTCTGATGATTGCTCAGCGTGTCCAGGTCATTCGCCTGGGGAGGGAAATTGAGCGGTTACAAGCGAAACGCCGTGAACTGGTGGACGAGGTGCGGGACCTGGACTGGAGGTACTCCGAAGCTACGAAGTACGACATTATCCGCCGCCGGGCGCGAGCGGAGCTTGGGTTCGTCGATCCTCCGGTGCGTGACCTCTACGTTGACCCGTAAGCGCGCGCGAACGTGTGGTTGGGTACAGGTGTGGCAGTGACTGATGCGAGAGCGCCAGGAAGAACAGATTTGGCGGAAGTTACACCGGCGGCAAACGGTAGTTTTGGTGTCGTTTCTTTTGCTTTGGGCCCTGGTTCTCGGCCGGCTGGCTCAGATCCAGCTTTTCAGGAGAGCGCGCTACGTGAGGATTGCGGAACGACAGTACACCAGCATCATCAAGGTTGAGGCTGACCGCGGTCTGATCCGCGACCGCTCTGGCCGTCCGCTTGTCCTCAACCGTACTACGTTCTCACTTGCCGCTGACCCCAAGGTAGTGAAGCAGCCCAGTGAAGCCGCAACGAAAGTTAGCAAGGTCGTGAGGATTAGCCGGGCTCGACTTCTGCGAGCGTTGACCCAAAAGAACACCCGTTTCGTGTGGCTCGCGCACGGACTCACGCGCCAGCAAGCGAGCCGACTCAGGGCTCTCGAGATTCCGGGGCTAAGAATTGTGCGTGGTACGCGCCGTGCCTACCCACACGGTAGCTTAGCCAGCCAGGTCCTCGGGTTTGTGGGGCGTGATTTCCGCGGCCTTTCGGGCATTGAGCTCGCGTTCGACGCCGAGCTGCGCGGCAAACCGGGGCTGGCCTACCTGCAGCGGGACGCTCTGCGCGACAGCTATCTGGAGGTCAACTACCCCTCGCGAGAAGCCAAAGCCGGGAACGATGTCGTTTTGACCCTTGATTACACGCTTCAGGAAATCGTCGAGGAGGAGCTGGAGCGTACAGTCGAAAGATACCGCGCGAAGGACGGCACGGTTGTGGTGGTCCGGCCATCCACGGGTGAGATTGTGGCAGTTGCTTCGATGCCGAGTTTCGACCCCTCGCGGGCAGAGGAATTCGCTCCGGAGCGCTGGAAGGTGCGTGCCATCACGGACACGTACGAACCCGGATCCACGTTCAAGTTGATCACGATGAGTGCGGTGTTGCGAACGGGCCTTCGCAGACCGGACGACGTGATCGATTGCCGCGGTGGCAGGATGCTTTACCGCGGCAAGTGGTTCCGGGACACGCGGCCGCACGGTAAGCTCTCCGTGGAACAGGTGTTTGAGGTGTCGAGCAACGTGGGAACGGCTCAACTCGGTTTGGAGCTGAAGCCGGTGGACCTGTACGCCATGGCTCGGGATTACGGTCTGGGTACCAAAACCGGCATCGAACTCACCGGTGAGGCTGAGGGTTTTCTCAAACACCCCTCTCGCTGGAGCGGTCTAACGCCTGCCATGATGGCCATCGGCTACGAGGTGGCAGTTACGCCGCTACAAATGGCCATGGCCTACGCAGCTGTGGCCAATGACGGAATTTTGATGAAACCGCACATTGTGCGCGAGGTACGAGATCACAGCGGCCACGTTCTGAAGAAGACAAAGCCCGAGCCGGTTCGACGCGTGCTGACGGAGGCCGAAGTTGCGGAGCTGAAGCAAATGCTTCGTGGTGTCGTGGAACACGGCACGGGTCGGAATGCGGCCATCCCGGGCGTTGCTGTGTTTGGGAAAACGGGCACTGCTCAGAAGTTTGACCCAACAGTCGGTCGGTACGTGTCGAGCCGACACGTGGCTTCGTTCATTGGGTTCTGTGAATCTCCCAGGGACACGTTGCTTGTGGCGGTAGTAATCGATGAGCCGAAGGGAGCGTACTACGGTGGGTCCGTTGCGGCTCCGACGTTCCGGCGCATTCTTAAGCGCGCACTGCGCCTGGGGGAGGGCTGGCAGCCACCAACTCAGGTTGTTGTGGTTGGCAAGGAAAGCCAGGGCGTTCAGCGCGACACAACACGGGTCAGCGCACCGACGCCCAGAACGGTGGTGCTGCCCGACGTGACCAACCGCCGTGTGGACGTGGCCGAACGGCTTCTCCGGGAAATCGGGTTGAAGGTGGAAACCCAGGAGAAAGGAATGCTGGTGGCGCGCCAGGAACCGGCTGCGGGGAGACCCGTCGCGGTGGGAACGAAGGTTCGGCTAACGCTGTACAGCCCTTCAGGCAACGGCGGCATCACTGTGGCCATGCCAGACCTGATCGGTCGTAGCTTGCGGGAGGCAATTGGTTTGCTGGCTTCCCGTGGTCTAACAGCGGAAGTGGTTGGATCAGGAACGGTTGTCGCGCAGGAGCCCGAGGCCGGTCGGGCGGTGGAGCGCGGCCACCGTTGCCGTTTGCGCTGTTCCCCGCGAAGACCGGTTGCAGTCGGTGTGCCGAGCACAAACTGAGTACTGGGTCAGGAATGGACTACGCCATTGAGGACATTTTACGAGCGCTGCCTGAGGTCTTCCACTGGTCAGGTGGTTCAGAGGCCAGGTCAAGACGTTTTCGCGGCGTTTCCACCGACAGTCGGAACATCCAACCGGACGACCTGTTCGTGGCGCTCCGAGGCGAACGGTTCGACGGCCACGACTTTGTGGAGACAGCTTTGCAACGCGGCGCTTCGGCCGCTGTCGTGGACACCGACTGGTTGACCCAAGAGCGTGTAACAAAAGCCTCGCCCCTCCTGGTGGTGGACGACACGCTGCAGGCTTTGAAGACGCTGGCCAACTTCCACCGCCGCCACTTTCACTTGCCCGTGTTGGCGCTCACGGGAACGGTGGGCAAAACCACGGCGAAGGAACTGATTGGGGCGGTGTTGGGCAAACGGTTTCGTGTACTGCGCAACGAGAGTTCGTTTAACAACGCGGTCGGTGTCTCGCTCACGCTGTTTCGTCTGGAACCCGCACACGAGCTGGCAGTCACGGAAATTGGCACCAACCACCCCGGCGAGATCTACGACCTGACGAACGTTGTGGAGCCAACAGCCGGCTTACTGCTGAACGTCGGCCGGGGACATCTGGAGTACTTCGGGAGTGTTGAAGGTGTGTTGCAAGAAAAACTGGATCTGGTTCGCTGGCTTCGAGAGCACGAACGTGGTCCCGTGTTTGTGAACCTGGACGATCCCCTTCTTGCCAGCAACGTTCCGGAGGGTGTTGAAACGGTGACCTTTGGTCAATCCGAACACGCCGACGTCCAGGTGAAGCTCGTTGGGATTCAAGATGGCCGAGCGGTACTGGCATTCCGCGAGCAGCAGGTTAGACTTTCGATTCCCGGAGAACACCACCTGACGAACGCAGCAGCCGCCGTTGCGGTTGGTTTGCACTTTGGGGTGGACGAAAGGGAAATTGCAACGGCCTTGGCCGAAACCAAGGCAGCTGCTCACCGCGGGCAAATCGTGCGGGTAGCCCGTGTGACGCTGGTGGACGAGACGTACAACTCCAACCCGGAAAGTGCGCGGGCTGCGTTGGGGTTACTGCGTAGCCTGAAAGGCACGCGGCGGATTGCGGTTTTTGGCGACATGCTGGAACTCGGCGAGGTGGCCGAGGAGGAACATCGAGCGCTTGGGAGAGATCTTGGACGCTACGGCGTGGATAGCCTGTTGGCTTTCGGGCCCTTGTCGGCGTTCACGGTGGAAGGAGCCAGGGAAGTAGGAGTAGAGGCCTCGCACTTCACCGACAAGGATGTTCTGGTCGACACGCTTTTGGCGATGCTGAGGCCGGATGACGTACTTTTGTTTAAGGGCTCGCGGGGAATGCGAATGGAGGCGGTGTACGAGAAGATTCGGGACGCACTGAGCAAGAGGAAAACGTAAGGAGGCGGCGTGCTTTACCACCTGCTGTACCCGTTGAAGGTGTACGTGTCGTGGCTGAACCTGATGCGTTACATCACCTTTCGGTCGGGGGCAGCGGCCATCACGGCTTTGTTCATCAGTTTCATTGTGGGTCCCTGGATCATTCGGAAGCTGCGCGAGCACCAGATTGGCGAGGAGATCCGCCCCGAAGGCCCAAAGTCGCACCTCTCGAAAGCGGGCACACCCACAATGGGTGGTTTGATCGTGTTGACGGCAGTCCTGGTGCCGACGGTTCTGTTTGCGCGCCTCGACAACATCTACGTACTTCTCATTTTGTTAGCCACGGTGAGCATGGGCGCTGTTGGCTTTCTGGACGACTACCTGAAGGTGGTGAAAAAGAAGCCCAAAGGCCTGATTGGCCGTTACAAACTGGCCGGGCAAATTACGCTGGGGCTGATCGTTGGTTCTGTGCTTTACTTTCATCCGCAGTTTGCGCAGTACCGGTCGGTGACGACGGTTCCATTCTTCAAGGACCTGGTGTTTGATTTTGGCATTTTCTACATCCCGGTGGTGGTTTTCGTCATCACGGCCACGTCGAACAGTGTCAACCTGACTGACGGGTTGGACGGGCTGGCGATCGGTCTGGTGGCCATCGCCATCACTGCGTTTGCTGCGATCAGCTACGTGAGCGGGCGCGTAGACTTCAGTGATTACCTGAACATCATTTACTTGCCGGGGACGGGCGAGCTGACCGTCTTCTGTCTGGCGATGATCGGTGCAGCGCTGGGGTTCCTGTGGTACAACAGCTACCCGGCTGAGGTGTTCATGGGGGACACGGGAGCGCTGGCCATTGGGGCGGCGCTTGGGACACTGGCGGTGCTGGTCAAGAAAGAACTGCTGCTGGTGATCATCGGCGGTGTGTTCGTTGCTGAAAGTCTGAGCGTGATGATTCAAGTCTACTCGTTTCGCCACTGGGGCAAGCGCCCTTTCAGGATGGCACCGATTCACCACCACTTTGAGCTCAAGGGGTGGCCGGAACCGAAGGTGGTGGTGCGGTTCTGGATCGTGGGCATTCTCCTGGCGCTTTTGAGTTTGACCACATTCAAGATCCGTTGAGGCTTGCAGACTACGGAGCTGGTGTTGGTACAGGCTGATTACAGGCGCCCGCCGGACAAAGTGTTGCTGATTGCCGTCGCTGCCCTGACAGTGGTGGGCATCGCGATGGTGTACAGCGCCAGTTCGTACAAGGCGTTGCGGGCGTTCAACGACAGCACACACTACCTGAAATTGCACGTGCTGCGCGTTTTGATCGGCGCAGTGATCCTGGCAATCGGGATGACGGTGAACTACCGTGTGTGGCTTCGGGTCTCGCCAATTCTCTTGCTGGGATCGACCGTCTTGCTTGTGTACGTGCTGGTGGGGGGGCCCGGAGTGCGAACGATCAATGGAAGCCGACGCTGGTTGGAGCTGCCGCTCTTCAGGGTTGAGGTCTCGGACCTGGCTCGCTACGCCATGTTATTTTTCCTGGCAGCAGTGCTTCCGCGCGTACGGGAACGATTGAGAGATTTCCGACACGGGTTGCTGCCGTTCGTCGGATTGCTCGGGTTTCTGGCCGCTTTGATCAAGCTCGAACCGGACACGAGCACGGCTGTGATCTTCTTCGGCTTAGGGATGTTGCTGCTGTACCTGGCCGGGGCTCGACTGCACCACCTCGTGGCGATTTTCTTAATCCTTGGTACGCTGGCTGTGGCGGACACGCTGCGCAATCCTTACCAGCGCCGACGGATTGACAATTTTGTCGATGCTGTGAACGGGCGGCGGGTGGACTACCACGCGCGGCAGGCGGAAGTGGGCCTGGGCATCGGTGGACTGGTCGGTGTTGGACTTGGGCAAAGCAAGCAGAAACTGTTTTTCCTCCCGGAGCCTTACACGGACTCTATTTTCGCCATCCTTGGCGAAGAGCTTGGCTTCCTGGGCAGTCTGTTTGTGGTAGGACTGTACGTAACCGTGCTGGTGCGTGGATTTCGGATTGCCAGAGCCGCCCCGACCGAAGAAGCGCAGCTGCTGGCGCTCGGGTTGACACTTGCCCTCACGACCTACGCGGTGTTAAACGTGGCGGTGATTTCCAGTCTTGTGCCGGCCACTGGCATCCCATTGCCTCTGGTGAGCTACGGTGGCAGCAGCCTGCTGACGAACATGGCCGCGCTGGGGGTCTTGCTGAACATTTCGCGGCAGGGCAACCCGAGTTTTGCACGCTACCCGAGTCGTTCAGACTACCGGGCGCGGCTCGCACGCCGAGGGCTTGCCGGATGACCGCGACGCGGCCAGGCGAAAGAAGAAACGCGCCACCGCAACGGGAGGCCCTCTACCAGAAGCGAACCAAGATCCGAGTCTGCACCTACGGGTGTCGTAGCGGAGTAAGAGGTTCTGACGAGCGGCTGTGACACGGCCCCAGGAGGCACGGCAAGTGCTGTGGAGGTGGGTTGGTTACGACTAAACGGGAACAGCTTCGTGTGATGATCGCCGGCGGGGGTACTGGTGGTCACCTTTTTCCTGCCCTCGCAGTGGCCGAAGCTGTGCAGAAGCTCGCCCCGGGCACGCGGATCATGTTCGTTGGGAGCGACCGAGGGTTGGAAGCGCAGCGATTCCCGCGCGAACGTTACGAACTGGAGCTGCTTCCGGTGCGCGGCCTGAGTCGGCGGAACCCATTCGCGAACGTGCTTGTGCTGGGACGGTTCGTGAGCAGCCTGCGGAAGGCCTGGAAACTTGTGGGCCGATTTGATCCGCACGTAGTGCTCGGCGTTGGTGGGTACAGCAGTGGACCAGCGTGTTCGGTGGCGCTACTTCGGCGACGCCCCCTGGCGCTGCACGAGCAGAACAGTTACCCGGGCCTTGTAACTCGGAAACTGTCGCGCTGGGCGCGCGAGGTTTACCTCAGCTACGAGCAGGCGGCTGAATTTCTGAGCAAAAAAACGCACTGGCTGGTGACGGGCAATCCCCCTCGTGCCGGTCTGAAGCGCGTTCCAAAGGAAGATGCCCGGCAGTTCTTTGGTTTACCGGTTGATGTGCCCGTAGTGTTCGTGTTCGGTGGGAGCCAGGGAGCGCGTGGCGTAAATGAAGCCTTGCTGGCCGCGCTCCCTGAGCTTCTGGCCGGGACAGCGTACCACTTTTTGTGGGCGGTGGGTCGGTACGACCTCGACCGTGTGAAGGAATCCCTGGCGAAACTCGATCCAAAAGGAAAGCGCGTGCGCACGTTCGATTTTGTGGAAAACATGGCCGAGGCTTACAGCGCTGCCGACCTGGTCATTTGTCGAGCAGGTGCGACGACGCTCTCGGAGTTGACCGCTCTGGGTGTGCCCGCGCTTTTGGTGCCTTATCCGTACGCAGCGGGAGACCACCAGCGGGCGAACGCTCGTGCTCTGGCCAGCGCAGGTGCCGCTGTTGTCGTGGATCAGTCGGAACTCACCGGAGAACGGCTTGTGCAGGAAATCCGTTCTCTAGTGGAGAACGAGGAACGCCTGCGGAAAATGGCTGAAGCTGCACGGAAGCTGGCTCGGCCTCGGGCTGCACTGGACATCGCCGAGCGACTCCTTCGCCTGGCGCGGGAACGAGCAGCGGAGTATCCATGAACTGGCGAGAACGTCTGGCACAGGAGCTCGACGGAACCGTGCTTTTTGAAGAGTCTTTGGCCAGGCACACGACCTACCGAATTGGTGGTCCCGCGGAGGTTTACGCGCGCCCGCGCACGCTGGAAGACGTGCACAAGTCGCTCCGAATTGCAGCGGAAGCCGCAGTTCCGGTCTTCGTGATCGGTGAGGGGTCGAATCTTCTGGTCAGTGATGCAGGCGTGCGTGGAGTGGTCTTGGACCTGCGTGAAGCAGCTGGCCAGCTCGTAATTCGTGGTGAGGAGGTAGAAGTTGGTGCTGGATTACCACTGAATCAACTGATCGAAGGTGCGGCGCGCGCAGGTCTGGCCGGGTTGGAAAATCTGGCGGGGATCCCGGGCACGGTCGGTGGCGCGGTCGTGATGAATGCGGGTGCCTTCGGGACGGAGTTTTTTGATCGTGTTCTCGACATTGGTGTCTTGACAGCAGAAGGGGACATCTGCGCCGTTCGTCGGGAAGAAGTGGACGTCGGCTACCGCAAAGGCTACGTTCCGTCGAACGGAGTCATTGTGTCGACACGACTGCGGTTGGAAAAAGGGGAGCGTGAGACACTGGAGGATCGAATTGCCGAAATCCTGGCCCGACGAGCCGCCAAGCAGCCGCTGGAGTATCCATCCTGTGGTAGCGTTTTCAAGCGACCGCCTGGCGACTACGCAGGGCGGCTGATCGAATCTTGCGGGTGCAAGGGATTGCGAGTTGGTCGGGCGCAGGTTTCCGAAAAACACGCGAATTTCATCGTTAACCTGGGCGGTGCCACGGCAGAGGATGTGTTAGCTGTGATTCGTGAAGTGAGGCGGCGGGTGGCGGACAGGTTCGGCGTTCTGCTGGAGCCTGAGGTGCGTTTTGTGGGTTTTGAGCGGCCTGTTGAGGCGTTACTCGATGTCGGCCGCGTTGGGGAGGATGAAGGGTGATGCGGTTTGCCGGCAATCCCGAACTTGGAGAGGAACTGGACCGCTGGGGCAGGCGGGTTTTCCTGGCGTCTTTCGGTTTACTGGTCAGCTTGCAGTCGTTCTTTTGGCTCAACGAGCGCTACCGCTGGGTTCGGCCTGGCTTTCCGGAAAACGGCTTCTCGGCAGTAGCCGCAGAAAGCAGGGTACCTGGCGACTCCACGAGGGTTGGTCCGAAAGTGCCGGAGGTTCCGAAGTTGCGGGACCCACTGGCAGTTCTGGCGGGCAAGGAAGTCATGGTTGTCGATCGAAAAGCCCGCCTGGTTCCGCTCAGTTTGGCAAAAGAAGGGGCTGACCTGCCTGTGATCACCGGCATCGAGGACGAGCCGAACAAAGCTGAGTTGTTGAGAAACGCCCTGGACGCGCTGAACCTGCTCAGAAGTCGCCACTACGCGCTCTACGCGCGTCTGTCGGAGCTGCACTTCGACGCTGGGGATGGTTGGATCGCCTACCTGACGGACAACGCGCTGCCCATTTTGCTTGGGCGAGAGGAGCTGGAAGAACGCTTGCGGACCCTGGCCCTGGTTCTCCCAGAGCTGGAGAGAAAGGAGAACCTGGACTCTCTGGCACTCGTCGATCTTCGCTTTGCTGGGCAAGTCGTGGTTCGTTCGTCGTACCGACCGGGCGCGTGAAGGAGGCGTGTGTGCCAGTTCACTGCATGGGGCAGTTCCCGGCGTCTGTTCGGAGGGAAGACGTGTTACTGCAGTACCCTTCGCGGTCTGGTGGACGTTGGCCGAAGTGCGGCGCAAGGGCGTGGTAGCGGATTTGTGGTGCAGTTGTGGAACTGTTGAATTTGGACAGGGGTTTTTCAAGCATCTTGCATGTGTTTGGCGGGGCCGAACCGTAGGAACCGCTGTGCAGGAGGAGAAATGGGTGACCTGAAGAAATCCGCTGAGGGGTTTGCTTCTCGGGTGGATTTCCCGGTCTTGGGGCAAAGGCCATCAATGGCATCGGGAGGCTGAAATGCCTGAGTACATCACAGGCCTCGACATTGGCACCACCAAAATTGGAGTGGTCATCGGCGAGGTGGATCCCGACGAAGAGGTCCGGATTGTGGCCGTGAGCACAGCGCCATCGGATGGCCTGCGGCGGGGCGTGGTTGTGAATCTTGACAAGACCGTCCGGTCGATTGAACGCGCGGTTTCGGAGGCTGAGCGAATGGCCGGGATCCAGGTGGACGCAGTTTACGCGGGGATCGCTGGCGACCACATCCGCAGCATTAACGGGCGTGGTGTTGTGGCCGTGGCAGGGCCGAACAATGAAATCACCGAAGACGACGTCCGCCGGGTCATCGACGCGGCAAAAGCGGTGGCACTACCCATCGACCGGGAGATCATCCACATCTTGCCGCAGGAATTCATCGTCGACGAACAGCGCGGCATCCGTGATCCGGTGGGGATGGCTGGCGTGCGCCTGGAGGCCGAAGTGCACATTGTAACAGGCGCAGTGACGTCCGCACAGAACATCTACCGCTCCATCGAGAGAGCGGGCTTGAAAGTGAAGGACCTGGTGCTTGAACCACTCGCGTCGAGCTACGCGGTGCTCACGGAGGACGAAAAGGAGCTCGGAGTAGCGCTGATCGATCTGGGCGGGGGAACGACCGACATCGCCATGTTTTTTCAGGGCTCGATTCGCCACACGGGCGTCGTGGCGCTCGGGGGCCGAAACGTGACGAACGACATCGCCATCGGCTTGCGTACACCGCTGGAGCAGGCGGAGGCCATCAAGATTCAGCATGGCAGTGCGGTGCACCGTCCGGAAGACGACAAGCAGGTGATCGAGGTGCCGGGGATCGGTGGACGTACGCCGCGCCGGGTTTCGAAAGCGCTGCTGGTGGACATCATCCAGCCGCGAATGGAAGAGATTTTGACGCTGGCGTACGAGGAAATTAAGCGCTCTGAGTTTGCTCACCTGATGAACGGCGGTGTGGTGTTGACTGGCGGCGGGTCCTTGCTGGATGGCACGCTGGAGCTGGCAGAGGAGGTTTTTGGTACCCAGGTCCGACTTGGCCTGCCGCGTTCGCTGACGGGGTTTACCTCTGAGGCCAAGAGTCCCATTCATGCGACGGGAGTTGGGCTGGTTCTTTACGGCATGCAGCAGGATGGGGCAGACATGACCCACCCGGGCGGTGAAGGTGGGCTCTTCGAAACGATCGTGAACAAGATGAAGAAGTGGCTTGGGCTGGAGTAGCGGCTGCGCGCGAGTGCGCCGAGAGCGCACTGCCACGAACGGGAGCGCGGATTTGAGAAAGTTGATCGAAATGCTAAGGGCAGAAGCGAAGGGAGAAAACGTCGCGTGTTTACGAATAGAAGGAGAGAGGCGATGAACCTGCGGTTGAGCTTTGACGACAAAGGCGTGCCCCCTGCCAGGATGAAGGTGGTGGGTGTGGGCGGCGCAGGGTCAAACGCGGTCAACCGGATGATCGAAGCCGGGCTCACCGGGGTCGATTTTGTGGCCATCAACACGGACTTGCAAGCGCTGTCGACCAGCAAGGCGCCGGTGCGGATTCAGATCGGCCGCAACACCACCAAAGGGCTCGGAGCCGGGGCTGATCCGGAGATCGGCCGAAAGTCGATCGAGGAGGACAAGGAGGCGGTCGTCAACGCTTTGCAGGACGCAGACATGATTTTTGTAACAGCCGGGATGGGTGGTGGCACGGGAACTGGAGCAAGCCCCATCGTCGCGGAAGTTGCGAAGGATCTGGGGGCTCTGACGGTGGCCATCGTGACCAAGCCGTTTCTGTTCGAAGGTCCCAAGCGCATGCAGCGAGCGGAAGAGGGCCTCGAAGAACTGAAAGAGTACGTGGACACACTCATCACGATTCCAAACCAGCGGCTGCTCCAGATTGTGGATCGCAAAACGCCGTTGAATGAAGCGTTTCGGCTCGCTGACGACGTGCTGCTGCAAGCCACACGCGGCATCTCTGACTTGATCAGCGTACCCGGACTGATCAACCTGGATTTTGCCGACGTGCGCACGGTGATGGCCGAGATGGGAGATGCTCTGATGGGCTCGGCGGTGGCGAGCGGTGAGAACCGGGCCACGGAAGCCACGCAAAAGGCGCTGAACAGTCCACTTCTGGAAGAAGTTTCGATTGCTGGTGCGCTCGGTGTACTCGTGAACATCACGGGTGGGCCAGACCTTTCGCTGCACGAGGTCAACGATGCCACCACGATGGTGTTCGAGGCAGCGGGGCCTGAGGCAAATATCATTTTCGGGGCAGTGATCGACGAGAAGATGACCGACCAGGTGCGCGTGACGGTAATCGCCACAGGCTTCAGGCGCGACGGGCGGCGTAGCGCCGTTTTCATGGGCAAAGAGATGCCTGCCACAGCGCCAAGTGTACCAGGTGTCGATATGATGGACATCCCGACGTTCGAGCGTATGAAGGCAGCCCGCGACGGAAACGGTCGTAGCGCCTCCGCAGACAAGAAGAAAGAAGAAAATCCTGTGCGCATCGTTCGGGATGAAGACTACGAAGTGCCAACGTTTCTGAGGAAGAGAGGTCGGCTTTTCTGACGGAGCGCGCGACAGGACGGAAACTGCGAAGACGGCCAAGGAGATTTCGGGAGTACGCTGCGGCGCTCCTTGAGGGGGAGGTCCGGGTTGTTCAACCGAACGAATCGGCACCCCACAGCATGCTGTTGATTTTCCCCAACGCGTACGAAGTGGGGATGGGAAATCTCGGTTTCCAGACCGTTTATCGCCGCTTGAACGAACTGCCAGGCTGGCGCTGCGAACGTGCCTTCGTCTACCCGGATCCGTGGAGATTTCGGCCGCTAAGTTTGGAGAGGGGGACACCGCCTGAGAGTTTTCCTCTGATCGGGTTTTCCGTAGCCTTTGAGCTGGACTTTCCGAACGTGATCAGACAGATTCGCGGCGCGAACGTTCCGCTCCGAGCTGCTGACCGAGGAGAGGACGACCCGCTGCTCGTCCTCGGCGGTGCTGTGGCCATGTACAACCCGATCCCATTGGCTCCCTTTTTTGATCTTGTGTTCATCGGCGAGTTCGACGCCGTGTTGCCGCATTTCGCAGAAGTTGCGCAGAGGGGACTGACAGAGCGCAAAACGCGCCTGCAGATCTTAGAAGAATTGGCCCGGCTGGAAGGCATGTGGAGCCCGGTGCTTGAGCCTGTTCCCGAAGCGAAAAGACGCGTCGTCTACAGAGCGCGCGAAGCGAGGCCCACCTACTCGGGTGTGGTGTCGAGTCACAGCCACCTGCGCGATTTGTTTCTGGTGGAAGCGGGGCGCGGTTGTGGTCGGCGTTGTCGGTTCTGCGTTGCCAGTCACGTGTACTGGCCTCTGCGGATGTTTGAACCTGATGCAATTCTTGCGAGGGTGCAGGAATTCAATCCCGGGGCAAACAGAATCGGTTTGGTGGGTTCTGCGTTGTCAGACTACCCTCGACTGGCAGAACTACTCGGTTTGCTTGCCGACGAAGGGTACGAGGTAAGCCTTTCCTCCCTCCGGATCGACAGCCTGGATGAGGCGCTGGTGCAGGCCCTGGAAAGGGCGAAGGTTCGCTCGGTAGCCTTGGCCCCGGAAACCGGGTCGCCGCGGATGCAGCGGATCATTCACAAGAACCTGTGGGTGGAAGGCATGCTGCGCGCAGCGGAGCTACTTGCGGACAGCGCCATTCGAAGCGTCAAACTTTACTTCATCGTGGGGTTGCCTCTTGAGGAGGACACCGATGTGGATTTGTCGGCTGAGTTTGCGGCCGAATTCGCAACGCGTTTCCGCAGAGGGCGGGGCAAGACGGGTGTGAGCTTGAGTGTAAACGCCTTCATCCCGAAGCCTCACACACCTTTTCAGTGGGCGCCAATGGCTGATCCGGAAACGATTGAGAGGCGTCGAAGGAGAATGAATTTGACCGCTCGCAAGGTACCGGGCATGTCGTACACTCGGAAAAGCCTTAGAAGCGAACGGCTGCAGGCGGTGCTCTCGCTCGGTGGACCCGAGGTGGCTCAGGCGCTTGAGTTTTCGGCGGAGCAGGAGATCAGCCTCGCGCCAGCTCTCCAGGCAGTGGGGGTGAAGGTGGACGACCTGCTGCATCGCGAAAAATCGCCCGACGAGCGATTCCCCTGGGAATTCATCGAAGGAGGGCCGGGGCGTCAAGTGCTCTGGCGGGAGTGGCTGCGGGCCAAAGAGGTAGCACGACGCTCAAGAGGGCGAAAGAAAGGCTTGTAACTGCGGAGACTCGAACGCGAGGTCGAGTGGGGGGCGACTTTGGAGAGCACATTTGGCGGCCAATTTACACGGGAGGCAAGGCGGATCTGGCGTGGTTTCTGCCGTGTCTTCTGTTCGTATGCGGTGAGTGACACGACGGGATGAAGGGCGAAAAAAAAGCACCTCCTCCGAATCCAGAAGGTGCTTGCGAATGACGTAGGTTGTGAGAGTGCGAGGTGTTAGGCGGCTTTTTGGACTCTCCCGCTGCGAAGACAGCGTGTACACACGCGAATGCGTTTGGGTGTGCCGTTGATAATCACGTGGACGCGGTGCAGGTTGGGTTCCCAACGCCGATTGGTTAGCCTGTGGGAGTGGCTGATTTTGTGTCCGCGACCAGGTGTCTTGCCGCAAATTTCGCAACGCTTGCTCATCGTGTGAACACCTCCCTTCGATCGATTTTTCTCCAGCTGGGCGCAAGGATACGGATTTTTTTTGAATTACGCAAGGAAAATTGTAGCGGGAAGTTGGACCGATTGGTCCACCGAGCAAAAGAATTCACGTTAACAGGCTGTGACATAATTTGACTTGCGCTTTTTGTGAGAAAACTGTAAAATCGTAACGCGTATTTGGATCCCTTCCTTTCCCTGACTCCCGCCAAGCTACGTGTTCCGGTAGTTACCTGCCTGTTGTAAGCGGATCTCCGGTTTACACGCAGACCAAGAGCAGAAGCGGGTGCCAGAGAATATGACCCAACATGGGTCGGTGGAGGGGCGGTAGTGTGGTTCAGGGTGTTTAGCGCAGGAGGTGTACGATGTCGGATCACGAGATGAGTCGAAGGCGCTTTCTCGAAAAGTCGGGGGTGGCTCTGGCGGCGACCGCTGTCTCGATGACGGCTAAATCGTATGCGAGGGTGCTGGGTGCCAACGACCGAATCAACATCGGTTTACTTGGCTGCGGATCACGGAGTCGTGGGCACCGGCGAATGGTGAAGATGTCTGAGAAGGACATGAACCTGCGCATTTCGGCCGTCTGCGACATCTGGAAGGTGAACCGTCAACGTGCTGCGGATGACGTGAAGCGAAAATTCGGTTACACACCGAAGATGTTCAAGTACTCCGAGGACATGTTGGCCATGCCGGACCTGGATGCCGTGATGATTGCCACAGGCGACCATCAACACGCCAAGCTCCTGGCACAGGTAGTACAGGCGGGTAAGGACTGTTACTGCGAGAAACCAATGGCCAACACCTTGGAAGAGGCCAAACTCGCGCGAGACGCTGTGTTGAACTCGGACCAGGTGGTTCAAATGGGTTCGCAATGGGTGAGTGACCCTTACCAGCATCGAATCCGCGAGATCATCCGGTCGGGCAAGCTGGGGCAAATCACAAAAATCGAACAAGTGTGGAACTACAACGGGCCCAGGTGGCACAACCCCAACGATCCCGACATCAAGATGATCCGGGAGGAGGACACCGATTGGGAGCGTTGGCTGCTGGGAAGACCGTACATTCCGTTTGATCCTCAGGTTTACTTCGAGTTTCGAATCTACCGGGAGTTTTCCGGTGGCATCACGGACCAATGGATGAGCCACGCGATCGGCCTGGTGAATTTCTACATGGACGCTGATTTCCCGACGTCGATGGTGGCTAATGGTGGCATCTTCGCTTGGCACGACACGCGCCAGAATCCGGACACATTCCAAGCGCTGGCCACGTACGACGACAAACAATTCTTGTACTCGTACTCGACGAGTTTTGGGAATGGCTACGGCAGTTACACGCGGATCATGGGCAAAGAGGGTACACTGGTAGCTCAGGGGGGTGAGGGAAGCCCGCGGTGGTTTTTCTTTCGGGAAGGCAAGGACAGTTTTGATCCGAATCTTGGGTTGAGTAAAGAAGCGCTGCGGAAGGGGGAGCTGATCACGTTACCCGGACACGAAGGCGAAATTCCGCCGACCCACCAGAGCGACGACAGCAAGTACCACCTGGACAACTGGATCACGCACGTTCGCTCCCGGAACAAGTGGACAAATGGGCATATTTACACCGGCTACTGGCACTCGGTCGGAATCATCATGGCTACTCGGGCTTACCGAGA
>CAZXXS010000059.1:0-20154 GCA_964644845.1 uncultured Cytophagia bacterium | reverse complement strand
GCTTTACGGTGCCAGTTTCGACGACCGGCTCCACTTCACTCGCGAATCAACCACACTTCCGCCACTTGAGCACCCCGGTCGCCATCCGGGCAAACCCACTCCAGTACAAGCTTGCCGTCAGCGGTAGCCTTTCGCGGGATTTTGAATTCCCGGATGAATCTACGCTCGCGCCCCAAGAAGTTGTGAATGACCCACGTGCTGTCGGCCACCAGCTTCATCCGCGAACGAAAACGGCCCAGCACGTTCACGCGAAGCCGGTAGGAACCACGCGAGTCAAGATCCTCGTAGCAAAGCCGAAGGGGAGTGTGGTAAAGTGTGGCCACCTGCCGCATCCACGAAAGCCGGACAGCCGGGCCATCGATTCCCCGTCGTTTCACCCAGGGGATTTCGTCTCTCCGTAGTCCCGTTGTAAAGCTCACCCGCGGTGTGAAAAAGGTACCGGGGTCATCCCTCCAGTCCGGTCTCACCAGCACACGTCGCCAGGATTCCCAGCTGCCCAGATCGTCGTAGAAACCGCCGGGCCCGGGATCGCACCACCTCAAGATCCGCTCGATGGTCTGCTGGCGCTCCGCCTCCGTTTTCCTGGCTCGTACGCGGTCGAACTGGGCCAGCAGCCAGCGAACGTTGTTCAAAGGCTCATCCATCGCGTCCAGAAACGCACCACGTTCCCGCCACGCGGCTCCGTAGCGTACAACCGAAAGTTGCAGGCCAACGCTGTGGAACAGGGAGTCACCTAAGGCCCAGCAGCGTTGCCGAAGCTCGTCGAATGCGTCACCGCGCGTCCCTGAAAGCAAGATCTCCTCCGCCATCTCCAGTGCGACCCGTGAGCCAAGCTCCGGTGCCCTTCTGAGTGCCTCAAGAGCGCGAGCTTCCCGTTCTGTGTCGCCCAGCAGCCGTCTGCGAACCAGGTCGTCGTAGAGAGCACGTAACAGTCCCATCTGAAAACGGAAATTCCGCCTCATTGCGGGGGAAGCACAGCGGGCCAGGTCTTCCCACTGGCAGCGTGTTACAGCCACATGCTCGTTTGACAAAAGTGGGCCCTGCCAGTTCTCCTCCAGCGCCAGCAAACCCTGCGCGAGAGCGTCGTCGCAGTCAGGATCAACAAACAGCCGCGCGTAGTCACGCAGTGTCTCCACGACCGGCGTGTGTGGATCCCAGGCCTGGTCCAGCCACACGAACTTGTTTACGTCGTCGTTCACGCCCTCAGAGTAGGCAATGGCGCCAACCACGTCGCCGTGGAACAGGTTCTCGATTCGCTTGATGGCTCTCGGACGCGGGTTGATCGGCTCCCTGCCGAGTGTCAGAGCCCAGGCCAGGTCCCAACGCGGCACCGGGTACTGGCAACTGATCGTGTGGGTAATGTCCGGGTAGCGGCGAATGGGCACGTCAGGGCGCACACGCTGACGCAACTCCGGCAGCGACATGGCCACCCACGGTCCGTACACGACGCCGCCCAGCCACTCCGGGTTTCGATTCACATTTTGCACAAAGCAGTCGAGCCAGGCGTGCGTAGCGTGCGGATTTTGCGGCGACACCCAGATGTCTGCCTCCGGATGGAAACGGTGCAGCACCTCAGCAACACGTTCCAGCCAGGGGAACAGCTCCTCAACCGGTAGTTCACCAGGGTCGCCTCCGGGAACGAAGACGTGGTTCAAACGAGGTAGGCTGCCGAACACGACGGCTCGTGCTCGGAGCTCCTCTGCGGCAACTTTGGGATCGCGGAAAGACTTTCGGCGATTCGGGTAGAAAAGCCAAACGTCGACGTCGTAGCGGGCCAGAATTCGGGCCTGTTCGACCATCATTTGTTCCGGCGGCAGTTTCATCAAAGGGCCCGCGTAGCGGCCATCCGGTCCAGTCGCGAGAATTTCCACACTGTTGGCCCCGAACAAAAGCAGGTCGCGGACGTAACGCTCGAATTGCTCGGGCAGCCACGCGTCGTACGTGTTTGTCGTTGGGTGGTAGCTCACCTGCACGCCGCGAATTCGGTGCTCCGGCGTCGTGGAAACTGCCAACGAATCTGGGAAATCCACCCGCCCTTGACCCAGTCGCAGTTTTCGCAGCAAGCGCCCCACGCCGTAGAGAGCCCCGCGGGCATCCGCACCCACCACGACTACCGTCTGCACAGGTGAGCGCCGGACAACAAGGCGGAATCCCTCCGATCCGGGCTTCGGCAAAGCGGCCAAGGCCTGGCGTAGGAATGTCGGGGCCGTTCCTGGCAGGTCCCCGACTCCGACGTACACCACTGCCTCTGCCGTCCGTGGCCAGCGACGACGGACAGACCACCGGCAGCCAGACCGCAGCGCCACCTCCTCCCGCAAAACGCGGGCAGCCAGAGCCGCCGAGGAATCCCCGACAACGATGGAAACCTTCGGCCAGCCGATTCCAGCCGAAGCGGGAACCCAGACTGCTACCAAGAGTGCAACAGAGAGCAGGAACAAACAGGAACGCAACCTCGGGAACCGCTTGCTCAGCCGACAGGCTGTACCCACTGGAGCGTCTCGCAGTGAACTCCGGGTGGGTCGGCCTGCTTCGTTCGAAGCCCTTGAGCTCCACTTCACGCACTGAGGGAATCGCAAACCGAAGACGAAATCCAGATGTTTACCCTGATCCTGGCTGAATGCGTTGTGTTGCTGCACTTTCTGTTCGTCCTCTTCGTCGTTCTCGGTGGCCTGCTGGTCATCTGGAAACGTCGCTTTGCGTTGCTTCACCTCCCCTGTGCGCTTTACGGAGCAGCCATTGAATTTGTCGGCTGGGTGTGCCCCCTGACGCCCCTCGAGAATTGGCTTCGCACCCAGGCGGGAGCTACAACGTACACAACCGGTTTCGTCGAGCACTACTTGCTTCCCATCCTTTACCCCGAAGGTCTGACGCGCACCGTTCAGTTCATCCTTGGAAGCATCGTCGTTGTCGTCAACGGACTCCTCTACGGAATCGCTTTTCGCCGTAGGCGAACTTAGGCCCCCCTCCAGACGTGGTCTCCCGCTCCCCGTGGACACACTCACCGTCGCGTGGAATGCCTGGCCCTCGCTTGCCTTTTTCCGGAGAACAAGCAGTCAAACTGGGGAGACCTTCCGACGCACCTTAGGGCGACCGGGTTCGCCCGAGAAGCAGTGCGCGTCGCCCTTGGAGGCGGCGCAAATCAAAAGCACACCGCTGCCACGCAGATTTCCCGGCGCAACTCGATCGACAATCCCGTGCCTCAGGCGTCGGCTTCTGCCAATCGTGGAGCGCTGTGGTGAACCGGCACCTGCTTACTCAACGGGTGGCTTCGGCCAGCCAGCGCTCGTGCTCGCGCTTCAGTTCCTGCACCACGTCCGGGAATTTGTTCGCCAAATTCACCGACTCTGAAGGATCTGCCTCCAGATCTGCCAGAAAAAGCTCCTGATCGAACACCAGTTTCCACTTGCCGCGCCGGACTGCCCAACGTTTACCAACAGCCCAGTGCATGACCGGATGCGGCGAAGGTGCGCTGGCAGATTCCAGTACCCGCCGCAGGCTGCGACCATCCAGCTGGACCTCCGGAAGTTTGGCACCACACAGGTCGGCGATCGTAGGCATCAGGTCCATGCTGGCAACAAGCTGGTCTCTCACTTGTCCCTCGGGTAAATGGCCAGGCCACGACACGATCGCGGGTACCCGGATACCACCTTCCCACACAGTGAATTTGTGTCCGCGGTACGGCCCGGCACTGCCGCCGCCTCCAAAGGCTCGCTCTTCGGTGCTGTGCCCGTGGTCGCTGAAGTAAATCACCAGGGTGTCCTGTGTGAGGCCCAGGTCATCCACCTTCTTCAGGATTGTGCCCACTTTGTCATCCAGCGTCGTGAGGAAAGCTGCGTACCGTTTTCGCCGCGGGTCTTGTATCCCGTTGTACAGTTCCACAAACCGCCGCTCCGGCTGCAGTGGGTAGTGCGGCAGATTGAAGGGCAGGTAGAGAAAGAACGGACGGTCGCGGTTTTCCTCCAGGAAACGAGTGGCCTCGCGCACCACAATGTCTGGAAAGTACACGCCCGGTTCCCAGTGTTCTTCCTCGTTCAACCAGAGGTCGTGGCGGTTGGGACCGTGCCAGTAGAAAAAGTGTGAGTAGTTGTCGATGCACCCGACCTTGAAACCAAGAAATTCATCAAAACCACGAGCGTTAGGACTGAGTGGCAGCGTTTCCCCAAGATGCCACTTGCCGAAAATCGCGGTTCGGTACCCGGCTGAACGCATCACGTCCGCCAGCGTAACTTGATCCGTAGGCAAACCGTGATTGCCGTAGGCGTTGTTAGCCAAGCCAGCGTGTTGCGGGTAGCGACCGGTCATAAGGGCAGCCCTGGACGGCGAACAAATTGGGGCCCCGACGTAGAATTGCGTGAACCGCACACCTCGTGAAGCCAGTTGGTCCATGTTCGGCGTCATCAGGTCTGTGGCGCCGTAGCATCCCATGTCCACCGTACCCTGATCGTCGCTCACGATCAAAATGACGTTGGGCGGCTTGTCCACCGATTCAGCTCGCGAAGCTAACGGCAACCCAGCCCCAACGGCAGCCGACGCCAGTCCTGCGACACGCAAAAACTCTCTGCGACTCACTTCCTTCGACGGCATTTTCACCCTCCTGCACCAAAATCCAGTGCTTCATTCACCCAGAGGCGCGCCGGGCACCTCGAAAACCCCGCGGAATGGCTTCCCGCTGACCAGCTCGGCACACACCCGTTGTGCTTGAGAAAAAAGCAAAGAGGGGCACAGCCGCAATGCCCTTCCGATCGCCGTCCCCTGGCTGGTACCTCTCTCAGCTTCGCCTTGATGCAGGCTCGGTTTGTCCGGCTTCCGGGTTCCAAGGACTCTGCACTACTTTGGCTGTCCCTCCTGTGAGTGGCCTTCGATTTTCTGAGGAAACTGCGTACACGTACCCAAGTCAAGGATTCGGATGTTTTTCCACCACACCCTAATTCCGCTTTTCGGACGGGCGTGCACTTGCAGTGCGATGAACCCTTCCCGGGTTACGTTGTCCACCAGGTAAGCGCACGGCACACCGTTCAACCACGTGCGAATCGTGTTCCCAATCGCCTCGATGTGCAGGTGATTCCACTGGTTCTGCTTGAAGGCCTTGCGGGCCGCTTCGTTTAATCGCAGGTCGTACAACCAGCCTCGCCTGGCCTCGTCGTAGATCCCACCCGTCCACGCACGAGGTGAGGGATCGATCTCCACCTGGTAGCCGTGCACGCGACCGTTCCGGTACTCAGGGTAACTGTTGCTGCGAATCTGAATTCCGGAGTTCATTTCCGGGTCCACTTTGAAATCCACCTCGAGAACGAAATTGGCGTACGTCTTCTTCGTGCAGAGAAAACTGTTCGGCTCGCCCTTGACCGAGATGCCCACGATGCAGCCATCCTCGACTTTGTAAATGGCTTTGCCCCCCTTTTGCTCCCAACCGTTCAGGGTCTTGCCGTCGAACAACGCCTCCCACTGTGCGTTGAGCCGATTCCCAGCCAAACACGCGCTTGCCCCGATCAGCAGCAGCCCTACCACAGTTCCGATTTTTCGCATTGTTCGTCCTCCCTGTGCTTGGTGTTGTTCACACCGTCCTGACCACAAATCCCACGCGCCTGTGTCGTACCAGAACACCGACAGTCCTCCACGCTCTCAGCGAGGGCCGACCTCAAGCAAACCCGAGCGGGGCCCTCCGATTCTCCAAACACACACAGGTTCGTTCTGGCACGGGCGCTCTAAAAACTCAATTCGGTTTTGCTGACCGTGAAACTGTACACAACCTCCCCGTCGATGTTCACAATCCGGTAGGTCACCTCGGGATCCGCCCTCTCCGTGTCAAAATCCAGCAGACCGAAGGAGCATTTCGCGTTGTAGCCGAACAGTGCGTCGGGCATCAGCTTGTGGGTGTGGATGTTGGTGAGCTTAGAGCTTTCGAATTCGTAGAGGTCGTAAGCGTCGGGGCGTTTGATTTTCCAAACATCGGAACGATGACGGTCAGCGGAAAGCAAAAGCACACCCTCAATTTGTCGACGGGCAATGAAGGAGAAAATTTCCTCCCGCTCCTGCTTGTACCCTTCCCACGTGTCCAAACTGCCCGGCTTGGTTCCAAAAGCCCAGGGAACAGACGAGACGAGCACCTTGAACGTAGCCCTCGAGCTGGCCAACCCGTTCAGGAGCCAGCGTTTTTGCACCGGCCCAAGCATGGATGGGTTCTGTCCGCGGGGATCAGTCCGGTAGAAACGGCAATCGAGGAGGAAGAAATCTACGTCGGCCACAGAAAAACGGAACCAGCATCCAGGGGCTGTCTGCCCGCCGCCGTAGCCTGGATTGACCCAGTTCTCGCGAAAAACTCGCCAGACCTGTCGTTTCCAGGGCGGCTGATTTGCGTTGGGACCTCCCCAACCGTCGTTGGTACAAAAATCATGGTCATCCCAGATGGCAAAAATCGCGGTTCCGGCCACGAAACGTCTGTACTCCGGGCGCGACTGGCGGCGGTAGTAGCAGTAACGCTGAACATCCGGCATGGTTGGGTGATCGATGTACACGTTGTCACCGAGAAACAGAAACGCGACGGGGTTGAAACCGCGGATCGTGTCCCACATTCGTTCGTGCCAGGGTGTGTAGCCGGCCCCGCCACCGAATGCAAGGCGGAATCGAGCAGACCTTCCCGTTGCCGGGAAGGTTCGGAACGTCCACCTGGTTGACTCCCACCCGTCGTTCAAACGGACACGGTAAAAGTACCGCCGGGACGGCCTCAGTCCCGTCACACGGAGGACAGCCGTGAAGTCGCGCTCGGCTGTGCTCCTCCCTCGAGCTCGAGCACAGACGTTCCGGAAGGAACTGTCAGCGGACACTTCCAGCTCCACTGTGGTTTCCTCGGCCGTTCGGACCCAGAAGGCAGCCGACGAATCGGTTACGTCGCCGATCATGGGACCGTGTACGAGTTCGCCAGCCTGGGTCTTCAACCACTGCCGGAAACGCCGGGAACCGAAAAGTGGCTGGAGTAGATCCCGCGGTCCAACCCAGAATCGACCAGGTGGCACGCCCGCCGCAACGGCCCGCTTGGCACAGGCCAGGGCGCTGTCCAGCTGGCCACGTTGTCCAAAAACCAGGGCCATGCCAAACAACGCCTCGCCGTCCCCGGGGTAAAGGGACAAGGTCTGTTCAAGTTTCTCCTGAGCTGCGTCCAGGCGGCCCTGCACCACCAGAGCCACAGCGTCGCGCACGAAGCGTTTGTACTGGCGCTGACCCGCTGACGCCCCCGCAGCAAACACCAGCAGAATCGCAGCCATTACAACCCGGTCTCTGGTTCGCATGTTTCGGTGAAGCCTCGCGTTTGTGTCCGCCGTGCAGG
The DNA here is from genome assembly GCA_964644845.1 of uncultured Cytophagia bacterium. Taxonomy (GTDB): domain Bacteria; phylum Zhuqueibacterota; class Zhuqueibacteria; order Oleimicrobiales; family Geothermoviventaceae; genus Geothermovivens. The sequence goes on along the minus strand of CAZXXS010000059.1, from coordinate 12,830 downwards.
AAACACCTACCGTGGAAACTTGGCCAGACTTTCCAGTCCAGTTCAGGTAAGCTGGTCTGAACACTTAAAGCAAAAGCGGCGCGATCCGCGCCATTCTTCAGCTACACGGCTGCCTCGCCCAGTGCCGTCTCCTTTTCCGTACCGAGCGGCATAAGATGTTTCTCCAAGCGAGCCCGCCCTTCCGCGGGCACAACGGCCAGAATTGAATCGCCTGCTTCCAGCGTCAGCCCCTCCTGCGGAAGCAGCGTGTGCCCCTCACGGAAAACAGCCACAATCTCGCTGTCCTCTGCTGCCAACTCCTCCAGCACGTCACCAAGGGTTTTACCCTCGAACTCACTCCCCGGTCTAAGTTTGCCCAGAACGATCTGGCGACCGTCCGGAAGATCCACGGGCACACCCGCAGCGAGTAAGCGCCGCAAGTCCAAATGTTCTTTCGTCTTGAGGGCGAGGTCTTTGTCCTCGCGCAAAATCCTGAGCGCCGTCTCCAAGTAGTAGCGATGGTGCGCGGCAGAATCTGGTCGTCCAGGGACCTGCGCCTCGTAAAGGCTCTTGTACTTCAATCGCGATGAAAGCAGCACCTGAATGAAGTAGCTGACGGTGACCGCCAGCGCCGCCGGCACGAAAAAGTGGTACCCTCCCGTCATCTCGGTCACCATCAGCAACGTGGCGATGGGTACACGTGCGGCACCTCCAAAAAGCGCAGCCATTCCCACAATGACAAAGGGCGCCGACGGCTGGTGAAACACCAGGGCAAGTCCGCCACCCAGCATCGCGCCGACAAAAAGTGTAGGCGCAAACACACCTCCCGATCCCCCGGAAGACACGGTGAGCGCGAACGCGATCATCTTCAGAAAAACAAGCGCGAAAAGCAGCTTCAGGGCCAGGTGGCCATCCATGGCTTCCTGAATCCAGCCGTACCCTCCACCCAACACCTGCGGCCAGACGAGCGCAAGGAGCCCAACGCCGAGCCCACCGATGGCGGGCTTCACGTGTGGTGGCAGTGGAATGGCGTGAAAGGCGTCACGTAGCCCGTAGAAAATCATTGGTACCGCCGCAGCTACAACCCCAGCCACCAGGCCGAGACCCGCGTAGGCAAAGTAGTCGGCGAAACCCGGCACAGCCAAGTTGGCCGGGACAGAAAAGAGAGGCTGCCAGCCCACAAACAGCCCATTCACCGTGTAAGCAACCACCGAGGCCAACAGCGTGTACAGCAACGCCCCCGCCTCGAATTCCATGTTACCGTAGAGGACCTCAATCGCGAAAAAAGCCGTGCCAATGGGAGAGCGGAAAATAGCCGACAAGCCCGCTGCCATGCCAATCAGCACAAGGAGCCGACGGTCTTCATCTGACCGATGGGTGAGCGTTGCGTAGGTCGACCCCACACCCGCCGAAATCAGCGCCGTGGGGCCTTCCCGGCCGGCTGCGCCGCCAGAACCGATGGTAATCGCAGAAGCCACCGCCTTCAACGGGGCTACTCGATCGCGGATGAACCCGGCTGTCCGGTGAAAAGCCTTGACTGCTGTGTCGGTACCGTGCCCTTCGGCCTCCGGTGCGAAGGTGTAGACAAGCAGGCCGGAGAGAAGCCCACCCAGTGTCGTGGCAACCGGGATTAGCCAGAGACCGTGTGGACCAATGGCCTGCTGCAACACGCCACCTTCTTCCGGCAATCCGGGCGGGTGGTAACCCGCAAGACCGATTAAGAAGATCTTTTGAGCCAAATGCAGCAGAAACATGAAAACCTGGGCACTGAGAGCTCCCACCACACCCAGGAACAGAGCGTCCACAATCAAACGTCGCTGTCGACTCACCGTTTTGTCTTCCTCCTTACCGGGTCCATTTGTCTCGGTTCCGGCCCTGAAATCGCTACCGATTTCGGCGTGTCAAAGTTTCTGCCGAATGAGCCGCCGCTCGCTGAAAAGAAGCTCCGCAACGATAACGGCCAGGTAGAAAAGCCCAATGTAAAGCAAACTCCGCGGCGAGTTCCTCCACATGTAAACGCTGAGCGTAAGCCACGAAGCACCTGAGAGCAAAAATCCAAGCCAAGGCGTGGTCCGTTCGCCCCCAATCCGTCCGTGCAGGCGCAAGGCCGAAAGATTGATTGCTGCGAAAAGCAAGAGAAACGTGGAGCTGGCGAAGGAGGAAATGACCGTCAGGTCCGCCGTGTTAGCGAAGATCAGTGTAACTGCCGTGATCGCCAGCAAGCCCACCCAGGGGATGTCCTTAGTGCGCTCACGAAACGAAAACACTCGGGGCAACTCCCTCTCCTGAGCCATGACCATTGTCAGTCGCGCCGTACCGAACAGTGTGGCATTAATGGCCGAAGCGGTGGACAGTAAAGCACCAAGACCAATCAAACCAAAGCCTGCCTGTCCGAGGAACGGTTTGGCAGCCACAGCCAACGCGTATTCTTTGTAGCGCGTGATTTCGGCTGGGGCCAGGTTTCCAACTGCCACAAGGGAAACCAGGACGTAAATCAACACAGTGACAGCGATCGACAACAAAATTCCCCTGCCCAGATCACGCTCTGGATCCCGCATTTCGTGCACAGCGTTTGGGATCAACTCAAATCCCTCGTAGGCGACGAAAATCAAAGCCGTGCCCATCAGAGCGCTGAAAATCCCTTTGTCGAAAACGGGAAGCAGGTGGTCGCCTTGCACCACCAAAAGCCCTGCACCAGCGAAGAGCGCCAGGATCGCCACTTTTACCACAACGATCAGGTCTTCTGCACTCCCGGCAGATTTCACGCCGTACAGATTCACACCGAGGAACAAGAGCAACACAGCGGAACCGAGCGCCCTACCCCACCACACAGATTGTCCGTGCCCTAACATGGCCGATCCGTAGACACCAAACGTGTAAGCGTAAAGGGAAAGCGTACCTACGTAGCCCAGAATCAGGATCCAGCCTCCGACACCGGCCACGTTCTCGTTTCGAAAAGCGTGTTCCAGGTAGGTGAAACTGCCCCCATCGGAACGGAAAGCCAGGCCCAGACGCACGTACGTCCAGCCTGTAAGCAGAGCGATCACGCCACCGAGTGCGAAGGCAAGCGGCGCTGCGTGCCCAGCCGTCGCCACGGCAATCCCGAGTACGGAAAAAATGCCGCCACCAACCATGCCCCCAATTCCCATCGCCACAAGTTCCTTCAAACCCAGCTTTTCGGTCGACTCCGGTGATGCTTTTTCCACAGGATTGCCCTCTGCTTTTACAAAACGAAAAAACAGCTATTCGACCCACCTCCGACGTGCCCAACCACAGGCTCCCTCCAGGGAACACGCCGGAGGTGGCACACCGCCAGCGTCGAGGATTTCGCAACGTACGGTCCAAGTTCGGGGACAGCCAGAGCTCTGCACAACGTGAGGTACAAACTTCCCGCTGCACGGTTTAGTCGCGTTTTCTCGGCAAACTCCCCGGCTGTGGAAACGGTCGGGCAGGTAAACAGCACACTCCGTCGTCCCCGGAAGAGCAACAATCGAGACGCTGGGATCCGGACGTCACACGCCCTTGCGCTACGAAACACCGGACCCCGTGTTACGGAGCATTCGTCGTCCGATCCAACCCCGGAGTGCCTCGGAACCCGTACGTTACCTGCTTTTTCTCCCCAGTCGGGCAACCACAATTCCGGCCATCAACGAGAGTAGCAAAAAGCCAAGCACAGACTGAAGCATGACCAAGCCCTTGGCCAACCGATCCAGTGGAACGATGTCCCCGTATCCGAGATTCGTCATCGTGACAAGGCTGAGGTAGAGGTAGTCCAGAAGCCTGTCTGTGGGATGCTCGATGTGAAACAGAGCTGCACCTCTCCAGCTTTCCAGCAGGACGTAAAGGAAGGCGAATCCCAACACCAGGTTAAGAAAAACGGAGGCGTAGTTGCCAAAAAGAGGCTTGTAGGCGCTTGTTTTGCCCTCAATGATTTTCTTGGCTTGTTCGTAGAAACCGTAGATGCTCAGTCCCAGCGTGAGGGCCACTAGAGCGAGAAGTACCGGGTACAGCTTGATCTGGTTCAAAGCGTAGAATTCCGCGGCGCCAACGAGCGCAAAAACGGTGCTCCACAAAAGCTTTCTCAAGAAGCGCGAACCGGTTTCGCGCTCGCACCGCGAAACAACGCCAAAGGGTTGCAACGCGAACGCTAAGACAAACGAGACCGCCGCAACCACACCGTAGCCACGAACCGACGTGCCCGCAGCCCCCGACGCACCAAGCGTGTACCCTACAAGCAAGAGCACAGTCGCGGTCGACGCAAGTTCTCGTAGACACGCACGTATTCCGCCGGTCCTCACCACCCGCGGCACCTCCCAAGTTCCGGGCCGCTTACCCGCTCGGTCCAACTACATGCCGTACACTTGTGACAATCTCTGAGCATTCTGTCCCCCTGGTCGACTCAATCTTCAAGACGGTCCCCGCGAAACGGGCAAGAAAATGCCGTCACTGCTTCCGGTTTTTTCAGCGGAAGTAGTCGTGCATGAATGGAAACGTTTCACCGTGGATCCATTTACGAAGCACTACCGAGTTTCTCAGCCTGCCAATTGCTCTCCAGGGCGACTCGCCAGCCCAAACGCTCCGAAACCACAGCCTACACCAGCGGTAAGCAACAAAGAGTGGGAACGAAACGGACCACCGCGCTGTCGTTGAACCTCTGGCCCAACCTCAATGTCAAGGCCAAGGCCAGCGAGTCAAACGCGCCGACCCCTCGCAGCCGTGCCATTCTTGCATGTCCATCGAAGCGCAGGACACTCTCTCGAATGCAGGGACACTCTCAACAGTTTCGCCTGCCTTGGCGTTTCTCATCCTCGTCCTGGTTTCATTCCCCTGGCGGGTTTCACCGGCCAAGGCCGTACGCCCACCCTGGCAGCCCAATCCTGCCACGCCTCCGAAAGCTGCTTCACAACTGCGGGCTTGTCGGCAGAAACGTTCTGAGTTTCCGTACGATCTTCTTCCATGTCGTGCAATTCCCAGGGTTCGTTGTGACCAGCCACGAGCTTCCACCTGCCGTGGCGTACAGCCCGGTTACCCTGGTGTTCCCAGAAAATCCAGCGAGGTTCTTCCCACGTTCCACCCGTGAAAAGAGGGACAAGGCTTTTGCCTTCCAGGGGAAGGGTTTCCTTTCCATTTCGTTCCTCCGGGTAGCGGGCTCCGGCCACCTCCAGCAGCGTTGGCATGATGTCGATGATGTGCCCGACTTCCCGGACAACCCCGCCACCATGCCGGATCACCGCCGGCCAGTGCACGATCAGTGGGGTGGAAATCCCACCCTCATGCACCCAGTGCTTGAAGCGCCGAAAGGGCGTGTTGCTGGCATTGGCCCAACAGAGACCGTAGCTCATGTAGGAATCGACACCACCTGGAGGGACACCGTTCCCGCGCCGATCAAAGCCTTTCGGCCCACCCTCTGCGCAACCTCCGTTGTCCGAGAGAAAAAGCAGCAGCGTATTTTCAAAAGTCTCGGTTTCCTCCAGCGCATCCAGAATCCGCCCGATGCCCTGATCCATGCGATCAATTTGGGCGGCGTAGACCGCCATCTTGAGACTCATCAGTTGCTTCTCGGTCTCGGCTTGCCAGGCGTGTGCACGTGGATCCCTTGGTGAAAGCTGCCATTTCCCTGGAACAATCCCCATCTGGAGCATGCGCTCGTGCCGTTGTCGGCGCAGCTCGTCCCAGCCGAGATCGTACCTACCGCGGTACCTGGCAATGTCTTCAGGCCACGCGTGAAGCGGCCAGTGGGGTGCGGTGTACGCCACGTACAGGAAGAAAGGCCTGGCGCCGCTCGCCGCCCGATGGATGAAACGAACGGCATTTTCCGTGATGGCGTCGGTCATGTAAAACTTGCCGGGCTTCGGCACGAACGGTTTGTCGTCGATTGCCATTGTACGTTTGACGCCCGGAGCCTTGGTCTTGGTGATGTCGAAATAGTTCGCCGCGCCACTGATCAAGCCGAAGTAGTGGTCAAAGCCTCTGTCGGTTGGCCAGTGCGGGCGTTTTTCGCCCACGTGCCATTTTCCAGACATCAGCGTGAGGTAGCCAGCCGGTTTCAAAGCTTCGGCCAGGGTTAAGCAACGATCGTTCAGGTACCCCTGGTAGGCGGGGTAGCCCAGGTCGCGAATCATGTAGCCAATGCCGGCCTGATGCGGGTAGAGGCCGGTCAGCAGAGACGCCCTTGTCGGACAACACCGGGCCGCGTTGTAGAATTGCGTGAACCTGAGGCCACCCGAGGCCAGGCGATCCAGGTTTGGCGTGCGAATCTCCGACCCGTAGCAGCCGATGTCGGAGTAGCCCATGTCGTCGGCCATGATCAGAACAATGTTGGGGCGGTCAGCGGAAATGTTCGCCGACGGCTTCAATCCGAGCGCGAAACCGGCAGTCAAAATGGCACCGGTTTTCAAGAATTCCCTTCGAGTTGCGTCCGACATGGCCTGTTTCCTCTGCAGCCAACAGTTGCCACCACCGGCAAACAAACGCAGCGCGAGACCTTAACCCAATTCGATTTTGACAATCTTAATCCTTCCCAGGTCGGCGACACCAAGCCCCTGTTTCTCAGCTAAAGCCAAAAACCGCACAAAAGGCTCCCTTGGCGGCAAGCCCTCAGCTCGCCTGGCGTCGTCGATGATCTTCAGCAGCACGCGGTCTACCGCTACGGGATCCGTGCTCACCAGCACCGACCGCGTCGGCCGCATCGCCTCACGGTTCCAACCGGGGCCTCCTTCGATGACCGTCCACAGTGCATCCACCAGGATGAGCCGGGTCTTCTCCCTGATCGGAGGCAAGGCGTTCAACTCGGGAATACCAGGCTCCGTACAGCCGTTCCCGTGGAAGTCCCGCGGATTCACGATCGAGCCGTAGTGGTTCTTGAGTGCCCCCGTAATTCCCGCGATGCGGTGCGTTTTGGGCACCGGGACGTTGATCAGCGCCGAAACGTCCTCGTCAAGGATCCGCGAAAAACGCGTCTTTTTGGTGCCAACGCGGTACTCTTTGTCGCTTGCCCCAATCCTCTTTTTCCAACCGAAACACTGTACACCTTTTCCATTCCTGTTGATCTCAAAGCCCGCGGCCTTGAGCTCCCGGTCGTAGCGATCCCAAATCGTCACTTTCTCAGGCTGCCCTACAATTTCGGCAACCCGTTTCGCCACAACATCCCCAACGGCGCGGAAATGCGCCACCAGACTGCTTTTCCGAACGTGCTTGAGACCAAGCGTGTTCACTTTCACGCCCACCGTGTCCGTTGGCTTGACGAAATGGGCCCAGGCATCCCGAGGTTCTTTTTCCCCGCTCAAGTCACACACAGCGCGATCGATCATCTCTGCCAGGATGCCGACGTCGACGTTGCCGTTGTCGTCCATCACGTTGCGGTGCCTCACCCACACGACCAGGCCGCGACCAGGTTGTGAGGCATCCTTGGCCGACACCAGCGCGGGCCACAGTGAAGTCGTGGCCGCCGCCGCAACCGAAGCTTTCAGAAAATCCCTTCGAGTCCATCTACTGTCGCTGTTCACCGTTCGCGCTCCCTTGTCCTTGGCACCTCAGTCTCCATTTTCAAGGCTTGTTGGCGTGGGAAACCACGCATTGCGGAGTTCGGTTAGGCCACACCTCCGCTCAGTCCCGACCGTAGCCTCGGGCGTAGTCTCGCCGACACCGCCGTTCAGTTTCGTCCGGATGTTCGCCAAGTTCGCGAAGCATTCTGCTGTGCAAAGCCTCCACAACATCCCTGTAAGCCGGTTCGTCCGCCAGATTTCTAAACTCCCCCGGATCCCGAGAAAGATCGTACAGTTCCCGCTGCGCCGGGTGGTGCGCGTCCGGCGGCGTGTGGTAGACGTACTTGTAATGGCTTCGGCGAAACATCACAAAGCCGGAGGCGATGTTGTGTCCGTAGTACTCGCTGAGCGCCGTCGCTTTCCAGCCGACAGAGGGATCATCGAGCCACGGAAGGAGCGACTCCCCGTCCCAGTCCTCGGGAACCGGGGCGTGCGCCAGATCAGCTACCGTGCTCGCCACATCCACAAGCGAGCAGGCGCCACGACGAATCTGCCCGCCCCTCCAGCGCTCCGGGAAGGAGACAATCAGGGGTACGTGCGCGGCATGCTGGTACATGCAATTCTTCCACCACAAGCCGTGTTCACCCATGTTCTCGCCGTGGTCCGCCGTGTACACAACAACCGTGTTGCGCCCCACATCGCTTCGCCGCAAGGCATCCAGCACCTTACCGATTTCTGTGTCTACCCATTCCGTCAGCCCGTAGTACAACTCACGCCCCCGACGAACGATTTCAACCGGCGCGTCTTCAACGTTGAAGGCAATGCGCAAATGCTTGTAATTCAACGGCTGAGCGTCCAGATGTCCCGGAGGGATCGTTGGCAGGGGTATTTTTCCGGCAAAGTGGCTCCAGTAGCCCTGTGGAACGATGAGCGGGAAATGAGGAGCGAGGTAGCCGATCACAAGGAAAAATGGGCCGTCGCGTCTCCTGCGTTTGGCGAGAAAATCCACCGCCCAGCGGGTGGTCTCGCGGTCGTGCTCGAGCACACGGGACTTCGTACCCGTGCGAAAGTCTTTGAAACGTTCCGAAATTCCGGGCTTCGGCTTCAGGTTGTCTGGATCGCGCCGTTTACCCTTACCTGTCTTGTGATGCTGATTCAAAGGGCTCTTCCAGATTTCGGTGAAGCCGTAACGACGCGTGCGGTCGAAATGCATCTTGCCACAGAGAAAACTCTCGTAGCCCACTCTGGCGAGCATCCGGGGAAGTGTTGGGTAGTCCGCGCTCGGGAGCCAGCATGTGTTACTCCAGGCGCCGATCCGGGAAATGTATTTGCCGCTGATGAACGACAACCGCGAGGGGACACACAGAGGTGAGTTGCAGTAGTGGTCCGTAAACAGCACGCCCTGGTCCGCCAGCGCATCCAGCACGGGAGTTCGAGCCAAAGTGTCACCTGCGGCGCTCAGCACACCCCCGTTGTGTTCGTCCGTGATGATCAGCACGACGTTCGGGCGATCATCCCGCGTGGTAATGGGCCACACCGTGCTTAGCCCCGCCAGAGCAAGAGCCTCTGCGGAGGTCTTCACAAATTGCCGCCGCGAGTACGTTCCCCCTCTTGTCTCCACCAATTTCTTAGGCTGCATTTTCTCTACCTCCAGCGTCTCGGTTGGGACCGCCCCCTGACCGCAAAGGCCCGGGCCCTAAGATCCCACGAGCCCCAAATCTACGTGCCTCTCACGGTGGAACGCTCCCCGTGCCGTTGATGGACGGCACGCGGCTCTCGAAATCGCCTCCAGGTCCCTCAGCCAAGAAACACACGCCTCGCGGTCGACAACAGCACTTTCGGAGCCCGCATCTGCCCTGAAACTGCCGTTCTCAACGGGCTTCCGCCCAACCTACTCTCCCGGCGCCAGGCGCAACCTGGCCACACGCCGAACGTCCCCCATTCCGGGTTCGTAGGGACGCAACGTGAAACCAAAAGACACCGGCTGCGGCTCGAGCAGGTAGCGGTCCAGCACTCCTGGCCCACAGCTTCCGTTACCAAGCCCAAGAACGTGCGCGTCGAGACAAACCACCACGTTCTTCCGTGGGGCTAACTCGTTGATGTGATTTGCCTTGTCAAGGTCGTTGGCCGTGTAGTGCAAGGCGGAGAAAGACAGGGGGCTGTCACCAACGATCAGGATGCCGCTGCCGTCTTTGTTGGTCAGAGCCAGCCACTGAACATCTTCGTGGTTGCCGGTTTCTTGGGGGCGCACGTACGGCACCACCTGCTCGCTCACGGTGCTGCGCCAGAGCGCGATCGCTGCAGCCGTCTTCCGGTCGGGGTAGTTCTCAAAGGGACCGCGTCCGTACCACGTCAGCTCCTCGTACGGGCTGGCAACCGTCATTCGCACGCCCAGCTTTGGCAACACGGGCAACTTCCCGATCGGCTGGATTTCGTTGGCCACGTGAATCCATCCGTTCCCGTACACAGTGTACACCGCCCGATGATCAAATCCGGCGTTCTGCTGCGCCAGGTAGTGAACAACGGCGCTCACCTCGACAGCCTGAGGGCTGATCCGCTGGGCCTGCACGTCCCGAACCTCACGGTTCAGTTTGTTCAGCCCAGCCTCATACCACTTCGGCGCAAGTCTGCGCATGTTGTTGTCCGTTGGCGCACGAAACGCGTCGAGTTCGGGTCCAACGATGCCCTCCTCCTGTGGGCCAATCACGGTCTGGGCGCCGTACACAAGCGAGGTGATGCGCCCTGTCTTCTTGTCAAAGATCACTTTGAAGTTCGGCGTCGTCAACCGAATCGCGCCTTCGTCTTCGATGAGATCGAGGCTTGGCAACGAATCCACCGCGACGGCCGGAGGGGCCGCAACGGTGTAAGGGATCCTGAACTGTTCCCACGCCACCTCATGCCCGGCCTCGGCCCACAGGGTCGCTTCCGGAAGGGCTAAACCCACGCGAAGCCAGTACTCGGCGCCGGCCTGGAGCTCAGGTTTTTCGAACGGCACCGTCACCACCGTCGACGCTCCTGGTGGCGTGTCCGGGGCGGCAAACTTGCCACGCTGGATGACTTTACCATCTTCGAGCAACTGCCACTGCACCACAAAACCCGCGAGATTTGTAAAAAAGTAACCGTTTCGAAGGCGAATCTTGCCTTCGAAAATGTCCACCGGCTCGAAGTCAACATTCTGGTAGACGCTTCTTACCTCCCACAGCTTGGGCGTTACCTGTCTGTCGGGAAGCACCAGACCGTTGATGCAGAAGTTCCCGTCGTTGGGTTCGTCGCCGTAGTCGCCTCCGTATGCCCAAAATTCGCGCCCCTGATCGTCCTTCTTGCGGAGCCCCTGGTCAACCCAATCCCAAATGTTCCCCCCCTGAAGCACGGGGTAAGCTTTGATCACATCCCAGTACTCGCGCAGGTTTCCTACCGCGTTGCCCATGGCGTGTGCGTACTCACACATGATCAGCGGGCGGTCGCTGTGTGTTTCGGCGTATTCGATGAGCCTGTGCAGCGGAGGGTACATCCAGGAAACAATGTCAACGTGCTGTCGAAGCTGAGCCCGTTCGTAGTGAACCGGGCGAGATGGATCACGATGGTGTACCCAATCACTCATCGCCTCAAACGTCGTACCGTCGCCGGCTTCGTTCCCCATCGACCAGATGATCACCGAAGGGTGGTTTTTGTCCCTCTCGATCATCCGACGCATGCGGTCGAAATGAGCCGCTTCCCATTCCGGCCGATTCGCCAGCGTCTCATGCGGGTCGTAACCCATCCCGTGGCTTTCAATGTTCGCCTCGTCGAACAGGTAGATGCCGAACTGATCGCAGAGGTCGTACCAGTGTGGGTCGTCCGGGTAGTGACTGGTCCGCACAGTGTTGATGTTGAACTGCTTCATCAGTTTGATGTCTCGAATCATCGACTCCACAGTAACGTAGTGGCCTGTGTCTGGATCGTGTTCGTGCCGGTTAACACCCTTGATGTAAATCGGCTTGCCGTTCACCAGGAGTTGGCCCCCCCTGACCTCTACCTTCCGAAAACCGATTCGTGTCGACAGGTACTCCAGTGTGTTTCCTTCCGCATCCAGCAGCCGCAGAACGGCGGTGTAGAGATTCGGTGTTTCAGCTGTCCACTTGGCGGGATTCTCAACCAGCGTTTTCATCGGAAGCACACTTTCGCCACCAGGGGCAATCAGGGCTGTGCTGTTGCTCAGCAGAGGGTCTTTCCCGACCAGCCGCCCGTCCGGACCGTACAGCGACACCTCTACCCTGACGTGTTCAGCAGCCTGCTCACCGTAATTCTTGACCCTGGCTGTGACGTGTAGCGTTGCGTCCCGGTACTCAGCGTCCAAATCTGGCACAAACTCAAAATCCCGGATGTGCACAGACGGAGCTGCAAACAGGTAGACATTCCGAAAGATGCCGCTCAGCCGCCAGAAATCCTGATCCTCCAGGTAAGAGCCGTCGGACCACCGGTACACTTCTACCGCCAGCAAATTCGGACCCGGTTTCAAGTAGTGCGTGATGTTGAACTCAGCAGGGGTACGACTTCCTTGACTGTAGCCGACCTTCTGTCCGTTGATCCAGATGTAAAAAGCGGATTCCACCCCGTCAAAGTGGATGAACACCTGGCGGCCAGCCCAATCCGAGGGCACGGTGAACTTCCTGCGGTACGAACCCACCGGATTGTCGCTGTGATCGATGTAAGGCGGATTCTTTGGGAACGGGTAGCGTACGTTGGTGTAAATCGGTCTGCCGTAGCCGAGCATCTGCCAGTTGCTCGGAACGGGGATTTCGTCCCAGGAGGTGACGTCAAAGTCAGGCTTGTAGAAGTTCACAGGACGTTCTTCCGGCGTACGAACCCAGTGGAACTTCCAGGTTCCGTTCAATGACTGGTAGAAAGGGGAAGCCTCTCGCTCGGCACGCAGGGCTTGATCGAGCGTCGCGTAGGGCATCAGTGTGGCGTGAGGCGGCTCCTTGTTGATGCCAAAAACTTCAGGGTTTTCCCAATCGGGTGCGTCCGCCTGCGCGACAGCAAGCCGCCCCAGCGAAACCACAAGCAGCACCAAAACCGCTACCGACAACACACCTGTGAGGAATGATCCGTGAGACGTAGAAATCATCGCGCTTTCCCTCGCGTTTTTTCCAATCCGCTCAAGCGGCCTCTCCACCGGCCCGCGCCGTGCCAGCCGGCACAGCGCATCAGAACCGCGTCCCTCCGGAGGGCACAACCGCTGAAAGGCCCCTGCGGGCCAGGACGTGAACTGTTCCAACCATTTTCGCGCTGCGGGCCAGGTTTGTCGGGTCTCGCCAGCTGGTACACCACACTGCTACACACTTTCTCCAGGCTTGCACCGCCGCAGGCCACGCTGCTCTACCGCAC
>CAZXXS010000058.1:0-3816 GCA_964644845.1 uncultured Cytophagia bacterium | reverse complement strand
CAACGCTGACCAGACTGAGAGTGCAAGCGTTCCCCAAGAACGTGGGAAACCCTTCTCGGTGCCAACGCCCACCTTGGTCACGGAAGCTCGGCAGCCCCTTAGGGCAAAGAACAGGTCTTTCAAGGAATCTACCCGAAATTGCCAGCCGACACCAACGCATTGCGCCCACGGGGTGTCGGATCTGCGCGGGCTTGCAGTCCCGGCCACAACGCAGGGCGCCCGCATTTTCCCACCACAGGTCCCTGCTGACGTGAAAGTCAAACAGATTGACCGGGGATTCACGGGATCGATCTGAATGGGTGACCAATTCGTCAGAACGGGCGCGCTGGAGTCAAAACGGGTTTTCCGCAAAGACCGTGTTCTGCCCTTAGCCTAACTTAGAAACGTGGAAAGACAGGGGTGTGGCCTCTTCGCACACGGGCTATTTCCAGTTGACAGCTCTTAAGGGGACAACCAAAACAGCGTCCGACAGCACGCACGACCGCCCCGCTTCCTGAACGCCAGACTCTGCCGTTCACTTTTCGCAACACAGCCGGGGAACTCTGTCCACTTTCTGAAACCATTTTGCCCTTTTCGCAAAATTTGAACAATCCTCACGGTACACAACGAGTTGAATTCCCTCAAAAACAGAAGAGCTCAGGCCCGACTTTTGCAGATCTGAAACTGTTGCGTCGAGCACGACATCATCTAAACCCACTCGTGACGACGCGCAGCACTTGCCGAGAGCAGCAGTGCCTGCGCGCCGTAGAGCCGGACGCGACGCGGGGCCCGCCAGACCGGGGATTCTTCGGGGGCCTGGAACATGCTGTGGGGAAGTCAAGCTACAGGAGGGGAAAAACATGAAACGTTTGGTACAGGGCCTTTCGATCCTCTTCCTACTCGTTGGCACCGCTGTAGCCCAGTGGCCAACGGATCCCACCGTTAACCTACCCGTCTGCACCGCTACAGGTGACCAGAACGAGCTACAAGGCATGAACAGCGCTCAGCAGGGCATGCTTCTGGGCTGGCTGGACGAACGCGGCGGATCAGCCTCTCTCTACGCTCAACGGCTCACAAGAGACGGCGACTTCGTTTGGGAAACCAATGGCAAGCTCGTCACGGACGGCGTAAGTACTTTCTCGATGATGCCCTCCACCCAGGGGCGGACATACGTGGCCTGGTCCGGTAACGGCGTGTACGTCCAGCTACTGGATGAAAACGGAGACCCGATGTGGGATTCCCCCGTCTCTCTCTTCGGCGGGAGGCCAATGACAGACGGTCCCTTTGTCTTGTCCTACGGACCGTTCGGAGTCCTCGTCGTCGCCGCTCAAATCCAGGCGGGACTGGGTTCCTACTTCTGGGCGGCGAAACTGGATACCAACGGTAACGTCCTCTGGACGAGTCTCCAGAGAGAAGCGCAAGTCGCTGCCGATCTTCGCGTCATCAACGACTTGAGCGGCGGCGCATTCATCGCCTACGACCTGGACAACACGAGTGTCAAGCTGAATCGCGTGAATGGTGGCGGAATCTGGGGATTTGGAGACCCAACGGGTTTTCTGGTCACGACTTCTCCCTGCGCCCCCAAGTACGTGAGCTGGCTTCTGCCCGACGGGAGCGGAGGTGCCTACGTCACCTGGTCGCAAAGGGACTCAGCAAGCGGTTGCCTTGGACCGTACGACCACCTGGACGTCTGGGCCCAGAGGGTAGCCGGCGACACCACTCGCGTTTGGGGAGACAGCGGTGCCGTCGTTTGCAAGCTGGAAGGAGATCAAACCCAGTCCAGGCTGATGGTCAACTCGGGGAAGAAGACCTTTGTGGTGTGGACCGACTACGGTCACGGAACCCCAGGCGCCACCGAGTCCGACATCTACATGCAAATGCTCGACAGCTCCGGCACTGCGATTCTCGCACCAGGTGGGGTCCCGGTGTGTACCGCTCCCGGCGATCAGAAAAATCCAGCTGTCATCCTTGACGGCGAAGGTGGCTTGATCGTCGCCTGGCAGGATTACCGCAATGGCAACTGGGACATTTTCGCCCAGCGATTCGACACGAGCGGCACAGCCCTGTGGACCCCGGACGGCGTACCGCTTTCCACAGCCGCTGGCGATCAGATCGACCCAACGCTGGCCCTCGCAGACAACGGCTCCGCCATTTGTGCCTGGGTGGACGGGCGCAAAGGGTCAGAGACTGACATCTACGCTCAGCGGGTCTACGCAGACGGTTCCTTGCCGATCGTCTTCACGGCCTTCAGCGCGGTCACTTCTGGCAGCGCAGTGGAACTCCGCTGGCGCGTAAATCCGTTGCTGGACTACCGCGCTTTCGAGGTTTGGCGGTCACGAGAGGGCGATCAGACCTTCCGTCGTCTTGTTCGTCTCAGCGTGGGAGAGCCAGGCAACGGGGAGTACCACTTCACGGACGAGGCGGTGAGCACCGACGCCAGCTACCGCTACCGTGTCGAGGCCATTCTGGCTGACGGTAGCCGAGAGGTTTCGGAAACGCTGGTGGTCACCGTGCAGCAGAACTCCGGGGAGCCAACGACTGTCCCCGTGGAAACAAAGCTGATCGGGGCGTACCCAAATCCGTTTACCAGGGCAACGCGGATTTCTTTCCGGGTCAGCACGCCCGGTCACATCGAACTGAGGATTTTCGACATCACCGGGCGCGAGGTTCGGAGGTTCTCGCTTAGCAACGCACGGGCAGGACAAAAGGGCTTTTTCAACTGGGACGGCCACGACACAGAAGGCCGAAGGTTGCCGGCCGGAATGTACCTGCTTCGCCTCCAGGCGCCAGGTTACACAGGGGTGAGTAAAGTGGTGTTGCAGAGGTAACGTTCTACCGGCGAGGAAACAATTTTGGGCCACTACCCAGCTTGCCTCCGCGGGTAGTGGCCTTTCTTTCTGAGGCCCGTGCGTTCGCCCGCTCCAGGTCAAAAGTAACCCTTCCTTGAACCGCTCTGCCGCTTCGTTCCCCACGGCCCCCGAAACGCTGCGTGCAGAGAAGCCTCGATCACCTCGGACGGATCGAAAGCAGCGCTCGCAGTTCCGCAGGAAGCGAGAAATCTCCAGCAACATTGTCCGCCACCGGGCACCGCAGGTTCTCCTCAGAAGACCGGTGCGTCTTTGCCCTCAGCGACACCGCCTGGCAGGCCTTGCTGCTCCTACCTCACCCGCACCACCTTCCGCACCCGCACAAACCCGGGCCCCGCGACACGAAGAAGGTAAACTCCCGCAGCGGGGCCTTCCGGAGCAAAGCGCAGGCGAGTCGGTCCTGCCGGAAGAGGGCCGTTCCACACCGTCGCCACCTTTCGGCCGCGGACGTCGAACACCTCGACGCGCACGCGCCCCGCGTAGGCGAGCCGCAGCGTTACCGTCGTCGCATCACGGAAAGGATTCGGGGCCACGTTCACCAGGTCCCACGAGTGCGCTTGTCTCCGGCCCTGCCGCACAGCCGACAAGGAGCCCAACGACAGAAACCGCATCACCAAGCTGTCCGACGCGTCGTCGTTCTGCACGATCAGGAGGCGCTGCTGGCCGTCTGCGAACGTTTCCCCGGTCGTCGGAGAAACGAACTCGAGGGCGATCCCGGTGCTCACCCAGCGCAGGCCGGACAATTCCGGGTGCGTCTCCGGCGTCAGTCGTTGCAAAAGACGCGTTGAGTCCGGCGAGGAGCGCACCAGGGCCACCTCGTCCCGGCCGGTCGTGAAGGCCACGAGACAGACGCGGAGTTTCGGCCGCCACAGCACGGCGAAGCGCGTTTCCCGAGTAATCGGTGCCGGCACCCTGGCGTAGCCAGAGGGCACACCAAGCGTGTCTACCCAAGAGAATTGCGTCGCCCCGC
>CAZXXS010000057.1:0-4115 GCA_964644845.1 uncultured Cytophagia bacterium | reverse complement strand
GATCCCCGGGCAAAACCCAATTGCCTTGACAAATACCCCAACTTTTCGTAAGTTGGGCGCGATTTTCCCAGGGTGTGTTTCGCAGCGAAGTCGTCACGTCCAGATGAGCGGAGGGCATGAACGAAGTCGAACTCAGCGTTGTCATCGTCAGCTACAACGTGCGCGACTTCCTGGATCAATGCCTTACCTCTCTGGAACGTGCGCTGCGTGGAATTGCTGCCGAGGTTTGGGTGGTGGACAATGCCTCGACAGACGGTAGCGCGGCGATGGTCCGCCGCCGCTACCCCTGGGTTCAGCTCGTTGAAAACCACGAAAATGTTGGGTTTGCCAGGGCAAACAACCAAGCACTAAAAAAAGCCAGCGGCCGTTACGTGTGCCTGCTGAATCCCGACACGCTGGTGCAGGAGGATACCTTCCGCGTTCTTCTGGATTTCCTTCGGCACCACGACGATGCCGGGATGGTGGGTTGCAAGGTGTTGAACCCTGACGGAACCCTACAACTGGCTTGCCGTCGTAGCTACCCGACGCCCTGGGTCGCGTTCACCAAACTGGTCGGATTAAGCAAGCTGTTCCCGCGCAGCCGCCTGTTCGGCCGCTACAATCTCACGTACCTGGATCCCGACAAGACTCACCCGGTCGAAGCGATCTCGGGATCGTTCATGCTTTTCCGGCGGGAGCTTTTAGAGGACGTCGGGTACCTGGACGAATCGTACTTCATGTACGGGGAGGACCTGGACTACTGCTACCGCACCCGACAGGCGGGCTGGCAGATCTACTACGTGCCGCAGACTCAGGTGGTGCATTTCAAGGGGGAAAGCTGGAAACGCAGTCAGCTGGATCGCTTGCGCCACTTCTACCAGGCCATGCGTTTGTTTGTGCGGCGCCACTTTCACCGGCGTTACGGTTTACTAGCGGTCTGGGTACTGACGGTGGCAATCTGGATTCGGGCGGCGATTTCGATGGTTGGCCGGGCGGCGGCTGCGGTGGCGCTGCCGTTTCTGGATCTGTTCTGGATGAACGTGTCGCTTGCCCTGGCTCAGCTGTTGCGTTTTGGCAGTTTGGTCCATTTTCGCTCGTACCTGCTCGTGGACGCCGTCTACAGCACGGTTTGGTTGTTATCGCTCTACGCGACGGGTGTCTACGGGCGGTTTCGCTTTTCAGCGGTCCGAGCCGGCGTGGCCGTCGTCATTGGTTTGCTAGTGAATTCGGCTCTGACGTTCTTTTTCAATCAGTACGCCTTTTCACGGGCGGTGGTGCTGTACGCCGGGGCGCTGAATGCGATTTTCCTCACTGGCTGGCGACTTCTTGCGCTTGCCTGGCCACGAAGAGGCGTACGTCGTTCAGCTGTGCGGCGCTCCCTCTTCGGAAGACGTACGCTTGTCGTCGGCGACGCGGCTTCTGGGGCGACGATTATCGAACGACTGCGGAGCCGTGTGGACGGAGCGTTCGACGTTGCTGGGTTGGTGAGCCTTGACGAGCGGGAAGTCGGCGAACGCGTAGCCGGCGTGCCCGTAGTTGGCACGGTGCGGGAGGCCGAAGCCATCATTCGGCGCGAGAAAATCGAGGAGGTGATTTTCTCCACCGACAAGATTTCATACGACCAGATTCTGGCCATCATCTCACGCACAGCAGGGCGTGGACCGGCTTTCAAGCTGGTGCCAGACAACCTCGAGGTAATCATCGGCAAAGCCAGCATCGACCGGCTGGACCAGCTGCCGATGGTTGACCTGGAGTACCGACTGTACTCACCACCTTTTCCGGCCATCAAGCGAGCCATGGACGTGCTTGTTGCGAGTTTTGGTCTGCTGATTGGTGCCGTTCCGTTCGCTGTGGCTTGTTTACTCGGGCTGGTCAGGTGCAAAAAAGAGCCAGCTTATGCTGCGGACGGCTCGGCTTTTTCGGTGACGATGCTCGACCGTGGACCGCGCTGGCTGCGCAATTACCCACTCTTGTGGCACGTCTTGACGGGACGGTTGAGCTTGGTTGGCCGCGAACGCAACCGCAAGCCCCGCGCAGACGGAATTGCCCTGAAAGGAGGGCTCACGGGTCTGGTACAGCTCTACGGAGCGCAGGGATTGTCAGAAGAGGAAAAGGAGCGCTACGACCTTTACTACGTGCGCAACTACTCTCCACTTGTCGATCTGGAGATTTTGTTGCGCTCGATGCTCGGTCCTGGGAAAAGCGTGTCAGCTTAGTTCGGCTGCGTCAGGATAGGAACACTACTCGTCTACTTGGTGACGCTCTGGTGGGTGCCTTCGGGGGTGGGTTTCGTCCCTGCCTGGCCGGACGGGAAAGAGCGTGGTGGTTTGTGAACGCGGGCCGGAACGCAGCGGTTTTGGGTTACGATGATCGATTTGGAGCCACGGGATGGGGTTTGTCCTCGAATTTGAAAAGCCTCTGGTCGAGCTTGAGAAGCGCATCCAGGAAATGCGCGACCTCTCCGACAGCCAGAATTTGGAGCTGCAGGAGGAAATCGAGCGCCTGGAAGCCAAGGCCAGGAAGCTTCGCCAGGAAATCTACGCCAAACTGACGCGCTGGCAACGGGTGCAGTTGGCCCGACACCCCGACCGGCCTTACACGCTGGACTACGTTCAGCGCGTGTTCGACGATTTCTTCGAGATTCACGGTGACCGGGCTTTCGGTGACGATCCTGCCATTGTTACGGGATTGGGACACATCGAAGGACAGCCCGTTGTTCTTGTGGGGCACCAAAAAGGGCGCGACACAAAGGAAAAGCTGTACCGCAATTTTGGCATGCCGCACCCGGAGGGGTACCGGAAGGCCTTGCGAGCCATGCGGCTGGCGGCCAAGTTCAACCGCCCCGTCGTAAGTTTGGTAGACACACCCGGTGCCTACCCCGGGATCGGTGCGGAAGAGCGAGGGCAGGCCGAGGCCATCGCGAGGAACCTGTTCGAAATGTCGCGACTGCCAGTGCCCATCGTCGTGATCATCATCGGGGAAGGTGCCAGCGGTGGGGCGCTGGGGATCGGTGTGGGAGATCGTGTCCTCATGCTGGAAAATACCTGGTACTCGGTGATTTCCCCGGAAGGGTGCGCTGCTATCCTGTGGCGCGACGCTGCGAAAGCCCCGCAGGCGGCCGAAGCCATGAAACTGGCTCCAAAAGACCTGCTGGAGATGAAAGTGATCGACGAAATTGTTCCCGAGCCCCTCGGTGGGGCGCACCGTAATCCAGATGGGGCTGCTAAGATCGTCAAAGAGACCATTCTGAAGGAAATCGAGGCGTTGAAGGCTGTTCCAGCCGAACAACTTGTCGAACAGCGGATTCAGAAGTACGCCAGGATGGGCTTCTGGAAAGAGTAGGACGAATCAGAAAAGGAGGAGACAACGGGGCTCCCAGTTGTGCACGAAATTCGGGTGCGTGTTCGCTACGCTGACACGGATCAAATGGGGCTTGTGCACCACGCTCGCTACTTTGAATGGTTCGAAATGGGGCGCACCGAGCTGATGCGGGCGTTGGGATTATCCTACAAAGCTTTTGAAGAAGCTGGTTACAGGTTGCCCGTTGCGGAGGCGAACGCGGTCTACCTCCGACCTGCCTTTTACGATGATTTTCTCACTGTCCGAACGATCCTCGCGGAACGTCCGCAGCCTAAGCTGCGTCTAGACTACGAGGTGTTTCGGGACAAAGATCTACTGGCAACGGGCTACACCACGCATGTTTTCGTAAACCCGAAAGGCCGTCCGGTAAAACCACCGCGGCTATTTCTCGATTTGCTCGGCTAGAAAATCCGCGTTGATCGCTTGCGCTACGCCGGCGGCTGAAAAAGGCGGTGAACCGAGGGTGGTAGCGGACGTTCTCCCGTTTTGCCAGAACATTCCGTGACGGAGGTTTGAAGATGCTGGACAAAGAGTTGTTGGACATTCTCGCTTGCCCGAAGTGCAAGGGCGAACTCGAGTACGACGAAAAGAACCAGAAGCTGATCTGCCACAAGTGCCGCCTGAAGTACCGGATCGAAGACGACATTCCCATCATGTTGATCGATGAAGCGGAATCCTTTTGATTTCGCAAGCAGGATGAGCACGGCAGTCGACGTTCGGGGGGCTGTGCCTTGAGACCTCGGTAGAAAGCTGGGCACTGGAACCCCGAGTGGTCC
>CAZXXS010000056.1:0-94267 GCA_964644845.1 uncultured Cytophagia bacterium | reverse complement strand
TGGAAACTTCGACCTTTGGGGAAGGCAACGCCCGGCGGTCAATTTTGCCGTTTGGCGTCAGCGGGAAAGCTTCCAGAGTCACAAACGCCGCGGGCACCATGTACTCGGGCAATTTGGAACGAACCCAATCACGGAGCTCCGAAATCCCCGGTCCAGGTGCAGCCACCGGCACCAGGTAGGCTACAAGCCCCTTTCCGCCGGGCAGGTCATCCCGAGCCATCACAAGCGCCTCGCGTACGCCGGGGTGAGACGTCAGCACAGCTTCGATCTCGCCCAGTTCAATCCGAAAACCGCGGATCTTCACCTGGTGGTCGATTCGGCCAAGGTACTCGATGTCACCGTCCGGGAGGAATCTAGCCAGGTCTCCCGAGCGGTAGAGTCGCGCTCCGGGTTTGCCACTAAAGGGATCTGGTACAAAGCGCTGCGCCGTTAGGTCCGGCCGGCCCAGGTAGCCGCGAGCCACACCGTCGCCGCCCACCAGCAGTTCACCGGCCACCCCGATGGGCACCGGCTGCAACAGAGAGTCAACAATGTACACCTGCAGATCGGGAATTGGCCCTCCGATGACACTCCCCGGCGCCGTCTCCGCCACGCGCCGATCCACCGGCCGGTACGTCACGTGAACCGTCGTCTCTGTGATGCCGTACATGTTCACAAGCTGCGGCTTCTCGTCGCCGTGCCGATCGAACCACGGGATGAGGCTGTTCAAGTCCAGGGCTTCACCGCCAAAAATCACCAGCCGGAGAGCCAGATTTTCTGAAACCCCAACCTCTTCTTCCGCCTTGATCAGCTGGCGAAAGGCTGACGGCGTTTGATTCAAAACCGTCACCTGCTCGCGTTCGAGCAGCTTGTAAAAAGCCTCGGGAGAGCGACTGACCCAGTACGGTACCACAACCAGGCGCCCGCCGTACAGCAGTGCGCCCCAAATTTCCCAAACGGAGAAGTCGAAAGCGTACGAGTGGAAAAGCGTCCACACGTCGTCCTGGTTGAAATGGTACCAGGCATCCGTGGCCGTGAACAGCCGCTCCACGTTCCGGTGCGTAATCAGGGTACCCTTGGGCCGCCCGGTGGAGCCGGAAGTGTAAATCACGTAGATCAAGTTGTCCGGCCCAACTTCCGCGGACGGGTTTGTGGTCGGGTACTGAGCGAAGGCTTCCCAATCCGCGTCGAGCCGGAGGACCACCTGGCCGTTCAGGTCGAGCTTCCCCGCAAGCTTCTCCTGGGTCAACACAAACCGTGCTCCGGCGTCCTGAAGCATGAAGCTCACGCGTTCCTTCGGGTAAACGGGATCGATGGGCAGGTAGGCTGCACCCGCCTTGAGCACGCCCAGAATGGCGGGTACCAGGTGAAGCTCACGCTCGCTGTAGATTGCCACGGGCTCGTCCGGCCTCACGCCCTGGTCAAGCAGAAAGTGTGCAATCTTATTTGCCCGCGCGTTCAGTTCAGCGTACGTCAGGCTGGTGTCCTCGTAGCTCAACGCCGTGCGGTCTGGTGTCTTGTCGACCTGTTGCTCGAAAAGCCGGTGCACGGGCTCTCGCACCGGGAACTCGGCCTCTCCCCTACCCCAGGAAAGCACCTTAGCGCGTTCCCGTTCAGGCAGAAAATCGAGTCGGTTTACTGGTGTCGCCGGTTCGGAGGCAGCTGCGTTCAGTAGGGCGCCGTAGTGCTCGAGCATTCGGTCGACGGTGTCAGGGTCGAACAGATCGGTGTCGTACTCGATGTCCAGAGCCAGACCGTCTTTCAGCTCGGTCACGGTCAGGGTGAGATCGAATTTCGCCTGTTTGTTGCTGAGCGGCACAGCCTCGGCCTTCAGTCCGGGCAACTGCAGACCGCCCTCGGTCGCGTTCTGGTACACAAACATCACCTGAAACAGGGGTGTGTGGCTCATGCTCCGCTCGGGTTGGAGCTCTTCCACCAGCATTTCGAAAGGAAGCTCCTGGTGGTTGAAGGCCTCGAGTGCAACCTCGCGCACACGACGGAGCAACTCGGTAAAGCTCCAATCACTCTCGAGCTGAAGCCGAAGAACCAGTGTGTTCACGAAGAAACCGATTAAACCCTCCGTCTCGGCACGGGTCCGATTTGCGATCGGAGTGCCGACGCAAATGTCGTTCTGGTGCGTGTAGCGGTGAAGCAGAGCGTAGAATCCGGCCAGCAGAGTCATGAACATCGTTGTGCCGTGCGCCCTGGAAAGTTTACGCACCTTCTCGAGGAGTTCTTCTGGCAGGGTAAGTCGGCGGTGATCGCCGCGGTAGCTTTTCACTGCGGGCCGCGGCCGATCGGTCGGCAGCTCGAGCACGGGTAACTCGCCGCCCAGTTTCTCGCGCCAGAACTGAAGCTCTTTCTCTTTTACCTCGCTCTCGAGGCGCTTCTTCTGCCACACCGCGAAGTCCGCGTACTGGATCGGTAGCGGTGGCAGCGGATTTGGCTTGCCTTGCAGGAAAGCCTCGTACAGAGCCGAAAATTCGTTAATGAAAACGCCCACCGACCAGCCGTCCGACACGATGTGGTGCATCAGGATGTGCAGCACGTGCTCGTCGTCGCCAAGCTTGATCAGATTGGCCAGGAAAAGGGGACCTTTGCTCAGATCAAAAACTGTCTGGCCGGTTTCTTCCAAGACGCGACGCAATTCCGTTTCGCGTTCAGGACCCGGCACCTGAGAGAGGTCAACACTGGAGAAAGGCAGCTTTGCGTCGCGTCTGACAATTTGCACCGGCTCGCCGTTCACCGTTGCGAAAACGGTCCTGAGAACCTCGTGTCTGCGCACGATTTCTTCCAGAGCGCGGATCAACGCTGCCTGATTCAGCCGACCTCGCAGCCGAATGGCCGCGGGAATGTTGTACGCAGTGCTCGTCGGTTCAAGCTGTTGCAAGAACCACAACCGCCTTTGTGCGTACGAAAGCGGAAATGTGTTTCCGGCAAACGTCTTTTTTTGCTTCAGCTTGAGCTCGAGCAGACGTCGCTTCTCGGGCGACAGGTGAGCCAGTTTTTCTTCGAGATCAATCATAAACCGCTCTCTTGGTTACCGCCCTCCGTGAGCCCCTGTCGAAGTAGCACTTCCGCTTCTTCATCTGAAAGCTGCTCGATTTCTCTGAGCAGGGCTTCGATGTCTTCGGGTTCCCGTTCCAGTCGTTCGATTCGGTCTTCGTCTTCCCCCTCAGCTCGCTGGCGTTCCTCAATCGCCACAGCCAGCTCGGCAACCGTGGGTTTCTCGAACAAATCCCGCAGAGGGAGCTCCACCCCAAGACGCTCTCGAATCCGTGACATGAACTTGGTCGCAAGGAGAGAGTGTCCGCCCAGTTCGAAGAAATTGTCGTGCACTCCGACCCGGTCCAGCCCCAGAAGCTCCTCGACAATCCCGCACAATTCACGCTCAACCTCGGTTCTTGGAGCTGTGTACTCGGTACTCAGACCGCCACGACTCAACTCTGGTTTCGGAAGACGTCTGCGGTCCACCTTCCCGTTCGGGGTTAGTGGCAGAGCATCCAGGCGAACGTAAACCGTCGGCACCATGTACTCCGGAAGTTTCTTCCGCAGGTAGCTACGGAACTCGCTCGCCGGGGGCTCCTGCCCCGCTTCGGACACGTAGTAGGCCGCCAGGTAAGGTTGTCCTTTGATGTCCTCGCGCACGATCACCGCAACGTCCGCGACAGCCGGGTGTCCTGCCAGGACTGCCTCGATTTCGCCCAGCTCGATGCGAAAACCGCGGAGTTTGACCTGGGTATCAATTCTGCCCAGAAATTCCAGATTCCCGTCCGAGAGCCAGCGCACCAGATCGCCCGTCCGGTACAGCCGCTCTCCGGGCGAGGAGGTGAACGGGTTGGGGATGAATTTCTCAGCTGTCAGATCCGGCCGGTTGAGGTACCCGCGAGCAAGCCCTACCCCGCCGACGCAAAGCTCCCCGGGGACACCCACCGGCGAAAGCTGCCAGTTCGAGTCCAACACGTAAAGCTGGAAGTTGTCGATCGGTCTGCCAATTGGTGGTTCCCGCCGGTCGCGCTCGGAGGCCTCGTACATCGAAGCGCACACCGTTGTTTCCGTGGGCCCGTAGGCATTCACAAACTGCCGCCCGGCGGCCCAGCGTTTCACAAGGTCCAGTGTACAGCGTTCCCCGGCGGTCACAATCGTCCTGAGGTGCGGGAACTCGCCCTGTGGCACCACGGCCAAAACGGACGGTGGGAGCGTCACAGTCGTAATCTGTTCCCTGCGGAGCACTTCGCCCACGCCGTCACCCGTGAGCAGCTCCGCCTGGTCAGCGTAGACCAGGGTCGCCCCGTTCAGCAACGCCATCACCGTCTCCCAAACCGAGGCGTCGAAACTGAGCGAAGCAAACTGAAGAATGCGGCTCCCGGGGTGGATGGCGAAGGCTTTCCTCTGCGCCCTCGCCAAATTGACCAGTCCCCGATGAGGCAACATTGTTCCCTTCGGCCTTCCGGTGGACCCGGAAGTGTAAATGACGTAGGCCAGGTTGTCAGGGCTGACAGCAACTGGTAGTTGCCCATTTGAGACGCGGCTGGTCTCAAGCTCCTCCATCAAGACGGCTTCCGTACGGCCAAGGGGCAGCTTTTCCGACACTGCCGACGTTGTGACCAGGAAGCGCGTACCGGAATCGTGGAGCATGTAGCGGACACGGTCCTCGGGGTAGGTCGGATCGATCGGCAGAAACGCTCCACCTGCTTTCAGAATCCCAAGCATGGCCACAGCCACGTCCACTGAACGCGGAAGACTGATCCCGACGATCTCGTCGGTTCTCAGACCTTTTGCCAGTAGCAGGTCTGCCAGCCGACTGGATTGGACGTCCAGCTCCCGGTAGGACAAAACGACGTCGTGGTGTTGGACAGCCGGGGCGTCCGGCTGCTTCAGTACTACCTCTGAGAACACACGAGGGACTGTCGGCTCCTCCGGCAAGGGTACAGCCGTCTCGTTCCACTCCACAAGCAGGCGATGCTTCTCGTCCTCGGCAAGAAAGTCGAGTTCGGAAATCTTCTGCTTGGGATCCTTAGCCACCGCTCTCAAGAGGTTGGCGTAGTGGCGCATCATCCGCTCGACCGTGCTTTGGTCGAACAAATCCGTGTTGTACTCCCAGAAGCAGAGGATTCCTGAGTCCGTCTCCGTGGCGTAGAGCGTTAAGTCGTACTTGGCAATCGGGTTTTCAGGCGGAAAACCTTCAATGACCAGGTCCTTCAGCGCACGCTTTTCGAACGGCGTGTTTTGGAAAACGAACGCTACCTGAAAAATCGGTGAGTGGCTCAGGTCGCGTTCGGGCTGGACAGCCTCCACCAGCTTCTCGAATGGCAAGTCCTGGTGCGCGTAGGCCTGCAGTGTGTTCTCACGCACTTGCCTGAGCAGCGACCGGAAGTCCTCAACCTCCGAAAAGTCAGCCCCGAAAACGATTGTGTTGGCAAAATACCCGATCAAGCGCTCGGTTTCCGTGCGCGTTCGATTGGCGATCGGGGAACCGACCAGAATCTGGTTCTGCCCCGTGTAGCGGTGCAACAACGTGTCGAACCCGGCCAGCAACGTCATGAACAGCGTGACGCCCTGCTTCTGACTGAGGTCGCGCAAGCTCTCCGCCAACTCGGCGTCCAGGTCTTGGCGCAGGGAGTTACCCCGAAACGTCTGAACGGCAGGTCTCGGCCTGTCCGTTGGCAGCTCGAGTACCGGCGGATTTTCGCCTACCACACCCTTCCAAAACGCCACTTGCCGTTCCAGCACCTCGCCTTGTAGCCATTCTCGCTGCCAGACTGCGTAATCCGCGTACTGGATCGGCAACTCGGGAAGCTCTGGTTCGTGACCTTCTTTCAGGCTGTTGTAAATTGTAGCAAGCTCGTCCACGAGAATACCCATCGACCACCCGTCGGTGATCGTGTGGTGCATGTTCAGCAGGACCAAGTGGTCGTTCTCGTGCAAACGAATGAGCAGCACTCGAAACAGTGGCGCTTGCCCAAGATCAAACGGCCGCAAGGCGTCGTCGCGCATGAGTAGCCGCGCGACAGGCAGCCGGTCCTGCTCTGGAAGACCACTGAGATCCACAAACGGCACGGACACATCCACGCGTTCGTGGATCACCTGAACCGGGTCGCCACCGCGGTTCGCAAAGGACGTCCGGAGGATCTCGTGCCGCTCAACAATGCGCTTGAGTGCTTTACGCAGAACCGAAACGTCCAGAACACCCTTCAGGCGAAAGGCGCTGGGCACGTTGTAGTTCGTGCTCCCCGGAGCGAGCTGGTCCAAAAACCAAAGGCGGTGCTGGGCGAAAGACAAAGGCAGATCGCGGTCCCTGGCAACGCGCTTCAGCGGGGGCTGTTTCAATGCCTCTCCCTCGGACCGGCGTGCCTCGATCCGTCGGGCCATTTCGGCCAAACTTGGGGCTTCGAAAATATCCCGGAGCGGCAGCTCGACGCCAAAAGCGTCGCGGATCCGCGAGGCCAACCGCGTGGCGAGCAACGAGTGTCCCCCAAGAGCAAAGAAGTCATCCTCGGGGCCAACGTCGCGGACCTTAAGCACGTCGCTCCAGATGCTCGCAAGCAGTTCCTGTACCGGTGTTCTGGGTGCGGATCGCTCAGCACCACCCAGGTCTTCTTCGCTGGGCAGAGGCAGCACCCTGCGGTTCACCTTGCCCGACGAGGTACGCGGCAAACGTTCCAGCTGCACGAACACGCGTGGCACCATGTAGTCCGGCAGCCGCTCGCGCAGGTAATTCTTCAGTGCTTCCTTGTTCAGCGAGCCCGAAGCAGGAACAACGTACGCCGCCAGGAACTTCCCCGTGGCTTGGTGCTCCCTAAGGACCACGACAGCCTCTCGGACATCCGGGTGCTGACCCAGCACAGACTCGATTTCGCCAAGCTCGATGCGGAAACCGCGCACCTTTACCTGGTCGTCCACACGCCCGAGAAACTCCACCTGCCCGGCCTTCGTCCAGCGGACCAGGTCTCCCGTGCGGTACATTCGAGAGCCCGGTTCGCTTGAGAAAGGATCGGGCACGAAAGCCGCCGCCGTCAGGTCCGGACGGGACAAGTAACCTCGGGCCAGATTGGCACCGCTCACGAACAAGACACCAGGTACCCCGATCGGCACAGGCCGCATCTTCGAATCCAGGACGTAGAAGCGCGAGTTGGCCAGAGCACGGCCGATGCTAGGTCGTTCAGCCTCCCGGGTAACCGGTGTGATGGAAGCATCCACTGTGCACTCAGTCGGACCGTACATGTTGAAGAACTGAATCTCGGTCTGCGAACGGATTCTTTCCCAGGTCTCCGCGTCAAGAGCCTCGCCGCCGGTCAGGAAGACGGCCGGTTTCCGCTGCCCGTCTTCCAGCAGCCCCTCCTCCAGCATCAACTTCAGCTGGGCAGGAACGCCATCAGCGCTGTCGATTCGCTGGTCACGGTAAAATTCCACGAGTGCACGACCGTCGGTTCGCAGCTCCTCCGGCACGATGACCAGCGTGTGTCCCATCATCATGCCCAACATGCGCTGCATCGATGCGTCGAAGTACAATGGCGCGTTCATGCTCACGCGGACCGCCCGGTCGGCGAAACGGGCGTAAACATCTTGCTTGAGGTTGGCCGCCAGGTTCAGGACCGAGTGATGTTCTACCACCACACCTTTGGGTTTCCCCGTGGACCCCGACGTGTAAATGACGTAACAGGCGTTGCGAGAGTCGACACGAACGCGCGGCGCCTCCGGCTGAAGATTTGCGATTTCCGACCACCCGCCGTCCAGCAGCACCGCTTCCACCGGCAGTTGCGCGAACACGGCCGCGTCGTGCTGAAGCGTCAGAACCCAACGCATGCGCGTGTCGTCAAGAATGTGCGCGAGTCGCTCCGGCGGATTCTTCACGTCCAGTGGAACGTACGCACCACCGGCTTTGAGAACGCCGAGCACCGCGACCAGCATTTCGAGGGAGCGGGACATGCCGACGCCTACCAGCTCCTCGCGTTTCAGGCCACGGGCCAGCAAGAAGTGAGCAAGCTGGTTAGCCCGTTTGTCCAGTTCCTCGAACGAAAGGCTTTTCCCTCCAAACTCGACGGCGACGCGCTTTGGCCAGCGCCGCACGGTTTCTTCGAACAGCCCGTGCACTGTTTCTGCAGCGGGCAGTTCGACTTCTCTCTGGTTCCACTCCACCAGCACCTGGTGCCGCTCGGTGTCATCCAGTAAGTCGACCTCGGCGAGTGGCAGCTCGGGTTGCTCGGCGAAATTCGCCAACAGCCGCGTCAGGTGTCGCAACATGCGCTGTGCTGCTTCACGGTCCAGGCGTTCCGGATCGTAAGCAACCTTGAGACCGAGTTCGCGACCCGCCAGAGCGGCCATCAACGAAACCGGGTAATTGCTCTTCTCGAACGAGCGTACGTCAAGAACTTCCACACTCGCTTTGCCATTCCCCAAAGCTGCCGACACTGGGTAGTTCTCGAACACGACAATCGTATCGAAAAGCTGCATGTCCCGTGGCAGGCCCACCCAGCGCTGGATTTCGACCAGCGGCGTGTACTGCACTTCCTGCGTGCTCAGGATCTGCCGCTGCAGCGCCTTCACGAGCTCGCGCACGGTCTGCTTTTCGTCCAGCCGGGCTCGAACCGGAAGCGTGTTGATGAACAAGCCCACCATTTGCTCCACACCCCGGAGTTCGGGGGGCCGGCCCGAAACTGTGGCGCCGAAGACCACGTCGTCGCTTCCCAGGTACCGGGCCAAGAGCAAGCTCCACGCAGCCTGCACAAACGCGTTGACCGTGACCTGGTTGGTTCGCGCCAACTCCACAAGTCTTGACGACACGGCCGCGTCCAGCTTTGTTTCTTCTTTGGCCCGTTTGGGCCCGGTTTCGGCGCGGCCCGACGACAGAATCGGCAGGGGCTCGGGAGCCAGATCAAGAAGAAGCTCCTTCCAGTACGCCTCCGCCCTACCAAGGTCCTGCTTCTGCAGCCAATTGATGTAGTCCCTGTAAGGACGGACAGGCGGCAGCTGGATTGGCAAACCCGCTCGTAACGTTTCGTAAACCGTGAAGACTTCGCGCAAAATGATCGGCATCGACCAGCCGTCGGCCAACAGATGATGAAAAGACCAGACGAACTGGTAGAGGTCATCCTCGAGCCTGAACAGGTGCAAGCGCATCAACGGGGGCTTAGCAAGGTTAAACGCCCGCCGCCGATCTTGCTCTGCCCAGGTCTCCAACTCCGCTTCCCGATCCTCAACAGGCACGTGCCGCCAGTCCAGCACGTTGACCGGGACATCCACCCGGCGGTGCACAACCTGAAGCATCCGTTCCAGCTTCTTCCAGACAAAAGAGGTACGCAGCGCCGAGTGCCTTTGCACTACGGTGTTCCACGCCCGCTCGAACAAGGAAATGTCCAGGTCGCCACGAAGCTTGGCGAAGAACTGTTCGAAGTACGTCGCCGACTCTGGGTTGTACACGTAGTGGAACAGCATGCCCTGCTGCATCGGCGACAGCGGGTAGACAGCTTCGATGTCTTTTTTCTGCTTAGTTGCTCTCATCACGCTTCGCTGTCCCAGTTCTCGTCCAGTTCTTCCATCAGCTCTTCGAGTTCTTCGTCGTCGAGCCCCGCATCGGCGAAATCGGAAGGCGTGTAGCCACCTGCACCGGCAGAAAGACAGTGCTGAATGAGCCCTCTCAGCTCCTCAAGGTACTCGTTAGCCCAGCGGGTCACAGTGGCGTGGGCCAGCCGCTCAGCACTGTAGGAGAAATTGAACTGCATCTGACCACCAACCACCGCAGCACCGATCTCGAGCTCGTGGATCCGTCGGTTCTCAGGGTGCCGCTCCGGCCCCAGCGTGTCCAGTGTCTTGCCAAGACCCCGCAGTCGACCGTCCTCCCCTTCGAACTGGCCCAGGTAGTTAAACCCGACAGCCGCATCCGGGAACGCTTCCAGCTTCGGTGGCTTTTCGCGCCTGAAACGCAGCAACCCGAATCCCAACCCGTGCCGCGGGATTGAGGAAAGTGCCTCCTTGATCTGCTTGATCAGCTCACCTTCGCTCCAGCTCCCACGAGCTTCAAGCAACACCGGGTACGTAGCTGTGAACCAGCCAACTGTCCGCGAAAGATTCACATCTTCGAACAGGTCCTCGCGGCCATGCGATTCCATTTCAACAAGGAGCTTGGACCCGCCAGTCCAGCGGCTGTGCGCGCGCACAAGCGCAGCCAGCAAAATGTGTTCGATCTGTGTGTGGTAAACCAGCGGCACCTCACGCAGGAGTGCTTCGGTTTCCTGCTCACTTAGCGTCACCTTCACCGAAGCTGCGTGCCTCTCCAGGTTTTCCCCTTCGGGGAAGTCCACCGGAAGAGCAACCTCAATCTGTCGGGCGCGCTCGCCGATTTCGTTCCAGTAGTCCACTTCTGCCGTCAGTTCGCCAGAATTGGCAAAAGCGGCAAGCTTCTCAGCCCAGTACTTGAAAGAGGTTGTTTTCGGCGGCAAGCGTAGTTTTTCACCAGCAGCGATCTGCTTGTACGCCGTCAACAGATCCTCGCTCAGCACCCTCCAGGAAACGCCGTCGATGATTAGGTGGTGTGCCACAATCAACAGCGTGTCGCCTTCACCGGCGGGCATGCGGAAGTAGACCACCCGAAAGAGGGGTCCCTCCTGCAAGTCACAGCTCCCCTGAGCGTGGCTGGCTTCAAGCACCAACCTCTTTGTGGCCTCGTTCGCTTCCAGCCTCGAAAGGTCCACAAGTCTGAAACCGCCCGGTGCAATCTCCCGAGGAATCTCCGCGGACCAGGAAGCGCCTTGTTTCCGGAAACGGGCTCTGAGCATGTCGTGATGCTCTACCAGCGCACGCACGGCCTTTTCCAGAGCAGCGGGATCCAGGGGTTCCTCCAGTTTCAACGCCAGCGACTGATTCCAGTGCTCGGGATGCGGCAAATCCAGTCCGAAAAACCATTCCTGAATCGGCGTCAGCTGTACTTCACCCGTCACAAGTCCCTGTTCCGCCCGGATGGCCACGCCTTCCTCTGCAATCGCCGCCAGTTCCTCGACGGTCGGGTGCTCAAACACCTGCCGCGGCGTGATCTTCAAGCCACTCTGATTCGCCCGCGCCACAACCTGAATGCTGAGGATAGAGTCACCTCCCAGTTCGAAAAAGTTGTCCCGCACGCCAACCTTCTCGAGCCCGAGCACTTGCTTCCAAATCTCCACCAGCGTCTTTTCTTTGGCATTCTTGGGAGCGACGAACTCCACACCCGACGTTTCTGCCCCAAAGTCAGGCTCGGGCAACCGTCGTGTGTCAATCTTCCCCGACGGGGTTGTTGGCAACTCGTCGAGAAAGACGTAGGCGTTCGGAACCATGTAGTCTGGCAAGGTACGCTTGAGAAAGTCCCTCAGCTCGGCTGCTGACGGTCTCTCCGCTCCGGCCACCACGTACGCCACCAGGCGCGTACCCCGTTCGGATTGCTTCGCCGCCACCACACCCTCTCTCACCCCCGGGTGGCGCAGCAAGTGATGCTCAATTTCGCCCAGTTCGATCCGCAACCCGCGCACCTTCACTTGCGAGTCGGCGCGACCGGCGAAAACAAGGTCTCCAGACCGCGTCAGCCTGACGAGATCCCCGGTTCGGTACATGCGAGCTCCGGGTTTGCTAGCAAAGGGATCGGGCACAAAAACCTCTGCGGTCTGATCGGGTCTACCCAGGTAACCCCGCGCCAGTCCTTCCCCACCAACTACGAGCTCCCCAATCACACCGACGGGCACCGGGACGAGACGCCGGTCAAGCACGTACGCACGGACGTTGGCAATCGGCTTACCGATCGGAACAACTGGCGCTTCGAAAGCTCGTTCAGGGTTCAACTCGAGTTTGTAGTACGTGCTGGTGATTGTGGCCTCTGTAGGCCCGTAAAGGTTCATGAAGTCGATCGGATGCGAAAGTATCTGGCGCGCCTCTCTGAGCTTCTGCACGGAAGGCGCTTCACCGCCAACCATCACCAGACGGACGGAGTCGGGCAGCCTCTGGCCCTGGTCCCCGAGGGTGTCTACGATCAAATGCCAGATCGGTACGGGGAGGTGTAACACGGTAACGCCCTCGGAACGAACGATTCCCAACAACTCCTCAGCCGACAGTTCTCTGGCACTTGGTGGCAGCACCAGGGTCGCCCCCGAAGCAAGCGTCGGGTAGATCTCTTCGCCCGAGGCATCGAAGCTCATCGAGATGTACTGTAACACCCGGTCGTCGGGTGTCAGGCCCATGTCTTTCCGCATGGCCAAAATGTGGTTCAGGAGGGCTCGCTGTCGCACACCAACGCCCTTGGGGACTCCGGTGGAACCCGAAGTGTAAATGGCGTAGACCAGGTTCTCCCCGACTACACCGGACTGCGGAGCATCTTCCGGGTACTTGGAAATCCGGGACCACTCGGTGTCGAGCCTCACAATCTCGTCGACAACGCCTTCGAAGAGCCGAGCCAGTCCGTCGCTGCTTAGCAGTAGCGACAGCCGAGCATCGCGCACAATGTGCTCAATCCTCTCACGCGGGTAGAGCGGGTCGATTGGCACGTAAGCTGCTCCCGCTTTCACTGTGCCCAGAATGGCTACGAACAGGTCAAACGATCGATCCAGGGCAACGCCCACCAAAGCCTCGGGACCAACGCCACGGTCAAGAAGGAAATTCGCCAGCTGGTTGGCCTTTTCCTCCAGCTCAGTGTACGAAAGCACACGCCCCTGTTGCGTGAGGGCTGGTCGCCGCCCGTGCTCGCCCGCTACCCGCTGCAGAAGCGAAGCAACCGTTTCACCTTCTGGGATTGCCAGATCTCTTGACTGCGAGAATCTCGTCACGAGTTCAGCCTGTTCGGCGGCAGACAGCAGGCTCAGACTCCCAACAGCTCGTTCCGGCTCACCGGTGGCCGCGTGAAGTAGATTCTCGAAGTGCTTCGCCAGTCCTTCGACGGTCTCCGGATCCAGGAGGTCTGTGTTGTATTCCCAAACACACCGCAGGTAGTCCTCGGTTTCCACGATGGCCAGGCTGAGGTCGAACTTAGCAGTGCCGGTGTCCACGGCAAGCGGTTCCACCCGAAGCTGCCCAACATCGATTTTCTCCAGCGGGTTGTGCTCGTAGACGAACACGGTCTGAAAAAGCGGGTTGTAGCTTGTGTCCCGCCCCAAGTCCAGTTCGTCCAGGATGCGTTCCAGGGGAACGTCCTGGTGCGCGAGCGCATCCTGAATCGTCTGCTGAGTCCGCCTGAGAAGGTCCGCAAACGATTCCCCGGCCGAGAAGTCGAAGCGCAGCGGCAAAGTGTTGACGAAAAATCCAATCAGTTCTTCCAGTTCCCGACGCGTTCGGCCGGAAACCGGCGTACCGACGCAAAAAGCATCCTGACCTGAGTACCTGTGCAGAAGAGCAGCGTACGCCGCCAGTGTGATCACGTAGGGTGTGGTCCGAAAACGGGCCGCCAACCGACGTACAGCCTGGGTCAATTCCGGACTCAGTTCAAAAGTCCGTTTCGCCCCCCGGTACGATTGAACCTTCGGACGGGGATGGTCCAGCGGAAGCTGCAGCAATTCTGGCACACCCTGAAGCTGCTTCTTCCAGTACTGCAACTGCTTCTGCAGTGCTTCGCTGTTCAACCACTCGCGCTGCCACTTGGCAAAAGCACCGTACTGCAACTTCAGCGGCTCCAGGGGCGACGGTTTGCCCTCCGCGAACGCCGCGTAGACGGACGAAAGCTCGCGCAGGAAAATTTCCAGAGAGAGGCCATCCGAAACGATGTGATGCATGTTGAGCAGAAGAACCCGGTCTCGCTCGCCCAGAGTGTACAGCTTGGCACGCAGGAGCGGCGGCGTCGAAAGGTCGAAAGGCCTCCTCGCCTCTTCGCGCACCAGGTCCGTCAGAACTGTCAGCTGTTCGTCCGTCGGCACCTCACTCAGGTCTTCCTGCTCAAGCGCTACGTGAAGTCGCTCGAGAACCTTCGCCCGCGGTTTTCCTTCTTCATCCGTGGTGAAGGCGGTGCGCAGTACCTCGTGCCGCCGGACCACCTCGTTCAGTGCCCGTTCGAAAAGCGCGGGGTTCAGCTCGCCCCGCAGCCGAACGGTCATCGGCATGTTGTAAAACGGGCTTCCGGGCTCCAGCTGGTCAAGGAACCAAAGTCTCTGCTGGCTGAAGGAAAGCGGCGGTTCTTCGCCTTCTTCCAGCGGTTTCAACGGGCGCAGAATCTTTCCGGTGGAGATTTCGAGTTTGCTACGGGGTTCGTATCCGAAATTTTCTACCAGTTCCCAGGCGATGTCGCTGAGGTAGTCTTCCGTGAGTTCTTTCTTCCACGAGTAGGCCCGCTCGGCCGAAATACCCTTGTGCTCGTGGAACCGCACATCCCCGAGCATTTTCGACAGATCGTTGAGCCCATCCAGCATTCGCTTTTTGGCGTCCTTTTGCGGCTCAAACATGTCGGGGTGCGGCTCGATTTCCAGGAATTCACAAATCCGTCGGATCGTCTCATCCGGTCTTGTCACCAGATCTTCGTAGTACAGCCGAAACTGTCGTTCTTCGGGGATGTGTTTGAGAAAATTGAGGATATTTTGGTTGCTGATGATCCACACGAGTTCCGCCAGCTGCCTCGGAGTGAAACCGTGTTCTTCGGTGAAAAAAGGCGGGTAGAAAACGTGCAGCCTGGCACGTTCAAACGACGGGATCACCCCGTACGGATGCCGGATGAGATGAATGTAGCGGTTGTTCTCGAAGTACTCCTCGGCGCGCTGCAAGATGTGTGGGCTGAGCGCGTAGTTCGGGGTCTTGTCTACGAAAGTCCTGTCGCCCAGCCACTCCTGCATCAGGCGGTAGAACTCCTGCACCGGCAGGTCTTGCGCCTCCAGCTCCGCCATCAACTCCCGTGCCTCTTCGACGGAGCAGTTCCTGATTTCCATCAAAGCTCGAATTGTACCGTCGAGCCAGAAATCGTCTCTCCCGCTGCTCAGTTGCCTTTTCCGTTCACCAAGGGTGTTGTAATTGAGCAGCTGAAGCTCCGGCGGAGAAAACAGTCTGGGGTGGCCGCCAAGAATCGCCCGCGTCAATGTTGATCCCGAACGTGGTGCAGACAGCACAAAAACGGCGGGGGGATTCTTGCGCCGCCCGTTCCTGTGGACGTAAGGTCCAGGCGACTTGATGATGCTGCGCAAGCGCTCCACATCCTCCGCGCCGATTCGGCCACTGCCGTCCTGCTTTTCGACTTTCTCGCCCGTCAGGCGGTACACCCCCTCGGGGTACTCCCTGCGCAGGTAATCCCGCAGTTCAGCAATTGTCGGCGCATCGTAAATGGCCACGATGTAAACGTACTCACCCAGCGCATCCTGGAGCCGGTTCACAAAAGACGCCGCCTGGATCGAGCTGCCGCCCAGCTCAAAAAAGTTGTCGTGAATGCCGATCTTTTCGATCCCCAGGATGTCCTTCCACATTTCGTACAGGAATTTCTCCAGCCGCGTGGTCGGGGGGACGTAATCCCTGGAACGCTCACTGTCCGCCTCTACCGGATCAGGCAAAGCCCGCCGGTCCAGTTTTCCCGTCGGCGTCAGCGGCAACTCATCCAGAAACACAAAGTGAGCTGGAATCATGTAGTCCGGGAGGCGCGCCCTGAGGTACTCACGTAGCCGTTCAGCGTCGTGCTGACCGTTTGCTGGAACGATGTAAGCCACCAGCTTCTTTTCGCCCGCATTGGTCCCCTTCGGTACCACGGCACACTGTCGCACCACCTCGTTGGCGCTCAAAGCCGCCTCGATTTCCCCAAGCTCAACCCGGAAACCGCGGATCTTGATCTGGTAGTCCGTGCGCCCGGCGAAAACAACTTCTCCGCTCGAATTGAAACGTCCAAGGTCGCCCGACTTGTACATCCGTGCACCTTTTTCGGAATTGAAAGGATCGGGCACAAAGCGTTCGGCCGTCAGGTCCGGACGATTCATGTACCCGCGTGTGACACCGGTTCCGCCGATGTAAATCTCCCCGAGCACACCGCGTGGCACCGGCTCCAAGGCGCGATCCAGCACGTACACGTTTACGTTGGGCAGCGGACGACCGATCGGTACCAGATCGTATTCAAAACGCAGATCCTCCGAGAGCGGGATTTCACAGTAATTGCAGGCAATCGTCGTCTCTGTAGGACCGTAAAGGTTCACAAAGCGCACGTTGCGTTTGCTTCGGCGCGCTGCCTTTCTGAGAGTGGCGATCGACGGTTGCTCGCCGCCCGCCAGAACCAGTCGAATCGAATCCGGCAGGTTCAGATCCTGTTCCTCAAGGAAATCCACGAAGTAATGCCACACCGGCACAGGAACGTGGAGAACCGTAACTTTAGCCTGCTCCAACACACGCATTAGGTCGAAACCACTCATCTGCTGTGCAGGCCCGGGCAGTACGAGACTGGCCCCACTTGTCAGCGCTGGGTAGATTTCTTCACCCGCAGCATCAAAGCTAATCGAAATGTACTGCAAGATGCGATCGGCGGGCCCGAATTTGTGCAGACTACACGTCCCCTTTGCGTGATTAACTAGCCCTCTGTGTGTGGCCATCACAGCTTTCGGCTTGCCGGTGGAACCCGACGTGTAAATTAGGTACGCCAGGTTGTCCAGGTCCACGTGGACGTCGGGCCGCACAGCGGACTCGTTCCGGACCGGACTGGCGTCGTCGTCCAGGCAAATGGTTTGTACACCCGAGCTCGCGAACATCTCGACGTAGCGAGACTGGGTAACCACAACCTGAACGCCCGAGTCTTTGATCATGTACTTCAGCCTTTCAGCTGGGTAGCTCGGATCGAGTGGCAGGTAGGCTGCACCGGACTTCAGAATCCCCAGCAGGCCCACAAAAAGATCCGGGGAACGGTCCAGAGACAGTCCAACGATCCGCTCCGGTCGCACTCCGGAGTGAATCAGGAAGTTTGCCAGACGGTTCGCCCTGGCTTCCAGCTCTCCGTACGTCAGTTCTTCCCCCCAGCCTTCTTGCTCTGCCGGACGGTAGTCCGCCAAGGCCACAGCGTCTGGGGCTTGGTCCACCTGGGCTTCGAAGAGACGAAAAACGGGCTCTTCCAGCCTCTCTCCCAGGCTGGCACCGGAACTCCACTTCACCAGAATGGATTCCCGCTCCGCTTCGGCGAGCATCGGTAGCTGCCAGATGGGGCGCTTCGGCGCGCTCAGCGCGTTTTCAACCAGGGTAACGTAGTGGCCAATCAGAGCACGGATCGTTGTTTCCTCGAACAGATCCGTGCGGTAGCCAAAAACTGCGTTGACCCCTTCGTCGTCGACGCTGACCGACAGAACGAGATCGTACTTGACCGTCCCGGACTCCAGTGGCACAGGCTCTACCTCGAGACCCGCCACCCGCGTCCGTCTCAGCGGTGCATCCTGGAAATCGAACAAGACCTGGGCCAGCGGATTTTCGCCCGAACGGCGCCTGGGGTAGAGTTTCTCGATCAACACCTCGACGGGAACACCGGAATGGTCGAAAGCTTCGAGGACGGTTTTGCGAGTACGCTGAACCAAGCCGTCAAACGAAGGGTTGTCCGAAAGGTCGCTACGCAAAACAGCGAGATTGATGAAGAGCCCGATCAGATCGCGAAGCTCGGGTTTCTCACGATTTGCCACAGGTGACCCGACCCGTACCACGTCCTGGTTTGCGTACTTCGCCAGAAGGAGCATGTAGGTAGAAAGCAGGAAGACGTACGGCGTGATCTGCCGTTCCCTGCAAAAGGCCAGCACTCGTTCGCTCAGATCCCGTCCAAGACCGAACGGGATGTGATCGCCCCGGTAAGATGTTTTCGGCCCCTTGGGCTTGTCCGTTGGCAGATTCAAATACTCGTCTGTGTTACCGAGCTCCCTGAGCCAGAAATCCAGCTGTCGTTGTCCGTCAGGACTCCTCAGGAATTTCTCGTGCCAGGCAGCGAAATCGAAGTACTGGATCGGCAGCGGTTGCAGCGCTGGCTCCCGCCCCTGCACAAATGCCTGGTACGCAGCAACCAGGTCTCGTACGAACACACCGACCGACCAGGCATCCGCGATGATGTGATGAAAGGTGACCGAAAGCAGATGTTCGTTTGGGCCTACCTTCACAAGAAAAGGGCGAACAAGCAGGTCCTCGGCCAGGTCAAAAGGCCTGGTCGCAGCCTTAGCCACAAACGCCAGGGCCTCCTCTTCCGCTGACCTGCCGTCCGTGGGATTCACCGGGAACACTGGGAGCTCGACGGACACGGTCTCGCGCACGAACTGGACTGGATTTCCGTCCGGTCCAGCGCGAAAACCGGCCCGCAGAACCTCGTGCCGCTGCACGACGAACTCCAGGGCACGGCGCAACGCTCCAACGTCGAGGCTACCGCGCAGGCGTACAACGGCCGGGATGTTGTTGACGCCCAGCCCCGGGTTGAGTCGCTCCAACACCCAGAATCCACGCTGCGCCTCGGTCATCGGGTAAGAGGCCCTGTCCTCCCGGACGGGGATTCCGGCCTTTGGCCTCTGACCCTGCTTCTGGCGCAATTTGGCCAGCAGCAGCTCCCGCTTCTCCGGCGAAAGTCCGGCTAAGCGTGCCTCAAGACCCGCCATGCAGTCTGCTCCCGTTTTTCAATCGGTTCCCTTCGTGCGTCTCATCAATCCAGTTCGTACCCCAGTTCCCGTGCTACGTTTCTCGCCAGGGGTGACAGAAAGTCCCGACAGTGAAATTTCCTCCAGCGCGTCGCCGAGGCCGGATCAATTCTTCGGTGCAGGTAGAACTTGAAATCGCCAACCATCTGCCCAGCCCGGTTGAGGCCGTGGGTCATTCGCCCGTTCCCGTCGTAAGGCTTTACCATCGCTTCCTCAAATGGCACCTTCAGGAACTCGGCGACTCGACGCATCTCGCGTTCCGGCTGCTGAACCAGGTCTTCGTAGTACACGCGCAGTTGGCGATCTTCTGGAACATCAGCCAAGAAAGCCAAAATGTTCTGGTGACTGACCAACCACACCAGTTCGGCCAGCTGGCGGCGCGTGAACGAATGCTCGAACTTGAAGAAGTGCTCGTCCAGCCTGGCTTCGACAAACGAGTAGATCGTGGCGTAGGGATGCCTAACCAGGTGAATGTAGAGCGGCTGCTCAAAAGTCGCTTCTGCCCTCTCCAGGATGTTCCTGTCAATCGAGTAAGAAGGCGTCTTGTCAACCAGAAGGCGGTCGCCGATGTCGAGCTGTAGACGGTGGTAAAAGTCGTGTGTACTCAGATTCTGCAGCAGGTAGGCCTCCTCGATTTCCCTGGCCTCCTCCAGGCTGCAGCCGTGTACCTCCATCAAGACCTGGGGCACAACCTCCAGCCACATCCACAGGCCTGCAGCCTCGTAGAAAGCCTTTCGCTCGCGCAGCGTGTTGAAAGAAAGAAGGTCCATCTCTGGAGGCGCAAACAGCCTCGGACTTCCAGCCAGCATGACTCGGAGTAGCGTTGAACCGGAGCGAGGCGGCGAAAGCACAAAAACCGCTGCCGGATTCCTGCGCCGCGCGAAGTCAGGGTCCATTTTGTAGGGCACCACAATTTGCCGGATGCGCGACACGTGCTCCTCCGTTACGTCCGGCCCCGCCGCCACGGCCTTCCAGCGGTCAGCAGCACAGTCGTCTGTGCTACTCACCTCACCAAATCTCGACGCCACCAGCTCCGGGTAGTACTCCGCCATGAAACTGGCAAATTTGGCCACCGTCGGTGCCTGCAGCAGCACACCAGGAGGAGCCTTCTCCTGGAACTCAGTCTCCAGCCGTTGCACCAACCTGGCGGCCTTTTCCTCGTCACCACCTTTAGCGAAGAAATCGTCTTCCACACCGAGGTCGTCTACACCCAGGGTTTCCTTCCACAAGTCGAGCAGGAAAGCTTCCAGAGCGTTTTTCGGTTTTCCGTTTGTGCCATCGTTGTTTTCGCCGCGCCCGTCGTCCGGCGCCTGCTCGGTTTCCGTCCCACTTGCCAGCAGCGCGCGGGCCTCTTCATCAGAGAGGTCGTCCAACTCGGCAAGGAGGGCTTCCAGTTCCTCGTCGCCCACATTCTCCGCCTGGAGCAGCGCAATTTCCCGGGTGATCTCTTCAATCGTCGGGTGTTCGAAAAGCGTCCGCAGCGGCACCTCCACGCCGAACTCTTCGCGAATGCGACTGACCACTTGCGTGGCCATCATCGAGTGTCCACCCAGTTCGAAAAAGTTGTCGAGCACGCCGACCCGTTCCACACCGAGCACCCCCCGGATGATTTCCGCCAGTTTTTCCTCCGTTGGCGTACGCGGCGGCACGTACTCCGTCGAGGCGCACGCTCTGGAGAGATCCGGCGTAGGCAGAGCCTGGCGGTCAACCTTGCCGCCCGGGGTAAGCGGCATCTTTTCCAGGCGAACGAAAAGAGACGGCACCATGTAGTCGGGAAGCGTCGTTTTCAGCTCCCGCCGAAGTTCACTCTCGGTCAATTT
Source organism: uncultured Cytophagia bacterium (assembly GCA_964644845.1). Lineage (GTDB taxonomy): Bacteria > Zhuqueibacterota > Zhuqueibacteria > Oleimicrobiales > Geothermoviventaceae > Geothermovivens. The sequence goes on along the minus strand of CAZXXS010000056.1, from coordinate 73,917 downwards.
CACGTCAGATCGAGGTTCAAAATACCCGACCAGTGTTTTGTCACCGTTCTCGCGCGTGAACACCTTCACAGCGGCGCGCGACACACCGTCCACTGCCTCCATGGCCGACTCGATCTCACCCAACTCAACGCGGAAGCCACGGATCTTGACCTGGAAATCCACACGCCCAAGGAACTCCAGCGAACCGTCCTCCAGAAAACGAACCCGATCGCCTGTCCGGTACGCTCGCAATGTCTCATCGCCAAACTGACGTTGCGCAAAGCGGTCACGGGTCAATTCCGGTCGGTTCAGGTAGCCCTGGGCCAAATTCGTTCCCGCAATGTAGAGCTCGCCCGGCAGCCCCGGTGGTACGGGCTTCCCGTACTTGTCAAGCACGAACACGCGCCGGTTAGCTCTCGGCCGACCGATCGGCACGCTGGCGCCGGTTGGTTCGCCGCTCACCTGGTAGGTCGTTGCGGTGATCACCGCCTCCGTGGGCCCGTAAGCGTTCAGCACCCTCGCACTCGCCAGACGCGTTTGTTGCAGCAGTTTGACCGCTTCTTTCCTGAACACGTCACCGCCTACGATCACCAGTCGAACTCTGTTTTCGGGAAGCATGCCTGGCCGCTTCACCCATTCCTGCAGAACGTGGGCAAAGTAGCTGGTGGGCGGATTGATGACGGTCAGTCCCCACTCGCCAATCTTCGTGGCGAACTGGTAGGCATCCCAGATGTCGTCGCCGCGCATGCAAACGGTGGCGCCAGCAACAAGGGGCGCGAACAGCTGTTCCAGTCCGGCGTCGAAATTCAGCGCCGCGAACTGCAGCACTAGGTCGCCTGGCACCAGTTCGTAGTGTTGCCCCACGTCGAGCAAGTGATCTGCAAAGGGTCCGTGCTGTACCACGACACCCTTGGGACGCCCTGTAGACCCAGACGTGTAGATCACGTACGCCGGGGCTTCGCGTGCCGTCGTTACCTGCAGACTGGTTTCGTCCTGTTCGAGAATCTCCGGCCAAACGACGTTCAGCGCGATTCTTTCGCCCTGAGCAGCAGAAATTCCGACGGTGCTGTCGTCTTCGTTGTCCACGAGCAGAAAACGCGCGTCCGAATCCGAGATCATGAAATCCAGACGCTCCCGCGGGTAGCTGGGATCGAGCGGCACGGCAACTCCGCCCGCTTTGAGTACCGCCAGGAGTGCAACTACCGAGCGCGAACTACGTCGAAGACCCAGGGCCACGGCCTGACCAGTCCTCAGGCCCCGCCGTTGCAGGTAAGCCGCCAACTTGCCCGAAAGCTTGTCCAGTTGGGCGTACGTGAAGTCCGGCTCGCCGTCCAAACGCAAGGCAACTTTCTCCGGCGTCTCACGTGCACGTGCCTGGAACAGGTCAACCACCGTTCCCTGTGCAGCAACCGACGCCCCGGATCGACTCCACTCTCCCAGGACAAGTTTCCGCTCCTCCGGCGTCAGCAAATCGATTTCCCCTACTCTCAGTGAGGGGCTTTCAACCACCTGCTCCAGCACTTCGAGGTAGTGCCTCGCCAACCGCTGAACACTCGACCGGAGGAACAGATCCGTGTTGTACTCGAGCTTACACTGCAGTGCTCCCTGCCCCAGCTCGGTGACGTTCAGGATCAAATCGAATTTGGCTGTGCCGTTGTCGACGTCCAGGACGGAGATTTCCAGACCCGGCAGTTCCAGCCTGTCCACTGGTGCGTTGTTCATCACAAACATCACCTGGAAGAGCGGCGAATGGCTCATGTTGCGCTCGGGGTGTAGCTCCTCCACCAGCATTTCGAACGGCAAATCCTGGTGCGCGTAGGCCCCAAGGGTAGTTTCCTTCACCTGCTGCAGGAGCTCGGTGAACCTCGGATTACCGCTCAAGTTGGCACGCAAGACCAGGGTGTTCACGAAGAAACCGATCAGGTTCTCCGTTTCTTTCCGGTTGCGATTGGCAATGGGCGAGCCCACACAGATGTCGTCCTGGCCGGCGTAACGGTGCAGGAGCGCAAAGAAAGCGGCGAGTAGCGTCATGAACAGGGTCACGTCTTCGCGGCGGCTCAACCCGCGCAACCGGTCGGCCAGAGCAGCCGGAATTTCGAACAGCTCGAAACTGCCGTTGTACGTCTGGAAACCCGGACGCGGTTTGTCCAAAGGCAGATCGATGACCGGCGGGATACCTGCGAGTTGCTCGCGCCAGTAGTTGAGCTGTTTCTCGAGTGTTTTTCCACGCAGCCACTTCCGCTGCCAAGCGGCGTAGTCCGCGTACTGCACCACCAATTCGGGCAACTCCGGATCCCGCCCCGAAACGATGGCCGTGTAGGTGGACATGAATTCCTTGACGAACAGCCCGGTCGACCAGTTGTCGCTGACGATGTGGTGCATCGTGACCAGCAAACCGTGGTCGTCCTCACGAAACCGGAGCAAGCGCACCCGGATCAAAGGCCCTTTTCTGAGATTGAACGGCCGCAACGAGTCTTCGACCGCGAGCCGATGCAACTCGGCTTCAACCTGGGCATCGGGAATGTCCCGAAGGTCGACAACCGAGATCGGGATTTTGACATCGTCTGTGACCACCTGGTAGGGCTCACCGCCCTCCTCCTCGAAGGTGGTGCGCAAAATCTCGTGGCGCCGAACGATCAGCTCAAAGCTTTTCTCCAGTGCCTGTAGATCCAGCTTTCCCCGCAACCTTAGTGCAGCCGGGATGTTGTAGAGCGGACTTTCCGGCTGCAACCTGTCCAGAAACCACAGTCGCTGCTGTGCGAACGAAAGCGGCAGCTTGCGGCCATCACGAGGAACGGGCACGATCACGACTTCCGAGAGATCGACGCCCTGCTCAGCCAGCATGGCCTCAAGCAGCTCACGTTTTTCAGGAGAAAGCGTAGCTATTTCCTTGTAGAGATTCATCTGCCTCCGTTCGTTGCCCTACCACGGTTCAGACTGTCCGGCGTAGCACACGGATCTGTTCGGATGCCCACGCCAACCCGCGCTTTCCCGCTCACCTGCTTCACCACGAGGTCTTACTTCGGCGAACCAGAGCGCAGTTCCTCAAGCAGCCGCCTTGCCTCTTCATCCGAGAGGCTCTCGATCTGCTTCAGTGCTTCGGCGACTTTTGAAACCTCAGAACCCGCCTGTTCCGCGCGTTCTTTTTCGATCACCTTGCAAACGCCGGAGATCGTCGGATCGTCGAAAAGATCCCGTAGCGGGAGCTCGACCTGAAAGGTTTCTCGCAGTTCCGACACGAGCTGTGTGGCCATCAGCGAATTTCCGCCGAGATCAAAGAAGTCATCGTGGATTCCAATCGTGGAAATGCCCAGGAGGCGCGACCACACCTCAGCCACCTGCTTGTGTAGCTCAGTCTCGGGCGCCACGTAGGGGGTCGGCAAATCTGGCCGGTCGTGGAGACCGGCGACCGGCTTCTTCGCCTCGCTTTCTTCGTCTCTTGCCGCCGGACGCAACCATTTCTCGATCCGGCTGCTCAAATCCCCGGTCGAGACGAGAACATTTGTGAGTTCCGGCTGATTCAGAATGCGGTCAAACGCCTCCAAACCTTCGGCTGGCTCAACAGCCAGTTGAGCGACCTCTGCGCCGAGACCACTTGCTGCTTCGTCTTCTTCAAAGCGCCAGCCGTCCCAGTCGACCGCAAGCCAGCGCGTACCTGGTTCGTCTTCTCTTGCAGCAGCGAGACCGTCCAGGACGGCGTTCGCAGCCGCGTACACGCCAAACCCGAGGCCACCCAGTACCGAGGCCATCGAGGACTGCAAAAGCACGAAAGCCGGCCGCAACTCGAGCGCGTCCAGGGCGCTGCTTAAGTTCAGCGCGCCGTCTACTTTGGGAGCGAACTGTTTCTTCCAGTCCTCGGGCCCAATCTCGGACAAAGCCCGAAACGCTTGTGTTCCTACAACCCCGGCCAGGTGAAACACTCCGTCCACGCGACCGAAGGCTGCCTTCGTCTCTTTCAAAGCTGCTTGCACGTCTTCAAAGCGACTGACATCTGCGCGCAGGACGCGCACCTCTCCACCAGCTTCCTGAATTCCGCGTAACCGCAAAATGCGAGCACTCACCGAGTCCTGCTTGTCGTGTTCTTTTGTCCAGGTGTCCCACTCCGAAGGGGCCGGAAAATCGTAGGGCTCCAGAAGCGCCAATTTCGCACCCAGTTTTTTCGCCAGGTGCTCGGCAAGATGCAAGCCAATTCGTCCGAGGCCGCCAGTGATCACGTACACGCCCTTCTCGCGCAACAGTGCCGGGACTTCCTCTGCCTGTGGCAAAGGCGTTGCCTGGGCCTCCAGCAACCAGCGACGCTTATTTCGCAGCGCCACAGCCAGTTCACCTCCGGGCGCTTGGCTCAACACACGGGTAACCGCCTCTGCGCTTGCACCGTTCACGCCGACGTCCACAAACCTCACCTCGACATGCGGCAGCTCCTGCCGAATGACCTTGCTCAGCCCGTACGCCGCCCAGCGCGTCGGCTCCACAGGTTCACCACCGAGGACACGAAAAACCCGGTCCGCAAGGATCGCAAGCGTAACAGTCTGGCCCGCGAGCACCTTTCCAAGCGCTTGACTCAAGAAAACCAGTGACGCGTACCCGCGTTCGACATCAGCGTTGCGAGCCGGCCCAACACCCCAGAGGTGCAAGATCAAACGTGGCACTGCGTCGCGCTCTTTGAGCGCACGCAGCAAGTTCTGGTAGTCGCTCGCTTCGTCCGGCCGAATTTCAAAAAGCCCGTCGGCCTGGGTTGCAAATTGCTTTCCGGCTTGCACACGAAAAATGGTCGCACCGTCGCTGCGGAGTCGCTCTTCCAGCGCACGTCCCAGCTCGGAGCCGTCGTCGAAAAACAGCACCACCCCCGACGTGGCCAGACCCGTCTCGCCGAACCGCGCCGCCTTCTCTTCACGCCAGGCGAACTGGTAGAACCAGTCCCCGACGTCTTTACGTTTCGCCACGCCCTGCTCGCCCACTGCCCCTGCGACCGGCCTGGTTGTGCCCATCCAGTAGCGATTGCGCTCGAAAGCGTAGCCCGGCAGTGGCACACGCAGCCGTCGTTCTCCCTCGTAGAAGCGTTGCCAGTCGACTTCGACACCGGCCAACCAGAGCCTCGCCAGCGTACGCAGGAGGAATGTGTACTCGTCCGACGCATCCTTTGGATGTGGCAGCGACGCCAGAATGGTGCGGCCGAGCGAGTTGGCAGCGTGTCGGCGCGCTAACGTGGCCAGAACCGTGCCAGGGCCAACCTCAAGCAGAACCAACCGCGAATCCTGTAACAGCTCGTAGACATTGTCCGCAAATCGCACGGTCGATCGCAAGTGCCTGGCGTAGTAGGCCGGATCTGTGGCTTCTTCCTTCCTGATCCACGTCCCCGTGGTGTTCGACAGGTAGGGCAGCTTTGGCTCGTTGAGTCTAACCCCTGAAACAACCTCAGTAAAGTTCGAGAGCACGGGGTCCATCATGCTCGAGTGGAACGCGTGTGAGGTGTGCAACCGACGGTACTGCACACCGTCCGCGGTCAAAGCCTTCTCCACTCTTTCAATGGCTTCGAAAGGCCCGGAGAGCACAACGTTCGTCGTGCTGTTCACCGCGGCCAGTGCCACGTCGTCGGTCAGGTAGCGCTGTACATCCGCCTCCCCGAGGGGCACACTCAGCATCGCTCCTGGAGGCAGCTGCTGCATCAGCCTGCCTCGTTCCACCACCACACGGAGGGCGTCTTCCAGGCCGAAAACCCCAGCCAGGGTTGCCGCCACGTACTCACCGATCGAATGCCCGACCATCGCAGCAGGAGAAAGCCCCCAGTGCATCCAAAGCCTGGCCAGAGCGTACTCGATGGCAAACAGGGCTGGTTGGGTCACTTCGGTCCGATTTAGCTGCCGTGCCGCTTCCTCCGCTTCTCCCGGCGAGGCGAAAACAACGCCTTTCAGGTCGAGCCCCGTCTGGGATGCCACGAGCTCGAAGCAGCGGTCCAGTTCCGCCCGAAACACGGGCTCAATCTCGTAGAGACGGCGCCCCATGTTGACGTACTGAGACCCCTGGCCGCTGAACATGAAAGCTACCGGCGGCGCTTCAAAATCCTTGGGCAACGAGCTCGAAAGAACCGTCTTGGGGTCGAGATCAGCCAGCTTTTGCGCCGCCACGTTCAGATCGCTTGCTACAACTGCCCGCCGCACGTTGAAATGCTTTCGCCCCACCTGAAGCGTGTAAGCCACGTCGTGCAGGTTCAGACCGCTCCACTCTTTCAGGTGCTCAGCCAAATCCGCCGTTGCACGGTCCAACGAACCCTGGCTTTTAGCGGAGAGTAGAAGCAGATTCGCGGGCCTCCCGGTTGCATCCGACGCTTGTTTGGGCGCTTCTTCCAGAACCACGTGAACGTTGGTACCCCCAATTCCGAAAGAACTTACGCCCGCACGTCTCGGCACCCCTGGGGGCACATCCCAGTCTCGCAGTTCCGTGTTGACGAAAAACGGACTGTTCTCGAAGTCGATTTTCGGGTTTGGCTTTTCAAAGTTGAGGCTCGGTGGGATCTGCCCGTGTTCCAGCGCCAGTGCCGCTTTGATAAGCCCTGCCACGCCCGCAGCCGCGTCCAGATGACCGATGTTGGTCTTGACCGACCCCACAGCGCAGTACTGTTTCTTGTCCGTGTGCTCCCTGTAGACTTGGGTCAACGCGGCAATCTCGATTGGGTCGCCAAGCACCGTTCCGGTGCCGTGCGTTTCGACGTAAGTCACCGTTTCGGGGTCCACATCCGCCACGGCCAGGGCGCTGGCAATGACGTTAGCTTGTCCGTTCACGGACGGAGCGGTGTAGCCCACGCGGTCCGAGCCGTCATTGTTGATGGCCGATCCCCGAATGACGGCGTAGATGTGGTCGCCGTCCCGCAACGCGTCCTCCAGGCGCTTCAGAACGACGATCCCAACCCCGTTGCCGCTGATGGTCCCGCTGGCCCGGTGGTCGAAAGCGCGACAGTGGCCGTCTTTCGAGAGGATCATCCCTTCCTGGTAGTAGTAGCCCTGCTTTTGCGGAATCGTGATCGAAACACCACCCGCAAGGGCCATGTCGCAGGTGTAATCCAACAAACTCTGGTAGGCCAAGTGGACGGCCACCAGCGACGTGGAACAGGCCGTCTGCACAGCGACGCTCGGCCCTTTGAGATTCAACTTGTACGAGACCCGCGTCGTCAAGAAATCTTTGTCATTGCCAATCGAAAGCTGGTAACCTTCAGCCGACGTGATTCGGCCCCGGCCAGACGTCAAGAATGAAAACAGGTAGGTATTCATGCTAACGCCACCGAACAGCCCGATCAGGCCGTCGTAGCGATCGGGGTCGTAGCCAGCATCTTCGAGAGCGTGCCAGGCCGTTTGCAAGAACAGCCGGTGTTGCGGGTCCATCATTTCGACCTCGCGCGGTGGCAGGTCGAAGAAGCCCGCGTCGAACTTGTCCTCGTCCTCAATGATCGCCCGCGCTTTGACGTAGTTTGGATCCCTCACCAGGGTGGGATCCACGCCAGCCTCGATCAACTCCTCCTCGGTGAAAAAAGTCACAGCCTCGACGCCATTCCGCAGCAGCTTCCAAAATTCCCGGACGTTTCTCGCTCCGGGGAACACGCCCGCCATCCCTACAATCGCGACATCGAGTCTGTCTTGTGTCTCCTCCATCCAGGTCCTCCAGGCAAGCCTCTCTTGGCCAATCCTGCCAAAGATCAGGCGACGCGGAGCTGGCGGTCGTCGCCGGGAACGACACCACCACCTTCTTCTGAACCAACCAAACGGGCGATTCTTCCGAACGCCTCGCCAAGTTTCTCGTGCAGTTCCCTGTTCGGCACTTTCCAGCCGACGGACGGCATGTAGGTGACCACCGTCCTGTCGTCCATGATCTGGTAGTGCAACCCGAAGTACCGAACGTAGGGCAACCTAATTCCCGGGCGCCCTACAACCGGTACCTCGGGGAAAATCTCCGGGTGCGAGAGCACGATTTCCACGTCTTTACGGTTTATCTGACCAAGCAGCTTGAGTCCGAACATCGAAAGACCGAGTAGCGCACTCACGTAAAGCCTGCCCAACCCCCTCCGAGTTGTCATGAACAGTGAGAGCACGTCCGAAAACGGCAGGTACTTCCGTGCGTTCCGGTACGCTCGGCGTTGTGAGGCGTCTGCTGCACGCAGCAAATGCAGGGCACGCTCCCGATCCTTTGCTCCGGCAAGAAGGTAGTCCACAAACTGCTTGGCTTCGGAGGTTGTCGCGTCGGCATTAGCAAGGCCCATGCAACAGTACTTGGACATGGTCAGGTACTGCAACACAGAGGCGTGATCACCGATCAGTTGCTTCGTCGCCGTCTGCACTGCCAACACAAAGGCCGAGACCGGCGCAACGCCACTCCCTTCGAAACTCTGCTTGCCCACACCAGGAATCTCAAACGTCGCCTGTTGTGAGTCCCGAACCCATTCCACGTCCCGCAAGGCAAGGTCGATGAGCTTCTCTGGCACGCGCCACCGGAGCTCCACAGCGTCGGGCAACGGACGCGCGGGACGGTCATCCTCAGCAAGCGGCATTTGCGTGGCACGCCGTTGCAGCTCCGCACTCCCACGCATCATCGGGTTGCCGTCCACGTAGGCGTTGAAGTTGCAGAGGGTGCAAGCCTTACCGTTGCCGAACACCACAAACTGGAGGCTTGCGTGCTGCCAGCGATTGTGCAGGTTTTGGCTTTGCGCCAGACGCGCGGCCTCCACGACGGACTCTGGCTCGTCGTCCAGGTCCAGGCAAACCGTGACGAAGCTGTGACGAATGGCTCGAAGCGCCTCCTTGTTCGTGGCGTCCTGCTGGAGCTGCCCGAAAATCCGCAGCTGCGTGGTGTGCTTTGCCGACGTAAGGACACCCACACCCCGGTCGACGGGCAAGAAGCCCTTTTTCCGGGCGTCCTCCACGATTTTCTCCAGCGCCGCGCGCAGCGACGCGGGATCGAGGTCAGTCTCAGGCTCGCCAATGTCGAGAAGGTAGATTCTGCCGCCGACAAGCACCGCGAGTTGCGAGCGCTTCTTGCTCTTGAACAGGCGCGCCACCCGCCCCTCGACAGTCAGGGCCGTCGAAAACAGATTTGGGTACTGACCCATCTCTAAGACCTGGTCGCGGTAACGGTCGGGCGGTAATTTGCCCGAAACCAGATCAACGTAAAGCTGACGCGCGGCCAGAACCAAACTCACGGCCCGATCCAGCGCGTCCGGCTGACGAGGATCGTCTGCCAGGGCCAGGGTCGCCGAGTTGACAAGCGAGAACAGCCCGGCACCACGCAGGTTGGAACGCCGCATCAGCTCTTCCAGCCTCGTGGGCAAATTCCTGTAAAACCGGTTGAAACCGGCCAACCGCATGCCCGTCTTCACCACAGCACGGCCGAGCCAGGTGTTCTTGACGCCAAAGTGGCCGAGAATGTCCACCTCCTCGATCGGCGGCAACGGCGCCAGAGGAGGCCTGGGATAAGTCGCAATTCTCTCGTAGATGTCAGCGGTCCGCTCTTCGACGGGATGTTCAGCAAGTTGCAATTCCACTCCCTCCGCCGTACTGTTCTCGCAAGGTCTTTCTGCAAAATGTGCCCACATCAAACCACGATGCTCAACCCCTTTCGATCTTACCCCACCCGCAAACCGCATCCAATCTCGCTTCTCCGACGCCTCTCCTCAAGCCCTTCTCGGGGCCGGTCTGCGCGCATGTACCGCCCGTCTCTGGGCGAGCGCCTGCCGTCTTTTCTTAGCTCGCTCCTCCCGCTCGCGTCGCAGGGCCCCGTCTGAATCCTCACCCTGGATGAACGAAGCCAGCGCGCGAATTGTCGGGTTCTTGAAGAGCTCCACCACCGGAATCTGACGCTCGAAGGTGCTCTCCAGCCGATCGTGGACACGCATCAAAGCAAGTGAGTGGCCACCCAAATCGAAGAAATTGTCGTTCACACCCACGCGGTCCAGACTCAGCACCTCCCGCCAAATGGCCGCAATTTGCTTCTCGACTTCCGATTTCGCGTCCACAAATTCGGTGCGTAGCACAGTCTGCTCTTTTGCGAGCCGTGCCAGGGCCTTGCGATCCACTTTGCCGTTGGGCGTCAGCGGGAAAGCGTCGAGCACCAGAATCGACGCAGGCACCATGTAGTCGGGGAGCAACTTCTGCAACCGGGCTCGAAGCTCTGGCCCCTGAACTTCGCCTCCGTTTTCGGGGACAACAAAGCCAACCAAACGCTTCCCGCCCGAACCGTCGTCGAGTGCAAGGGCAATCGCCTCTGCCACCTCTGGCTCTGCAGCCATGGCCGCTTCCACTTCGCCGAGTTCAATCCGGAACCCGCGCACTTTCACCTGGTGGTCCACCCGGCCGATGAATTCGATGTTTCCGTCGGGCAGGAAACGCGCCAGGTCGCCAGTCCGGTAGAGCCGAGCTCCCTCTTCACCGGAAAAAGCATCCGGAATGAATTTCTCAGCGGTGAGCTCCGGCCGTCCAAGGTAACCCCGTGCAACGCCTACGCCACCGATGTAAATCTCGCCCGGAACCATCGCAGGAACCGGTTCCAAAGAGGGGCTCAAGATGTAGATCCGCGAACCCCTCGTTGGCTTGCCGATTGGCAGGTTCGCGAGACCGGACCGGCCATCCCAGTCAAACACGGTGACCCCAATCGTCGCTTCCGTTGGTCCGTACGCGTTGATGAATTTCCGGCCCTTACTCCAGCGCTCCGCCACGTCCGGTGGACAGGCCTCACCCGCGGAAACCACCACGCGGAGATCCGGCAGATCTTGCTGCGGCAAGACTGCGAGGACTGACGGCGGCAACGTCACGTTGGTGATCCGCCAGTTACGCAGGGCGTCCAGCAAGTCGCGGCTGCTGAGCAGCATGTCGCCGTCCGCCACGTAGAGCGTCGACCCCGAGGTCAGGGCCGTGAAGATTTCCGAAACAGACGCGTCGAAACTGAACGACGCGAACTGGAGCACTCGGCTTTCGTCGAAGATCTCGTAGCGTTCCCGGTGAACGTCAATCGTGTTGCTCAGGCCGCGGTGCTCCAGCATCACTCCCTTGGGCCTTCCCGTGGAACCTGAAGTGTAGATCACGTACGCGAGGTTTCTGGGGTGCACCGCGGTCACAAGATCGGCGTCAGGCAGCAAAGCGATTTCGGGCCAATCGCTGTCCAGGCGAACAACCGCGCCGCTGAACGCCGGGAGACGTCCCAGCAAGCGTTCCTCGGTGATCAACAAGTCGACGCCGGCATCCTCCAGCATGTAGCGGAGCCGCTCAGATGGGTACGATGGGTCCAGAGGCAAGTAAGCCGCGCCGGCCTTCAGCACCGCCAGAACAGCCACCACGGTCTCTACCGAGCGCTCCAGAGCGATCCCGACGATTTTTTCCGGACCAACGCCACGCTCCTCCAGGTAACGGGCCAGGCGGTTGGCCTTTGCATCCAGCTCAGCGTACGTCAATTCACCTTTTCTCGACACGACCGCCAGCCTGTCCGGGTGAGTTTTCGCCCGCTCGGAGAAAAGCTCGTGCACCGGTCTGAACCCCCCGGTCTTTTCAACGCGCGGTGTCGCCCAGCCCTGCACAAGCGCCTTCTCGTCGTCAGTGAGCATGGGCATGGCGCCGACACGCCAACGCGGGTTCTCGACCGCCGCTTCCAGGAGCCGACGGTAGTGACCCAGCATCCGCCTCACGGTCGCCCGCGTGAAGAGGTCCGTGTTGTACGTTAGCGAAGCACCGAGCTCCTCCCCTACCTCCGCAGTCATCAGCGTCAGGTCAAAAGGCGCAATTCGTTGCTCAACGGAGACCGATTCCAGGGGAATCTCGCCGAGTTGCATCTTTACGCCGGACGTGCCCAGCGCAAACGAAGACAACCCCTGGTCGTACAGCAGGTGCGCTCGCTGAAGGATGAACATCGTCTGGAACAACGGCGTGCGGCCTGCGTCACGATTGGGCGCCAACTTCTCCACCAGCAGGGCAATTGGGTAGTCCTGGTGCTCAAGCGCGCCTGCCACCACGTGCTTGAGCTCTTGCATCAAGTCCACGAACCGCGCAGTGTCGGTTACCTCGCTCCGAAGCGCCACAGGGTTGACAAAGTAACCGACCGTGCCTGCAAACTCAGGACGCGTACGCCCTGTGCTCGGTGTACCGACGACAAGATCCTCTTGCCCCGTGTACCGGTGCAGCAGCACCTTGTAGGCCGCCAAAAGCGTCATGAACAGCGTTACACCGTGCTCGTCGCTCAGCTTCTTCAGCTGACGAGTCAGGTCGCGGCCAAGTCCGACCGTCTCCACCGCTCCGTTGAACGTCTGCACCCGCGGACGCGGGAAATCCGTAGGCAAGTCCAGCAGTGGAATGTCGCCTGCCAGACGCTCCTGCCAGTACAACCACAGCTTCTCGCCCTCCACTCCCCCCAGTAGCTCGCGGTGCCAACGAATGTAGTCCACGTACTGCGCCTCGAGGGGTGGCAGAATTCCTGCCCCGTCCGGCGCCCCGTACAACCGACCGACCTCGTCGGTGATCACCGCAAGGGACCAGAGATCCACAACAATGTGGTGCGCTGCCAGCAGAAGCGTGTGCTCCTTTGGACCGCGGGAGAAAAGGTGCACGCGAAACAGCGGCCCCTTTTCGAGATCAAAACCCCTGTGAGCCTCTTCCAACAACCGCGACCGCAGTGCCTCTTCGTCGCCGGGGGGAAGCTGCTCGTGCTCAAACGCCACCCTTCCGCTCGGCTCGATGATCTGAACGGGCTCACCGGCGCGAGCTTCGAAGCGGGTACGCAGCATCTGGTGGCGTTCCACAACCGCTGCAAACGCGTCCCGCAAACGCGCCACATCAATTTCGGCCGGGATGCGCACCGCGTACACGGGATTGAAAATGCTGTCCGGCGACACCTGGTGCTGCACCCACATGGCTTTCTGTCCGTAAGAGAGCGGAAATTCGCCAGTGGCCTGCTCCTCACCTCGAACGGCGACGGAGGAAGGAGAAGCCGTTTCTTCCAGGAGATCCGCAAGCTCCGACGCCAGTTCAGAAATGGATTTGCCCTCGATTAGCGAAGCGACCGGCAGACGCACACCAAGAGCCCTGTCCACGCTGGCCTTCAACTCGATGGCCATGATCGAGTCAAGACCAAAGGTCGTTACTGGCTTGTCGACGTCGACCTGTTCCGGTGCCAACCGCAACACCGAGGCCAGGCGACTCCTCAAATAACCACGAAGCGCTTCGCGCCTTTCCGTGGCCGTTTTTTGCAGTAGCGCTTGCCGATCCAGCTCCGCCGCTTCTGGCCCGGCCTCCACCAACTTCTCCGCAGCCGCGAGGGTTTTGAGTGCCTGCTCGGTGAGCGGCTCCGCCCCCAGCCGGTCCACTTCCAGAACCGTGCGCCCGGTCTCGTCGACCACCTGCACCATGCCTTCGAAAGAACCGTTTACGGGGCTGACGGAAGCGAAAGCGTACAGTCTTTCGGGGATCTCGCTTACAATCCGCAGCCCCTCGATCACACTGACACGGTGCGGCGCGCTGGTCAACGACCCCACAGCCAGCAGGAAGACGTGCGTCAAAGCCTCAAGGACGACAGGGTGCAAAACGTAGGAATTCGTTTCTGAAACGATCTCAGGCGGAAGAGCCAGTTTGCCAAGCGCCTCCGCCTTTCCGGCCCAAAGCTCCACCAGCAGACGCGCTGGCCCGTCAACGTTCACGCCCGTGTCGCTCAACTTCGCGTACACGTCCGCGCCCGCAACGCGCTGCGAGAGTCTGTCCTTGAGCCGTTTCAGCGAGAGCTCGCCGCGATTCCTTCTCCTGGCGCGCAACTTCCGGACTGTGGCGCCAGCCACTACCACCCACTCGTCGCCACCGTTGTCGGGAGCCCCCCGCGCCGAAAATTCCACTTGGTAGGCGTCCTGAGCCAGCGACGAAACGGTCGTGATCAGCTCGATCCGTCCGCGGTCGAACCGCTGGATCTCCTCCGGCAATCGAAGGCTGGAAAGTTCCAGATTTTCCCCGGACTGAAGAAGCCTGGCCGTCCCTGCCAAAGCCAACTCGGCGTAGATTGACGCGGGCAAAACCGCAGTGTCGCCCACGCGGAACCGAGCCAACACGGGCAGCTTTTGGCCATCCAGCTCCGTGGCGAAAATGCCGGTTCCGAAAGGCGGCACCTGGCGCTTGCCGAGCAGTGGGTGTCCCGTTGCCTGCCCGGCCGTCACGGTACGCCGAGAACGTCCACTCTCCACCCAGTAGCGCTGTCGCCGAAACGGGTAAGTCGGCAGCTGAACCTTTCGCCGTTGGTAGTCACGGTCGAATCCCTTCCAGTCCAGCCCCACACCGCGCACGTACAGCTGGGCCAAACTGTCGGTCAGAACCTCCCAGTCCTTTTGCTTGCGGTTTAGCGAGGCGACCCAAACCGCGTCCAAATTGGTCAGGCTACGTCGAGCCATCCCGATCAGTGTCGGGTGCGGGCCCAGTTCCACGAAGACGTTGCAGCCCAGGTTCGCCAGTTCCTGCATTCCGGGGTGAAACAAAACAGCCTGACGAATGTGCTGCCTCCAATAGCGCGCATTCGGGATCTCGCCATCGCCGAACAATCTGCCCGTCACGTTCGAGATCAAACCGATCTGCGGCGGACGGTACTGAACCTCCGAAGCAACCTGTTCGAATTCGTCCAGGATGGGCTCCATCAGCGGCGAGTGAAAAGCGTGTGACACTCTCAGCCGCCGGAATTCGACGCCTTGGGCTTCAAAACGCTTCAGCACCTCCTCGACAACTTCTTTCCGCCCCGAAATCACCGTGTTGCTCGGGCCGTTCGCTCCAGCTACAGCCACCTCGTCGGCGTAAGGCCGCAACACCTCCTTGACAAGCTCAAGCTCAGCAAAAACAGCCGCCATTTCGCCGTCTTTGGGCAGCGACTGCATCAACCGGCCCCGGTGGTAAACGAGTGTCAGGGCGTCCTCAAGGTCGAAAACCCCTGCTGCCAAGGCGGCAACGTACTCGCCGATGGAGTGTCCTGTCACGTACTCGGGTTCTACCCCCCAGGAACGCCAGAGCTCCAGCAAACCGTACTCAATCGCGAACAGCGCCGGCTGGGTGTATGCCGTTTCGTCGAGCAGCGCCCCGGCGTCCGTTTCCCCAAAAATCACGGAAAGAAGAGGCTGGCCAAGTTTGTCCGCCAGGATCTCATTGCAGCGGTCCAGCGCCCGCTTGAACGTTGGCTGCGTCTCGTACAGCTCCCGGCCCATCCCGACGTACTGTGCACCCTGGCCCGTGAACAGAAAAGCCACCCGAGACTCTGCACTCCCGGAAACACTACCCACCCGCACGTCCGGTGCTACTTTCCCGGCCTCGAAATCCAGAAGCGCCTGCGCCACTTGCTCCCTGTCACGAACCCGTAAGGCAAGGCGCTGCTCAAAATGACCGCGACCGGTGTTGAGCGTGTACGCCATGTCGGCCAGAGCCACGTCCTCACGCTCGGCCGCGAACCGACCCAGCCGACCGGCCAATTCTCGCAAGGTCTCGGGATCCCTGGCCGACGCGGTGAGCACGTGCAGCGGACGCTCTGGGTCATTTGGTGGAAGTGCTCGCTTCGGAGCCTCCTCCAGAACCACGTGTGCGTTCGTACCACCAAAACCAAACGAGCTCACTCCAGCCAGGCGTGGTTTACCGTTCGTCTTCCAAGAACGCCGCTTGGTCGGGATTTCAAACGGCAGTTCATCAATCGGGATGTGAGGATTGATTTGTTTGAAATGCAAATGGGGCGGGATCTCGCCGTGGTGCAGGGAAAGCACCACCTTGATCAGACCCGCGATTCCGGCTGCAGCTTCCAGATGCCCGATGTTCGTCTTAACGGAGCCAATGAGGCATGGTTTCTCTTTCGGCCGATCCTTCATCACCTCGGCCAGCGATTTTACCTCGATTGGGTCGCCTAAAATCGTGCCCGTACCGTGCGTCTCAACGTAGTCCACGTCCTCAGGCTGTACACGCGCGTCGGCCAGTGCGGCGCGGATCACCTCCTGCTGAGCCACTCCGTTGGGAGCGGTAAGTCCGTTACTGCGGCCATCCTGGTTCACAGCGGACCCCCGGATGACCGCCAGGATGTTGTCGTTGTCACGCACCGCATCTGAGAGACGCTTCAAGACCACAACACCGACGCCTTCGCCGCGCACGTACCCGTCGGCCGACGCGTCGAACGTTTTGCAGCGCCCCTCGGGCGACATCATTCGAGCGTGGGACAACGCAACCGTGAGCTCCGGAGAGAGCATCAGGTTCACACCGCCGACGATCGCCAGATCGGTCTCGTGAGCGCGCAAACTGCGCGTAGCCAGGTGAACCGTGACCAGCGACGACGAACACGCCGTGTCGATGGCCATGCTGGGACCCCGTAAGTCCAACATGTACGAAAGGCGGTTCGCGGCAATGCTGAAGGCGTTTCCCGTCCCCGTGTAGGCACTTACGTTTTCCAAATCCCCGTGCTGGATGACGCTGTAGTCGTTACTGCTTACCCCCACGAAGACACCGGTCCGGCTGCCACGCACTTCTTCCGGATTCACACCGGCCGCCTCCAGGGCCTCCCAGGCCACCTCGAGAAGCAGTCGTTGCTGCGGATCCATTTCCGTTGCTTCGCGTGGTGAAATTCCGAAAAAGGACGCGTCGAATTTGTCCACGTCGTCGATGAACCCACCCCAGCGGGTGATCATCTTGCCCGGCGCGTCCGGATCCGGATCGTAGAGTTCATCCACGTCCCAGCGGTCTGCCGGGACCTCGCGAATCGCGTCGACACCGTCCCGCAGCAGCTTCCAGAAAGCGTCGGCGTTTGGCGCGCCCGGGAAACGACAGCTGAGGCCCACAACGGCAATGGGTTCGTTCTCCAAGGGGGCCTCGGATGAGGCTTCCGTCGGACTGGCTTCTTCGCCACTCAGGTACGCTGCAAGAGCTTCGATATTCGGGTAGTCGTAAGCCAGAGTTGGGGAAAGCGGTCGACCCAACCAGGCCTCCAGGTCACCCGCCAGACCGATCGCCTGCACCGAATCCAGCCCGTACCTGGCGAACGGCTCTTTCCTGTTGATCTGTTTAGCCGGGACCTTAAGCCGCTTAGAGAGCTGCTCAACCAGCCAGGCTTCGATTTCCGCCTTCGTCCGCGCGGGAACGGGCGCTTTCTCCGCAGGTTCTTCCGGTCTCACTTCGCCACGCGGCGGGACAGGCTCATCGCGGGGTTCTTGGTCGGCACGCCACTCGCCCACGGTCTCCAGTGTTCCCTCCAGGTACTTCTGACGGGTGGCGTAGCGCTGGATCTTGCCGCTTGAGGTCTTGGGAATGCGCCCTGGCTTTACGAGCACAACGGCGTACGGCAGAATCCCGTGTTCGTCAACGATGGCTTCCCGGATGGCCGCGGTGACTTCGGCCACGTCGGGTTTCTGGCGAAATTCCAGCTCCTGTGCGACAACCAGCTGTTCTTCGCCCTCCACCTCAATGGCAAAAGCGGCGGCGCTCCCGACGCGCAGCGCCGGGTGGCTGCGCTCCGAGGTAAGTTCCAGGTCCTGCGGGTAGTAGTTCACGCCGCGAATGATGATCAGGTCCTTGATCCTGCCCGCAATGAAAAGTTGGCCACCGTGCAGAAAACCCAGATCGCCCGTGCGCAGGAACGGACCTTCACCCGTTTCTGCAATCCGGCCACCAAACGTCCGCTCCGTTTCCTCGGGACGTTCCCAGTACCCCTGGGCTACACTCGGTCCGCGGACCCAAACCTCACCGATCTCTCCAGGACCGCATTCTCGTCCAGTCTCTGGGTCTACGATCGCCAGTCGTTGGCCACCGAGGGCTCCTCCGCAGCCGACCAGTTCTCTGCTCGTTGCTTCGTCGGAAGCTTCCACTGCACGCCGCTGCTCAAGCCCTTTCTTGTCGAACGCCACGACCTTTGCCCCGTCGCCCTGCACGCCTCCCGTGACGATTAGGGTTGCTTCCGCAAGACCGTACACCGGGTAGTGTGCCGCGGGATCAAACCCAGCTGGCTTGAACTTCTCGCTGAAAAACTCCAGCGTTTCGGCGCGCACGGGTTCCGCACCGTTGAACGCGACCTTCCAGGAGCTCAGGTCAAGCTTTTCGATCTCTTCCTGCGTAGCCTTCTTGGCCACGAGTTCGTACGCGAAGTTGGGTCCTCCACTGACGGTGCCCCTGTAGTTGGAAATGGCTTCCAACCAGCGCATTGGCCGCTGCAGGAAAGCTGCTGGAGGCATCAGCACACATCTGGCCCCTGTGTACACCACATGCAGGAGTCCGCCGATCAGGCCCATGTCGTGGTACGGCGGAAGCCAGATCACACCGACATCGTCGGCACTCGTCCCGAACGCTTCCTGGATCAGCGCCGAGTTGTGCAGCAAGTTGGCGTGGGACAGCATCACACCCTTCGGCGCTCCGGTGGAGCCAGAGGTGTACTGCAAAAAAGCAAGACTGTTTTCGTCGATCTCCGGCGGGACCCACTCCTCCTCCAGCCCTTCTTCGAGTTCGTCAGACACGAAAAGCTCTGTCACAGCCAGCTCGGGCAGAGTGTCGAACATCTTTCGCATGCGGGACACAACGCCGCTGGAGGTCATGGCGATGGCAGCGCCGGAATCTTCAATGATCGACTTGATGCGCGGCAGACCGCGGTTGTTCCGCGGCGGGTAGGCAGGTACAGCCACCACACCCGCATACAGACAGCCGAAAAAAGCAGCCACGTAGGTCGGTCCCGGGGGGTACAGCAAGACGGCGCGTTCGCCGCTCAGGCCGAGTCGCCGTAGACCGACGGCAATCCGGCGCGCCTGAGCGTCCAGCTGGGCGAATGTGGCATGCTCGCCCTCAGTCTCGCCGTCGGGCAAAAAAATGTAGGCCGTATGCTCCCCCTGCGACTCCGCTCTCCAGCGAAGCAAATCGACCAGAGTGCGAACGTTGGCTTGTTTCATCCGGCTACCTTCCATCGTGTTGTTTTCCGCCGCCGTCGTTTGCAGCCAGTCCTTCGCTACTCAAGCGGTCGCCCAACCCGCACTGGACCGCTTTACAAAGAACCTCGAAAAGGCCCGCCCCGTCTGCGGCCCCAGCCTCCCAGCGCACAAACCGCGGTCAGCAATCTGGCTTGGCCATTCGTCACCCCATCAAGCTTCTCCCCGATCCCCAACCTCGTCTGCCCAGAGGGCCATTCGGATGATGTCGTGGTACTGACCATCAAAGAAACATTCGTCCCTCAGGAGCCCCTCAACCTTGAAACCCAGGTCTCTGTTCAGCTTGATGTTGCGGATGTTCGTGTCTAAGGTATTCACGTAGATCTTGCGCAGGTGCAAAGATGTGAGACCGTAATCGATCCACAGCCGCGTTGCCTCGTGAGCCAGGCCCTTGCCCCGATGCGCCGGTTCACCGATCAGCTTGCGCAACTCGGCTTTTCGTTGAACACGGTCCACGTCAAGGTAAGCGAGAAGACCAATCGGTGCATCATCCAGGAGCGTAATGACACCCACCACACTGTCGTCGCGGGTGAGCAAATCTTCGGGATCCAGAGACCGCGCGGTTGTGCGCGAAAGCAAGAAGTAGCGGCCGTGCGGGTCGTCCAGCCAGCGCCGGACCAGATCGAGATCCTTCCTTTCGAACGCGCGGATCTTCACGCGCTCACCAACCAGCGGTAACCTGGTTGCTCCGGGCACAGCAGTACGCCGCGGGTTCTCAGCGCGGAGCGTCGCTTCGCCCTTGCCATTCTGGCGCATGGACAGGTCGAGAAGCGCATTTGCGAACTTCACGTAATCAACCTGCTTGAAGCCGTAGCTGGCAGCTTCCCTGTAGAAGCCACGAGCCATGGCTTCGATGGTCCTGTCGGTAATCAAAGCCTGCGCTTCGCTCGTCGTCATTTTATCAGTCCCGGTGGTTTCGGCTCAGCAGCCTCTCACGGCATCTCGGAGACCAGTAACCGCACAAGTGCATGACTTATTTAGACTTCAAGCACGCAGAGTGCGGAATTAATCGACCGTAACAAGTTTTCGCACCTGGCAACAGAGCACCACCACAGATAGTTTGTTGAAATTGCGGCCATTCTCGAGTGCCGTCTCTGCCTCTTTTCTACCGTCGTGCGAGGGGCCAGCCACGAGCCCCGGTTTCGTCCATCTACAACAAAGCCGCTACCGCACCGGCAAACCAGTCCGACAGCGGCCCGACCACAGGAGCCGAAAAAGCAAGTGTGTGCTGCCAGGACCACTCGCTGCCTGGCTTGGATGTCCGTGTACTACGAATCTTGCGCCTCCTGCAACACATTTTAGCGGTCACTCGCCCGAATTGCAGACTTCACCCGTCGTGTCCAAACTCCCTTAGACCGGGCGGCAGAAATTCCTGCAAAAGCTTCACTGTTTGATCTGTTGGCTTTTGCAGACAAGGAAGAGTTTGTCCTAAACTCTGTAGCTGGATTCCGTGTGCACCGGCATCGAGCGACAAACCGTGCTCACATCGTGCACTGGATAGGCTGCACGAAAGCGCCCTCAGTCAGCATGCATTCGGACAGGCCCTCAAGCACGTCCGTGTTCAGCTGACCCAACACGCACATCCTGTGCAGGTAAGAAAAGGTGTGGAAGGACTTCAGGATGATGAGGAACGACCCCCGCGGGTCCACCGCGAACCCGCTCGCGTGAGACGGCAAACCACCGCTTCCGCCCCGAGTCAGAAAATCGCAGCACCCCTTTCCGTTGTCTCTCAGCGCAAGAAACGAATCTACGAGCCACTGAAATGCGAAGTACAGGAGCTCTGACTCCAGAATCTGCATCCCACCGCGCACCGCCGTCCGCGTCTGGGCTGCAGCCAATGCCGTTCCCCATCAACTGTGCGCCGAAAATTCCTCCCTCCATTCATCATTAGATCCCGTGGGCGCACTTTCTCCCGTTTGGGCGGTTCGCTACCTGCAACATCCATTCCATTGGCACCAGCATCGAGCAACCCTGCCAGCATGAAGCTTTGATCATCGCACTTAACTCCCCGACATACAAAGTGTTAGGACGACACGCGCCTTTTGCAACCGCCTCCGCATCCAACACAAAAACAGCTGACAAACGCCCGGACGGGGCGAGAATGTACGGTACGAAATGCCTCACCGGGGCATTTTGCCCCACCCTCATGCACCTTCCCGGATCCAGCAACACGTTTCACCAAACGTGCAGCCACCCGAAGAACAGCGAATCCGCCTGGTCCATTCCCCTATTTTCAAAAACACACGCCGAGATGAACCGGGTTCTGCGTAGCGCTCAGGAGCCCTGTGAAAAAGCGCAGACAAACCACAGAGGCTCCGAGGGCACAGAGGCCGCGCAGAGAACTGCGTGCCCAGATGCGCCGTCCGAGTGCTACATGCCAGCTTCGCAGGGGCATGTAGCTAATGCCGCACTCGAAAGGTCCACACAACTCGAATGAAATCCCCGTGTTACGTAAGTGCTCATCTCCCTGACCGGAATGGTCAGCATTACCGTTCTCTCGTTGCGCAACAGCAGACCCCGTTGGTTCCCCCTGCGTGTTTCCCCCGTGCGCTCTGGGTCTCGGTGGCTCTGGCCTTTTTCGCAAACCTTTTAAGAGGCCTCGGAAAAAGCATCCTCTCACCACGGAGGCCCGGAGCAGAGGGCACCGAGGATACCACAAGAGGACGGTGAAGGAACGCGAATGCCTGTAAGAGCGCACCGCTCGCACAGAACCTCATCCCGGAAACTTGACCGAAGCTACTCGAAACAGACCAAAGACCGAACCCTGCCGCACTGCTCAACAGGTCCAGCAGGGTAACTACGGTTTGGAAGCCTCGTCAACACAGTCGCTTGTTCAACGAGGTTTGTCACGTCCCTGTGTCCTTTGTGGCTCCGTGGTTTTCTACGTTTGGGATTTTTCCACAAGCTTCTTAAAGGCTCAACCGTCGGCACTGGATCAAAGCGGGCAGCGGGAATGCCAGCCAAGGTGCTGCGTCGTCTCCCCGGGGATCTCTCCCGCCCAGCACCGCAGGAAAGAATGAATCGAAGGACCGACCGGGCTTTGCAGGCAACTCTCCGGCTCTCGTCCGGAGCCGCAAAAGGACCTGCAGCCACCTTACAAAGCAGTAAGTAGCGGGGATCCTCCTCGGTCGCTTGAAGTTTCTCTTACCACGGCCTCTTTTCACTGCAGCGTCAATTTGATAGCCAGAGGTGACCTCGCAGCTTTGCCAGGTTGCCGACCAGCCAGAACATTCGTGTTTGCTTTGGCTCGGCCCTTGTCGCACACTTCACCATTCTCTTCGTGTACAGCAGCGTGGGCCACTCGTACGTTTTTCAGTTCAATCCCACCATGCAGAGAAAACAAGACTCGGGAAACGGATTGGGGAATTTCGCACCACCGCTGCTGTCTGCTTGGAGACGGCGGCTGCTGCGAAATCGGCGCCAGGAATCACAACCCAGGTAGAAGCTGGAGGAACGGAGCGCCATCTGAACCAGGCACACGCCACGCGCTCTGAAGGTGTGTTAGCGGCCGTCAGGAGTAAGAGCGGACCAGAACGCTTGGGTCCTTTCGCAGAAAAGGGGTTCCAGATCCATCAAAAAAGAGGCCGTGGCTGTGTTCCGCAGCGCTGCTACCAGCCAAATGGGGTTCTACTCAGGGATTTGCAGGTCAAACTGGCAAGTTGATCTTTTGGCAAATTCACCCGGCGTCGGAAAGTCCCCCTCCCTACAGTTTAGGTCACGGCGGTCGGGAGCAGGTGAACGAGGCTCAGTTACCACATCGTCTCGCAAGCCCGCGTGATCCAGATCCCGAGAGTGCTTCTACCGCAGGCCCGATCCAAAAGCACCAAGCCCGACAGACTTTCATTTGCGGTGGCAGGGACCCGCCGGAAACACACGCAGAGGCCAAAAACTACTGCTCGGTGCGGAGGGTCCTGAACCGTCGTAAGTCGAGCTGGGAACTGAATTCGAAGCTTGCGCAGTGGCGGACAGGCAACATGAAAAGGATGGCAGTCGGCGTGTCAACCTGGCAGGTTGAGCCGCAATCGGAAAGTTCACAAAGCCCAATTCAAACGCAGCCTTCCAGTTGCTGGTTTGACTCGAGGGGACATCCACAGCCCGAAATGCGCCATCATCGTGTCGCCATTTTTCCCTCTCCTGGAAGAACGGAGAAACGCGTAGCGATTTTGCTTCTTGATTCACGAGCGAACTGGGAGCAAAGAGACGATTCTCCGCCCTTTGGGTTGCCGGGACGACTCGAGCTGCGCCACGCCGCCGAACGCGGCCGTCTCAGCTACGCGCCCTCCCCGTAGCGCTTTAGCTTCTCGCGCAGGGTCTTGCGATCGATGCCCAGAATGCGGGCCGCTCGCGTTTTGTTGCCGTTCACACTGGAGAGCACGTTGCGAATGTACTCGGCCTCCACAGAGGCCAGGCTGCGGAACAAGTTGCTGCCCGGAATCATGGCAAAACGCATGTGCGACGGCAGATCCCGGACATCGATCACGGGCCGATCGACCATCACGATGAGCCGCCGAACCAGATTTTCTAACTCGCGTACATTTCCAGGCCAGGGGTAGTCGCGGAAGATTTCCAAAACCCTGTCGCTGAACACAGGCACAGGCTTCCCGACTTCACTGGCAAATTTCTGCGCAAAGTGTTTGGCCATCAAGAGAATGTCTTCCCCTCTTTCCCGCAGCGGCGGTAGGTCGATGGCAATCACGTTGAGCCGGTAGTAAAGATCCTCACGAAAATACCCCTTCCGTACCAGCTCCAGCAGGTCCTTGTTGGTAGCAGCAAGAATGCGCACGTCCACCTTCTTCGTCTTGCTGGATCCAACCATCCTGACCTCGTTGTCCTGCAAAACACGGAGGAGTTTCGCCTGCATGGACAGCGAGGTGCTGCTGATTTCGTCCAAAAAGATCGTGCCTCCGTTTGCCGTTTGGAAAAACCCAGCCCGTGTCTCGTTCGCTCCAGTGAACGCACCCTTCACGAACCCAAACAGCTCGCTTTCGATCAGCCCTTCAGGGATACCGCTACAGTTCACCGGAACAAATGGCGCGGAGGCGCGCGGGCTGCTGTAGTGGATGGCTCGTGCTACAAGTTCCTTGCCCGTACCACTTTCCCCGGTAATCAGCACGGTGGCATTGGTGGCCGCAGCCTTCTTGATCGCCTTGAACACTTCCTGCATCGGTCGGGACACGCCGATCAAGCCGTGGAACTCCCCCTGGGGCGCAACTACCTCCGGTTCTCGTGCCTTGCGGATCTCCTGCTTCTTAAGAGCCTTCTCCACGGCGGCGTAAAGCTGTTCGTAAGTAAACGGCTTTGGCAGGTACTCTTCAGCACCCGCTTTTACCGCCTGGACAGCCCCTTCGATCGAAGCGTAACCCGTGATCATGATCGTAAGCGTGTCCCGGAAATTCTCTCCGATGTGGCGAACGAGCTCAACACCGCTGGCACCGGGCATCTTAAAGTCCGTGATCACAACATCCACCGGCGTGGACTCCAACACCCGCAGAGCCGAACCCGCATCCGCAGCGGTGAGGACAACGTACCCCTTGTCTTTCAGCTTCTTGTACAGAACCTCTCGCATGTCTGGATCGTCGTCCACGATCATGACACGCTTCTTACGGCCCAATTCGCCCATCCTCGGGAACTCCGCGCGTTTTTCGCTCTTCCGTAGCCGACGCATCTGCAGAAGGCCCTGATGCAAGCGAACACAAGCCTTCCTTGTGTGGATACTACCGTTAGTCACCGCTTCCTGCGGGAGAAATTCTCCGCGGGCTTCTTTCCCGGAAAAGAGGGGCACAGGCCGTTCCTTCGACCTGCTCTGGAAGCAAAAACACGCCCTCGAGTGGCTCTTCGCCGCGTTCGATCGTTGATCCAAACGCCCCGAACAGCCATCCCGATTTCCCCCTTCTGTGTCGCTGTTCATGTCTTCGAATGGGGGCCCTGCCGTTCTGAATGTAGTCAACAGCACGCACACAGGCAAGAATTCGTTCACTTTTTGAAACCACCCGGCCATTTCCCCGTTCCTTTTCAATTTGCCCGGGATCCTCCGGGAGATCTCCCTCGTGTGCGGAGCCTCGGGTCAGGCCCCACCCTCTACACGCTCCTCACGACGAGCTGCTGACCCCACGCCTAAGGCCTTTCTTAGCAAGCAGCTCTTGTCCGTGACCCGGAGATTTCGCCTCCGGGCGACCCCGTTCAGCTTCAACCTTTGGTTTTCCCGCCGGTTTTGTCTTTGCTCACGTAAAGCAAGCGCCCGTTCCAGCGAGCGAATCCCCAACGTAAACCGAAAACTCGACTTTCGGGCGCAGCCCAGCACAAGTTTCGCCTTGCTTCCTTGTCAGGGAAGTTTTACCTTGTTGCCAACGTAAGTCTCCCGCTGTCCTCACAGAGGCACAACGGACAAGACCTGGAGATGTCGTAAACAGTGCTTCCGCTCCTACTTGACGCTGGTCCCCATCGACTCGGATTCATGCTCCGCAAACTGAGCAGGTGGCTCTTCGCCTTCCTCCTCGGTGTTTTCCCGCATGTACAAGCTTCTGTCGCCGCGGACTTCACATTCGCTCAGATCACAGACATTCACCTGTCGAGTTCCGCAACTCAAGCGGACCTCAGAGCAACGCTCAAAGCGCTGCGAAACTTGAGCCCCCCGCCAGACTTCGTTCTCGTTACCGGTGACATTTCTGAAATGGCGCGGGCTGAGGAGTTGCGACTGTGCAAGAGCCTGCTTGACTCTTCCGGATTCAACATCTACGTTTTGCTCGGAAATCACGACGTCCGCTGGTCCTCGTACACCCCCCAAGAGCTTGCAAAGCGGTTCCCAGGTGTGCCGCATCTCGCGTTTGTCCACGAAAACATCCAGTTCATCGGCATCAACACGGCCTTGCCGCTGGAAGCCTGGGGCGATCTTTCACCTGCCGAACAGCGCTGGCTGGCAAAACAGCTGGCAGCGGTTCCGAGAGACACACCCCGCCTCCTTTTCATGCACCACCCCGTGTTCTACCCGGATCGGGATTTCACCTGTGACACAGATCGTCTTCTGCACGTCCTTCGAAACTACAACGTACGTTTGCTGTCGGCCGGCCACGGCCACCGTTACCGCCGGTGGCAGCTAAACGGTCTCCCTTTCGTCATGGCACCCGCTGTTGTGCGTTCCCGGGGTTTCCTGCTCTTTCGAGTGCACAGCGATTCCCTCGTTTGTGAGGCCAGGTTGGCCGACAGCGATTCCCTGCTCGGTACTTTTGCCATCGCCCTCCACTCGCCGACATCCGGGGAAACAACGAGCCCGCTCGACCAAACCCAGCTCGTCGTCACTGAGACTGGTCTCCTCGTTCGTAACCTGCCCGCGGCGGACAGCATCTTGGTACGTCTGGATCACGACCGGTGGCAGCGGGGGCTCCTTTCAACTCACAGCACCGATCTGCGCCTGCCCATCCAAATCCAGGGGCAACACACCCTTTCGCTTCGACTTGTCCGAGGTGCCGACAGCCTGTGGCAGCGCGATTTTCCGTTCACGTTCGGCAAGGCCTTGCTCTGGAGCACGACGCTCCATGCCCGGGTTCAGGCTCCTCTTGCCCTCGCGGCGAATCGCCTGTTTGTTGCCACCAGCGACGGCCGGCTTACCGCGCTCGACCCGCCCACGGGGCACCTCCTGTGGCAGCAACGGCTGTCGGGCTCGGTGATCAAAGGTCTCGCTGCGAACGCGACCATCATCGTTACCGCAACCCTCTCGGGTGTCGTCGAAGCATTCAGGACCGACGACGGTACCCCCGTGTGGCGCTTCGACGCCCGCGAACCGATCTTTGCGCCACCCGCTTTGGCGTCACGCACGGCTTACATCGGTACCTCCCGGGGGAATCTACTGGCATTGGAGCTCGAAACGGGTACTTTGCTCTGGCGTGCCGGTCCTTTCGGAATGATTCAAATGCAGCCTGTCCTTGCGGACACGCTTTTGCTGGTTGGCTCCTGGGACGGCTTCTTGCACGCCCTTTCAGCAACGACCGGGCGTAGCGTCTGGCGGGTCCGTCCAACCAGCTCCCCCTACTGCGCGCCAGCAACTGCAAGTCCCGTCATCGCAGACGGATTCGTGTTTTTCTGTGCTGCTCCACGGCGATCCGAAGCCCCGGGCCTCTACAAAGCGAGTCTTCAGGACGGTCGCATTCTCTGGACCTGGCCTTGCGCGTGTCACTACGCCTCCCCAACCGTCACAGGCGATTCTCTCCTTGTAGCAGCGACTCTGCACGGTCACCTTCTGGCATTTCAACTGCGGAACAACGAGCCGGTCTGGGACCGCTCGGTTGCAACCGCCTTCTTTGATGCTTCTCCAGTAAACACAGGCCCGTACGTCTCTTCAGTTGATCTCCACGGTCGGGCCGTTCAAGTTCTCAGCGCAACGGGTCACATCGTCGCGACCGCTCAAGTCGGAAGCGATTTCATTTTTGCAAACCCGGTCGCAAAGGCCGACACGCTCTGGGTAGCCGATTTAGAGGGCAACGTCCTGGCTGTGAAAATGGCCGGTCGCTTTTCGCCGCCCTGATGGTCCCGAAAAACCTGCATGCTGTCAAATCGTGAAAGCGGCAAACACGATTCCGAATCTTGGAACCGAGATCTGACTGAAAGAGGAGTTGACGATGCGCCGTTATTCCCTCCTTCTCGCGCTGGCAGTCCTCGTGGGCACCGTAAAGCCCGCCGGCGCCCGAGACACCCAGATGACCGACATGCAAATTCTCAACTTGCTCGCCTACGGCGGGATCGGCCAGTTCAAGGTCAAAATCGGCGGCGAGCCCGGAGGCGAAGACCCCAATCTGGACGATTCCGATTGGGACGTAGCCTTCATTGGTTACACCTGGGACCTTCCGGAGACGAACGTCTGGTTCCGAACCACCTTCGTTGTTCCCGAGAAGATCGGCGGTTTTTCACTTGCTGGCCGCGACCTGACGCTCGACCTGAACATCGACAACGGCGGAGAGGTCTACGTCAACGGCAAATACCTGGGTAGCTTCGAGTGGGACAAAGGCCATTTTGTCATCGCCAGGAATGTCCAGCCAGGCCAACGCTTTGTCATCGCCATCCGCGGCATCAACCATCCCGGGTACGGCAAACTTTACGACGCGCAGATGCACATCAGCGGAATGGAAGCGTTCCAGAAGAAGCTTCAGAGCAGCGTACTTCGTTTGCTCCTCGCAAAACGACTGGCCCAGGTTTTTACCGACAATCCCGACTACTGGTACGCTCAGGTGGACTCCGTGGCGGCCCGTGCGGTCCGCAGCAAGGCCTTTCAGAGAGGCGACGAGGACGCTTTCATCGACGAATTGAACCGCCAAATGGACGTCCTCCGCCCGCTCGGGGACCAGCTTCGGGCAAAGTACCACATCTACGCCGCGGGGTACGCCCACATCGACCTCGCCTGGCTGTGGACGTGGCGCGAAACGGTCCAGGTGGTTCGCAACACCAGTCGATCCGTGCTCAAAATCATGAAGCTTTTTCCAGATTTTCACTACACGATGACACAAGCAGCGGCATACCGCTGGATGGAGACCTACTACCCCGACCTTTTCGAGCAAATCCGTCAGAAGGTGAAAGAAGGTCGCTGGGAAGTAGCTGGCGGGATGTGGGTGGAACCGGATTGCAATTTGCCGTCTGGCGAGTCGTTCGTCCGTCAGGTGCTTTACGGCAAGCGCTACTTCTTGAAGAAATTCGGAGTGGATGTGAAAGTTTGCTGGATCCCAGATTCCTTCGGCTACAACTGGAATCTGCCTCAAATCCTGGCGCGTAGCGGTTTCGAAGGTTTCGTCACGCACAAGCTGAATTGGAACGACACCAACAAATTTCCCTACCGGTTTTTCTGGTGGGTGGCGCCAGATGGAAGCCGCGTGATGAGCTACATCCCAGAAAGCGGCTACGGCCACGACTTGAACCCCTCCGACCTGATCAATTTCAGCCACCACGAAGAGCAGCAGCTCGGCTTCGGTAAGGTGCTTGTTCTCTACGGTGTGGGCGACCACGGCGGCGGTCCGACAATCCGAATGCTTCGGAGAGCCAAGCAGGAGATCAATTCGCCAGCGTTTCTGGACGTAAAACTGACGACTTCAAAGGCTTTCTTTGACTCGATCACCGATTCTGAAAAGGCAAAGCTACCGTCCTGGCAAACGGAGCTCTACCTTGAGTACCATCGCGGCACTTACACTTCCCAGGCAAGAACGAAGAAGCACAACCGCGAAATCGAAGGCCTCACCCTGACGGCGGAGAAAGCGGCTGCCTTCGCATCGCTCTACGGCGAGCCTTACCCTAAGCGGGATTTCGACGTCATCTGGCACACGCTTCTTTTCAACCAGTTCCACGACATTCTTCCGGGATCCTCCATCAACCCGGTCTACCACGACACCGAAATCGACTACCAACAGGCGAAAACTCTTGCTCGGGACATCCTCAACACATCCCTGCGTCGGCTGGCTCGTCAGATCGACACCCGTGGCTCCGGTGAAGCTCTGGTTGTTTTCAATCCACTGAGCTGGGAACGTACAGATCGCGTGGCCGTCCCACTCGGCCGGCTGGAAAAAGATCGAGCCTGGTCCGTTCTCGCCCCCGACGGGACCCCAGTGCCAACCCAAATCGTCGACAACAGTCCAACCGGTGCTACCTTGCTGTTCATCGCT
This sequence comes from uncultured Cytophagia bacterium, assembly GCA_964644845.1. GTDB lineage: Bacteria > Zhuqueibacterota > Zhuqueibacteria > Oleimicrobiales > Geothermoviventaceae > Geothermovivens. The sequence continues at coordinate 44,376 of CAZXXS010000056.1, read as the reverse complement.
CACGACGTACCACCTTTCGGCTACAAAGTGTACCGACTGGTTCAACGGCGTTTCAGCCCGGCCAAGACGGCGCTCGAAGCGGACCGTACCCACCTGGCGAACACGTTCGTCGAAGCCGAACTCGATCCGCACACAGGCTTGCTCACCCGACTCGTCCACCGGCCGACCGGGCGGGAAGTTTTGGCCGAACCCCGCGGAAACCTGCTGCAGCTCCTGCGAAACAAGGCAGTCGACGCCTGGAACTTGCGCTTCGAAGGTGAACCCATTGACCTGGACAGCGCCACAGTTGTGGAGCTGGTGGAGGCTGGACCCGTTCGTGCCACAATTCACGTGCGGCACCAGTTTCTCGGCGAGCAGAAAAACAGCAAATGGCCCGCCGAGAATTTTCCCTCCTCGTTCTTCGACCAGTACGTGTCGGTGTACGCAGATCTGCCCTACCTGGAGGTGCGCAACCGCGTAGAATGGTGGGAAGAGCACAAAATGTTGAAAGTCGCGTTTCCGGTGACGGTCCGTGCGGACAGTGCGACGTTCGAAATCCCGTACGGAACGATCCAGCGCTCCACAGGCTTTTCGTCTTCCTGGGAGAAGGCCCGATTTGAGGTACCGGGCCACCGGTGGGCTGATCTGTCCTCTGAAGGCTACGGCGTGAGCATTCTGAACGACAGCAAGTACGGCTGGGACATCAAAGGAAACGTGATGCGCCTGTCCCTGCTGCGCTCGCCAACCGAGCCTGACCCAATGGCCGACCGAGGCTACCAGACATTTGCGTACGCTGTCTACCCTCACCAGGGCGATTGGCGGGTAGCAAAGACAATGCGGCGGGGCATCGAGTACAATCAGCACCTTGTCGCTTTCCGCGCGGCCTCCCACAAAGGAAGACTGCCGAGGGAACACGCCTTTGTGCAAGTTTCACCGGACAATGTGATCCTGAACGTGATCAAACGTGCGGAGGACAACGACGCCTGGATCCTCCGCTTTGTGGAAACCGAAGGCCGCTCTGCTCTGGTGTCTGTGGTGCTGGATCGGTCCCTCGGTCAGGTGCAAGAAGTGGATCTGATCGAACGTTCCACGCCCGGCTCGGTGGAAAAACAGTCAAACGGGTTCCGCTTTCAGATCCGGCCTCACGAGATCCGGACTTTCAAAGTGTTGATCCGGTCTTAGCGGCTTTCAAGTCCAGTCACACCCCGCTCCGCGCCGGAGTGGAATCGGGAACGTCTGACGAAACGCGCAAGGTGCCTTGCTACGTGTTTTTGGGCGAGGGCTTACAATCCACTTACCAGCAGCACAGTGAAGAAGCGCCCTGCGCAACCTGTGCGCTACGTTCCGTTGCAATTCGGTCGCGGTGGAGCGTCCGGTTCCGCAACAAACGCACTTTCGGCGGCGCGAGTTTGTTGGTAAACGTGGAAGAACCCGAGGTCCTCGCCACAACCCAGCGGTCAAGGATGCACCCGCATCGACGGACGCCACAAAACGGGGGTGGCGCCGATGAACGCTGCAGGGCCTCTACGGAAACACGCTTGCTGGAACTTGGTCAAATGGCAACGGCAGTCGTGAATCGTAATCGTGGGTAACCGCATGTCCTCAAACAGCAGCTCAGGTCTCACCTGGAGATTCCCCCGAGAATTCTGGACAGCCAACGTCATCGAACTCTTCGAGCGCGCTGCCTACTACGGCGTGTTCATCACTCTCACCCTCTACCTGACACGTGAGGTCGGCTTCACCGACGTCGAGACTGGCTGGGTCGTCGCCTGGTTTGCCTCGTTACTCTACCTGGCCCCCACCTTTACAGGCGCCTTAGCCGACAAACTCGGCTTCCGCCGGGCGCTCATCATCGCCTTCGCGTTGCTCGCTGCGGGCTACGGTCTCCTGGGCGCTTTCCAGACCAAAGTAACAGCTCTGCTTTCGCTCTTCATCATCATGCTCGGCGGTTCATTCGTGAAGCCGATCATTTCCGGTACCGTGGCCAAAACCTCTGATGACATCAACCGAGCACGCGCCTACTCCCTTTTCTACCAAATGGTGAACATCGGCGCGTTTTTTGGGAAAACCGTAGCCAAACCGCTGCGCACTGAGCTTGGACTGAAGTACATCAACTTTTACTCAGCGGGGATGTCGCTGTTGGCCCTTGCAGTGATCGTGATTCTCTACCGCAACGTGGACACAAGCGGCATGGGTAAGAGTCTGCGAGAGGCATGGCGTGGGCTGGTAAGGGTTGTACAGAACGTGCGTTTTATGATCCTGATTCTCATCGTGGCCGGTTTTTGGACAATCCAGGGTCAATTGTACGCCACCATGCCCAAGTACGCCCTGCGGCTCATCGGCGAGCATGCGGCACCGGAGTGGTTAGCGAACATCAATCCCCTTGTGGTCGTTATTTTCGTCGTCCCAATCACCCACCTGGTTCGCAAGCTTCGGCCGGTAAGCTCAATCGCGATCGCACTGCTCATCATCCCCTTTTCCGCCCTCACCGTTAGCCTGAGCCCGCTTTTCGCTCGCTTGTTCGGAAACCCCGTGCATCTCGGCTTTGTCCACCTGCACCCGGTCACGGTGGCGCTGATCCTGGGCATCGCGCTTCAGGGCCTGGCCGAATGTTTTCTTTCGCCTCGCTTCTACGAGTACGCGTCCAAACAAGCCCCTAAAGACGAGGTCGGCCTCTACATGGGTTACGCCCACTTGACCACGTTCTTCGCCTGGCTTTTTGGCTTTGCCATCTCCGGCTACTTGTTGAACGCCTTTTGCCCTGATCCTCACACACTTTCAGCAGCGGAACAAGCGCAACACGCCGCCGCTCTGGCCGGCCACGGGCCCATGCCAGCGGCTTACGCCCACGCGCACGTCATCTGGTACGTGTACGCAGGCATTGGCCTGGCGGCTTTCGTAGCGCTGCTGATTTACCGTGCGGTAACAGATTCCCTGGACAGGCGCCAAACCCGCAGCTGACATTGTCCACTTTGAATTTCAACGGCGCCGCGAGTTTGCCCACTGTACAGGAGGATTTACCCCGAAGTGCCACAGGGTAAGCTGTACGGTCAGCGCAATCTCACCCTGCCGACCCTGTCCCCCCTGCAAATCTGCTGCGACGGCGGCTTGGCATTCGGCTGAGGGCGCTACTCATCTGCAGTGCAAACCCCGGTGCGGTCCGCAAGCCCCAGGGCTTCAATACTTTTCAAGGGGCCTTCCAGTGGCGCATCTCTTTCGAAAATCAATTCCATCCTGCCTGGAGTTCGGTTCCTTTACTCCGTCGCTCCCGGTGTGAATTTCACCGTCCAGGCGTAGTCGCACGGGGGATTGTCGCGAATGGATTCGGGGATTTCCACAACCACGCCCCGACTACCAACCCCGCGCCATGTGAGCCTGGAATCCACGCCTACAAACCTGGCGACAGCTCCCTCTGGCGGTTGATAGCGGGAAACCGCAATTTCGGCAGGGGGCGTGTGCTCGTCCTCGTCACCAAGGTAGATCAGGTAAACCGACCCGTCCTTGCCCCGGGTGAGGCGTACTTTCCCCTCGAAATACGGCGCCACTGGACGTGACCCGTAGATGGCTTCGCTGTTAACCCGCATCCAGGCACCGATTTTCGCAAGGCGATCGTAGGCCGCCGCATCCCACGTGCCGTCTGGCCCCGGGGCGATGTTCAAAAGCAGGTTGCCCCCTTTGGCTACAATGTCCACCAGCATGTGGACAAGTTGGCGCGCGGATTTGTACTGGGCGTTCGGGCGCCACGACCACCCGCCTCCGGCCACAATGCACGATTCCCAGGGATAGGGCAACATCTGTTCTGGAACGCGGTTCTCGGGGGTCAAGTAGTTCTGGTACGGTCCTTCCACAGCCCGGTCTACCACAATCAGGTTGGGTTGCACTTCGCGCGCTTTCCTAACCAGCTCTTCAATTCGAATGTCCTGGCTCTGGATGTGGGTGAATTTGTAGTTGGGACTGTTGATGGCCGCCTGGATCTGTTTGTCCGTAAGTCGGCGAACCCAACCGCCGTCCAGCCACAGAATGTCCAGCGGACCGTAGTTCTTCACCAGCTCCAGAATTTGATTGTGCGTGTACTGAACAAACTTCTCCCACCTCTCCGGATACTTTTTGATGTCGTAGTTGACGTTGCGGTCGGGTGTAGCAAAACGGCGCCACCAGTAATAGTCGCAGTGCCAATCTGGTTTGGAAAAGTAAGCCCCAATCCAAAAACCTTGCTTTCGAAAAGCGTTGAAAATCTCTCTCGTCACATCCGCTCGTGGGTCCTTGCTGAACGGGCAATCCGGGGCCGTAATCTTGTAGTCGGTGTACTTCGTGTCGAACATGCAAAAGCCGTCGTGATGTTTGGTCGTGAACACCACGTACCTCATCCCAGCTTCCCTGGCAGCTTTGGCCCATTTCTCGGGGTTGAATTTGACGGGGTTGAACGTAAGTTTCAGACGCTCGTACTCGCGCTTGTACCGCTCGTAGTCATCGTACGGCCTTTTGCACCACGGTTCGTCTTCCGAACAAATCGACCAGGACTCCACAACACCCCACTGGCTGTAAGGTCCCCAGTGCATCAGGAGGCCGAATTTCAGGTCCCGCCAGGCTTCGATCCGCCTTTGAATGGCGGGATCAGGGTCAGGAATGTACTTCTGATCGCTGGGATGAGCGTAGCCGTCCACAACGGCCAGCAACATCAGTCCTGCAAACAAACAGATCAGCCTCATGTGCAACCTCCTCGGTTTCTTAGTCTCCGAAACCAACCCCATCCTGACCTTGGCCCTGAAGCTACGCAAGCTACTGGCGGAAGACCCTTTCCACAGTCCATTCCTCCGGTCAGGCAGTGCGTCCCCTGGTAATTGAGGCTTCCGAAATACGCTACGGCTTCACATTTCCCAGGAGGCACCCAAAAAGCCTCCTGCCCAGCCCGCCATTTCAGCGCCCAGAGACGTCCTTCAAGCGGACCTCCCGGTAGCACACTTGGCTACTCGGCCGGCGGCGGCCATTTCGTCAGGTACTGAAAGGCGTACGTGTAGCTGAACGATTCGCCTCGGTGAAGTGTGACCCGTTTGGTCAAGATCTCCAAATTGATCAAGCTCTCATCCGGAACCCACCAGGTACGCAAGCGCTCAAACTTGGCTGGATCGTACGTCTCCAGTACACCAAATCCCGCCTCGTGATTGAAATACGCGTGCCGTCCGCCATTCACAGCCTCAATGAGAAGGTGTGTCTTGGGTCCACTGGCGGCACGCAGGCTGTCGTTGTAGCGTTCCCAGTGTCCATTCAAGTACACGTACGCGCTCAACACGTTCCAGTCGGCTGACGAGGTACCGGTCCAGAATTCCGGATGCACTACAAATTGATAAGCTCTCGGCTTGGCGCCGCGATGAACGATGGTTGTCTTACAGAAGACCTCGTCGGGGCGCCCGTCCGACAGCCAGATCCGCCGCTCAATGCTGGATCCGTCCGACAACCGCAGTCGCATGACCAGGCGGTTGCCTTCCACGCTGCCCGTGTAGGCAAACCGGATCTTGCTCAGGTCCACCACGTCGGCAGGGAACTCATCCAGAGCACCGTAATCGAAATTCGTCTGTAACATCTGGAGCAACTGCCGCCCGTCCGGTTTGTGCTCCATGACCACCACTTTGCCGTTTTTTCCCGGCATCGCAATCAATTTCCACACCGGGCTCTCAACCTTCAGTGCCGGGATCCCGGCAATGTACGCTTCTTTCAAGCGCTCCTCGAACTCCGCAAAACTCATCCCCTCTCCAGGTGAGGTCAGACCAATCTTGTGCGCGAGAGCAATGTACTGCTGAACTACGTTTTCGTAGCCCGGGGGATACTCCCGTCGTAAACGCCCGTCCCGGTAGACGAACCTGGCACCTGCCTCCATCATCGTCCGGTAGGCTGTGATCGATATTTTCTCCACCCGCTTCCGAATCGTGTCGTTCTCGGCCGCCTCAAGAGCGCGTTTGAAGAAATCAAACGCCTTCAAAGCAAATTCGCGGTTCAAACCCAGCATCCGCGGATTCGCAAAGCAGGTGGGGTGGTCGCCGTGTTTTTCCACCCAGTCGTGCTCGAAATTCAGGTAATCCCAAACAATCGGTGCTGCTTTGCCGTAGTACAAGTCGCAGAATTCTTTGGCCACTGACCAGCTGTCCAGTGTCGGGTCCCACAGACAGCGCGCAATGACGTAGTTCCGCAAGTCGCTCATCTCCCCGGCAAGAACGTTACCGTTGCCCTGCTCAAAAACACCTTTCACGTTGTGGGACGCGTAAAACTGGATGTTTCTTCCGATGCTCTTCAGATTCGGGATGGGCAGATCGTAGTACCGAAAGTCAGTTGCGTAGGTCCAAATGTACAACTCTCTCGTGATTCTGCTCCACGCCTCCAGTTCTTCCCGGAAAGGCGCGTTTCTTGGACAGGTTGGGTCATCGATCGCGTGCAGCCGACAGCATTCGATGTCCGCCAGCTGGATCTGTACATTCGGCGCCGGCCTAATGTGTTTCGGCGGTTTGCGCGTGTACCAGTACGCCAACGTGCCAATCCATTTGTTCGGGTACTTTCGCGCCACCCTTCGAGCCACCTGGTTCACAAAACGGAGGTGAGCTCCCATGGGGGTGCCCTCACGGCGGTTAATCGCTTCGCAAGAATCGCAGTGGCAATACTGATCGTTGTCGTTTTGGCTCACGCTGTAGTTACGCCACTCCGGATGTTCCTCGATCTCCTTCAAAATCGCCTGTGTGACAAGGTCGACCACTTCCGGATTCGACACATCCAGTTGCGGTCCGCCGCCCCACATTTGTAATTTCCGCTCCCCGTTCACAAGAGCGTAGTACTCCGGGTGAGCCTTGCCGTACTTCGCCACCGGAACCAACCTGTAGAATGAGTGATTGATCAACTGCTGGGACGTGCGGCCACCGTATTTGGCAGAATCCGTCACCGTGTTCACGCGCAGACGTGTGGCGAACCCGGGATTCCTCTGTATTTCGCCAAAATACACGTTCCGGTAAAGAAAAACCGGTTTCGCGTGCCACCTGCGACACGTAAGTTTCCACTCTCCGACATCCGCCGGGAAGTACGTGCAGTCCTTCGTGAGAAAGCGCGTTCCCAGGAAGCGCTCGAAAAACTCGTACACGCCGTAGAGCGTGCCCCTTGGTTTTCCTCCCGCAATGGCCAGGTTGTCAGGCTTCAGGCGAATCTCCAACTCTTCTTCACCGAAACCTTCCGTCGCAAAACCGACATCACTCCCCCGCATGTCCGGCGACTCCCCGATGAACACGTTTCCCGTTGGCAACTGCGCCCGGTGCACAATCGGCAGTCGAGTTCCCGTGGCCTGCTCGAACAGCGTCTGGAATTCTTGCGCGGCGTACTGCTCGCTCGGAATAGCATCGCCGGGAACGACAATGCGCCAGTGCAACAGTGTTTGCACGGCTACCTTCGTTCTGCCGCACGAAATCCACAGGGCACCCGCGACAATCAAGATCACTTGGAGAGCGAAAGTCCGTCTCAAACCTCCGATCATGCCTCAAGCCTCCCAGATTCTGGCCTTGGAACCCGACACAGCCGGCAACACACGGGCCCCCGCGTGACGTGGTAGTCACAGGACGAGAACACAGGGCAAATATTCCTCCCAACAAGATCACCAAACTACTCTCGCTGCGGCTCCACGGGTCAGATGCCACGCCGCCGGAGCAATTTGCCAACCAGTCCCAAATCCACGTCGACGCTAACACCCCTCCATCCCATTTGCCCTCCCCCTCACAACCGCCTGGACGCGCACCAGAACACAAAGTGCACATATTCGAGCTTCAGTCGCCTTGCGTTGCAACGCAACTCAGGTCGACAGTGCGGTCTCTTTGGCTTTTGCCACTGCCGCCAGTTGTTCGTCCGTCAATGCCTCTGCAGAGAAAAGAGAAACACCCTGCGCACCTCCTCGTAACGCCAAATTTAGAGCCTCACCGGCTAGGTTTCCCGGGAGCTCTGGCACAAACACCCCTGCGAAGAGAGGAATTCTTCCCCTTAAGGCCTCTACCCCTTCCCGTCCGGCCGTCTCGATCCACTCGGGCGGTTCGTCGTAGAATTTGTGGTAAATCATCGGGAAAACCGCGTCCAATGGCCAGCGGGGCCAGTCCTGGCGCACCAGCTGCCTGGCCAGCGATGGCGTCGCAAAGACCGCAGCGGTGGTCTGTTTACCTGCGGCTTGAATTTCCGCCGCGGCCAGCTCCACCACGCGCGTGATTCGCTTCTCTCGAAACCGCCGCCAGGCTTCATCTTGTGAAGGATCCTTTTCTCGCAAGGGATCCCGGTCCGTTTCCTCGCGAAACGCCTTCCGGCAGACCTCGCAGTAGCAGTAGTCGTACTCGGGAAGTTCTCTGTCCTGAACCAAATTGTAGTGGGCATGCAACCCTTTAGGCAAAATCACATCCGGGAATCGGATGTAGTCCAAATGAACGCCGGCGAGTCCAGGTATCCGCGCAATTTCGTGCACAACGGACAGAACGTACCCAATCACTTCCTCCCGACTCGGGCACAACCAGTTGTAGTACTCCACGTACGGACGCTCGACCAGTGTAGAATGGCCCTTCCTGTTCACGACGAACCATTCCGGGTGATGTTCTTTGACCCAGTCCACATTGCAGTTCAATGTGAACATCCAGGCATGCACTTCGAGCCCCAACCGATCGGCGATCCGCAGGACGCGCGTCAGTTGGTCGCTGTCTACCGGAAGCACACCGCTCTCGAAAAAGGCTTTCCGACCGTCGTAAACCAGCAGGAAAATGCCGTCCACACCTCCGGTTTTCAGGCGCCTTAAACGTTTTTCCAGTTTTTGCTCGGTGTCGTCCACGGGTGGGTGCATCCAGGTCCAGACTCTGAGCGTCGTGTCCACTTCGGCCTCACTTTCCTTTTCTTCCGTACGAGAAACAGGTTTCGTCTCTTCCTACAAAAAACGGGGCAAGACACCCGTGGTCTTGCCCCGTTTGGCGAACTTGTCTCAGCCCGCGTAGAGCTGGCTTACTTCAGGAAAATCATGTGTCTGGAAGCCCTGAAGTTGCCAGCTTCCATGCGGTAGATGTACACGCCGCTGGAGACCCGCGAACCCGACTCGTCCGTGCCGTCCCACTTGACACTGTGCACGCCGGCGGGTACATCTTTATCCACCAGCATTTTCACCAGCTGGCCACGCATGTTGTAGATGCCGAGCTTCACGTGCTCTTTCTTGCTCAGGCGGTAGTAGATCGTGGTGACTGGGTTGAATGGGTTCGGGTAGTTTTGGGAGAGGGTGTAGTTGCTCGGCAGGATGTGCGACTGCTTCGGATCCTGCTTCACGCTGGTTACCCACTCCGCCTTCTTGTCTGGGTACCAATTCAGGTCACCCAGCGGCAGGCCGTCCGTACCGGCAGTCATCAAGGCCGTGTTCGAGTAGGTCAGGTCCTCCGGCAGCGGCCATTGCACCGCAAACAGATCGTGGTCCGGATCGTAGTAGTGGCGGTAGTCCTGTTGCTGACCGGTACGGAGCAAACGGCAGTACTTCAGCAGACTGTCAACGACCGTCATCATTTCGTCGTTGAAGCCCGGATCCGCCTCGATGTTGCCTTCCACCTTGAAGTTGGGCCAGTGCTCTTTGTCATTCAGCATGGCTTTGGTACGATCGTTGATCCACACCGGCGGCGTAAGAGTGTCGGCGCTGGCCCAGAAATCTTTCACCTTCTGCGGCCAGAAGTATTCGTTGTTCAGGAACCAGACCCGCCGATCGGCCTCGGTGATGCCTTCCCGGCTGGCGATGTCCGGCGGAATCGTGTCGATGCTCACGATTCCCGAAATCTCGCCATCCCAGTCAAACCAACCGCCTTCGATTTCCACATCGCGCTGCGCCATCGTGCAAACGCTGTACAGAATATTGTTGGCGTAGGTCACGTTCGACACGTACGGCGCGTAGAACACATTCACGTGTGTAGTGAACACCGTGTTGTGTTCGATTCGAGAATATCGGTTTATTTCCCTGTTCGGCACGTACAGGTAAGAACCGCAGTTGAACTCCGTGTTGTTGATCATTACGATCGTGTCGGTCGGCACGGGATTGCTCAGGTAGCAAGAGCCACCAAACCAACCGGTCGGGTGAATCATGTTGCGGAAAACGCAGTCGTAGATGTACGTTTTGGTCCAGTTGGCGTAGTTCCGCACTGCGGTTCCACCCCAGGCGTCGAAAACGCAGTTTTCGAACACGTAGCGTGCACTGTCAGCACGCAACTGGACGCAGGTGGTCCAACCTGGCGGTTGCTGGTCGGGACGGACAGCATGGAAGTACAGATTCTTGAAGTAGCCGTTCCCGCTCATCAGCTTGATCAAGGTACCCGGAGAGCTACCATCCGGCAGGATACCACGAGCCAGGATCGGGGGCGGAGTCGGGTTATCCGGGTCGTCGTCGTCCGCGATCAGCTTCAAGTCAAAGTACACTTCCATGGTTGCGTCAAAGAAGTAGATCTTCCCGCGCTCCAGTTTGTAGACGCGGTTCGGATTCACACGCTCACCCGTGGCCGTGGTGTCGCCCATGATGAACTTGTTGATGGCACCGAGGGGGTTGCCATCGATCATGTACGGCACCACCACTGTGTCCGGAGCCTGTGCAAAGATCTGCCCAGGCAACGTCGCAGCCAGGAAAAGAACAGCCAGCGCAGCGACAAGTGCTTTGCCCTTCATCGAACCACTCCTCCTGTTTGATTCCCACCCTACTGCGTCACGAATCCCACTACGGTCGAGAGCACCTAAGTCAGCGCATCACCTCCTTTCTGACTCCACCTTATCACCTATCGAAGAGACTTCACCCCACAGGTGCGTTCAGAGTCGCACGCGTAAGCCAAAGTCCACCGTCGTGCCGTAGTGTTGCTCTGCCGCCGGGAAGTTTGACCCCTGGTTCAAATCGCGGTCCAGAGCACCGGTGATGTTGTTCACGTTGAGGAAAACCTGGAAACCGTCCCACGGCAGACTCTGCTTTACAGACAGGTCCCAACGCAGGTAGTCGTCCGTAATCCGACGCAACTCAGGCCAGAAGCTTGTGCCGTGGAAAATGTTCGACTGGTACAGCAAGGACAACCTCGCTGAGAATCCCTTGTAGTCGTACCCGATGGCGAGGTTCACGATGTTGTCGGGCTGATCGATCAGCCGATCCGTGTAGAACGTGTCCACGTTCGTTTGGATGTACTCGAATTTCGGCTCAAAAACGTACTTCCCTTTGATCACAGTGCGCGGGTACCTGGCCTCGGACTGGATTCGGGTGTAGTTGGCGTGGAACACCAGACCACGCAGCACTCCTGGCAAGTACCAGAACGTTGTCTGCCAATCCAGTTCTACACCCTTCACGTACGCCCGGTACGGACTGTTGATGCTCGTGCTGATGAACTTGTTCTTTTCACTGGGCGGCAGACCGTACTCCGCTGGATCCGTAATTACCCGCCGACCGGTGGAGAAGATCATGTCATCGATGTTCTTCTTGAAAAAGCCCACCGTGGCCAAACCAATTGTGTTACTGTGAGCCGAAAAGTACAGATCGAAGTTCTCAGAACGCTCCGGTTTCAGCCGGTAGTTGTTCCAGGCAACACTCGTAAAGCCGATGTTGTACCGCGGCACAATCCGACGGAAATCGGGACGCGAGAGGGTGTTGGTGTAAGCGAAGCGGATGTCAAACCAGCGCGTAGCAAACACGCGCAAATGCACCATCGGCAGCCAGTACTCGTTGATACGGGTCGTGGTCGTGTCCTTGTAGTGGTAGAAAATGTCCGAACCCGTGTAGGTTGAATTCCCTTGCGGCGCCGTGTAAACCGTCTTGTTACGCTCGTAGCGAACACCGGGGATAAACTGGACTCTGCGTCCAAAGTTGAGCGTAGTCATCACGTATCCAGCGGAAAGGTACTCATTCCCGTTGTAGTCGTAGGTCGTGCACAAGTACTTGTTGGGATGGTAAGCTTCCAGCTCGTTCACTTTACGTACGACATCCATCACCTTGCGCATCAGGTCAATGTCGGCCACCGGACCGAGCTTGTACTCACCATTCAGAAATTCACCCGGGTCGTAGTCCTTGTCGATGAACAGCGTGTAGGGCAGGTTGCCTGCTCCCGTCGGCACTGTCTCCTTCATCCAGGGGAAAGCGTTCAGAATTGCGTTCCGGGTGCCTTGGCCGCTACCCAGGTTCAATGGACCACCGGCCCACCAGTAGTCGTGCTTGCGATCTTTGTAGCGATACTTGCCGCCAAACTTGAGGTGGCCGGAAAGGAAATTCCCAAACCGGACGGGTACTTCCATGTTGACGTTGAACGCCAACTGGCGGTCCTTCGCGTTGCGCCTGTACTCGCCTATCCTTGCCAGGTACGTCTTCTCGAGATTGTAGCGTGCGTACTTCGGAACCTCAGTCGGGGGGATCTTGGGGTCAAGAACGTCAAACGCAGCGTTTTCAGTGAAGGTGAACGTTACGTTTCTTGGTGCGTTGTTTTCCGAGTACGAATGCGACAGTTGCATGTCCAGCCGGCCGATCGGAAAACGCTGGTCATATTTCAGCACATTCGTCAGCACTTTCAGCTTGCTCAGCGCGTCGGTGCCTGTGTACGTGTGGTTGGCGTTGCTAACGTCGAAAAACTCACCGTGGTTTTGTGCGCTGGTTTCGCCCGAACTGTAGAAGTTCTTCAACACAACCTTCCCGTTCGGGATGACGTAGTCCAGCACCAGGGTCCCGCCATTCCTCTTGCGTTCCCGCAAGATGTCGTGCAGCGTCAAACCAGCAATGTACACCTGATTCTTCTGACCGAGCTTCGGGCCTTGCAAGTAATAGTTCGCGCCCATTTCGTTGGAACTACGATTGCGCCTTTCGATGTTGGCCTGCGCAAACACACCCAGAAGATTGTGGTAGAAACGCTTGCTAACGCTGCCAACAAAAAGGTAATCGTCGTAAGTATTCTTGAGCTTGTTGTAACCACCCTGACTGATGACGTCGTAGTGGAAACCCGGAGGAGCTTCGCGGAGCATGAAGTTCACGGATCCGCCGATGTGATCTGCATCCTGATCGGGTGTGATGGCCTTCAGCACCTCGATCCCTTCCAAGGAGTAAGGCGAAATCATGCTGAGGTCCACGCTTCGATCGTCGAAATCCGTCGAAGCCATCCGCACGCCGTCAATCATAATCGTGTTGTACTTCGGCGCCAGACCCCGGATGACCACCTTCGTACCTTCACCTCCGCTCCTCAAGATGGCTACGCCGGGCAAGCGCCCGACCGACTCGGCTGCGTTCGCGTCCGGTAGTTCCTGGATGCGAGCGGAAGAAACAACATTCACGATCGCAGCTGAAGACAATTGCTGGTTGATCGCCTTGATCTGCCCTTCAGCTTGGGCGGTAACGACAACCTCCTTCCCTTTAACGGCCACGTACTGCATCTCGATGTCTTTCTTGACTTTTTCGCCGGCCCGCACTGTCACCGGTACCTCAACCGTCTTGTACCCGATGAAGGTTACCCGCAGCGTGTAGCTGCCCGGCGGAACGCGCGGAATCACGTACTTCCCGTGCAGGTCCGTGGCCGCACCAATGCTTGTGCCAACGATCTGGACGTTCGCACCAGGAAGTGGATCGCCGGTCTTGGCATCTTTGACGACGCCCTGGATGACACCAGAAACAGCTGCCATGCTGGTGACGACAAAGGCCAAGGTCACCAGACCCGTCGTACAAGCCACAAAGAGTCGTTTCGAGATCCTCACGGTTCGTCCCTCATTTTGTTCGGTTCCCGTTGTCAACCCCTCTACCAACGTGATTCTCCGGGCCTGTGATTGAGTGACTTCGTGGCTCAGCAAACTGTTTTTGGCCGTGTTGCCGCCTGCCCTCAGTGGGCAGCGCAGCAAGACAACCTGAACTTTACTGATCGAAAACTACAAGGAGAGGATCATGGGAGAGAAACACTTGGGAATTCGGAGAACGTTGCGGCACAGCGTTCTTCGGACACCGAGTTACCTGGTACCACTCGCACACTGTTCGCCTCCGAAACCGTTCTCGTCCACTGCAAGGCAGGATTAAGAAAGGCCCTCCAGGAAGCTGGACCAATTTTACGAAAATGAACGATATTGCGCAAGTTTTTTCTCCCTCTGCCAACATCTGAAACGGTTAAGTAACCAAGAAATCCGCAGTTTCCTTTCCTCGCCACCCAAGTTCACCCCAACCCGAAGGCCGACCTCACCATTTCAGTCCTCTGTAAAACTCAAGAATAGCCGTTGGCCATCCGTTATTCACGATCCATTCGCACTCCCCTCCCCTGAGCATACTCGTTTCGGGCTTCCCACCGGGCCACGGCGGACCGCCATCCGTACGCGCCGGCCCGATCTTCGGATTCCCACTCGCGTTTCGGCGGGAGATGCCGTCTTCTGCTGGTGGCGCCAGACACCCTTACGGCGCCCGACCAAAAGCCCTCCACCCAACCCTGCCGCTCTCCTCGCAAACGCCGGAAAGCGTTTTTCACCGAGCCCCCGACCACACAACAGGGCCCCCGTCCGAGTCCGCGTCACACTACTCTGCCCACGGCCGGAAACCTTTGCGGACGCTGGCGCGTAAGACGAGCGGTTCCGCTCGGGACACTCACGCTGGGAAAAAACGCTGTCGGAACAAGGGAAGCGAAACGTGCCTTACTTCAACTCAAGTGACGACGCCTGTCCGCATCTTGTTCTTGCACCTCAAGCTTCACGACCTCCGCCCGTCCTGACCTGAGTTCTTTTGAACTCGTTCAGACAAAACCCAAGGGACAACACCGTTCCTCCGCACAGCGTTGCACACCAACTTACCCCTATTTGCATTGGGACCACCGGCGGTCTGAATGCGCCTTTTGTCCCCACTGTGTGGAGACACTGCACAGGCACGGCACGCCAAACCGACCAGCTCCGGCGGTAAGCTCAACAAGAAATTGGTCGGACGGCCTCAGGTACGTACCCAAAAAACACTTCGTCCGTAGTGCTCAAAATCGGTCTGTTTGGGTTTGAACCTGCAGGAGGGTCGAATGAAACGCTTCGTCACGCTTTGCACTGGCCTGCTGTTTCTACTGACGGGGGTGGCTTTTGCTGCTCAGCAGGGCCGACTACTTCGTTTCCCCGATGTCTACGGCGACAAAATCGTGTTCGTGTACGCAGGCGACATCTGGTCTGTACCCGTCTCGGGAGGACTGGCGGAGAGGCTCACCACACACCCTGGTCTCGAGCTGTTCCCGAAATTCTCCCCTGATGGAAAAGAAATCGCTTTCACCGCTCAGTACGACGGGAACTTCAACGTTTACATCATGCCCAGCGACGGCGGCGAGCCGACTCAGCTCACGTTCACCCCGGACATCCACCATGTGTCCGAACGAATGGGTCCCAACAACATGGTCATCGAGTGGTACCCCGACGGGAAACACATCCTTTTCCTGTCCCGTCGCTCCACATTCAACGACTGGTTTGGCCGTTACTTCAAGGTAAGCGTTACAGGGGGGTTACCAGAGCAGCTTGCGCTGCCAAAGGGAGGTCTGGCCTCCTTTTCTCCGGACGGCAACAAGATCGCGTACAACCGCATTTTCCGCAATTTTCGCACCTGGAAACACTACAAAGGAGGCATGGCCCAGGACGTGTGGATCTACGATTTCCCAAACAACACGGTGAAACGCATCACGGACTGGGTTGGCACGGACACCTACCCAATGTGGCACGGTGACGTGATTTATTTTGGCTCTGACCGTGGCCCGGAGCAACGGATGAACCTGTACAAGTACGACATCAAAACGGGCCAAACGACGCAACTGACGCACTTCAAAGAGTACGATGTGAACTGGCCAAGCATTGGCGACAAGGCAATCGTGTTCGAAAACGGCGGCACCCTTTACCTGCTGGACCTCGGGACCGAACGGGTCCACAAAGTGGACGTGCTGCTTCCGAGTGAGAATCTGTACGCCAAGCCGCACTGGGTTGACGCCAGTAAAAGCATCAGGTCTTTCGAGCTTTCTCCGAAGGGCAAGCGAGCCCTGTTCGAAGCCCGTGGCGACATCTACACCGTACCAGCCAAAGAAGGAGCCACGCGGAATCTGACGCGGACTTCTGGTGTCCACGAAAAGTACCCCACGTGGTCTCCAGACGGCAAATGGATTCTTTACGTCTCGGATGCCAGCGGCGAGGACGAACTGTACCTGCGCCCACAGAAAGGTGGCAAGGAGATTCGCTTGACGACCAACGGGAAGGTCTTTCGATTCCAGCCCGTCTGGTCGCCCGACTCGAAAAAAATCGCCTTTGCGGACAAGAACCACAACCTCTGGGTGCTGGATGTGCCAACGCGCAAAATCACCTTCGTCGACAGCACCATTTGGTGGGAAATTCGGGATTACAGATGGTCGCCGGACAGCCGGTGGTTGGCCTACTCCAAAGCTGGTAAAAACGGTTTCTACACGATCTACCTGTGGTCTGTGGAGGATCACAAAATTCGGCCCGTGACAACCGAATTCACCAACGATTACGGCCCCATGTTCGACCCCAAGGGCCGTTACATGTACTTCATCTCGAACCGCAACATCAACCCAATTCTGGGTGAGTTCGACGGAAACTACGCCAACGTGAAGACGGCTGGCATCTATCTGGTGACCTTGCAAGCAGACAGCACCTCGCCGTTTTCGCCAAAAAGCGACGAGGTCCCGGAGAAAACCGAAAAGAAAAACAACGCAACCTCTAAGAAAACAACCAAGAGGAAAACGGCCAAGAAAGCCGAAGAAACCAAACCAATCCACATCGATTTCGAGGGCATCACTACCCGCGCTGTTGCACTACCCATCAAACCCGCAAACATCGCCGGTCTTGCTGTCACAGCCGATGCGGTTTTCTACCGCACTGTGCCCGTTCGCGGAATGAATGGCAAACTGCCGGGCGAGCAATCCGCCCTGCATCGCTTCGATCTCAAAGACAAAAAGGACGAGGTCATTCTGTCGCCCGTGGATGCCTTCGACATTGCCCCGACCTTGGACAAACTGATCTACAAGAGTGGAAAAATCTACGGCATCATCGACGTGGGAAAGGGCAAGAAGAAGATCGGCGACGGTAAACTGGACTTGTCGCACATGAAGGTAAAGATCGACCCGCGGCAGGAATGGCGGCAGATGTTCTACGAAGCCTGGCGGCTGGAACGCGACTACTTCTACAACCCGAAAATGAACGGTGTGGACTGGGAAGCCATGAAACGCCGCTACGAAGTGCTGCTGCCGTACGTAGCTCACCGGTACGACCTGAACTACATTATCGGCGAAATGCTGGGAGAACTCGGCAACTCGCACACCTACGTTGGCGGTGGTGATTACCCCGAAATTGAGCACACACCGGTCGGTTTTCTCGGCGCCGATCTCCAGCTCGATCCCCAAAGCGGCTACTACAGGATTGCCAAGATTTACCGGGGAGCGAACTGGAAAAAGCAGCGTCGCTCACCACTTACCGAGCCAGGCGTAAAAGCCCATGTCGGCGACTACATTTTGGCCGTGGACGGTGTCGAGTTGAAAGCGCCAACCAACCCGTACAGCCTGTTTGAAAACAAAGTCGGGGTCAATGTCGAGCTGACTTTGAACAGCAAACCTACGCTGGACGGCTCGTGGACGACAACTGTGAAACCGATCGGCAGTGAGTTTGAGCTGCATCTTCTGGATTGGGTGGAAACCAATCGGAAAAAGGTCGAAAACGCGACCAACGGCCAGGTTGGCTACATTTACCTTTCCGACATGAGTTCGCGCGGGTTGAACGAGTTCATCGAGGAATTCTACCCCCAGATCCGCAAGAAGGGCCTCATCATTGACGTCCGGTACAACGGCGGCGGTTTTGTGGATTACTTGATCTTGGAACGCCTGCGCCGGGTGCTCGTTGGGATGGGCATGAGTCGGAACGCAGCAGATCACCCAATTCCCGAGAATGTTTTTCACGGCCACCTGGTCGCGATTTGCAACCACTACTCGGCGTCGGACGGGGACATTTTCCCGTACTACTTCCAGAAGTACAAACTCGGTCCTGTCATTGGCACGCGGACCTGGGGCGGCGTGCGTGGCATTCGCGGTTACCTCAGATTGCTTGACGGTGGCTACGTCACCGTGCCGGAGTTCTCAATCTACGGCCTCGATTCGAAATGGGTCATCGAAAATCACGGTGTGGATCCGGACATCATCGTGGACAACCGTCCAGATTTGGTCGTGAAGGGCCGGGACCCGCAGCTCGAGAAAGCAATCGAGGTCATCCTGGAGAAAATCGAGAAAGAACCCAAAACTTTTCCACCCCGCCCACCCTACATGCCACCGTATCCGGAGCAGTGAGAACAATCAACCCCGTCCAAACAAGCGAGGCCCCGACGTTTCGGGGCCTCGTTTTTCGGTGGAGCTCGCGAACATCTTCAGCCTGTCCGGGAATGAAAGGGCCGGGCCATTTGGTGAGGTGGGTTGAAAAGACAACCGCCATTAACGGCCTTCCGTCTGAATTGGCCAACCATTTCCAGTAACCCGTAACAACCCGGTAGCTGCAACGACTTGCAGGCTACCTGCGCATACCCGCGATTTCCCTCAGCCTCTCCCTCAGACGCTCGGCGACGACTCTTGCAGCAGAGGCTTCCGTCTCACAGCGGGCACCGTACAGCCAGGGCCCTTCCACAGAAACCCAGACATGTCCAACGTACTTGTGAGCGACCCCCCAGAACCGTCCGTCCTGCTTCGCCACCGCACCTTTGAATTTCTCAAGTGCGCCAACGTACCTATGCAGGCAGCTTCGTGCAGAATCCTCCGTGGAACACTGCGTCACAAATGCGGTCACCACTGTACCGTGGACTCTGTATTTGGCTTCAAACCCACCGGGCAAGAAATCCTGCCCCAAGAAGCCGTCCGCGACGTACTTCAGCGTGTGGGGAACCTGACCATCTTCTGGAAGCCACTTTAGCTCGGGGATTTCCCCGCAGCGTGGCAGCTTTGCGGAGACTGACCGGGCGAATTTCTCAAGCAATTCTGCCTGCGACTCGTCAGCACCGTTGATCTCCACCTCGTAGCGATCCTGCCAGAAACGCACCTGGAGCGGCGACACGATCGCCTCGCAGCCAACCTCCCCGTACGTGAGTCCCGGACGGCACATGCTCGAGTACAGCCCGAACGCTCCGAGTGGTGTGCCCTGGTCGTACACATCCACCACAATCGCCTCGTCCTCGCTCCCTTGCTCCGGAACGTACATGGCACTCACGAGTCGTCTGAACCCGTAGGACAGGTACAGTTCCGCGTTGCCATCGATGTAGTCGAACAGGTTGTCGGGGGTGTACGTCTCCGGGGGTTCCGCCAGTCTCCACCCAGTCACTTCAGGCAGAAAAGCAGCCAGCGAATCCGAACCCGAAGCCTCCAGCACCTGGGCTCGCACTAAAACGAGCACAAAGCCAAAGACGAAAGTCAGTTGCCATCGTCTCATGCCATCGCTCCAACAAGTTCCCGCACACGCCGCACTCGTTCGCTCAAATTGAGCCCGTAATCGCATCTCACCAGACACTCTGAACAAGCCGCACACGCCTGCAGAGTTTCCGCGGTGCCTTCCTGTTTAGCCGTGCGAAGCGCTAAATCCAAGTCACCGTAGCCGTCCGCGTACATCAACACGCGGTTGACATCGATCAGAGAAACACCTGCCGGACACCGGTCATCGCAGTCCTGACAAAACCGACAAATCTCGTGGTCCAGGAGCTGTCCGTAGCGTTCCAGCGCCTTGGCGTCGCGAGCCCCGAATTTCGTACCCATCACAGCTACGTTTTCGTCCACCTGGGCAAAGCTGACCATGCTCGGGATCGTTGTAGCCACGTTCGGATTCCGCAGGACCCACCGCAGCGCCGCTTGATGAGGGCTCCAGTCACCCAGATCATGCTTCTTGTAACCACCAGCCTGGGTCTTCATGGCCACCACACCCATCCCCGCTTTGGCAGCTCGTGCGATCGCTTTTTCGATCTCCGGGTCCGTCTTGAAACTGTAAGTCACCAGGACCATGTCGTAAAAGCCAGACTCGATGCCAGCGTCGATGCACTCCACCTGATTCTTGTGCGTAGAAAAACCCACGAAACGCACGTAGCCTTTCTTGCGCATCTTGTCGAGCGCGTTCATGGCTGTTTCATTCAGCACGTGCTCGCGCTTCTTCATGCTGTGCAGCTGGATGACATCGATAACATCGGTCTGTAGACGCTTGAGGCTACGTTCCACCGAGGCCATCATTTTCTTCTCAGAAGCAATGTGCACCTTGGTAGCAATGTACGTGTCGTCACGGCGGCTTTTGAGGACAGTGCCAACGATCACTTCGTTGTTGCCGTCCATGTAGCAACACGCCGTGTCGATGTAGTTCACCCCGAGGTCAAGCGCGTGGTGAATCACGTTAGGGTCAGACGTTCGCATGGCCCCAAAACCAACCACCGACACCTTCAAACCCGTTCGTCCCAGTGTCCGGTACTGCACACGCGGAGGCTCTTTACGCTGGCCGTCAGCGTTTGCCTTCGCCACGTGCGGAATGGCCAGTGCCAATCCACCCGCAAGGGTTCTTCGCACAAATTCTCGCCGCGACACCGTCTGTTGCTCGCGCATCCCTACCCTCCTCCTTATTTTCTGTGCCTTCGTTCGCCGGACCAGATTCTCCCACCGTTCGGGTCTCAGTCCACCGCAAACACCGGGTCTGAAGCCTCTCGTTCACCAGCTCTTTGCTCGAAAACACAGATGAATTGCCGACAGGCACGCTCCGTCCAAAACGCCGGCAAATCGACTCCGTTGTCTTCTTTCTAACCAGCTTGGTCACGCTCGAGTTCGCGTTCGAGATGCCTGTCAAGCAGCAGGAGTCCAAGGGCGTAGCCAAGTGCGGTTCCAACCACGTAGTGCGGGAAATCCCACCAGACGAAGCTCGTTCCAATCAGCGCGCGGCCCAGAAATGTGCTGCGAATGGCCTCCAGGAAAGGCGGGTGCCACAGCTGCAGCGTCTCGAGCGCGCAAGTTACCCCGAAAACCCACGCGGCAATGCGCCGCAGTGCGTGCCGTGTGGGCCACAGAAAAAGGAAAACCAGAATCCAGAAAACTTCGTACAGGAGTCCTGCGCCGTAATCGTTGAACCACACGTGCCAGGGACCGCGGTAAAACTTGAACGCAAAACCCAGAGGTGTCACCAGAGCAAGTGCCAGCCCGATCCCCAAACGTGACTTCGCTTTGCCAGACCACCGTCCTGCTACGTTTGTCACCCGCACTCTGAACCGGTGCCTGATTCCGTCATCGTTCGTCTTGCGCTTGCTGGTCCCGTACAAAATGCAGGCCTCTGATTTTTCCAGACGGGCTGGCGTTCAGCGGACACGCCGCGAGAGCAGCGTTTCCGCACCGCGGAGCCTCTTGTGCTTAGGTCCCGACTGGAAAGTCCGCCCTCTCCCAAATTTGCACGTTCCGGATGTTTCGGCAAATCGAACTTTGGCCAGCTCGACCCGGCGCGAAACCGCATTGCTACCGGTAGCGCGATTTCGCCTGCCACATGTCCGGATTCGGCCCGAACGCCTCTTTGAGCGCGTCCGTAATGGCCGACAGCTCCTGAACAATGTCGTCTGACAAACTCAAGTCCGCAGCCCGCGCGTTCTCCTGCAACTGCCTCGGGTTCCTGGCACCCACCAGCACGGAGGCAACCCCGGGTTGCTGAAGCAACCAGGCCAAAGCCAGGTCCGCCATCGGCACAGCCAGACGCTCGGCCACAGCTCGAATTTTCGCCACAGTCTCGAAGGTCAGTTTCTCTTGACCAGGCTCCCCGTGACGGGCCAGCGGCCGCGTTGTCGAGAAATGTCTCGTGCGGGCCCTACCGGGCGGCACGTCGTCCGCAGAGCGAAACTTACCCGTCAGCAAGCCCATCAGGAGAGGGCTGTAGCAAAGAATGCTTACGCGCTTCTTCACACAAAGAGGTTGAATGTCGTACTCGATGGCCCGCCACAGGAGGCTGTACGGCAGCTGATTCGATTGCACCGGTGCCAGGGCAAGAGCGTCCTGTAGATCCCGCACGCCGAAGTTCGACACCCCAATGACCCGAATTTTCCCTTCCCGCTGCAGATCCAACAGCGCCCGAAATGTCTCTTCGAACGGTACAGTGTGGTTCGGCCAGTGGACCTGGTACAAATCAATCCACTCAGTGTTGAGGCGCTTCAGACTACCCTCGCAGGCTCTTTTGACGTCGTCGTACCGAAGGTGGTCCGGCGAGACTTTGCTTGCGATCACAGCTTCGCTCCGGCGATCGCCAAGGGCCTTGCCCAAAAGCGTCTCCGCAAAGCCGTTTCCGTAAGCCTCCGCGGTGTCGAAAAAGTTGATTCCAAGGTCCAGTGCCCGCCGAATCGTCGTAATCGAGTCCTGCTCGTCTTGCGGTCCCCAGTTTGCGTCGCCAACCATCGGCCACGTACCGAGCGCGACTACGGAAACGTGGATTCCCGAGTTACCAAGCTCAGTTCTCTGCACCATCACCTCCAAACTCTTCTGTCAAGAGTTCAACAACTCTTCGCGTGTTGCTTAGATCTGGCACGGTGCGCGTCGCGCCCGCACGAAGCAGCTCCTCTTCCGTGTAACGTCCGGTTCCCACACCAAGCACGTGCGCCCCGTGCACGATGCCGCAGGCCACGTCTCTGGGGGTGTCGCCCACCAGCCAAACGTCACGGGGCCCCAACTCAACACCTCTCCGGCTTCGAAGTCGCTCCAGCGCAAAAGGAAGCAGTTCCTCGCGGTTTTCCGAATCATCGGAAAACGCCCCAATTTCGAAGAAACCGTCGATTCCGAAATGGGCCAGCTTGGCCAAACCACTCTCACGCCAGTTACCGGTCAGCAACCCGAGTACTACGTCGCGGCGAGCTTTCAGCGTATCCAACAGCTGCCGAACACCAGGCATGAGCTTCTGTGAAGGGCGCGGCTTGCGAAGCTCCTCACCGATCAGCTCAAAGTAACGTTTCTTAAAACGCCCTACAGCTTCTTCGTCCCAGCGGAGACCGGCTTGTTCCAGGGCCTCCCGAAGAATACCCGGGTCGGTCTTTCCCGACATGTGGATGCCAGCAAAACCATCGCGCACACCAAAAACCTCCTCGAAGGCGCGGATCATGGCGTCTTTCCCTGCGCCTCCAGAGTGCAGCAGCGTCCCGTCGATGTCGAAAAGGATGAGTTTCAAAGCGTTCCTCGTTGCTTGTGAACAAAGCACTCAGTCGAACGAGTGACACCAGCAGCGCAGATTCCGCTTCAAGGCGCACCACTGAGCAGCTCCCTAAGCCCATTCCCAACTTACAGCCACGTTCTGCAGTTCCCTGGTCCACCCGTTCAGGAGGCAGGCGACCGCCGATCCCGCAATTCGCCTACCGCCCGTGCGTCTCGTTTTGGCCTTCCCGATCGAGGGTTAGAGCAGCACCGCCCCAAACAACGCCACGGTCCCGGCACCGACCAGTCCCTGCACCAGAGTTGCCAGCGTGTGGGCCCGGAGCGCTGTGGCCGTGTCCATGTCCGAAAACTGCGCGACAACCCAAAAGTAACTGTCGTTCAGATGCGACACCGTCATCGAGCCCGCGCCGATGGCCAGCACAACCAGTGCCTTGGCAAGCTCGGAATCGAGACCAAGTGAAGGAAGAAGCGGTACCATCAGCGCCGATGTTGTAATGATGGCGACGGTTGACGAGCCCTGAGCCGTTTTCAGAAGCGCCGCAATTGCAAACGGGAGCAGAAGCCCCAGGTGCCAGTGCGCAGCGGCCTCTCCGATTGTTTGCCCCACGCCAGTTGCGCGTAGCACGTTGCCGAATGCACCACCCGCGCCCGTAATCAAGATGATCACGCCCGCGTCCCGGAGTCCGTCGGTAACCCAGCCCAGCTGCTTACCGCCTGCGGACCTGCGTGCGAGGCTGAAGCCCAACCCCACACCAACCAGCAAAGCGATCACAGGGTGGCCAATGAAGTCCAGACTCGCCTTCACAAGCCCACTGCCAAAGGGATGCGCAGGGTAGTCCGCAACCGAACGCAGAGCGATCAACAGGATCGGCACCACGATGGGTGCAAAAGCGAAACTGGCCGAAGGTCTAGCCGAGCTGGTCGAGGACTGCCCCGCCGCACCAGGCTCGATCCGAAAACGTTTGGCGTAAAAAAGCGCCCAACCAAGACCAACCGCAGCAACCGGGACCGAGACCAAAAGACCGAGCAACAGCACAAGGCCAACATCGGCCCCCAGTGTGGCAGCCGCAGCCAACGGCCCGGGTGTAGGCGGCACGAAAACATGTGTCGTGTACAGTCCCGTTCCCAGCGCCACCGCCAGCACAGCCAGAGAAATTCCCGTCCGACGACTCAGAGCCCGATTCAGCGCCGACAAGATCACAAAACCCGAGTCACAGAAAACAGGAATCGAAACGATGAATCCCGTAATCGACATGGCCAGAGGTGCTCGTCTCTCACCGACCACACGAAGCACGCTTTCGGCCATCGTGGCGGCACCGCCGCTCCGCTCCAAAAACGTACCGATGATGGTACCAAAAGCAATGACAATCCCGATGGCCTTCAGAGTGCTGCCGAAACCTTCGGTGAGCTTTGCCAGCGTCGTGGAAGCATCCAGGCCACCCAGGAAGCCCATGACTACACCGGCGATCAACAGCGAAAGGAACGGGTGAACCTTCCACCTGGTGGCGGCAAGAATGATGAGTGCCACGACCACAACCAGACCGACAACCGTCAGCATCTCGTGCCTCCCTCGTCGCGGTACGCGTAGCCTCAGCCAACGTTTAGCGAAGATAAGGAATGCAGAGGGATTTGTCAAAGGGCTTGCGAGGCTGGAACTCGCGGTGCAACCCCCAAGGATCCAGGATGGCCTACCCGTTCTCCTTGCAAAGCCGCGCAATCTGGAGAACGTAGAATCGAACCCTGGCCAACTGCTCCTCTGTCAGGGCCTGACCCTCGATTTTTACGATTCGTTCCACGTCGCGCAGAGCCCGGATGACGTCCAGCGGAACTTCGGTGGCCGTCTTTGGCAGGTGGGTCAAGTACTGCACGGCCGCAATCAAGAACTGCCGCATGGCGTCGTCGGTGGTGCGGCGCAGCAAGCCAGCAATTTGCGAGCCGAGGCGGTAAACGTCCGCTGGGGCGGCCACCAGCGGAACATCCGCAACGGATTTCCCCTCCGACAGCTTGCTGATGGCAAGCGCAAGGCCGACGAAGCTTTCCACCTGTCCACGAATCGGCTCCTCGATGATCTTCCAAATCTCAGCCCGCCAGGCGAAGACCCGTTGCCGCATCCGCAGCATCGCTTCAACCTTCCGGCGCCAGGACGCGTCCACCGGGCTCCTGGCCTCTGCCAGTAAACCGGCTGGGTCCGTGTTGAAAAGGTTTCGCTGAAGCAGCACGGCCAGGTCCGGACGAAGCGCCGGAAGCACAGCTTGCTTCACGCGCCCATTTTCCAGGAATCCCTCCAGCAGAAGCCCGTTTTGCCGCAGCAGTTCCCGTTGCAAAGCCGGAATGAAGGTTTCCAGGGCGTCGTTGTCTTCGCGCAGGGCCACAAAGGCAGAGTTCCCGGCCGGAAAGGCCGCTTCGAGTCGTCTCACCCAGGTTAGGTGAGGATCGTGGTAGAGCCGGAGTGTGTTCAAGATGTCTCTGACAGGGAGATTCGGGAAAACCCGCTCCTCCAGAATCTGGGTGGCCTCCGCGGGACTGGACGCCGATTCCACGAACTGCTGCAAGGCCCGGAAAAGGCCAGTGGTGAGCTGGTTGACCCCCAGAATCACCGTTTGTGCGCGATTGTGGCCGATGGCTCGGAGCAAGCTGCCGTGTTTCGCCAGCGGCAGGGTTTGAGCCAGTCGTCCCACGATTTCTCGCTCTCTGCCTTGCCCCACCTCGCGGCTCGGGCGCACTACCGGTCGATCGCGCAGCGCCGGAATGGCCCTGGACACAAAGTAGGAAATCACGTGCAGACCAACCACATCTTCCGGCCGGCCGTAGAGGATCTGCCGGAAATGCTCACGCACAGATTCCAGAAATCTGTCGTAGACTTCGTCCTTACGACCAAGGGTCAGCAGTTCCAGTTCCTGCAAACCCCGTTCGAGGAAGCGCAGACGTGTCTTTTGGAGTGCCGCAGCAGCACGTCGAAGCTCTGTTTCGTGAAAGCGCTGGCTCTCCCGAACGTGAAAAAGAATGCGTGCCCGCTCGTCTACGGAAAGGTGACGCAAACGCTCCGCCAGGTTGCTCTGGAAAGTGCGGAACTCGCCTCCAGCCAGGATGCCCTGCAAAGGGGTTCGGGCTCGCTCGGCTGCCTTCTGTTCAGCATCGTTGAGGTGCTCCGCCAGGCGCTTTCGAGCAGACCGTGTCGTGAGCACAGCCGGGAGACCCGATTCACGGTCGTAGTAGCCGCCCTGCCTCTGGGCCGGTTCACCGCTGCCCAGTTTGATTCGAACCTTGTTCGAAAGACCGTGCTGCGAAAGCCAGCGTACAGCGCGGTACTTCGCTTCCCGGTAGAGAGCTGCTCCCGCTGGCTGACTCACTTGCTGGCTCAGATCTGAACCGGCCACAAAGATCTCACAAATGATTTCCGAGAACCGGTCAGCTGCCGGTTGGCCGGCCCGGCGACTCTGGACAGCGTAATCCCACACGCGGTCGAGGTACTTGTCCAAATTGTGGACCGAATCGAGATCTTCGAACAAAGGAATCACCCACACCGCTGGGGCCTGAGGACCGCCATGTCTGCGTTGCGCCGCCAAACGCTCCGCACGGATTTTGCGGTCCAGAGCAACCAGCGCCTCCGGATCTGTCGACATGCTGATCTGAATTCCGAAGATCATTCCTGGCACACCGTAACGCACAGCCAGTCGGTTGATCTCCACCAGGTTGTGCACCGTGGTGTCAATCGCGAACTGATCGTGCGCTACGATGATCCGCTGGTGGATCCGTGGTGTCAGGGCGAAGCGACGCAGAACATCCCTGTACCGCGCCAGAACGCGGGCCCCAGCCGGGTGCTTGAGAAGGGGCTCCAAACGGTCGAGATTTCGGGCGAGTACCTCTCGCAGCGCCTGATCGAGCTTCAGGTAAAACTCCAGGCTCGCTCGTCGGTCGCGGCGCAGTTTCAGCATGCGGCGCTCCAGGCGGTCGTTGTGCTGCCAGAGGGCAGCCAGAGGATCGCGGGCGAGCCGGAGCCGCATCCCAAGCCGTCGAAACGCGCCCGTGCGCACGTCGAAGGGTAGCACGCGCAGGTACCGTTGCTCCAGCTGACTCGTGAGATCGGTGATGTCGTCGAGCAGTCGCCAGAACGCCTGGTTGTGCTCCTCCAGGCGTTGAACAGCCTCAGCCACTTCCGTCGGAACGGCCAGGTCCACGCCTAACGTCGTCGCAGTCCTGAGCAGAGCAGCCAACTGCCGGACGTCCTCAAGCAGGGCCGCTGCCGAAAGGCGGTGTCCCTGTCCGGAAGGTCTGGTGCTGCCGTCCCAATCGCCCCAGAACGAAAGCAGAAGCGGTTCTTCCTCACCGAACTGAAAGCGCAGGTAGTCTTCGGTCTGCACCAGCGTGCGAAGGTCGCACACAAGCTCGCGCGCTTCGGCCTTGGACGTCACGGGTACGTTCTCGCCGAGAAACTCCCGGACCATTTCGCGCGCCAGCGTGTTCAGCTGGCGGGCGTCGAAAGCCTGCCCTTCCGCGACACGGTGGACGAGCCGACGTGCCTGGACGTCGACCTGAACGGAGTAAACCTGGGTCGGGTGGACCGTTCGATCGAACAGCCGCCGCCGAAATGCCTCTCTCCTGTCGGAAAGCGTGGGCGTTTGCAGTTCCGATTCGAGAAGCTCAAGAATTACCCGGGGCTGTGCCTCCGAAGTGCCGCGCAGCAACTCCTCAACCTTCAGCTCTGCGTCCAGCATCCGTCGGAAGTGCCCCAGGCGTTTCGGCACGTACGACTCGAGAAACTCTGCCCGCTGGTGATGCCCAAAGTCCTTGCCGAATCGTCGCCGAAGGTCTCTGAAATGTACGTCGACCCGTTTGGCCAGGTGCTTTTCCACCTCGTTCCAGCGCTCTTCCACGTGGCCGGAACGCACTGACGCCACGGCCACTCCCGTAGAGCGCGGGACACGCAGGTTGTACCGGCTCTCCTCGTCACCGAGCACCCGGTTCAGGTCGATCAGCGTGCGGCGCATTTTTCGCTGCAGTGCCGTCGTAGAATCGCCCCCACCGAGCGTCAGACGAAACGACCGGTGCGCCAAATCGAAGCCCTGCGCTGTGCGTGCAAAAGTGGAGAACGGAATCAAGCCAATTCCACGGTTAGCCAAACTCGTGGCAATCCAGTCCAGCGACACGCCGCTCGGCAGACGCTGGACCTCAAGACGCGGGTACATGCTGGCTCTGGGTCTGACCACTCGGAGTCCGTACGGGTTGCGCTCGACGGGCAACTCCCGCACAGCCTCTTCCAGCGCCGTCATCCTTTCAGCAAGCACGCGGTTCCGCAGTAACCAGTAGCTGCGGACCCGGTCCGGTGGGTTTCGGTAAAACAGGTAAGCCAGCAAGATGGCCAGATGATTCGGGCGAATGGTTTTCGCCACGGCAGCGAAACGCTGCCGCAAGTCCCGGTCGAGAATTTCCACCACGGCAAGCCGTGCCCCCGCAAAGCAGTCTGTTTTAGACAGCGAGTGCACCGTAACCAGATTCTTCAACGCCTCGCGAGGCAACCGACCGGTTCGTACGAGATTCGAGGCAATCTGGCGTGCAGTCCGCGGCCCAGAGAGGTGATCCCAGGGACCAACGTTTTCGTACGACAGGTCGTCCACAACCCGGACGCCATTTTCCAGCGCCCACAGCAGGAGCTCTTCGACCGCGTCTTCCCGAAACGCTTTCCCCGTAGCATTGTGGGGATTGTTCAGAACAACCGCGCCGTGTTCTTTCCAGTTGGCGTCGGTGGCCAACTTTTCCCGAACCGCCCGCCGGATTTTCGCCACGTCCAGCTCGAGCTCGGGCGAAAGCGGCACCGCGGTGACATTCGGAAAACAGTTTTCGTACGTCCAGCTCAAGTCCGGCACAACTACATCGGAGACTCCCGCGTGAAATCCCAGCAAGCTGAGGGCGGTTCGCGCCGAACCGCTGAGGGCAAAGCAAGCCTCGTGTTCGTACTCCGGATGCTGCGCAACAAAAGCCGCGAGAAAAGCGGCTTCCAGGTCCCGTTCCCACTCGGGATCCGAAATTCGGTTTGCCAGTTGCTCCAGCAACTCCGCGAATGTCGCGTGCCCCAAAGGATCAAAGTGGCCCCGTCCGCCAACGAAAGGCCGTGAGGCTCGACTGAACACGGCTTCACCGCTCTGGGAAACACGTTGCGCCCTTTCTTCCACTCGCTGTGAAACCGCATCAACGAACGAAGAGGCTCGCGTCGCAAACGCCTCAACCTGAGCAAGGTAGCCACTCAACGCGAGGGCCAGCTTTTCTGCGGCCGGTACGGTCGCGTCCGTCACGCTGGCGGCAACCGTCTCAGTTGGAGCTTTCCAGACCGCTGGTTCCCACGGTTGTCGGGTGAACAAATCGGGGTGCTGTAGCGCGAAAGCCAAGAGCTCGATTTCCGGCCCCGAAGGCGTGCCTTT
This sequence comes from uncultured Cytophagia bacterium, assembly GCA_964644845.1. GTDB lineage: Bacteria > Zhuqueibacterota > Zhuqueibacteria > Oleimicrobiales > Geothermoviventaceae > Geothermovivens. The sequence goes on along the minus strand of CAZXXS010000056.1, from coordinate 14,834 downwards.
GAGCTGAAAATGCATTTTCTCGAACGCCGTGAGCAACTCGCTGTTGCCCAGGACAACGGCGAGCGAAAGGGCGCCAAGTTGGGGCAAGAAAAAGTCGGGTGTCAAAATGCGGAGAACGAGCTCCGCCAAACCGGCCTCGCGAGCCAGCGACAGATGGTTGGGAGCGTTGCTCGTTTCGATGATCCGAACGGGCCTTTCCAGGGCCAGAAAACGCAGTCGCCGACGTTCTCGCTCCGGTGGCACTGCGCCCAACAAGACAAAATGCGGCGACGTTGACGCCGACTCCAGGCTTTCCCGTAACGCATTTGCAACCGAAGCTGACGCGTCGAGACGCACCAGTCGCAGATTTTCGAACGTAAGCAGGTGTCTCGGCAGATCGAGTCCCCAGAGCAGCACAACCGCCGGTCGAGCCACCAGGTGCTCATTCAACGTCGCGAAGAGAACACGAAGTGCTTCCCACCGGCCGCCGCTGGCAAATGTGAGCTCCCGACGACCGCTGTCCACACCCAGGTCGTACGACAACGGCTCTTCTTGCCTTTCCAGGAGCCACTTCCGCACCAGCGGAGCGAGCGGCCCTGGGTCGTGCCGCGAAAAGCCACCACGCGGCAGGTACGTAACACTCCGGTCTACGGAGCGAAGCACAAGTTCCAGAAAAGGCGTCAGACGGGGCTCGATGTCGAGGTCACCGGCCAGGGTCTGCAAATCGCTCAAGTCCAGCGCTTCACCGTTCGCTCGCCCGAGCAGCAGCGTTTTGTAGGCCAAAATCAAGCGCGCATCTTGAACCGGATTACCGATGTGGAAATTCACCCGCTCCTGCGGAGGAACGCGCGACAGGGCGGTCGCCTCGCTGATTTCGGAGACCTTTGCTGCCGCGAAGGGCCTGAGTGCAAACAGGTCCACGTCAGCGGAAGAGTTTGTCAGGATCTGCGACACCACCGGAAATTACGCGCTCCCCTTTGCTTCGCCGCTCTCCTGTTCGGATGCCGCACCACCGCTTTTTCCGGCCTGAAGCAGACTCAACAGACGCTCCACAAGCGGGGCCGCTTCACCCACTTCCGCACCGAGGGAAACAACCGTCCGGGCGTTCCGCAAGGTCTGACTGGCCTCGGCAAGCCGCACCACCTGGGGGGTGAGAATCAGCAACTCAGGGTGGCCTGCCAGGAGTTCAACTTCTTCGCGGTCAACTTGCAGCTGGAGTCGGCGCCGCTCCGCTTCTTCCTCTACCCGGATTCGCGCCAGCTCCGCCTCGCGCCTCTCTTGTTCCGACCGCATTTTCAGGCGCTTGAGAGCCAGGCGGTGCTCCGTCTCGGCGATCGCTTCTTCCGCGGCGAAACGTGCTTTGGCCTCGGCGACGCGGGCCTCCTGCGTTGCGCGCTCCGTTTCTTCGCGAATCCTGGCCGCCTCACGCCGCGCCATCGCTTCGGCCAGCTCTGAGTCCTCGGGTTCAACCGCCAGCACGTGCGCAGACACAACTGCAAGCCCGTAGTCCGCTGCCGCCTTCTCCAACTCGTTGCGAAACGAACGGTCCAGCTCCCCGGTCGAGAGGGCATCGATTTCCCGTTTCTCAACCAGAGCACGCACCACGGCCTGTACGCTGTCCTGCAAAGCCGCCGCTGCCGCTTCGGCCGCGTTCCGCTGCCACCCTCCTACCCTGACCAGCGCCTCAACGCGTCTGGGGTCCGGGGCTACCGCCACCAGAATCTTTGCCTTTACCGGTACGTGGCCTTTGGCCTCTGCCGGAATTTCCAGCGAAATGGACCTGACGACCGCCGGCACAGACAAGCTGAAGTGGCGTGGGTAAAATCGCCCCTTACGAAGGACAACCCTGCCGCCCTTTTCGGTGAGGACCAGCTGGTCGGGTTGGCGGACCCGAAATTCAAGCGCAACAACACCTGCCACCAGAACCAAAAGAGCAACGAGCCAGATCATCAATCACGTCCTCCCTGCGTAGGGCCTCCAGAAATTTGCCTTTCGTCTTCGCGACTCGCCGCCTAAGGGGCTCGCTCCCTGCAGAACTCGGCTCAGTCCGGACGCGTTTCCTGCGCGATTCGCCTGTCGCGGGGCGTACCTCCGCCCGCAGCAGCGTGGTCGGAGAAACCGCCGTCTTGCACCGCAAGACCTGAAAACATCCGCAAAATGACCTGTCCCACGGTTGCCCGAAGCAGCTCGCGGAGGAGCAGGCAGCAGCGTGACCCCGGACACCGCCGGTTCAAGTTCACGCACGATTCGCGAGCCTCTGTCGGAATCCGTGCAAGCAGCCTCGGTTCGCCCTGCCAGCGCGCACCGGTACCTGTCAAAACCCGGTTGGCCTGCCGAACGTACGTCGGTGCGAATCGTGGCAGCGGATCTCAGAGGAATTGCGCTGACAAGCCCACCGGTCCACCTACGCCTGTCTCCTTGCGTGAGATCCACTTTCGCACCGGAGACGCAGATTTCGAACACGTTCCCTAAATTTCTCGCAAAGATACCGACAACTACCAAAGAAAGCAAGGTTTTTCCACACATCAACGCTCGCCGAAACTCTGCCGTCGCCGGTGGCTGGCGTCGGAGCGACACCGACTGAGCGCCGTTCTGCGTGGCGTTCAAAGGCACCCGTTCCCCGCCCTCAGGGCCACAGGCGAGCCGCTGGCACCACCGAAAACCACCTGGTCCCGGTGTGTACTCGACCCGTAGCCCCTTGCTTTGCTTTCCGCCGGGACCGGCGGCATCCCTGCTACAAATGCGTAAACCTTTCTTCAGCAAAACCGGTGCCGTGCGCGCTAAAACCAGTGGAACCCACCCAGATTCCTCTTGGGCCTTAAGACAGGTTTCGCTAAATTTCGCTGGATCAAACGGAAAACGCAGATCAAGCACGGGGATTTCTTCAATGCCACGAACAGAAAAGCGTGCCACCAAGACGCCTGCTGTTCACTCGCAGGTCGAAAAGATCGCTTTAGAGCGCAGCGGCTTTGATCTCTACTACCCTCCGACTGAGAAAATCGGAACAATCATCGTTGACAACTTCCCCAGCCTGGGCAAGCTCACAGCGTTGCGTTTTCTGGAGTGGGTTCAGGCCAACCCCGGTGGTGTTGTGTCGCTACCAACCGGAAAGACACCGGAGTACTTCATCAAGTGGGTCACACACTACCTGGACACCTGGGACGAACCCGAAACACGCGAAGACCTTGAAACTAACGGCCTCGACCCGGGTGTTCGCCCCGACATGCAGAGTTTGCATTTCGTACAGATCGACGAGTTTTACCCCATCGATCCCGCCCAACACAACAGTTTCTACTACTACGTCAACAAATTCTACATCAGTGGTTTCCACCTTGACCCGAAGAAAGCGCTGCTAATCGACAGCTCCCAAATCGGCATTCCGCCCAACCTGGACATCGAGGACGTGTGGCCGGACGCTGAGGTTGATCTTTCGCTTCGCTACCGGCAGCCCAAGAACAGCCTGGAGCGACTGCAGAAACGCGTGCTCGAAGCGGTGGACCAGTGGTGCCACGATTACGAGCAAAGGGTTCGTGCGCTCGGTGGCATTGGTTTCTTCCTCGGTGGCATCGGACCCGACGGACACATCGCCTTCAACGTCCGGGGTTCAGACCACAACTCCACAACTCGACTCACGCCGACCAACTACGAGACTCAGGCGGCCGCAGCCACAGACCTCGGAGGCATCGAGGTCGCGCGCAAACGGCTGGTCATTACCATTGGGCTGGCTACCATCACCGCTAACCCCGACGCAACCGCGATCATCATTGCCGCCGGCGAGGCAAAAGCCAGAGTCGTGCGCGATGCGGTTCAAGAAGAGCCGCACATCCGCTACCCGGCCACTGCTCTTCACAAATTGCCAAACGCGAGGTTCTTCATCACCCGTGGAGCCGCAAAATACCTGGACGAACGTCGCGTACGCTGGCTCAAGCAGAGCGAGCAGCTCACGGACGAGATGGTTGAGAAAGTCGTGCTCGACGTGGCCCTGAAGGAGCGAAAACGCGTACGCGACCTGACTGCCGAAGATTTACAGGACGACCTGTGCGGGTCCGTTCTGCTCGAGAAGCTCCCGGAGGACTCGAAGAACGTCCCGGTTCTGGTCCGAAACATCGAAGGTCGCCTGCTCAGCAAGCTCGACACCGGCATGAAGCTGCGACGCGAAACGGTTTTCCTGCACACGGCACCGCACCACGACGACATCATGCTCGGTTACCTGCCCTACGCGGTTCGTCACATTCGGGAAGCCAGCAACAAACACCACTTCACCTACATGACCTCGGGGTTTACGGCCGTAACGAATCGCTACGCACTCTCTCTGTTGCAGAAGCTGCGCTACTTCCTCCGCCGGCGAGCGTTTGACGACCTGATCAAAGCTGGCTACTTTGATCCGAGCAACGTCAACGGCCGTAACCGCGACGTCTGGCAGTACCTGGACGGCGTGGCTGCGGACCGGCCCATCATGAAGGACGAGGGCGAAGCACGGCGGCTTCTGCGCAACCTGATCGAGATTTTCGAGGAAGAGGACATCGACAATCTGAAACACCGCATTGACGAGCTGATCAACTACTTCGAAACCCAGTACCCCGGTAAGAAGGATCTGCCCTACATCCAGCAGCTCAAAGGCATGATTCGCGAGTGGGAAGCGGACTGTCTCTGGGGCTACCTGGGCTTTGACAGCAGTTCTGTGCACCACCTCCGGCTTGGTTTCTACAAGGGCGACATCTTCACCGAGGAGCCAACGGCTGACCGCGACGTGCCGCCGATTCTGCGCCTGCTCCGCAAAGTGAACCCGGACGTCGTCACGGTCGCCCTCGATCCGGAGGCCAGCGGACCCGACACTCACTACAAGGTGCTGCAGGCCGTGGCGGAGGCGCTCCGTCGTTGGGAGAAAGAGTCCGGGCGTTCAGACATCGAGGTTCTCGGCTACCGCAATGTCTGGTACCGCTTCCACCCTTCAGAGGCGAACATCTTTGTGCCCGTGTCGTTGAACATGTTTGCTGTTCTGCAAAACGCTTTTCTCAACGCTTTCGTGTCTCAGAAAGATGCCTCGTTCCCAAGTTACGAGTACGACGGACCGTTCAGTGGCCTGGCGCAACAGATTCAGGTTGAGCAGTACCAGATGCTGAAAACGGCACTTGGTCGGCGATTCTTTAACGAACACCCAAGCCCACTGATTCGGGGAACGCGTGGCTTTGTGTACCTGCGGCGGATGAATCTCGAGGAGTTCTACTCGCACGCCCGCGAAATTCGCAAGACCACGGAGGAGCTGAACTGACACTACCTGCGTCCCCCGGGACTCGCCGCAGCTCCGGGGACACACGCTGGCGCGTCGGCTGAGCACCGGCATCGGGACTCGCCCTACTCGGAAGTCCGTTGTGCAGTGCAGAATCTCCAGACTTTGCCACGGGCTCGAAGAGCGCGTTAACAAAGCGGCGACAAGCCGTAGGTTCGCGAACCGAAAGCGGCAGCAGGCCTCCGCGCTCCGAGACTTCCGTGCAGGCGGATGCGCACGATAGCTACAGAATTCATCCCGCAAGGCCGCTCGCAGCTCGTTGTGGGAGCGGCGAGGACCAAGCTCTCGTGTCGGTGATTCGAAATCAGGGATTCGGTCATTTCAAGAGCCGTCACACAGGCAACGCCCCCCGTCGCTGAGTCACCTCTGCCGGCGCTTCGGGCTGCCGCCGGACGGCTGAAGCTCAGCTGTCCTGAGTCTCCTCCGGCCGTCCGGGCGAAGTTTCCTGCAAGCTCACAGGGTCTGTTGACATCCCTGACGGCCCGGCGTCCTGAGCAACGAAAGTGAACACCTGAAGGGACAAACCGTACGGTGGTCGGGTTCCGCTCAGCCCTTTTGTCTCGGTGCAAATTCCCTCGAAAAATGCAGAATGTTCACTTTTCGTTTGCCCGCGAAGCACGAGACAACTAAATTCCCTCGTTCTCAGAAAACCCCAAGCAGACCAACGAAACGGCCGGAACATCGGGGGCCTGTTTTCCTGACAACGTGTCAACCGGAAACAGCCCGAACGGAGGCACAACATGGCCAGAAACGCAAAAAGTACACACGATCCCTCCCGCAACGGGATGAAAAGGCGTGAGTTCTTACGCACGGCAAGCCTGACGACATTAGGCTTGGCGGCGGGCGCTGTCTCGCTCAACAGCTGCAGTGGGCCAGTGAAAACAAACCTGAAGAACTGGGCCTGGATCCCGGGCGGCCAGGTTTCCGGCATGGATGGCTGGAAACGCCTGTTCGACAAGATGCGCTACAACGGCGTCACCGGAGCGCTTGTGTTGGCCAAGCCCGACGAAATCCTGAAGCTCGTACCACTCGCGCGCGACGCCGGCGTGGAGCTTCACAACTGGATCATCTCCCTACGCTGCGAGGACGAGCAGGTCAAACAGGACCACCCGGACTGGTTCATGGTGAATCGCAAGGGGGTCTCGTGCCTGGAGAAACCGCCGTACATCCCGTCCTACACCTGGCTTTGTCCTTCGCGCGAAGAAGTCGTTGAGTACCTCGAGAAAAAAGTTTCGGGCCTGGCCGATCTCGACGGTCTCGCAGGGGTTCACCTCGACTACATTCGCTACCCGGACGTAATTCTGCCACCTGGCATTCAACCCAGGTACAACCTGGTTCAGGACAAGGAGTACCCTCAGTACGACTTCTGCTACTGTAAGGTCTGTCGCGAGAAGTTCAAAAAGCAAACGGGAATTGATCCTCTGAAACTACCGGATCCGTCGGCAAATGCCGCCTGGCGGCAGTACCGGTACGACCGCGTGACGAATTTGGTCAATCGTCTCGTTAACGTAGCGCACGGCAAGAACAAGCAATTGACAGCGGCTGTTTTTCCATCACCTTCGATTGCCCGACGTCTCGTGCGTCAAGACTGGCCGAGCTGGAATCTGGATGCCTTCCACCCGATGATGTACCACAAGTACTACAACGCGGACGTAGCCTGGATTGGCAAGGTAACACACGAAGGCGTTCAGGCTCTGAAGGGAAAGGCCCCCCTGTACAGCGGCGTGCTGATCAAGATGCTTACGCCAGCAGAGCTACGGGAAGCGACCAAGGTGGCCGTACAGAACGGAGCGGCAGGGATTTGCCTTTTCACAGCCACCTACATGACCGACGAACACTGGAAATCGCTCCGTCAAACGTTGAAAGAGCTCGGGTAGAACCGAAAAGAGGTTTTCCGGACCTTGGTTTCTGCCCGGCTGGCGGAGCCCCCAGATCAGGTGTCGCTGTTTTTTGACGTTGCGTTCAACCTGATAGACCCGTTCCCAAGGGGCATCGGGACTCGATTCCCGTGCCCCAAACCCCCTTGCGGTTCCGGTTCTGCTCGCGTGCTCCCGACCCGGGTAGGCCGGACTACACTGGCAGGCTGGAGCCCCAAGGCCGGAGATTTCCATTTGCAGTTGCACACTGCTCCGACTCGTACTCTCTGGTTGCGAGGTCCAACGTGACTACGCTCGACTGGTTGATTGTGGCGCTACTGTGCAGCATTTCGCTGGGGGTTGGTCTGCGATTCAGTCGCAAGGCGGCAACGCAGGGCGCTTCGGGGTACTTCACGGGCAACCGGAGCCTGCCGTGGTGGGCCATCGGCTTCTCGAACACAGCCACTTACCAATCCGGAAATGGCGGTTTCGTGATGCTGGTTTTCGCCTTCGGGCTGGCTGGTAACTGGCTCTGGTGGGCCTCCTGGATCATTTGGATGCCGCTGGTGGCCATCATTTGGGCTCCTCTCTGGCGGCGGATGGGCATCGTTACCACCGCCGAACTGTTGACCCTCCGCTACGGCGGCAAGACAGCCCGTGTAGCGCGTCAGCTCTACGCCCTTTTCCTCTTCGGCATCGCAGTGCTGGTCATCGGGTACATCACCGGGTTCTTCGCAAAAACGATCGCACCGATCGTTCCCTTTAGCGAGGCCGACATCCTGCTCGTGTTCGGTGGGGTCACGGTGATTTACACGCTGTTCGGTGGGCTTGTGGGCGTGGTCTTCACCGACGTCATCCAGTTTTTCATTCTTCTCGCCGGCAACTTCGTTTTCCTCTGGCTGGCGGTGCACAAGCTGGGCGGTTGGGGCACCATCGTAGAGCGCGCCCAGCAACTTCGTCCGGAAGCTCTTCAGCAGTTCCCGCCCACGGAGGCGATCCCGCTCGCAACGTTCCTGTTCCTCATCATTCAGGGATTGTTCTTCGCAGGTTCCCCAACCGCGGGCGAAGGGATGACAGCGCAGCGTTTTCTGGCCGCGAAGAATGAACGCCACGCCATGGGAGGTCAGTTCTTCAACGCTTTTCTGGCCCTTTCCCTCCGCACCTTGCCCCTCATCGGCCTCGGCGTGGTGGCCATTTCCGTGTTCTGGAGTAAGGACCTGGTTCAGCAGCTTGGACCAGCGCCTTCTGGGATGCGCGTGTTGAGCGATCCCGCGTACGCCTGGGGCGAACTTGTCAAATTTTGCCAATTACCACCGGGGCTTGTCGGGATGCTCGTGGCTGCAGAAGCTGCCGCCTTCATGTCCACACTCAGTTCGCTGATCAACTGGGGCAGCAGCTTCGTCGTCAACGATTTCTACAACCTCTACCGCCCCGGTTCAAGCCGGACGACACAGGTGGTCGTCAGTCGACTCACAACGCTGTTTCTCTTCGTTTTCGCCGCTCTCGTAGCCATCTTCTACGTTCAGGGCATGGTGAGCTGGTTCCTTTTCATCAATTCCGTGATGGTCGTTTTCATTCTGCCCTTGTCCTGGCTTCGCTTCTTCTGGTGGCGTTTCAACGTCTGGGGCGAGCTGTCGGCCATCGTACTCAGTCTTCCGCTCTCCATCCTGGTTTGGTTTGTGCTCGACTTCCAATCGCGCCCCCTTTGGCAGGGTGCCGGTTTCCTCTTCCTACTCAGCTTCGCCCTGACGGTGCTGATCACGCTCCTGACACCGGCCGAATCCAAAGAAACTCTGACGCGCTTCTACAACAGCTGTCGTCCCCCCGGACTGTGGGAACCCGTCAAGAGAACCTTGGGACTTTTGGAGACCGATGAGTCCGAAACGAGCCGGCTGCTGTTCAACGCAGTCCTCGGAATTGTCACCTGCCTCGGGCTGGTGGTTGCTACAAATGCCATTTTCACGAGCTCGTGGGGGCTGGCCACAGCCGGCATCGTGGCCGCGGTCGGATCTGCAGCTTGGCTTCTCCGCCGCGTGTTTTGACAGTCTGCGGGTTTACGAAGTTGACGCGTCAGGCGCTTGGAGCGCTTGTGCCACGGGAGGGGCGACAATCCACGGTAGAGGCCTGCTGGAGGTAAGGTTTTTCAGCCGCGCCTCCGCCGGTTTCGATGGCAACCCTGTGTGCCGGAGCGGCATGAAACGCGAACCAATTCCGCTGACGTACGGGCACGGCAGTGTACCAAGCGGAATCTGCAAGCCTCAAACGGTCTGAGCGCGCAACAAAGCCTTGAGGACGTACAAATGGACGGTTTGCAAGCATCGGAACTGAATGCGGGCTACGGCGAGGCCGACATCACGCCGCCTCTTGGAACGGAGCTGGGCGGTTACGGCTTCTACCTGAACCGGAGAGCGGAAAGCGTTTTGAGTCCCCTGAAGGTTCGGGCGCTTGCCCTGCGGAACCGTAGACAGGGCGTTCTCCTGGTCAGTGTGGATCTGCTTGGCTTCACGGTAGACGCTTCAGACACGCTTCGTCGGCGAATCGCCGTGTCTTGCGGTCTCCCGGAACAAAACGTCCTGGTCGCGTGCACGCACACGCACACCTCCCCACCTACCCAGCCCATGCCAGGGCTGGGCAACATTGCCCCCGAGTACCTTGCACGGGTGCAGGAGGAGGTCGTCCACGCAGCTGAGGCGGCCTGGGCAGATTTGAGCCCAGCGCAGCTTTCGTTCGTGCAGGAAGTTGTCGAACCGATCGGCTACAACCGCGCGCGGGGGGACTTCTGCGACATCGACGCCAACCTGAGTGTGCTGACCTTCGTGCGAGAGGAGAACCACATCTACCTGCTGAACTACGCCTGCCATCCCGTGACGCTTGGTCCGACCCGGCAGGTAAGTGCGGACTACCCCGGCGCGCTGATCGAGCAGATTGAGGAACAGACCGGAGCTAAGGCGCTCTTCTTCCAGGGATTCTGTGGTGACATCGATCCGGTCGTGAACCTCAACCACTGGGCGGGTGGGACGTTTGAGGATGTGCGTTTCTACGGCCGTCTACTCGCCGAGCGAGCGCTCAGGCCGACCAACCCGGCTACTGATTTCCCCGACCCTGTTCTTGCCGTGAAAGAAATCAGAATCGCGTTGCCGCTGCGTGTGGGAGCCAAAGAGGACATTCCCCACGAAAAGGACCGTTTTGTCCGGGACAACGCTCACTTCCCCGGCGCAGACCGGTTTGCCGAAGCGTGGCAAAGAATGGCCGTCGAGGCCTACGATCGCTACGCCAGGGATCCCTTCGTGCGCAACGTGCCGGTCCAGGCGTTTCGGTTTGGCCCCGTGAAACTGGTTGCCCTCCCCGGCGAAGTGTTTGCGAGTTTCGGCATGAAGCTGCGGCGAACGTTCTCGCCGCTGGTACCGCTCGGCTACGCGAACGGCAATGTGGGTTACATCCCGACAGCCCGTGCGTTCCGAAAGCGGAAAGACTACGCAGCGCACGCAGCACCAAAGTTCTACGCCCTCTTCCCCTTCTCCCCAGAGGTGGAGCAGGTTGTGCTTAACGCAGCATCCGAAGTCCTGACAGTTGTGGGATCGTCGGAGGCGTGACAAACAGATCGATTCCGTCTACGCCGCTGAAGGCCACTCACCGTTTCAAGAATCCACCTTGCACAGCCCGGGGTCACTCCGCCCGGGCGTAACGCAACCGCAGTTCCTCAAACTGGCGCGCCTCCGCTAGTTTGCCGCGCTTTCGGTAACCATTCTCGAGGATGCGGCAGCGGCGAATCAGCTCGCAGCGCGTCAGTCGACGCTGTCGGGTCGACAATTCGCCACTGTCCAACAGCTTGACCAGGGCTCTGACCCGGTAGCGGTCTATTCCCCATTGGGCAGAGAGCTGGTCCGGATGCCCTCCCCGCTTGACGATCAAAGGCTCTGCTAAGAACCCGAAACGCAGGTGAACAGCAGCCCGAAGCCAGAGATCGTAGTCTTCCGCCACCGGAAGCGACTCGTCGAAACAGCCGACCCGGTCAAAGAAGGAGCGCCGCATCAGCACAGACGAAGGGCTAACAATGCACAGACGCAACGAGTGGGCGAAGATTGTGCCCCCGTGCTTGTGGTGGATTTTTCGCGGGTTTACCCGGACACCGCGCCTGATCCAGATCTCGTCGGTGTAACAGATCAACCTGTTTGGGTGGTCGGCCATCCAGGCCATCTGCTTCTCAAGCTTACGGGGTAGCCACAGGTCGTCGGAATCGAGAAAGGCGAGGAAAGGGCTTTGTGTCTCCCGAATGCCCAGGTTCCGGGCTGCACTGGGTCCCCGGTTGCACTGGCGAATCAGCCGGAGTTGCCCTTCGAAACGGGCCAGCCGAGCCGCTGTGTCATCGGTGGAACCGTCGTCGACGACGACAAGCTCGAAATCGCGGAAGGTCTGATCCAGAACCGACTGGACCGCCTCGACGACGTGCTCGCTCCGATTGAACGTTGGAATCACTACGGTAACAGCTGGCACGGCAAGCCCCGAACTCGACACAACGTTTTCTTCTTGACTTTCTGTCCCGTCTTACGCCCGAAGGAGCCAGAAAGCTCCCCCCACCAAACCTCAGCTTGGGAATCAGCAGGTGCAAGCAACCCTCAGCCTCCGGCAGTCTCAGGGCAACGGGATCGGTCTCGACGTCAAAGCTCCCACATCCTGGCATCGACCGTTGCCACAACCTCGCCTCGTCCACACAGATCAGTGCGTAAGGAAGACTGTAGAGTGAGTACGACTGGGCGACCGCGTGCACCAGTGGCTGTTCGCACACGAATGCCGCCGTGGCGAAACAGATCCCGCTAAACGAAGCACAAACCGCTACACCGCTGCGGAAATCATTGAATTCTCACTGTTCGAGTTGTACATTATCCGTGGACTCATCGACTGTTTGTTTTTGGCTGTCCCGCCACCAACATCGTTGCCGAAGTTTCGTCGACGCGTTCGTCCTCTCAATCAGCAACGCGTTTTTGAAATTCGGCGACAAAACGTGCGTCACACCGGCGTGGCTCTGAATGCACCCAACGTGCGCAGGACAAGACAATTCCCGAACCCAACTGCTTCCCCATCCCGTTGCCAGTCGGTTTGAATGGCTTTGAGGTGAGCCGGCCTTCGGCTACAGGAGGACAAACCGATGAGACAACCTACGACTCGCGAGCAACAAGCCTTGCAGTGGCTCCGCAGCCAGCTCGATGAGCTTCTTCCGCGCTGGCTCGAGCGCGCACCAACTCCCAGTGGCCTTTTTCACCCGCACTTCGACCGCCAGTGGAATCGGGTAGCCAAAGACTTTTGCACCGTCATCACCCAGAACCGGCTTCTGTTCAACTTCTCGGTCGGGTACCGTCTCACAGGAGAGGAGCGTTACCTGGACGCCGTCCGCGCAGGGGCCGATGCCTTTCTCCGCATTTTCTGGGACAAGCGTTTTGGCGGGTGGTTCCACGCGTGTCGCCTTAGCGACGGGGAACCCCACGACAACCGCAAGGACGCCTACGGCCACGCGTTTGCCATTTTTGGTCTGTCGCACGCCGCGCTCGTTACCGGCGACGAGCGTTACGCAGACGCCGCCCGTCGCACCTGGACACTTCTCCAGGAGCGTTTCCGCGACGCCCACGGCGGCTTCGTGTGGTGGTTGTCCCGAGATTTTCGCGACCTGGGACGTCCTCGTTCTCAGAATCCGATGATGCACCTGTTCGAAGCCCTGCTCGTGCTGGCTGAGCTCGACAGGGCCGGAACCACACTCGCCGACGCTCGCTCAGTAGCCGACTTCGTGTTGAACCTCCGTCTGACGGACGACGGACGTCTGCCGGAGTGGTACCGTTCGGACTGGACGCCACTCCCCTCCGACGAAGGCGGTGTTGTGGACGTAGGACACGCCTTCGAGTGGGCATTCCTTCTCTCCGACGCCGTCGGGCGTGGGCTGCCAGCATCCTACCTGGAGGAAGGCAAAAAGCTCCTGGAACTGGGACTGAAGCTGGGGTACGATGCCCGGGATGGCGGGGTTTTTTCCCCGGTCACCCTCGAAGGCGACCGCGGGCCCGCGCGCAAAGGTTGGTGGGAACAGTGCGAGAGCACCCGCGCCCTGATGCACTACCTTTTCTTCCGTGGAAACTCTGAGCTTTCTGAGCCGTTTTTGAAAACGGTCGCGTTTGTGCAGAAGCACTACGTGGACCCTGAATTCGGCGGTTGGTACATCGTACCACCGGATCTCTACTCTGACCAGGAAGACCCCGCCCGGGTTGCAAAGACAGCCCAGCCAGGTGCAGACGCCCGCTTTGGCAAACTTCCTGTGCAGGGCATTCGGGCAGGACAAGGCGTTCACAAGGGGTTCGAGGGTAAAGTGGATTACCACGTTGTCGGGATGGCCTGGGAAGCCAAACGCATCCTGGAGGAACTCTCGAAGGCATGATCGAAGAGAAGCTTGCATTCCAAGACAACGAGATCGACCTGCCCCTTCGGCCGATTTACCTTTTCGCCGACAGCCAGCTGTTATTCTGGAAACCAGACGGCCGGAACACACTTCTACGACAGGTCGTCCAGCGGCTCGGCAAAAGCGACGTTCGAGCGGCGTACGTCGGAGTTTCCAACGAAGATCGGCCCGAGTTCTTCGAGCTTTTCCAGGCGGCAGCCAGTGTCGCGGGGATTTCTCGTTGCGAGTTCGTTCGCTCGCGTTTCGCCGTTGTGGACGAGCTTGCACTTAACAACGCAGACGTGGTCGTGCTGGCGGGCGGTGACGCCGTAAAAGGCTGGGACGTGATCGTGCGTCGAGGAATCAAAGAAACGCTGGTGAACAAGTATCTCGGCGGAGGAGTGCTGATCGGTGTGTCTGCCGGGGCCATGCAGCTTGGTCAAGTCGTCTGGCCTGAGGGGAACCCACAGTCAGAGCAGATTGTACGCACGCTGGGTTTGGTGCCCTTTGTTATCGGTGTACACGACCGCACCCAGGAGTGGGCAGACCTGCGGCGAGTCGTTGCCAGCCTCGGCGAAAACACGTGCGGGCTGGGCATCCCCGCGGGCGGCGGTTTGATCTACCACCCCGACCATTCGCTTGAAGTCCTCCGCTTTCCGGCCGTGGAGCTCTGCCAGCGTGAGCAGGGCCTGACCGAAAGCCTGCTGCTGCCGTCCGAAACCCCCAAGCCGTTGCCCGATTCTCCAAGTAAGGGGTAAACATCCGGGGACCTCCAGAAACACGAATCGCGTCCCGCACGCCAGGGAGATTGAGCCGAACCGCGAAACTCGTCCTTTTCCGGATTCTGGAAACCGAGGCGAACCCACCGTGTCCCCTTTAAGCGCGTGAACCCCGAGTTCTGAACTCTGCCTGAACATTCCGTGAACCGGCTTCCCGCAGCCGTGCTGGCGAGAGGACACCCCGCTCTTCAGCACAGAATTCGGCTCCTCAACCGCGGGAACCATCTGCCTGCGGTTCTCTGCGTGAATGATGAACGGCACCGCAACCTCGCCTTTATTTTCGAGTCCGAGCCTGCTCTCCAAGTGTCCGAGGGTGCGGTTCTCCGGCCACACCGGAACGTACTTGCGGAAACAACGATTTCTCGGCGGTACGTCGACCGCTTTGCCCCGGGGGGACGAGCTACAACCAGGAAAAGCACAGGGAGCCGTACCCTGCCCTTCCGCTGGCGCTTTGCTCTCCCGCAGCAGGCACCGGTTACGGCGGGAAACCGTGCCACACTTTCTCGGCAGTG
>CAZXXS010000055.1:0-33070 GCA_964644845.1 uncultured Cytophagia bacterium | reverse complement strand
GGAGCCAGCATGGCCAGATCCCGCGCCTGGGTGGTTGGGTTGCAGGAAACGTAAACGATTCTTTCGGCCCCGAGCGAAGCGAGTTTCGGGAGTACTTTCGGGTGGACACCGTCGCGTGGGGGATCCAGGACGATTACGTCCGGATCTTCATTTTTCTTTAGGAATGCCTTTGTGTCGCGGAAAACCTCCCGGAGATCCCCCGCGATGAAGTAACAGTTGGTGATGTGGTTTCGTTCGGCGTTGCGCCAGGCGTCGGCGACGGCGTCGTCCACGGATTCCACACCGAGAACACGGCGGACGTGTCCCGAGAGATAAATGGCGATGGAGCCGGTGCCCGAGTAGAGGTCGTACACCATCTCGTCGCCTGTGAAGTTGGCGAATTCGAGTACAGTGTTGTAGAGACGCTCGGCTTGCTTTGTGTTCGTTTGGAAGAACGAATTCGCCGAAATCTCAAATGTGTAGTCGCCAAGCTTTTCTTCGATGGTTCGTTCCCCCCACACCAGAGCCTCGCTCTCGCCGAAAGCCACGCCACCCCGTCCGGTGTTCACGTTGTTGACGAAAGACCGCAGTCCAGGAAGGATTCCCTGGAGTTGCCCAGTAAGAGGCTCAAGCAGGTCAGGACGCTCTTCTGTCGTCACAACGTTGACCATCCACTGGCCAGTGTTGACGCCCCGTCGCAGCACGAGAAAGCGCCAGAACCCTTCGTGGGATGTGTTTGAGTAAGGCGGTAACCCGGAAGCAAAAGCAAACTCGCGAACTTCCTTCAACACCGTGGCGGTTTCGGGGGCCTGCAACCAGCACTCGTCGAGATTCAGGACTTTGTCGAAACGGCCCCGCCGGTGTAAGCCCAGGGCAAAGTCTGGCACGTCTTCGTCCCCCTGTTCGCGCCAGGGCCGGTCCGAAAATGAAAACTCCATCTTGTTGCGGTAGAAGTACTGATCAGGAGAAGGCAAGGTTGACTCGACGGGAATCCCCTTCAGTCCGCCGATTCGTTGCAGCGCGTCGACAACCTGCTGGCGTTTGACCTCCAGTTGCTTCTCGTAGGCCAGGTTTTGCAAGCGGCACCCGCCGCAGCTTCCGAAATGTTTGCAACGCGGTTCGACTTCCCAGGGCGATTTTCGCAGCACCTCGAGAACCCGCGCTTCGGCGTAGGCTTTCTTCCGGCGCGTAATCACCGCCCTGACGCGTTGATCCGGGATGGCTCCGTCCACGAAAATCACGAAGCCGTTTTTCTTAGCGACACCTTTCCCCCCGTAGGCGAGGTCTTCGATTTCGAGTTCCAGCGTTTCGCCCTTGCTGATGTCTGTTGCTCCGGATTCGCCCATCACTTCCTCTTGCTTTGTCAGGTCAAATCGCGCGAGCCCTCAAACCTCGCAACGCAGACAGCCGCAACGTTCGTTGAGAAATTGACCGGATGGTTCTGCTCAGAACGTCACGAGCCGCCGTGCTCCGGCCCAGTGGCGTTTGTAGTAAGGTTTGTCCAGGCGCTCTGCGACAACGCCTTGAGACATGGAGGCGTGTACGAAGACTCCTTTATCCAGGTAGATGCCAACGTGCCCGGGCGTGGGGCCGCCCCTCGTGGTGAAGAACACTAAATCCCCAAAGCGCAGCCGGTGGCGGGAGACCGGGGTTCCCATTCGGAACAGTGCTGCGGCGCTGTGCGGCAAATCCATGCCAAACGTCTGGGCGTAAACAGCCACCACCAGGCCGGAGCAGTCTACGCCCTGAGGCGACGTGCCGCCCCACACGTAAGGTGCTCCCAGGAATTGCCGAATGGCCAAGGCCATTCGCTGTCGCGCACTGGTATTCGCCGATCTCAGGGAGCGCGTGGGGTCAGATTTGACCTGTGTGCCTTTGCGTTGGCCGGTGAAAGTTGGTTCGGGCTGTACACCGGCACAGCTTACCCAGAGCAGCAACGCACTAAGCAAGAGCCACAGTTTGAGCAGCGTAGGGCAGCACGAGTGCTTCATTTACCCGGCCTAATCTGTCCTTCGCGAGATCCAGAGCTTCATCAAGACCGCTCGCTGGAGTAAGCCCAAGGCGCCGAACCCAGTCGGGGGGCAGGTCGCTCACCAGGATGACGTCGTACGTGCGGGCCTTGAGCATGAGCGACAGCGCCGTGTTGCCGTTCAAGACGAATTCTTGACGCAGGTTTCGGTAGAGGGTTTCAGGATCCGGGTACTGAAGCGACTGTTCCAGACCCCAGGATCCTGCTCCGCCCCTGCACTCGGCCAGCCACACAATGACTCCGCCTTTCTGCGCAAAACGGGCTGCGTTGACCAGCGATTTGTGTGCCTGGACCAGGTTGATGTCGTACGGGTCTCCTCCTGCGCTGGCCACAACCAGGGGAAAGGGGCCTTGAGCTGGCACCGTGGCGTGCTGCAGCAGAAAGTCGACTGCGCTCCGGTGCACGTCCCGGATGTCACCGCCCCAAATTCGAGCGAGTTTCCCTCCCATGCCCACAATCGTTTGTAGCGAAAAATCCACGGTGACGAACTTGAGTGAGTCGAGCAGGTCCTCGAAAACAGGATTGCCCTCGGTTCGACCGGGGCGGCAGTTCGGATGCAAACCCACACGCTCTGGGTCAAGCGTGAAGGCGTGGTTGGCCACGATGGTTTCGTAGGCGGCACAACCGGGATTCAGCAGCTTGGGCCCGCCGCCAAAGCCAGCAAAGTAGTGGAACCAGACAGCACCGATGACGATCAGGCGTTCAGCTTTCACGACGGTCTGATCGATGATCACTGGCACACCAGCAGCCGTCCTGCCGAGCCGAACATTTGCGTCGACGTCGCGGCAGTCGTGGGCGAGCACGCGAACCCTTGCGGCGATTTCTTCGCCTACCAGCCCACGTTTTTCGTCCTCGGTTGGGAGAGCGTGGCTCCCGGTGGCAATCAGGATCGTGATGTCGCGATCCTCGATGCCGCACTGGTTCAACAGGTCGATCAGGGCGGGTAAGAGGATTTGCTGACCCGCCACACGGCTGGCATCCGGGATCACGATCGTCGTTCGTTCGCCCCGGTGCAGGATCTCGCGCAGGGGTTCTGTGCCCAGAGGATGCTCAAAAACTTCGCGAGTGGTGGCCACGGGATTCGCTAAGTCGCCGAGGTCTGGTGGGAAGAGTTGCCGTGGTTGACCAACGAAATCCAAACTTGCACTGAGTGTTGAGCTGCCGTAAGGCAGTTGAATGTGCATGAGCGGTCTCCCCAGTTGTTCCCGCCGGAGGATCACCCTTCCAAGATACCACCAGCCCGGCAAAAAGTCAATTGCTTTCGGGACAGGGAAGGCCCCCACTTTCCGGCAGTAATTTTCGGGGAGGCTCAAGCCGCGGACGCGGGGCCAGTAGCTTTGGAGGAGACAAGTGCGGGTTGGTTACACGCCCTCTTCCAATTTTCAATCGACCGGACTTTGTCCGGATGTTCGTGCCAACGGGGGCGAGTCTGCTTGCCCAAGCACGCTCACCTCTCGGCACTCCAGAGACGCTTTCCCGTACTTCGAAAAGCCGCACGGTTTCCTGACCGAGGCAAGCTTTGGGTGTTGTTCACCCTTTTCCCCGAAGTGCGAGCCCCTGGCGATCGTCAGTGAAAGCTGTCCTCACCCGGGATCTACCGAGGTGCTTCCCGCAGGCGCGTAGTTCCCGGAGTTCGGTTAACAAGGGACCAGAGGGGGATGGTGGCGCGTGATTTTTTCCTCCTTTCCTGCTTTCTCACGCTCGAGGGACTTCGTGAAAGCGTTCACGACCTGGTGGGTAGTGTCGGTTTTTCTGGTCAGGCGCGAACTTGGGGACGCCGGCTGCGCCTTGCGTCGAACCTGGGCCATTCTGTTTTCCGAGCCGGTTGTGTCGTACCTCTTTGCAACGGTGTGCCGTTTCGGCACGGGAAGCGGCCGGGATTCAGCCGAGGTACTCCGCGCATGTAGCCAGCGGGGGGCAAAAGCAGAGCGCTCCAGCGGCTTGGCTTTTGGTAGATCTGCTGAAAATTCAACGACTTGCGTGCTTCACGAACGGCGACGCGGTGCTCGCAACCGCTGACGACGACGCAGGATGGAGTGGCACGGTAGGTGCAGCTGGCGTGGCCGCCGGGAGGGTGCGATCGGCACCGCAGACAAAACGAAAGGGAATCATGACCAACAGGGCTGGTAGGCGCGACGAGCGTGAATGTGCGGAGTCGAAGTCAGTCCTTCTCCTCGGTCCGGACGGGGAGGAAAATGAAACCCTGAAGGCTCTGGAACAAAACCCCGAATTCAAACTCACCCGAACGTCAAATCCGGGTAAGGCTGCACGCCTGGTCAAGAAGCTGGAGCCGGATTTCGTGTTGTGCTTCGGTCGAATTGTCCAGACGCCGGACGGCAATTTCGTGCTGGAGTTCTGAACCCCGCTTCAGAACGCGAGAACAGGGAGCCACGGACGCATCGCGCAACCGCTTCGCTGGTGCAGACGGGAAGGCCACGTACTGACGGGTACGAATAACGTGGTGCGGCTCCGGACAGTGTTCAGGACGAGGGGCAAGCGGAGCTCGTTACCTTGCCCCTGGCCTCAAGGATCGTTCTCCTGAGGTACACGACCTGAGTTCTTCTGTGCCTTCACACATTGGGTGCGCTGCTGCTGAAGAACAACGCCGCCCTGGTAAGCGGGAATCGTTCGGAAAACGGTGCCCCGGCACCGGATCCCGACCGCTTTTCCCCGTTCAGCGGTCCTTCCTGGCCGGGCAGAAAGACTCAGCGTCTGGCGGTGGCTACGGCGCAGGTGTGTACTTGTGTTCGAAAAAGAAAGGGGGAGCACCCTCAGCATTTGCGCTTGCTTCTTTTACCTCCTCTGGGTACTTTCCTACGCTGTGGTAGTTCAAGTGCGAATTAGGCTACCCGTGCGGTGAGCTCCCACGCTTTTCTGACTGGCGTCCTCTGCTACTGGCGAGGCTGAACTCGAAGCCAACCTGCTCGTTCAAGCTCGAATTGAAATGACTCAGCGTTTTTTCCCTCGCAGGTTCTTCCCCTTGCTGCGCGTTCTACTGGCTGCAGCAATTCTGGCGTTGCTGCTCGCCAAAGTACATCCGCGCGCTCTCGTTGCCACGGCGGGCTCGGCTGACGCCCGGCTTCTGCTTGTGGTCGTGTTATTTGCCCTGGTGAACCTTGGTTTGCAGATCTACCGGTGGCGTCTAGTGGCTCACCTGACCTTCCCGGACCTGGACTGGCGGAGCGCGGCTCGTTCCTTCCTTGCTGGTCTGTCACTGGGCATTGCCACCCCCGGGCGCATCGGCGAGCTCGGACGTGCGTACTTCGTGCCAGAGAGCAGCAAAAGCTTGATGGCCGGCATGACACTGCTGGACAAGTACTTCACCATTTCGACCACGGTGATTCTGGGCTTTCTGAGCCTCGCGTACTTGCCGATTCTGAGCATGGGGCTTGACGCAGCCCTGGTAGTGGCGGCTGTGCTGATGTTGTCGTGGCTTGTCTCTCCTCAGTTCGCCCGCCGGCTGGCACAGTTCCTCCCGGAGCGACTTCGCAGCCACCACCAGGTGCGAGAATTCGCGTTGGGTGCCCGTGTCATTCGTCCTCTGGATGCTGCCCGCTTTGTCCTCCTGAACGCTGTGGTCTTAGCGACGATTGGGGTTCAGTTTTGTCTCGCGGTGTCTGCATTCGGACACGTAAGCTGTTTTCGGGGCGTGGCGGCTGCGCTGGCTACCCTGGCGGCGAAGGTGGTTTTGCCGTTGTCTGTGGGGGATGTCGGTGTGCGTGAGGCCGCAAGTGCGCTGCTGTTTCGGTACGCTGGAGCGACGCCGGCGAGCGCAGTGTCCGGTGCGTTGACCATCTACGTCGTGAATGTGGCGCTGCCTGCGCTCGTGGGGCTGCACTGGGTGGCTGGACTGTCCCGGGGCACGGACGCTGGAAAACCAACCAACCCAGGGGGCGAGGCGCGGGTGTCTGCTCTCGAGCGGAACTCCGTTTGAACACGCAGCAGTCACCTCGCTTGTCCAGCAGGTTGCGTGTCCGTTGGATTGGTTTCGCGACGGTCCACGCAGGTGCCGTTCGGTGGGTTGCGCGGAGGCCCCCAAGGTGCGGGGGGCAGTGCGGTTGCGGGAAGGCTCTTGCGAAAAGTCGCTTTCGAAGACCGGGGCAGGGAAGACCACACCAGGTGTGTCCAACCGCTTTGGGAAACCCGTAGCGAACTGCCTTGTCCGCACGAGGTCGTGCGCGGGGGAATTTGCGCCGGTTTTGACTCAGTCTGAGACCAAGTGGTGCCCTCCAGTTTTTGACTTTCCGATCGAGTGAGCTGAGCAAAACGTTGATCAGGAAGCTGCCGGTGAACCTTGCAGAGCTCCTGCCTGTTGTCCTCTCCGTAATCTACGCAGTCGGTTTGTTAGGAGGTTTGCGGAGAGTGAGAAGAACCTCTGTGGACAAAGTTCCGTCTCAACCGGTTACGGTCATCGTGCCGGTACGGAACGAAGCGAGTAAGGTTGCGGCTTGCCTCGAAGGGCTTGCTGCCCAAAGGCTACCCCTGGACCAGGTGCAGGTGATTGTGGTCGATGACCGCAGCGAGGACGGCACACCGGAGATCGTGCGATCCTGGCAACGGGTGTTGCCAAGCCTGGAATTGATCGAACTGCAGGGGCCACCCAGGCTGGATCTTGCTCCCAAAAAGGAAGCCTTGCTCGCGGGTTTGAAGCGCGCCAGGCATCCGGTGATTGCTCTGCTGGACGGTGACAGCGTACCAGCGAACACGTGGCTGCGTTCTACCGTGGCTGCGCTGACCGAAAGGGTGGTTGCCTGCGTCGGACCTGTCCTGTTCCTTGGCTCTGGCTTCTGGACCCGGGTGGCGGAACTGGAATTTCTTGGGCTTCAGGCAGCTGGGTGGATTGCTCTTGCCTACGGACAGGCGTTGAACGCCAGCGCGGCGAACATGACGCTCCGACTGCGGGGGAGTCCAAACTTCTCCTCGTTGCGGAACGATGTGGCTTCGGGTGACGACGTTTTTCTGGTGCAGCACCTGGTGGCGCACGGCGAAGCCAGGGCTCTGGTGGAAAAAAGAGCACTTGTCTGGACTCGACCACCTTCTTCTGTGCGGGAGTTTGTCTTGCAGCGCGTCCGATGGGCGTCGAAACTGCTGAATTACAGCACCTCAGGAATTGCCCAGCTGGTGCTCGTTTACCTCTACCACGTTTTTCTCGTGCTTCTCGCTCTGGGTGTCTGGCTGGGGCACCCACCCGTGTGGACGTTTGTGAGCGCGCTGGGTCTGAAGCTTGGGACAGACCTGGTCGTGGCGATCTGGGCAACGGAGCAGCTTGGGGTAGGGCGTCGCGTGGTGTTTTTCCCGCTCGCAGAACTGTTACTGAACACGGAGGTGATTCTGGCACCGCTCGCTTTGCTGCTTCCTTTCAAATGGAAGGGACGACGTTACGGTCCCCGTGGCAAGATGGCTACCCGGCGGTAGTGTGCCCACTTTGTACCGGGGTTGGCAAGCCGGGAACCGCAGTCGTGTCGCCCCGTTGCGGTACGAAGCGCAGGGGATGCAACGCTTTCGTGCTGCGGGTTGGAACGTCGGGGGCACCCAGATCCTGGAGAAGCGTTAAATTTGTGAGAGGATGCCTCGAAACTGCGCAGCCCAACGCGGTTTGACCTGAGTGGGTGTTGGCAGAGGGAACTGTTGAAACAGACTGGTGCGTTCCGTACGTGCGGAGTCGGTTAGCGGAAAACCGGAAAGGAGATGGGCAGTGAAGGGGAGTGTGGGTTTGACTCTCGCTCTCTTGGTTGTGCTTGTGACGGCGTGTCAGGGGCAGAAAGGGAGAGAAGGGGTGGAAAGGCGCAGTGGGGGTGAAGCAAGGGAGGAACGGATCATGCAGAAGATTGAACTGTCAAGCCCGGCCTTTTCGCACGGAGACTTCATCCCGGCGAAACACACGTGCGACGGCCAGGACGTGTCGCCGGAACTGAACTGGAGCGGTGTGCCGGAGGGCACCAGATCCCTGGCCTTGATTTGCGACGATCCCGACGCTCCGGTGGGCACGTGGGTGCACTGGGTGCTGTTCAACATCCCACCGGATCTGAAGGGACTACCCGAGGCGGTGCCAGCTCTGGAACGAGTCCTTGACACGGCTGTGCACGGTGTGAACGACTTCGGACGTCTGGGCTACGGTGGACCGTGTCCGCCACGGGGTTCGGCGCACCGGTACTTCTTCCGGCTCTACGCTCTCGACACAAAGCTGGATTTGCCACCCGGTGCGAGCAAAAGACAGGTTTTGGCTGCCGCTGAGGGCCACGTGCTTGCACAAGGCGAGCTGATGGGGAGGTACCAGAGAAAGTGACAGCGTGGGGCAGATCTTGAGGCTGGGGGCCTCGACGTGAACCTCTTTCGGGAGAGCAGTGGGTGGGAACCCGGACGACCAGGGGTTGAAATTTCGGCGACACAGGGGGTTGCCCAAGTCGGTCTTTGGAGGGGGAGGATTCGTCAGCCCCGGGCGGCTGACCTACGGGGGTAAGCATTCCGTGAGGATCTTCAGGACCTCCAGGGCGAGTTGATCTGCCCGAAGCAGCCCTTCGGGCGAAGGTCGGAGGCGTCGGCCGGAGAGCAGCAGAAATGGCGACCAGCGCTCGGCGTTTCTCTCGATGCAGCTACTAACTTGTTCCCCGAAGCGAGTCGCTACGCGATCGAGATCAAGGCCTTCTGCCAGACGCAGGCTGAGGGCGATTTCCTCTTCCAGGGCTTCGGATTCGCTGAGATCTTCACGACCCTCGAGGAGGGAGTCGCCTTTTTCTAACCGTGCTACGTAGTTTTCCCAGCTGGCGCTGTTCCAGGATCGCACACGTCCGTCGAACGAGTGGGCCGAAGGTCCGAACCCGATGTACGGGAGTCTGCGCCAGTACGTCAGGTTGTGCCGACTTCGCCTGCCCGGCAGAGCGTAATTGCTAACTTCGTAGTGCTCGAAACCAACCGACTCGAGTTCCGAGTGAATGCTCAGGTACATTTCCGCGAGAGTCGTTTCGTCCGGTACCCTGACGCGACCGCTTCGTACCCAGGCCGCAAACGGGGTTCCTTCCTCGACGGTAAGTTCGTAAGCCGAGATGTGCACCACCCCGTAAGACACCAGTTTCTGGACGTCGCTCAGCACATCTTCGATTCGCTGACCTGGGATCCCGAAGATGAGGTCGGCGCTGATGTTCTCAAACCCTGCGCTCCTGGCTTCGGCAAGTGCACGACGTCCTTCGTCAGCGGAGTGGATGCGCCCAAGAAAGCGCAGAAAGCCGTCGTTGAAAGACTGAACACCGACGCTCAGACGGTTCACCCCGGCGTCGCGGTACCCTTTGAGGCTCTGGTGCTCTGTTGTTCCTGGATTGCATTCCAGGGTGATTTCTGCGCTGGGAGAAAGATCGGTGACCTTGGCGAGCGCGTTGAGCAGTGTGGCGATCCAGGTCGGCGGCAAAAGCGAAGGAGTACCGCCGCCGAAGTAGACTGAGGTAACAGTCCGCCCGCGAAACTCGGTTTGACGAAGGTCAATTTCCCTGAGAAGCGCGTTCAGAAACTTGCGCGGCGGTTGGCGGTTACCCACTGGCTCGGAGTAGAACGCGCAGTAGGCGCACTTGCGCACACAAAAGGGCACGTGAATGTAGACGGACACATCTCGCCCCTCGCGGTTGGCGTCGCTCCGGTTCAGCGTTGCCGAGTCTGGCGCTGTCATCCGCTCCCTGTATTTTTGAACCGCTTTGAACTCCGATGCTTTCGGCTACCACCTGCGTGCTGAGATTCCACTTCCGCGCAAAGTTGTGGAAAACCCCAGGCGGAAGCAAGTATTTTGTGGTCGGTTGTTTGCCGACGAGACGACGCGGCAGAGAGGTGAACCCAACGGTGTGCGACGGGTTGTTCTGTGCTTCTGGTAGTGGTGGGCTTGACGTCTGGAGGCAGGGTGCCTGTTTGTTTGGCTGCTTCCAGGTGCGGCGTTGACTTGTGTTTGCGACGCGAGCCTGGTGCAGTCGGCAGGGGTTCGGCCGGTGCACTCGACGCTCAGGGCGACGCAAACCGGCAGTTTCGGAGGAACGGTGTCCCCCAGCGCGCAACGCGAGGGTCCCGTTCTCACCCGTTAGAACGTGCAAGCAGCTGAAAAACAGCTTGACGGCTGTCACGGAGGAAACGCTTTCCGAGAAAATGGTGGGATCTGAGGGATTTTTCTGCGCGTCCGCTGGCCTTGGTCTTTGGGCAGTTGAGGACAACGCAAGACCTCTTCGCTCTCGTTGCTTTTCGCGCGCGAAGTCGGCCGACCGACCGTACAGGCAAGCGCGTACCCTTAGAGGCTTAACCGCAAGGACTGCCTGCTGCACGTGCCTGAGTTGTTGGGAGAAAGCCGCCCGCATTGCCCTGTTGCTTTTGCGTGTGTCCGTTCGTACATTGAAACGCCACAGGGCTGACGAACCCGTTGTGTTCCGTGGCCAGCGAGTCGAACGGTTTGTTTCGGATCCCTGCTGGAGCAACAACCGCCCGGGAAATGTGTGAATGCTTTGCCTGCGTTCGCGAAGCGGGCTGGCAGTGTCGACAGTTGCAGGGTTCGGTGTACCCATCTTCACAGTGCAGCGGGGATGCAGGACGGATTTGCAAGTTTCCCTAAACGGGAGTTGTTGAATGCCTTCGTTTTCGGTTGAGAAAATCCTCGCGGATCTGAACGAACGGCAACGTGAAGCAGTGCAGCACGAAAGAGGCCCGCTGATGGTCGTGGCCGGAGCTGGCACGGGAAAAACCAGAGTGGTCACGTACCGAATCGCCTACTTGATCGCGGCGAAGTTGGCACGGCCGGAAGAGATCCTGGCGCTCACGTTCACCGACAAGGCGGCCGCTGAGATGGAAGAGCGGGTTGACCAGCTTGTGCCGTACGGTTACGCCAACGTCTGGATTAGCACCTTTCACGCCTTCGGCGACAGACTGCTACGTGAGTTCGCTCTGGAGCTCGGTTTGCCGCAGGACTTTCAGGTGCTTTCCGAGGCGGAGCAAGTGATTTTCTTTCGAGAGCACCTGTTCGAGTTGCCCATGAATCGCTTTCGCCCTCTTTCCAGCCCCACCCAGCACATTGGTGCCATTTTGAAGCTGATTTCCAGGGCCAAGGACGAGAACGTCACGCCCGAAGACTACCTCCGTTACGTTGAAAAGTTGCGGGAACAGGCCCAGGCGGATCCGGCCAACACCGAACTTCGGGATGAACTGGCGAAGCAAGAAGAACTGGCCGAGATCTACAAAGCTTACCAGGACTTGATGCTGCGCGAGGGCAAAATCGATTTCGGTGACCAGGTTGTGTTCCTGTTGCGACTTCTACGTGAAAAACCCACGGTGGCGCGGCAAATTCGGCAGCGATTTCGGTACATCCTCGTGGATGAGTTTCAGGACACGAACTACGCCCAATTTGAGCTGGTCAAAGAACTGGCTCGCGAACACCGGAACGTGACCGTCGTGGCAGACGACGACCAGAGCATTTACAAATTCCGTGGCGCGGCCATTAGCAACGTACTGCACTTCCGCCGGGACTTTCCGGACGCCTCGGTTGTGGTTTTGACGGACAATTACCGCTCGACTCAGGAAATCCTTGACGCAGCCTACCGGCTCATCCGGCACAACGATCCCAACCGCCTGGAGGTCAGGGAGAATTTCGACAAACGCCTGCGCAGCCACCGTTCCCCAGGCCCGGCAGTGCAGCATCTGCACTACGACACTCAGACAGCTGAGGCCGACGCAGTGGCTGACATCATCCACAAGCACGTGGAGGCCGGTGCTTACCACTACCGGGATTTCGCCATCCTCGTTCGCGGCAACCGTGACGCCGACCCCTACCTCACGTCTCTTAGAATGCGGGATATCCCCTACCAGTTCTCCGGTAGCCGCGGTTTGTACCGTCGCCAGGAGGTTCGATTGTTGATTTCCCTCCTGCAAGTTCTGTTCGACGTCGACAGTTCAGAGCACCTCTACAACCTCTTGTCGTCTGAGGTGTACAATTTCCCCATGGCCGATCTGAACCGACTGTTGGCAAGAGCGTACAGGCTCAACGTTTCGCTCTTCGAGGTTCTAAGCGACCCGGACGTTTCTGCAGAGGAAGGCGAGAGCGGACTTCTGTCGCCAGAGGCCAGGGTGACCCGGGAGAAGGTGTTGGAGGATTTGCGCTACCTGGTCGAATTCTCGCGCCAGAAGCCGGCGGGAATGGTTTTGTACGAGTTTCTGGAGAGGACAGGCTACCTCGGTCGATTGGCGCGCGGGGAGGCTCCGGAGGCGGAAACAAAAATCCAGAATCTGGCGCGTTTCTTCGACATCGTGCGCGCGTTCTCGAACACGGCACCGGATGACCAGGTGCCGCATCTGGTGCGTTACTTGGATCTCTTAATCGAAGCTGGCGACGACCCGCCCACGGCTCCGCTGGAGCCTGGCTTGGATGCGGTGAACGTGCTCACGGTTCACAAAGCGAAGGGCCTGGAGTTCCCGGTGGTCTTCATGGTGGGGTTGGTCAAGGACAAGTTCCCAAGTCGCAAACGATCGGACCCTCTCGAGCTACCGGACGCCTTGGTGCGTGAGGAGGTACCGGGGGGCGATGTTCATCTGCAGGAGGAGCGGCGCCTTTTCTACGTGGGCATGACGCGTGCCCAGCAGGAGCTCTACCTGACCAGTGCCGGCGACTACGGCGGCAAACGCACCAGGAAAGTAAGCCCCTTTGTGTTGGAGGCCCTGGACCGTCGAGAAGCAGACGTGACGCCGAGAAAGTCCGATCCCATCGAGGTCATTCGGCGCCATCGCACGGGTCGCGGAGCGACTGCACCCGGCCTGGAGAAGATCCCGGCGTCGCAGCCGTTGCAGTTAAGCCACATGCAGGTGGATGACTACCTCACCTGTCCACTCAAGTACAAGTACATCCACATCTTGCGGGTGCCGTTGCGACCGCACCACACCATCATCTACGGAAAGGCCATTCACGAAGCCATCCAGGAGTACAACCGCCGGCGTCAGGCTGGTCTTCCGGTCAGCTACGAGGATCTGCTTGCTCGCTTCGAGGGCGCGTGGCGAAATGAGGGGTTCCTCAGTCGCGAACACGAGGAACAGCGATTGCAAGCCGGCCGGGAAGCGTTGCGGCGCTTTTACGAACGCGAGCAGGCTTCCGACAGCGTGCCCGCCTACGTGGAGCAGGAGTTCGCTTTCTGGCAGGGCAAGAACAAGATCACTGGTCGCTGGGATCGGGTCGACGAACGGGATGGTCAGGTGATCATCATTGATTACAAGTCGTCTGAAGTGCGCGACCAGAAAAAGGCTGACGATCGCGCGCGGGACAGTCGGCAGCTGGCGATCTACGCGATCGCGTACGAACGTCTGTACGGGCGCATGCCGGACGCGCTTGAATTGCACTTTGTTGACACCGGATTGGTGGGGAGAACCCAACCCAAGCCGAAGAAAATCGAGAAAACGTTGGAAGAGATCGAACGAGCTGCTGACGGCATCCGCAACCGCGAGTTTTCGCCTACACCGAGTGAATGGGATTGTCGCTACTGCCCCTACAACCGGATTTGTCCCGCCACGGAGGCACAGGTGTAGCGGGACCAGAAGGTGAGCACTGTTTCAGCGGCAGGCCGAGTGGGGCCGCAGGTGGGCCGTACCGGTTTTGCAGCGGGTGCACATGTTGTTTCCACAAGCGGAAGAGTGGCTCGACCTCGTACGAACAGGGTTCCGGCTGAGGTCTTACTCCTGAGCCCAGAAATACTCGCAAGCTGGGCAGGGCCCAAAGCCCTGTCTGTGGATTCCCACAGTTTTTCTCTGTCTCAAGGCTAAAGCTTGCCTGGCTTTTACGCGGAACATCGGGATTCTGTGAACCGGGGTAGTTAGCGCTGAGCCGCGTTGTCGTGGGCGGGCATCTTTTGCAGACACAGGGTGAAGGGAATGGAGAGCAGCGCGCTTGTTGCGTTCGTGGTGGGTGTCGGCGTGATGCTGCTGGTGCTTTTGGCTCTCGTCTGGCACCAGCGTCGCGCTCTGGCTCGTCTGGAAGAAAGGGTTGGCGACGGGTCCGTGAATCTGCTGGCGGAGTGGCTCCGAACGATGGACAACAATTTGCGCCAGCAGACCGAGACGGTAAGCCGCACGCTACAACGCACGAACCAGGAGATTTCAAAACGGCTCGACGCGGCCGCGCAACTGATCAGCAGTGTGGGCAAGGAGGTCGGTCAGGTCCGGCAAATTGGACAGCAACTAAGCAGCTTTCAGGAGATGCTGCGGGCCCCGAAATTTCGGGGGAATCTCGGCGAGGAAATCCTGCGGGACCTGATTGCGCAGGTGTTGCCGCGGGACGTGTACGATTTTCAGTACCGGTTCCGCAACGGCCTGGTCGTGGATGCGGCCGTCCGCACGGAATCAGGGGTGATCCCGATCGACTCCAAGTTTCCGCTCGAGACGTTCCAGCGCTACGCTCGGGCGGGAAACGAACGCGAGAAGGAGGGGGCGTGGAAAGAATTCAGGCGCAGTTTTCGGCAGCACGTCGACGCCGTGGCCAGCAAGTACATCCTGCCTGGTGAAGGTACCACCCCGTTTGCCCTACTTTACGTGCCCTCAGAGGCCGTTTATCACGAAATTGTTTCGCGCGGCACGGAACTGGTCCGGTACGCGCGCGAGAAGTCGGTGTTTGTCGTGTCGCCGAACGGATTTTACTACTTCCTGCAAGTACTTTTGCTTGGCCTGCAGAGCCAGCGTGTGGAGGAGGCTGCCAAGCAAATTCTGGAGACCCTGGCGGCAATCAGGCGAGAGAACGAACAGCTTGGCGACGCCTTGCGTACCCTGGAGGGGCACCTGAACAACGCTCGTGGTGCACTGGACCGGGTTCGGAGTCGTCAGGAGAATTTCGCGCGTCTGCTCGAGGTGGCAAGACACCTACCCGCCGACTCCACGGCTGTACCTGCCACGTCTGACCGGGTAGTTCATCGCCGCGCTTCTTCCTGAACGAAACTGGGTGAAGCGAATCGAGACGCCGGACCCGATGTGCTCCGCAGACCCCGCGTTGGGGAGCGGGTTTCGCCGTCACACCGAAACGTAGGGTTCACCACCGGTGCTGATTTCTGTCACCATTTCACCATCGGGCCACAAGCCTCTGGGAACCGGTTGGCCGGCAGAACGAAGTTTGTACCGCGCACAGGTCTCGTACCTTCCCTT
This sequence comes from uncultured Cytophagia bacterium, assembly GCA_964644845.1. GTDB lineage: Bacteria > Zhuqueibacterota > Zhuqueibacteria > Oleimicrobiales > Geothermoviventaceae > Geothermovivens. Next base: position 17,931 of record CAZXXS010000055.1, on the reverse strand, counting down.
GCAGAAGGCAACGACCAGTGCACGTTTTGTTCCTTTCAGCCTCGCAAATTCGTAGAACGGGCATCCCGCCAAATACGGACACTCCCTGTCCATTCTGGTCCTCCTCGTTCCACTGGTTAAGGCCTCCACCTTTTCATCGGCTTTTCAGTTCGCCACTTGAGCCACTGCCTGCTTGTCGGGCCCGTGTGGAAGAAGCGAGCTGGTGAACGGACTGCACGAACTACTTGGGGAAAAGAACCACTTCGGCTCTTCTGGAAAACAGCTACGGGTTCCCGTTGGGACTGGAGGGCTCAACCTGGCTGGCAGCAGCGAAGGTCTGGAGCGTGGCACCGCGAAGCGAGGTTCCTTTGCGTGCTTTGCCGAAGGGCAGTTTACGTACGCCCTTAGCCGAGGCGCTTCTGGAATTTGGCGACGCTAAAAGCGAAAATAGCGAAGCCGAAAGCCGTCATGGGCACGGCATCGATCCAGAGGTACTGAAGACTGGATCCCTTCTGAAAAATGTCCCGTGTGATGGACATGAAGTAGCGCATCGGGTTCAGGTAGGTTAACTTCTGCAAAAACGCAGGCATGTTCGCGATCGGGATGAAAAAGCCGCTCATCAAGAGCATGAAAACCATCAGGAACCAAGCCACAAACATGGCCTGCTGTTGTGTGTGGCTGAGCGTCGAGATGAACACGCCAAGTCCCAGCGTGGTGAAAAGGTACGCCAAACCCAGCACGGCCAGAAGTGTGTAACTGCCTGCCATTGGGATTCGGAAAACCACAACTGCAACCGCCGTGACGCCAGCCAGCTCCACGTACGAGAGAATGAGAAACGGCAACAGCTTGCCGGCGAGGAGTTGGTGCTTTTTCAGGGGCGTCACGAGAAGCTGTTCCAGTGTACCGATTTCTTTTTCCCGGACCAGACTCATGCTGGAGAGCATCATGGGCAGGATCGTGAGCAACACAACGACCAGCCCGGGCACCATGAAGCGTTGACTGCTGAGCTCAGGGTTGAAAACCATTCGCTCTTCCATGGAAACGAGGTGGAAGTCCGGTGGGGACCAGATGTGCGCCGGGTTGCTTGCGTACCCCAGACCGAAGGTTCGCAGGATGCCCGCGGCGTAGCCGAGCCCAACACCCGCACTGTTACCGTCCACGCCGTCGAGGACCACCTGCACAGCCGGGTGGTTTCCTCTGGCTAAGTCCCGGGAGAAATCTTTCGGAATGACTACAGCAACCTGCGTACGCCAGCTCTTCATGTCGGGCTGAATGCGACTCGGATCCGATGAGACGTCGGCGACGTCGAAACGATCCGTGTGAGCAAAGGCGCGCACGATTTCGCGGCTGACGGCTGTGTTGTCCAGATCCACAATCGTGGTCTTGAGGTGTTTGACCTCGGTAGTGAAGACAAACGCAAGGATGAGAAGCTGGATTAGCGGCACCAGGAAGATGAGCGCTACCATCGGTGGATCGCGGAAAACCTGTTTGAATTCTTTGCGCGTCATGAACAGGATTCGACGCATCTCAGCCCTCCAGAGTCAAGCTGAATCGCCGCGCTGCCACGACCAGAAAGATGAGCGTCATGAGCACCAGGGCCAGGCTGGGGGCTGCAAGCTGCTGCAGTGCGCTGCCTTTGAGCAGAATACCACGGATGATGAGGAGGTAGTAGCGGGCTGGAACGATGTAGGTGACGAGCTGGAGCCACTTCGGCATGGAAGCAATGGGGAAAATCAGTCCGGAGAGCATCAGGGTTGGCAGCAGTGTAGCCGTTTGAGCAGCCATCATGGCCACTTGCTGTGTTTTCACGCGTGTCGAAATCATCAAGCCGAGACTGAGGGCCGCCAGTACGTACAGGAACGTGAGCAGGGTAAGCAGGCCAAGATTGCCCCGAAAAGGCACGCGAAACAGTCCGTAGCCGATCAGCAGGATGATGGCGGCGTCGGCCAGAGCCAGCAGAATGTAAGGAATGACCTTACCAATGATGATCTCACGTGGTTGAATTGGCGAGACCAGAATCTGTTCCAGCGTGCCGGACTCCTTTTCTCGCGTGATTGCGACGCTGGTGAGCAGTGCGGAGATCATGACAAGAATCATGGCTACAATGCCGGGCACAAAGAAGAAGGAGCTTTTCATGTCCGGGTTGAAGAGGACGGTGCTGCGAATCTCGAACGGCACCGGGAGTTTGCCGGACCGCCGTGCATTGAAATCGAGAAAGACCTGCTCGCAGTAATTGCGAATGAGTGTGCCGGCGTTCGCGTCAGAGGCGTCGATCAGGACTTGGACCGGTACGGTGGTGTTGCGGAGTAACTGACGGTCAAAATCTTGCGGGATGATGAGGACGGCCTGGGCACGGCGTGCCCGAAACAGGTCCTCGACCTTGGACAGCGGACCTTCGTAGGGAAAAGGTTTGAAAAAGCGGCTGCCGACAAAGTGCTGCAAGAGTTCACGGGACTCGCTCGAGTGAGCGTAATCGACTACGGCGAGATGGACGCGCTGAATCTCAAGATTCATGGCGTACCCGAACATGACGAGTTGCAGCACAGGCAGCAAGATCACAATGAACAGCGTTCTCGGATCGTTGATGATGTGGAAGAATTCTTTGCGGGTGATCGCCCAGGTTCGTCCGAGTGTCAAGCTCAGCATCGCGCTGCCTTTCTAATTTTCCCGGTTTGTGGCCTGTTCACGGGCCCCTCGGGACACGAGGGCCAGGAAAACGTCGTGCATCGTCTTGCGTCCCAGTTGCTCCTTCAACGCGCCCGGAGCGCCGAGGGCGATCACCTTGCCCTCGTCCATGACCGAAATCCTGTGGCAGTACTCCGCTTCTTCCATGTAGTGGGTGGTCACAACGACCGTGGTGCCGTTGGCGGCCATACCGTGGATGAGATCCCAGAAACTGCGACGCGCCCTGGGATCTACGCCGGAGGTGGGCTCGTCCAGGAATACGATGGGCGGTTCATGCAAAATGGCGCAGCCCAGCGCCAGCCGTTGTTTGAAGCCGAGCGGCAGGTCCGCGGTCAGGGAGCGTCGGTAGGGCTCCAGTTCCATTGTTGTCAAAATTTGCGCTTCGCGTTTGCGAATCTCGGACCAGGAGAGCCCGTAGATCCCGGCGTAGAACTCGATGTTTTCCTCCACGGTGAGGGTGTCGTAAAGAGAGAACTGCTGGCTCATGTAACCGATGCGAGTCTTGACTTGCTCGGGCTGGGTAGCCACGTCGAAACCGGAGACCGTGGCCTGACCGGCGCTGGGCTGGAGCAAACCGCACAGCATGCGAATGAGCGTGGTCTTGCCGGCTCCGTTGGCGCCCAGAAGCCCGAACACCTCACCACGCCAAACCTGGAGTGTCACGTGGTCGACAGCGACGAAATGCCCGAACCGGCGGGTTAGGTCACTAGTGCGAATGGCTACTTGGGTGCCATTCATGCCTTTTCTCCCAAAAGCTCCATGAAGACGTCTTCCACGCTGGGCTCCTGCTCCTGCCAGGTCTGGAGATTGCCGTTTGTGAGCTGTTTCCAGCGGTGCCAATCCTGTGCTGAAGGCGTTGTGTCGAAACTTAGGTGAAGCGCGTCGCCAAAAAGCTGAATGCTGTGCACTTTGGGTTCAGACTCGAAAAATGTCCGCAGCTTGCGGAGGTCACGGGCGGTGACCCGGTACAGAGGATGTGTGAACAGGCGGCGAATTGCCTCCGGTGTACCAGTTGCACGTAGCTCGCCTCGGTGAATCAGACCAACCTGATCGCACAAATCGGCCTCATCCATGTACGCGGTGGAAACCAGGATCGCCGTACCCCTGTTCTTGAGCTCGTGCAAGATGTTCCAGAATTCCTGCCGAGAAAGGGGGTCGACGCCGAAGGTCGGCTCGTCGAGGACCAAGAGGGGAGGGGTGTGGATCAGGGCGCACATTAAGGCGAGTTTCTGCTTCATTCCGCCGGACAGCGCACCCGCCTTGCGCTTCTTAAAGGGGCCGAGACGGGAAAAAGTGAAAAGCTCTTCCTCGCGTGCTTGCCGTTCCTCGGCGGGCACTTGGAAAAGATCGGCGAAAAAGCGCAGGTTCTGCTCAACGGTCAGGTCTGCGTAGAGCGAGAAACGCTGAGGCATGTAGCCAAGATGGCTTCGAATGGCGAGACTCTGGTCGCGGACGCTCATCCCGAGCACGCGGATGTCGCCGCTGTCCGGTTGCAGCAACGTGCAGACAAGGCGCATGAGCGTTGTCTTGCCGGCGCCGTCCGGGCCAATCAGACCGAAGATTTGCCCTCTCGCAACCTGCAGACTGACGCCTCGCAGTGCGTCAACTTCTTCGAACCGCTTGGTGACGTTTTCGATTTCCAGGATGGGCACGTTAAGCTGACCGTTGTCTTGGTCCGAAAGGTGCCGATCCGGTGTTTCCCCACATTCCCGGGAACAAGGGCGATGGGGATGGCCTCGGCTGTTGTCTCTTCACAGCCGAACCTCGACCGGCATGCCGTGTTTGAGGGTTCCGTCCGGGTTGCTCACGGTAATCTTGACCGCGTAAACAAGGGAAGTTCGCGTTTCCGGGGTTAAGATGGTTTTCGGCGAAAACTCCGCTTTTGGGCTGACCCAAACTACACGCCCCCTCAGTGTTCGGTTGAGCCCGTCCACGTGGATCGATGCATTCTGGCCCACTTTGACCGAAGGCAGCAATTCTTCAGGTACGTAGATTTTCACATCGAGCTGGGCCACGTGGGTGATCTCGATCACCGGGTGCAGCGGTGGTACAGCCTCGCCCGGATTGTAGTAGCGGTTGCTCACCACGCCCGCCAGTGGTGACAGGATGACGGCGTCGCGGAGCTTTTTGTCGAGCAGAGCGAGCTGCGCCTCGAGCTGCTGGCGTTTAGCCGCTGTGACCTGCCACTGCTGCCGGGCGGCTTTGAACGCGCTCTCGGCGCGGTCGACCAGATTTTTCACGTCGTCCAGCTTTTGCCTGGGAACCGCCTGCTTTTCGAAAAGCGACTGAACTCGCTGGAGGCGCTGTTTGGCGTAGTCGAGGTCTGCACGCGCTCGATTCAAATTGGTTCTGGCCAGGGCTTCGCGCACTGTGATTTCCTTGAGGCCAGCTTCCAGTTGCCGCCGCTGCAGCATGAGGTCCGTGGTGTCGACGACAGCCAGGGTGTCGCCCGCGTTCACACGATCACCGGTGTCGACGTACAGGGAGAGCACCTTCCCGCTGGTCATGGCCGGAACCTGCACGATTCGACCCTCGAGGATACCCGTGTACGTGTCCCGATTCCTCTCGCCGGAACAGCCCAACAGCAACGTGAGAACGAGTCCAAAGCTCGTGAGTCTCCAGCTCATTGGTCCTCCTGAAGAATGGTTGAACCAAGTTGCCCTGTGGCAAAGGCGAGCTGCAGCCTGGCCTGGAGCCATTGCACGAAGGTGTCGCGTAGCCCCAGCTCAGCCGCAGTGAGCGCTGTCTCGGCCAGACTCAGGTCCAGCGACGAAGCCTGCCCGTTTTCGAACTGTTCGCGCGTGATCCGGTAGCGTTGCCTTTCCTGCTGAACAAGTTGCCTTTGAAGCGCAATCTGATCGCGTGCGCTGAGGAGGTTCTGGTAAGCTTCCACGACCTGTTCCCGAACGGCGGAGAGGAGATCGCTGCGCTGGGTTTCCACCCGGTCTTTAGCGAGGGTGGCCTTCTCGACCTGGCGCTGGCGGCTGTGCCAATCCCACAAAGCCCAGCGCAAGGCCACACCGGCGGTGTAGTACGTCATCCATTCGTCGCGGAAGAAGTTCACGCCCGGCCGAGCGTAGTGGTAGCTTGCGCTGGCAACAACCTGGGGGAAGAACGCCGACCTGGCAGCACGGATGCCCGCATCGGAAGCCCTGCGTAGAAAATCCAGCTGGCGCAGTTCCGGCCGTTGCTGTTCCGCTTTGTGCTGGTACGCCTCCAGAGGCTGCAGGGCAAAGCTAATGGTGTCGGTGTTTACCCGGCTGAGGGTTCCCAAGGACGAAACGTTCAGCGCACGCAGCAGACGGGTCACAAGGACACGGTGTTGGTGTTCGAGACCGCGAAGTTGGGTAGTAAGGCGGAGACCGCGGTTGGCGACCTCCAGCGTGTCGAAAGGTGCGATTTGCTGGGCGTCAAGCAGAGCTCTGGCCCGTTGCAGGTGCAGCTTAGCGCGGCGAACGGACTCCCGAAGCACGTCCTGATGCAGCAGATTGCGCTGTAGCGTGTAGTACAGCTGGCCAACCTGCAGGAACACGCGGCTGGCGGCGGCGCGGTAGGCCCACCGCTGAGCCTCCACCTGTTCCGAGGCAGCCCGGACCGAGTTGCGCAAACGAAAACCCGTGAACAGGGGCTGTTGTACGGTGAGCGACAGGTCGGTGGAGTGGTGCGTGCCAGCTGTGATTTCCACAGGCGGCCGTCCAGGAATGACGAACGGCAGCTCAAACTGGGCCACCTCGGAAATGTAGTTGTGTGTTCCCGAAGCCGAAATGGCCGGTAGCCGGCTGGCCTTTTGGATCGCCAAATCGCGCTTTGCAGATTCAATTTGCTGGCGCTGCTCTTGCAGGGTGAGACTCCGCTTAGCGGCCAGTTGCCAGAGATCCGGCAACGACAACTCCTGTGCAGAGCCCGGTGAGCCGGAGCCGGTGACCACTGCCGCAGTGAACGCAAGGAAGACAGGCCACCCAGAGGGCCAAGACTTCATGATTGAGCCTCCTCGACCCAGAGTTGATTTGTTGCTTCGGGTTGCAGGCCTCTCCACAGGAGCTCCACCAGTTCCTGCTTGCGCGCCTTCAGGAAATCCTCGGACAAAACGTCCAGCTCGGAGAAGACAACCTCGAGAAGTGGGCGAGCAACAAAAGGGTACACGCACACAGCCAGCAAACTGATCGTAAAGTGGAGCGGGTCCACAGGGCGAATCTCGCCGCGTTCGACAGCCTTTTGGATTGTGTCCAGGAGCAAATTGCGGCCGCCGGCGTAGCGCTCGAGGGCTTGTTTGAAGATCGTGCCGATCGTGGCTGCCTTCTCTGGATCGCGCCAGCTGCTGCCGACTTCCCAGAGGACGAAACGAATGAGTTCCGGAGTGGCAGCGAGATGATCGACGTAATTCGAGATGAACGCGGTGAGGAAATCGCGGAAGCGGCCGTCGTGAGGAATGGAGATCAGCACGGCCTTGATAGCGTGGTCCACCAGGTTCACGATCACACGCTGGTAGAGCTTCTCCTTGCTGCGGAAGTAGTAGTGCAGAAGCGCTTTATTCACGCCTGCGCGTTCCGCGATGGCTTGCATTCGCGCGCCGTCTTTCCCGTGCTGGAGGAAAACCTCGGTTGCCGCTCGAAGGATGCGGTCTTCGGTATTGTCGCGGAGAGGCATCTTGTTCGTCGCCCACGTGCGCTCTTGACCAAGTGGCTTAACTTCTGGGTTAAAACATACGGTTAATTTTCGCCAAACGCAAGAGGAAAATTCACCCCGGTTGGACTGACCAATCCAGCCTGACGGGCAGACCTCTGTTGCTCGTCTGTGCAAAAATCCGTACATTAAGAGCTGAAACGGCGTTTTTTTCTTCTGGAGCTTGCGGTACAGGCTCGAGGCGGAGAAGTGAGATCCTGGAAAGGGGGCTCGCCACGCGGACCGCGTTCCACCGTGGCGCACGCCGGTGGCGTGCCGCTCCGGTGCGGAGAGTGGCGAAACGGCCTGGAACAGCGGTGCGTTGACTGTTCTTTGCGCGAGAAGGAACCAGACGAGACTCGGCGGTAAGTTCTTGATGACCGATTCGAAGAAAATCCGCAACTTTTCAATCATTGCCCACATCGATCACGGGAAGTCCACGTTGGCGGACCGGCTCCTGGAACTCACGGGCACTTTGCGGCGCGAGCAGATGGTGGAGCAGGTTCTGGATAACATGGATTTGGAACGCGAGCGCGGTATCACGATCAAGGCGCACGCGATCACCATGAATTACCGTGCCGGCGATGGCCGGGAGTACATTCTGAACCTGATTGACACTCCGGGCCACGTGGATTTTTCCTACGAGGTGTCGCGAAGCTTGGCTGCGTGCGAAGGGGCGCTTCTCGTTGTGGATGCGTCGCAAGGGGTGGAGGCGCAGACGATCAGCAACCTTTACCTGGCTCTTGAGAACGAGTTAACCATTATCCCGGTAATCAACAAGATCGATTTGCCCGTGGCGCGGGTGGAGGCGGTGAGGGAGCAGTTGGTGGAGCTGTTGGGTGTTGACGAAGACGAAGTGTTGCTTGTCAGCGCCAAAACAGGGCAGGGTGCCAAGGAAGTGTTGGAGGCGATTGTGAAGCGCATTCCGCCGCCTCCCGGTTCTTCCGAAGCCCCGCTCCGGGCTCTGGTTTTTGACAGCGTGTTCAACCCTTACCGGGGCGCGGTGGCCTACGTGCGTGTGGTGGATGGAAGCATTGGCCAGGGGGACCGAATTCGCTTCTTTTCGACCGGGAAAGAGTTTGAAGTGGACGAGGTGGGCATCCTGCGGCTGGGGCAACACCCGCGCAAACGCTTGGTCGCCGGTGAGGTGGGGTACGTGATTGCTGGTATCAAGGAAGTGGCTGACACGCGTGTAGGCGACACGATCACCCACGCGGACCGTCCCGCTCCAGAACCTCTCCCGGGGTTTCGCGAGGCCAAGCCGATGGTTTTTTCGGGTTTGTTCCCAGCTCAGAGCGAGGCGTACGAGGACCTGCGTGCTGCGCTGGAGAAGCTGCGTCTGAACGATGCCGCTTTGACGTTTGAGCCGGAAAGCTCTTTGGCTCTAGGATTTGGATTCCGATGCGGGTTCCTGGGGTTACTGCACATGGAGATTGTCCAAGAACGTCTGGAGCGCGAGTTCGATCTCGACCTGGTTACCACGGTGCCGAACGTGAAGTACCGTGTGTGGACCAAGCGCGGCGAGATGATCGAGGTGGACAATCCGGCCAAGCTGCCTCCTCCGGGCGACGTTGACCGAATCGAGGAACCGTTTGTGACGGCGGTGATCATCGTGCCGAACGAGTACGTGGGAGCGGTGATGCAGCTGGCGCAAGAACGGCGTGGTGTCTACCTAAACACGAACTACCTGGAGCCAACACGGGCTGAGCTGCAGTACGAACTCCCGTTGGCGGAGATCATTTTCGACTTCTACGACAAACTGAAATCGGTAACGCGCGGCTACGGCAGCTTAGACTACGAGTTCAAAGGCTACCGGGCCAGTGACCTTCAAAAACTGGACATTCTGATCAACGGCGAACCCGTAGATGCGCTTTCGGTCATCGTTCACCGGGAAAAGGCGTACGAGTACGGACGGAAAGTTTGCCAGAAACTTCGGGAACTGATTCCACGTCAATTGTTCCAGGTGGCCATTCAGGCGGCCATCGGGAGCCGGGTGATTGCGCGAGAGACCATCAGCCCGCTGCGCAAAAACGTGACCGCCAAGTGCTACGGTGGCGACATCACCCGAAAGCGCAAGCTGCTGGAGAAGCAGAAAGAAGGCAAGAGGCGCATGAAGCAGTTTGGGCGCGTCGAAATCCCGCAGGAGGCGTTTCTCGCCGTACTGAAAATTGACTAAGAGGGAACTGTGATTCGGGCAGAGGGTTTGGTCAAGCGTTACGGGGACCTGCTCGCTGTTGACGGCCTGAATTTGGAAGTCGACGGTGAGCTTTTTGTGTTTCTCGGGCCGAACGGCGCAGGCAAAACGACGACGATCAAAATGATGACGGGACTGCTCCGGCCGGATGAAGGCAGGGTCGTCATCAACGGGCACGACGTGTGGGCAGAGCCCGAGCGCGCCAAACGGGAGTTCACGCTGGTACCCGAGCAACTCTACCTTTTCGAAAAGCTTACGGGACTGGAGTTCCTGCGTTTCGTCGCCGCCCTCTACGATCTTGATCCGGAGCGAAGTGCCCGCCGGATCAACAGCTTGTTGCAGCTGTTTGATCTCGAAGAACAGGCTACCGAGCTGATTCAATCGTACTCCCACGGGATGCGTCGAAAGATCGCTTTGTGCGGTGCTCTTCTGCCCGAGCCGCGCGTGCTGTTCCTGGACGAGCCAACCGTAGGTCTGGATCCCAGAAGTGCTCGTGCCCTCAAGGACGTGTTGCGTGGTCTCGTGGACGAAAAAGGTGTGACGGTGTTCATGTCGACTCACATCCTGGAGATCGCCGAAAACATGTGCGACCGGGTCGGCATCATCAACAAAGGCAAACTTGTGGCCCTCGGCACGATGGATGCACTTCGCCAGCAACTGAGTGCTGGCGACAAGAGCCTCGAAGACATGTTTCTCGATCTCACCGGTGGGGCGGAGTACGAGGAAGTCAAACGCTTCTTGGCCGAGTCTTGAACCAGCAGGTCCAATCGGGCGCTGAGAGTTCGGCACGCAAAGCGGAGTTCCTTACTTGGCTGGTGAAACGCCGGGTGGCGGTACTGCCCCGTGAGATTCCTGCTCGCCAGCGTAAAAGGTTGAGTAACGGAAGGTGAAGCAGCCGCAAAGAAAACTGACACTCCTGATTCGCACGCGCCTCAAGTCGTTGCGAAACGAGTGGTGGCGGAAGCCGCGCAAACGGATCCAGTTGCTGATTTTCGCGGGCATGTGGGCGTGGATCATCTACTGGTTCACGCGGGTGATGTGGACTGCGTTTGCTACACTGAAAGGCCTCCCAGCGTACGCTTCGGCGCTGGAGCAGCTGCCCGGTTCCGTGTTTCTTGGGTTCCTGATCATGCTTGTCGTGAGCGGAGCGACGGTTGCGCTCAGCGCCTTCTTCCTGTCGGGGGAACTTGAGTACCTGCTCACGACTCCTATCCCGCGCACCACGGTCTTCAACTACCGTTTGCTTGAAACAGCGTTTCTGAACGCTACCTACCTGCTCATTTTCGGGGTGCCCACGACCATCGCTCTTGGGCTCGTGTACGCCGCTTCGTTTCTGTACTACCTCGTGGCAGCCGCCGTGCTGTTTGCTTTCCTGGTTCTGGCCACGGATCTCGGTGTGCTGGTCATGCTTGGGGTTGTGCGCGTTCTTCCGCCCAGGCGAGCCCGTGAGATTCTCTCGGCGTTTCTGGGTTTGATGTTCCTGGCGTTCTGGTTCGGGTCTGACGCGATTCGGGCGCGTTTCTTCGATCCTACTTCGCCTCATTTTGACGCGGCTCGCCTGGAGACTGTGAAGCATGTGGGGCGTTACCTCAGCGCATCTTTCTTGCCCAGTAGCTGGCTCGGCGACATTTTGCTGAACACGGCTCGCGGGGCAACCCCGGCTGTGCTGGTCCCCCTGATTTTACTGCTGGTTGCGGCCGTAGCAGTGCATCATGTCACAGCGCGGCTGGCGGACTCGATTTGGGCGCGTGGTGCTACGGTGGTGCACAGGAAAACGCGAACGGAGCAGCAAGTCGGGGTCAGACGGGCGGAGTCCTCCGCTCGCTTTGGGATGCGTCTTCTCTTAGCCCGTGAATGGCGGATGTTCTCGCGCGAGACGCAACAACTCACGCGCATCGCGATTCTCGCTGGAATGGCGGTTCTGTTCCCATTGCTTGGGACGGGCGCGGAAAGCGGAGCGTGGTGGACACCGTTTCTTGTGTCCACAATTCTTGGAGGGTTTGCCGCTGCCACGCTGGGTACGACCCTGGTGCCCATTGAACGTCGAGCCTTCTGGTTTCTGAAGATCGCGCCCGGGGGCGTTCGAAAGGTCATGCTTGCCAAGGGAGTGTTGGCGTGGCTCGTTGGTTCGTTGGTTCTCGTGGCCTCTAACGCAGCCGCGGCGGTGCGAAACGGGCTCGATCCAAGCCTGATGGCCCTGGTGCTTCTCGGTGGCGTGTTCTTGGCAGGAGCCCTTGCGTCGGTAGGTCTTGGGGTAGGTGCTTTCTTCGCCCGCTTCGACTGGGAACACCCAAAGCGCGTTTTGAAGGCGCCAGGCGGTCTCATTTACATGCTTGGAACGCTTCTGATTGTGGGAGCAGCAGTGGCCTTGCCAGCGCTTGGTGCCCTGCTTGCTGGCGACACCAGCGAGGGGGTCCTGGCAGGCTTGTTTGCGCTCACCAGTGCGATTCTGGCCGCCGTTAGTTTCCCAGCAGCGGTTGGGCTTGGAGTGGCGCGGCTTGAGAAACTTGAGTGGACCTTTTGACGTTTACTTGGCGGTATTTCGACTGAAAACCCGCACCAGGGGGCAGGCAAAGCGAAACTGGAGTGAACATGGCATCTGCTGAAGAGGTGAGGCGCGGCGTGGCCCACGCGAAGACAGCAACGGCTACAAGGACGCAGAAGAGCGCACTGGAGACAATCTGGGAATGGGTGAAGTCCATCGGGGTTGCCTTACTGGCAGCTCTACTTCTCCGCATTTTTGTGGTCGAGGCTTACCGCATCCCTACGGGTTCCATGAAAGACACGCTGCTCATCGGCGATTTCCTCCTCGTGAACAAGTTCATCTACGGGGTGAGAACGCCGGATCGCATTCCGTTGCTCAACATCCCGTTGCCACATACGCACTTGCCAGCCATTCGTAAGCCCAAGCAGGGCGACATTGTGGTTTTCAAGTACCCGATGGACATGCGCGTCAACTACATCAAACGCTGCATTGCTGTGGGAGGGCAAACGGTCGAGATTCGTCACGGTGACGTGTACGTGAACGGCAAGCCGGAAGGTAAAAAAGAGTTCATCGGCAAGGAGTACGATCCGGAGGAAGGTCGTTTTTTGTTGCTTTACCGGATCACGCGCGATGACGGCAAGAGCTACGTGATTCGCCGCGCGGTAGGAGGGAATCCCGAATTCGAGAACTGGGGGCCTGTCACCGTGCCGCCCAACCACTACTTCATGATGGGGGACAACCGCGACAATTCACAGGACAGTCGCTACTGGGGTTTTCTACCGTACGAGAACGTGGTCGGTAAAGCGATGGTGATCTACTGGTCGTGGGACTCAACGGTGCCGCTGTACCGGATCTGGAAAAAAGTGCGCTGGGGGAGAATTGGACACATCATTCGGTAAACGGGCGACATTTGCTGAAATGCACGCGTGACATCACAACCTGAGCCGGGAGCTTGACGCGCCCGGCTTTTTGCTTGAGGGACATTTAGCCTAAGGAGAGCACGGGATGGAAATCGATCGTGAAGCGTTGCTGAATCGCTTTCTTCGCTACGTGCAGAAGGACACGCAGTCCCAGGAAGGGGTGGAGGCTTACCCCAGCACGTCCAAACAAACGGACTTTTTGAGAGAACTCGCCGAGGAACTCAAAGCTCTGGGCCTTCACGATGTGCATCTTGACGAGCACAGCTACCTGACGGCCACACTCCCGGCGACGACGTCCAAGGAAGTGCCTGTGATCGGGCTGATCGCGCATGTTGACACTTCCCCTGAAGTGAGCGGAGCAAACGTGAAGCCCGTCATCCACCGCAACTACCAGGGACAGGTTCTGCGCTTGCCCGGGGATCCGGACGTTGTGCTCGATCCCGCTGAAAACGAAGAGCTTCGCAAACACGTCGGCGAGGACATCATCACGTCGGACGGGACAACGTTGCTCGGCGCCGACGACAAGGCGGGAATTGCGGAAATCCTGACCGCCGTGGAGTACTTGCTTCAGCACCCTGAAATCGAGCACGGCAAAATCCGCCTGGCCTTTACCCCAGACGAGGAGGTCGGTCGCGGCACCGACTTTTTCGACGTGAAAGCTTTCGGTGCGGAGTACGCGTACACGGTGGACGGCGAATCCGCTGGCCAAATCGAGAACGAAACCTTTTGTGCGGACACGATGACTGTCCGATTTCACGGCGTGAATGTGCACCCGGGTTACGCCAAAGGCAAGCTCGTGAACGCCATCAAGCTGATGGCCCGGTTCGTCGAGAAGTTGCCGAAGGATCGTCTTTCGCCCGAGACTACGGAGGGCAAGGAAGGCTACGTGCACCCGTACGTCCTCGAAGGTGGCGTCGAAAAGGCCGAGGTCAAGCTACTCATTCGCGACTTCACCGTGGAGGGGTTGAAGGAGAAAGAGGATTTCCTGGCGAAACTGGCTGCTGAGATCGTTGAAGAAGAACCCCGGGCGCGGGTTGAGACAGAAGTCAGGGAGTCCTACCGGAACATGCGGTACAAACTCGACGAAGAGCCGAAAGTCGTCGAGTACGCGATGGAGGCCGTGCGGCGCGCGGGGATGCAGCCTGTGCTCTCGAGCATTCGCGGTGGTACGGACGGGGCACGTCTCTCGTACCAGGGGCTCCTGACCCCCAACATCTTCACCGGCGGCCACAACTTCCACTCCAAGCGCGAGTGGATTTCGCTGCAGGACATGGAACGGGCTGTGGAGACCCTGGTGAACCTGGTCCAGGTGTGGGCAGAGAAAACCTGATCCAAGTTGCCAGTCTGTGCGGGAGAACGCATGACCAGCGTGAAATTCGCCGGGGCCGGCAAGGTCCCGGTTTTGTTTTCGTGGAGAGTCCGACGTTCGCCGCGGGCGAGGGGCTTCCGCTTTGCACAGGCGGCGGAACAAGTCTCTCCGGAAACTTAGCAACCGACTGGTGGGCTGAACCCGCGTCGGAGCGCTGTTTTCTGAGTGACCGGGCGAATGCGCTCCGTCAGGTTTCACCCCACACGGAGAAAGATCGCACGACTTTTCCTCCCTCAGGACAGAGGGCCAGGGCCGCCGGTTGCGTTGCCCGGGCGAAAACGCAGCGTCCTTCAACGGCTGCTACTGCTTCGTCCAGATCTCGTAGATTTCCTTGAGCAGCCGGTCTTTCGCTTTCAACATCTCCGCTTTGGAGCTGCAGAACACGGTGCCAGCGCCTGCCCCGCGATGGCCGTCGCCGATGTTCAGTGCCCGCATGATTTCCCCCACGTCTTTGCTGTGTTCCACGTTGCTCAGGCTGATTCCCAGCGACATGGAGACGCTTAGGTCCGTCGACTTGACGCCGTTCCGAAAAATGTTCTTGATCTCGAGCACGGCTTTGGCGTCGGGGTAAAGGAGGAAGGCCAACTTCTTCACCAAGCGGGGTGGAAATTTGTGGCCGGTGAGATCGAGTACAACGAGCTCTCTGGCCTTGTCCGCTGGCAGGAAAGAGGCGTCGCGCTCGATCACCTGCAACATCTCTTCTTCGCGCTGGCGGTAGCGTTGGTAGGCCTCGCGGATGTCCTCTCTCGCGGCTACCTCGGCGAGGGGGTGGTCCCGGAGTAGCCGCACCAACGCCCGCAAAAACGCATCGCGTTCGCGGGGCTTGCCGTCCTGGGCTTTGATGGCCGCGTCTACAACCTTGCCCGGTGTCTCTCGGCGCCAGTCTTCGACGGACGAGAACTTGAAGCTGTCCAGCACGTCGGCTTCGTCCACAGTGGTAGCGAGAAACTTGGGCAGGTCAACCTGCGGGTCGAAGTACTCGTACACAACGCGCGCACAGGAGTCGCGCGGCGCAAAGCGGCCGGGCACGCTGGCGGGATCAATGCCCCTGTACTTGAGCTCCTCGAGGTTGCCCTCGTGGTGATCGAACCAGAGACCACACTCCAGGGGGTAAGGCAAATCGCAGACCACGTCGTTCTTCGTGATGGTAACGCGAGATTCCACGATGGTGCGCGGTCCGGCAAACACAAAACGGTCGATCCCGAGCGCCCTGCTCACGATGGCAGCGCTGACGACGCCGTCGAAATCGTTGTGCGTAACGATTTTCTCGTACTCCGACATCTGTGATTTCCCGAAAAATCCAGCTCACGTGTTTCCGGCAGTTACAACCCGGTGTACAGGTTGAAGACGACCCGCCGAGCCGCACGGTTCCCGGCGTTGATTTCGCAAACTCTGCCATTTCGGCAAGGCGCACTTTCGCGCCGAAGCAAGGAGCACGTGCGAGCGATTTGTCCGACCCGTGAGGATGCACGAGTCGGACTCCAAAAAACCGGGTTTTGCCAGCGCGGTCAGATCGGTTGCCCAAGGTCTGCCGCTGTGTTACCCAAAGCCTCGATGTCTTGCGTTCTACACACTGGCGGCAGAAAACCGAGGAGGCTTGTCCCTACGGCAAATTGGGGACTTAGCGCAACACAAGCTTCACTGTTTTTACCTCAAATGGTCCGAACGCCAGCGGAATGCGCCCCTCGCGGCTCGTCAGCAGTTGCTCCTGGCGCTCCAGCAGGTTCGTCTCAAAAGCCTTGGTGAACTCGAAACTGGGAACCACGTCGACCTGGGCCCGCCGGCCTTCGCTCTCGTAAAATCGTAGAATCAGGTCGTCGCTGTCCTCGGCCTTCTTGACGGTGTCCAGAATGACCGAGCTCCCGGGCTCGATTCCGAGCAGCGATTTCCCCAGCCCGGGTACGTCTGTGTTGGGTGGCGTCCCAGCTCTGAAAACGCTCAAGGGCACGTTGAGCTCCCAGCCTGCGCGGGGTGAGTGCGCATCCTGCCAGGAGCCGGTGTGCGGGTAGAGGCTGTAGACGACACGGTGTTTGCCCTGATCTGCTGGCCGATTCCACTGAGCGCCCATGCCGGCGTCCTGCGGCGGTGGTGGGTAAGGCGAACGCAGTAACGACAGCCGCAGCACGTTGTCGCGCGCGTCGTGGCCGTACTTGCAGTCGTTTAGCAAGCTGACGCCGTAGTCCGGCTCCGAAAGGTCGGCCCAGCGCTGCCCGGCGACTTCGTACTGAGCTGCAGCCCAGGACGTGTTGCGATGCGTCGGCCGGTCGATGGCGCCGAACTGGATTTCGTAGGTGGCACGCCGCGTGTGAACGTTCAGCGGGAAGGCGACTTTAAGGAGCACGCGCGACTCGTGCCAGTCGATTTCGGTGTCGAAATCGAGCCGCGGCAGGTGTTTGTACGCGTAGAGACGCTGTGTGATCGTAGAGGACTCCAAGCGAACCGTCGTTTCAACCACCACGGCAACGGGTCCGTCGCTGAGGACGCGCTGGGCAACGGGCTCGAATGGACCGAGGGAGTGGTCCTCAAAGTCCTCGTCGATGTCCCAAGCCTCCCACGCGTGCGGGTAGTCCAGGAAGGCCTGGAACACGTTGCCGGGTGCGGTGAACACGGGCCTGCTCGCACGTTTGTCGAAGAGCGAGGTAATTTCGCTTAGTTCATTCAGACTCAAGGCGAAGAATTCGGTTTCAAGCTGGTCGACGCGAGAGGGGGTAACGTGCTGGTTTTCCTCGCCTTCTTGGAAACTCAGGGTGTAGGTTCGCGAGCCCAACGCAGGCATCTGTTCAACAAGGAAGAGCAGGAAAGTGTCGCCGTTTGCCTCTTCCACAAGCTGGCACGGCACGGCACGGCCGTCCGGGTCCAGGACTACTGGTGTTTGACCCGGCAGGACGTCGACTTTGACGCGGGCGACGTCCGTGCGTTCCCAGGACAGGGAGTTGAAAACGACGAGATGCTCGCCGTCGCCGGAGAGTTTTCCAAGGAGGTGCGCCACGGCAGCCTGTTTGGCCTTCTCCGCGGTGCTCTTAGCCCGGTCGAAGTCGCGTAGCGCATCCTCGTAGACTTCCGGAATGGAGCTGCCCGGCAGGATGTCGTGAAACTGATTTGTCAGCAAGAGTTTCCAGGCCTCTTCCAGCTCTGCAGCGGGATAACGGAGCCCGTGAAGTGTGCCCAGAGTGCTGAAGTACTCGGCCTCCCGCAGGGCCAGCTCGGTTTTCCGGTTGGCACGCTTTACCGCGGCCTGGCTTGTGAGTGTGCCGCGGTGGTACTCGAAGTAAAGCTCGTTGTTCCAGGTTGGCAGAGCTGCCTCCTCGGCGCGCACGCTGTCGAAGAAAGCCTGCACGCCACCCGGCTGGAGCTTCGGGAGCCCGGGTAAATTCTTCAGTAGGTCGAGGTTTGCGGCGTGGTCGCGGGTGACACCGCCGCCGCCGTCGCCAAATCCAAACGGCAGAAGCAGGTAGTGGCTTGTCCCCTTTTGTCGAAAGCGGTTCCACGCTTCGCGTACATGTTTTGGGGTAAGCTGGATGTTGTACAGGTGGGGATGGAAACTCAGGTGAGAAAGCACCTGACTTCCGTCCACCCCTTGCCACCAGAAGGTACTGTGCGGAAACGGATTTTGTTTGTTCCAGCCGATTTTGGCCGT
>CAZXXS010000054.1:0-15811 GCA_964644845.1 uncultured Cytophagia bacterium | reverse complement strand
GTCGCCAATGTAGCCATTCCCGCTCTGAATCTCAAGGCTGAATTGGGCGTGCGCCCCCACGATTTTCGGGAAGTTACCCGCTGCTGGGGTGACGACACTCGGTTCGCCCTCAAGCGCGGGAGAGGCTGGGTTAAGAAGGGTTGTCGTCCCGCGGGAAGTTGCTTGGGCGTCCGAGGGAAAAGACGACGCAAGATCAACGATTGCAGTAGCCTTAGCTGCTGCCGAACGTTTTAGGAAAACCCCAGCGGCCGATGGACTGGAGCACTACGGCTTGTTGAAGAGCTCTCGGAACCGCCAGAACGCTTCGTTTTCGGACCGTGTT
Source organism: uncultured Cytophagia bacterium (assembly GCA_964644845.1). Lineage (GTDB taxonomy): Bacteria > Zhuqueibacterota > Zhuqueibacteria > Oleimicrobiales > Geothermoviventaceae > Geothermovivens. Next base: position 15,489 of record CAZXXS010000054.1, on the reverse strand, counting down.
TTCTTGGCCGCCCGAGCGAAACTCAGGCGACGAACACCCCGAGGGCACTCCCGACGTGCCGTAGTACTGCCTCCAACGAGGTGGTCTTCAGCAGGTTCACAACCGTCCAACTCGAACCGACGGTCCGTTGGCAGCTTGCTCGACCTCTCTTTACCACCGCCAGAGAACCGGCTTGTGCAACAGACAGGGGATACAGTTAGTCGGGGGCTACTCGGATTTCGAAGCAGAGCGCCCCGATGTGCCGGCCGGTGAACTCTAACAAGTCTCTCAGAGCGAGCTCACCCCGTCCAACAACCGAAACTGGGGATGACTTTGCTGGCAGTTCGCCTGGCAACTGCATGCCGTTTACCGCGCCAGGAGGGCCGGGTCTTGCTCCTGGCCGGTGATGAGTTGAATTGCTTCCGGGATTGGAGGCGCAGGAGGTCCAGGGTAGGCGCTGGGAGTGACGTTTCGGCTGTCTGTTGCGGGGCTTTGCGTGGCTTCAGGTCGCGGGTGCGAGGTCCTTCTTGGGAATCCGTAGCCTCTGCAAAGCAGTCTCTGGTTGTCTCCGATTGCGTCCCCGGGCAAAGTCTCGAGGCCGTTTCAGACTGCTCCGAGCTGAAAGCAAAGCAACACGAGGGCTCGAGCGGGATTCTTCCGAAGAATTTGGCCCGGCAGCGCCTAATCTTTCCGGACAAATTACCGATGAGAGTGTGTAACCAGATCCCCCGCAGGGGGAACGGGGTTGAGCGAAGGATTCCGAGGCGCATTTGCCATGAAATTCAGGCTTTTCTCTCGGGTTCCTGCAGTCGCTTCAGGCGCGCTGGTGGGCTTGCTGCTGGCGACCGCGGTTACGGTCGCGTGGCGCCTCCACATCCGTCGCGAACATCAGCGGCTTGCAGAAATGCGGGAAGCCGCTGCCACCCAGATTGCCTACCGCATCCGCTGGGCCATCGACCACGAATTGAACGCTACAGACTTGCTGCTGGCCCTCTGGAAGCACGGGCACCTGCGCGACTCCTCCGATTTCAATTTCCACGTTGGAACGTTCATCCGCTACTTCAAAGGTTTTCATTCTGTAAGTTTTATCGACAGCACGGGGGTGTACCGCTGGGTCTTGCCGAGGGAAAACAGTCGACGTCTGTTGGGTGTCGACGTGCGGCAAATCCCGGTGGTTCGGCGCGTGTACGAGGCGACCCGTTTGTCGAAAGAACCTGCACTCTGGGGCCCCATCAAGTTTCCGGACGGCTCTGTTGGGGTTCTGCACATGCTCCCGTTGTGGCGAAACGGCCGGAGCGCTGGACTGATCGAGTGCGATCTGGACGTTGGTGCCACGATTCGCGAGACACTGGATCGGGGTGTCGACTCGCGCTACAACGTACGCATCTGGAGCGACCGTCTTCTCCTGGCCGACGTTTCTTCCTTGCCTTTCGGTTGGTCCGAGAGTCAGGAGGTGTCCACCGTCACGATCTGGGAAAATGCCCAGCCGTGGGACGTGCAGGTTCAGTTCACACCAGTCTTTGCCCGCCGACTCGAAAGCCGCGGAGGGACCTGGCTCTGGCTGATCGGACTACTGAGCAGCCTGGGCTACGGCGCGCTGGTGGGTGTACTGACAGCACGCGTTCGGGATTTAAGGCACCGCCAGCGGCAGGTCCAGGAACTCGAAGAACAGGTACGCGCCTTCATGGAGCAGCGCGAGGTGCCGCTGGGTTACCTGGAGGGCGAAGAGCTGGTGATGGCCAACCAGGCCCTGGCCGACCTGTTCAAGACGCCGGTGGAGAATCTTCTTGGCAAAGGATGGTGGAATTTCCTGGCGGAGGAACACCTCGAGTTGGCCCGCGACCGCGTGCGCAGGCGAAGGCAAAACCTCCCGATTCCGGATTCGACGAACGTTGTTTTCGTCGACGCCGAAGGCAACCGTTTGCACGTCGAAGTCTTTACCACGGAACTGGTACTGGGCGGTAAGCGCCTGGTTCAGGTGTTGTTAAAGGATCGCACCGAAGAAGAGCAAGCCCTTCAGCAGCTTGTTGAATCCGAAGAGCGCTACAGGTCTCTCGTGAACGCGCTGCGCGAACTCATCTTTTTGGTGGATGCGGATCTGACCATCAAGCTATTTAACCCTGCTGGCTTACCCGACTTCCCAAAAAACGAAGACCTCGTGGGGAAACGTTTGAAAGAAGTTTTGCCTCAATCTGCTGTGAAACCTTTGGTGGAAGCCGCTGAGCGGGTTTTGAAAACGGCAGGGTCCGCACTTGTCGATGTGGAGGTGGAGAGTAGGGAAGGGAAGCGAACGTACCAGGTGCAGCTGGCACCGCTCCAGTGTGGTGCTCGCGTAACCGGTGTTACCGGCGTGGGCCGGGACATCACGGAGCTGCGACGCATTGAGAAGGTGCTGCGGGAAGAGCGCGACTTCAACCGGCTGCTGATTGAATCCGCACAGATGCTAATCGTTGTCGCGGACGCCGACGGAAAGATCGTCACTGTCAATCGGGCCATCGAGGGATTACTGGGTGTCGATCGCAAGAACATTCTTGGGCGAATGTGGGACGACGTATTCCGAATGCCAGATTCAGTTTCCACTGCGGCAAGCTTCGAATCTCTGTGTGGACGGGCGAGCAAGGAAGCGGTAGAAGTCAAAGTAAGGGGTGCAGGGGGACGAACACACGAGATCCGGTGGCACCTGTCGTTTTTGAATCAGGAAGGGGAGCACAAGCGCTGCTTGTTTGTCGGCGAGGACGTGACAGAGGAGAACCGTCTGCGGGCTCAGCTGTTCGAAGCCCAAAAGATGGAAACAATCGGTACACTCGCCGGGGGCGTAGCTCACGATTTTAACAACATTTTAACGTCCGTTCTTGGCTACGCATCCCTGATTCTTGCGGAGTGCGACAGTACCTACCCATTTCGCAGCGAGATTGAGGCCATCAAGAAGGCAGGGGAGCGGGGGGCCAGTGTGGTACGGCAGCTGCTGAGTTTTGCTCGGCGTTCACCTGAGTCCCACGAAATGGTTGACCTGGGTGGAGTAATTCGGGAGACCTGCCAGCTGCTTCGTGGATCGTTGCCGTCGACCATCAGGCTGGAGGTTGAAATTGAGGACGATCTGCCTCCAGTGGAAGGGGAAGCCACAAAGATTGAGCAGGTTTTGATGAATCTGGCCGTGAATGGGCGGGACGCCATGCCAGAGGGGGGCATACTTCGGATCTCAGCGCGCTCAGTACACGGCGACGACGTCCGAACGGTGTGGCCGGAAGCACCGAGCAAGCCGCTGGTGGAACTGACCGTTTCGGACACTGGGCAGGGGATTCCGGAAGAGATCCGGGCGCGGATTTTCGAGCCGTTTTTCAGCACGAAGGAAAAGGGCAAGGGCACAGGGCTGGGGCTGTCCGTCGTGTACGGCATCGTAAAAGCCCACGGGGGTTGGATTTCTGTTGAAAGCGAGGTGGGGGAAGGTACGACCTTCCGGATCTATCTTCCTGCCGCCAAGAGGACCGCACGCCAGCAGCGCAGCGAAGAGGAGACCGACATGCAGAGCGGCGGCAAAGGACGCGTTCTCGTGGTGGACGACGAGGAGTCGATCCGCGAAATCGCGAAAAGGGTACTCACCAGAAGCGGGTTCGAGGTGGTTACGGCATCCAGCGGCGACGAAGCGGTGGAACTTTTCCGGGAGGATCCGGATTTCGACGTGGTCCTTTTGGACTTGACCATGCCCGGGATGTCGAGCGCGGAATGCATGCGCAAATTGCGCGAAATAAAGCCGGAAATACGGGTGGTGGTGGCCAGTGGCTACGCAGACGGGGAGACCGTGACCGAGGTGATGCGGGCTGGAGCTGATCGCTTCATCCAAAAACCGTTTCATCCGCTCAAATTGGTGGCGGAGTTGAAAAAGAGCGGACAGAGTTGAACTTTGTCGTGCTTTGCGTGAGGAAAGTCGCCGCGAAGCGTTCGTGTGGTCCCATGCGCGTATCAGAGGCATCCACTTCCTGTCAAATTGGCGATGCGTCTTTTGCCTTCGAGCCTTGTGCTGAACAACTCGAGGCTCCTCAACCCACTTTGAAAGACGATTTCGCACGTGGTGAGGGGGTGGCGTGAACTGCGGCGGGGAAAAGATGTTTCGCAACGGCTGAGGCGAAGAAAGAAGTAAAAAATCGCTTGCGGTTGTGGATTTTAGTGTTATCTTAGGTAAGTGAACGTTTACTTACGGAGCGACCGAACATGGCACCTTCGAAACTCACACAGCGGCAACTGGACATCATCGACTCAGCCATCGAGCTGATTGCTGACAGCGGTATTCAGAACCTGACCATCAAGAACCTGGCCAAGCGAGTTGGGGTGACTGAGGGGGCTTTGTACCGCCACTTCGGAAGCAAGCGGGAAATTCTACTGGCCATTCTGGAAGTGTTTGGCCACTCGAACGCGGAAGTCTTCGAGAGAATTCGCCAGCAGGAAGCCTCCCCGCTGAGGCAGCTCGAACGCGTGTTTCTGGATCATTTCCGGCAGTTTGAATCCAAGCCGGCGCTGGCGGCAGTGATTTTCTCGGAAGAAATTTTCCAGAACGACAGCGTTTTGGCGGACACGATGATCCAGGTTGTGCAAAAAAGCCTGGACGAGGTTGAGAAGATCGTCGAGGCAGGGCAGAAAACGGGGGAGATCCGTGCAGACGTCCCAGGTGAACAGTTAGCCCTGGTTTTGTTGGGCTCGCTTCGCTTCCAGGTTGTCCAGTGGCATCTGTCGGGCTACAACTTCAGTCTGGAGAAAGCCGGGGCACGCCTCTGGCACACGCTGCGTTCGATGGTGGTGCCACAAGAAAGCAACGCCAGCTCGAAGGAAACGGAACTCGAAGTCGAAAGCCTGTAACGTTTGTCAGAGCAACCCAACAAGGAGATTCCCGTGGAAGCACTAATCAACCGGCTACTCAAGTACCCGAAACTTGTTCTGGTCGTCACCCTTCTCATCACTGTGGCTTTCTTCGTGGTGATGCGGAAGAACTCTCGAATGGAGACGAATCTGGACAAGTACATGCCCCACAATCATCCAGCCTTTGTGTACAGCGATCAGGCTGAGAAGTGGTTCGACATCAAAGACGGCATCATCATCGCCATTCAAGACACGAACGGCGTCTACAATCCGCGCACTCTACAAAAAGTTAAGGATTTGACCAAGAAATTGCAGAAGATGCCGGAGATTGAGAAGAAGGATGTGACATCGCTGTACACGGCAGACAACATCATCGGCACGGAAGACGGGCTGGACGTGCGTGCTTTCTACAAGCGAGTGCCGAAATCACCCGAGAAGTTGCAGGCACTACGAGAGAAGGTGCGCAACAACGAAATGGTGTTTGGCAGGCTTGTCTCCACCGATGAAACGGTTACCGTGATCATTGCTCGCATCGGCGATGACGTCTTTTCCCAGGAATTCTACCACCGCATCCTGGATTTGGCCAAGCAGTTCGAGGGGCCGGAGAAGATTTACGTTGCCGGGCGTCCGATCGTGGAAGGTACGCTGGCCTACCTCGGACCCCGCGACATGCGGCGAATGGTCCCGATCGTCATTTTTGTGATTGTTGTTGTGCTTTACCTTGTGCTTCGCAACTGGAAAAGTACATTCTTCACCCTACTGGTGGTGCTCTTCAGCACCGTTTGGGCGTTCGGGCTAATGGCGGCTCTGGACATCCCGATCTACTCGGTATCCACGATGATCCCGGTAATGCTCATTGCGATTGGCGTTGCGTACGGGGTACATCTCTACAACCACTTGTATTTGCATCTCAAAGAGCATCCGGAAACCGAACGGCGAGAAGCCGTGCGTGACATGATCCACCAGATGTGGAAACCGGTAATGATGGCTGCTGTCACCACTGCCATTGGTTTCATTTCCCTGCTCACTTCCCAGGTTTACCCGATCAAGTATTTCGGGCTTTTCACGGCTTTTGGGGTGATGGTCGCTTTTGCGCTGTCTGTTCTGTTGATTCCGGCTGGGGCTTTAACGTTTGGTCTTCCCAGGCCGAAGCGCCAAAAGACCGATGACGAGAAGCGGACCATGACGGGTACAGAAGACACCTTCGCGTCCCGTTTCGCCGACCGAATCGTTCGCCACCGAGGCCTAACGGTCATGATTGCCCTTGTGATCGTTGGCGTGTCTGTTTACGGAATGAGCAAAGTCTGGATCAATTCGAGCTTCCTGGACAAATTCGAGAAAAACAGCGATATCGTCCAGACAGACCGCTTCATCAACGAGCATTTCGGCGGAACGAGCACGCTGAACGTGATTCTGGAAGGCAAGAATCCTGACACCTTCAAGGATCCCGATGTGCTACGCGAGCTCGTCAAGATGCAGGACGATGTAGTGGGTTCATTGCCAGTGGTGGGGAGTGCTTTCTCGCTGGGTGACTACCTGAAGCGCATGAACAAGGTGATGCACGCGGACAGCGAGAAGTACGATTGTATTCCCAGTTCCAGCGACCTCGTTGCCCAGTACTTGCTCCTGTACGAAATGTCGGGCGATCCAGACAATCTGTGGCACGTGGTCACGGAGGATTACAAAAAAGCGAACGTCACTTTCCAGCTCAAAAGCGACAACAGTAAGGCTCTCAAGAGCGCCATCGCGGTGGTGGAGAAGTACCGCCCCGAGTTTGAAAAGATGGGCGTCCAACTCAACTACGCCGGTTCGGGATACAAGGCCCTGGTTTTCACGGACTTGATCCTTGAAGGCCAGATCTCCAGTCTGCTGCTTTCCTTAGTCATCGTGATTGTGCTCCTGTCGATCATGTTCAAAAAAGTCACCATCGGGTTGATTGGCTCTGTGCCCATCGTCATCACTACGTTGATCAGTTTTGGCGTTATGGGGCTGCTGGACATCCCGCTCAGCACAACGACGGCTTTGATTTCCAGCATTGCTATCGGCATTGGAATCGACTACGCTGTGCATTTCATCGAGCGGTACCGGGTCTACGCAGGGCGTACGCGCGACAAGCTGCGCACGAGCCATCTCACGATGCACCACTCCGGCCGTGCCATTCTGTTCAATGCGGTCGTGGTCATCGCTGGATTTCTGGTTCTTCTGTTCTCGGTTTTTCCGCCCAACCGCAGTTTGGGCGCGCTGGTGTCGCTGAACATGTTCACCAGCTTCCTTGGCACCGTCACCATCATGTTCGCGATCCTGTACACGTCGAACATCTATTTTCGCCGGCGGGACCTCGAGAAACTGGCCGATTCGGACAAGGCATAAGAACTACACAAATGCTGCGTTAAGGCGAGAAGAAACGCAGGAAAACGAAGAAGTCCAAACGTAAGGAGGTTCGAAATGAGACGGAAAAACTGGCAACTCATGCTCGTCGCGGCGCTGATGGTCATTCCGTTCGCCGGGAAAGCGCAAGAGAAGCTCACGGCGCTGGAAATCATGCGCAAGGTCTACAACCGACCGACGGGCAAAGAGATGGAAGCCACGCTTACCATGACGCTGATCAACGCCAACGGTGACGAGCGTGTGCGGGTGATTAAGCAGTACATCAAGGACTTCGGGAAAGTCGAAAAGAAAATCATGTTCTTTGTATCGCCGGCCGACGTTCGCAACACGTCGTTCATGAACTGGAGCTACGACGACCCGAACAAAGACGATGATCAATGGATTTACCTGCCCGCCTTGAAGAAGGTAAAGCGTATCTCGAGTGACAGCAAAGGCGACTACTTCATGGGGTCGGACTTCACGTACGACGATCTTGGGGAACGTAAGCCAGAGGAAGACAACCACAAGATCCTCAGAGAAGAGACCTTAGACGGCGAGCCGTGCTACGTCATCGAGAGTATTCCGAAAGACGAAGACTACATGTACTCTCGTACCATCACCTGGGTGGTGAAAGACAAATGGTACGGTTTGAAACGCGATTTCTACGACGAGGACGGAGAGTACCTGAAGACGTTGAAAATCAATAAGGTGGAGAAGATCAAAGGGTACTGGATCATCACTCAAACCGAGATGCACAACGTACAGAAAAATCACACCACCCGGATGACCTTGAGCGACGTTAAGATCGATTCAGGTATCAAAGACAGCATGTTCACCGAACGCATGATGAGGAGAGGTTTACGATGAGGAAGTTCCGGCAAAGCCTGGCGACAGCCTCTCTGCTGATACTGCTCTTAGCAGGCGCTGTCCGGGCCCAATCCCAGTCTGTGAGTCTCACAGGCTACGTGAGGAATTACACGGGTGTGCTCCTGCATGGAGATCACGAGTACTCCATCATCCAGAACACCTTCAACCTAAACGTGGAGCAAAGCAAAGGCAAGGTAGCCTTCAAGGTCAACCCGTACATCTACCAGTATCCTGACCTGCCGATGGAGTTCAAGCTCCGCGAGGCTTACCTTGATATTTATTTCAACACGGTAGATTTGCGCATCGGCAAACAGCAAATCATCTGGGGGAAGGCCGATGGTGTGTTTATCACAGACATTGTGTCTCCCAAAGATCTGAGCGAGTTTCTGCTTCGCGACTTTGATGAGATTCGCATGGGCGTGACGGCTTTGAAGGCGGACTACTACGTCGGGGACAACACGTTTGAATTCGTGTGGTTGCCCACATTCACGCCCACCGTGTTTCCGCCAGAAGGCTCGATCTGGCGGCCTCGCAGGGCATTTCCGATCCCGCCGAAGTTCGACTACTCGCGATCGCGCGTTACACCATCACTCGAAAACAGCGAGGTTTTCGGTAAATTTTCTGCGCTCACGTCGCTGGTGGACTTGGAGCTGATGGCGGGTTATGCGTGGGATGACGATCCCACCATGCACGCCGTGAAGCAAATCGATCCTGCCACCCACCGGCTTGTGGGGCTGACGGTCTACCCGGAGTACCACCGTCTCACCATTGGCGGTGGCAGCTTCAGTACGACGATCGGTCCGTTTGTGCTCCGCGGCGAGGGTGCCTACTACAACGGTAAGTACTTCAACTCCAACGACCCGCGACTGCCGGAAAGCGTGGTGGAAAAGAATTACCTCCACTACCTCTTGGGGTTAGATTACACACTGTGGGACATTCATCTAAGCGGCCAGTTCATCCAGCAACGGATTCTCGACTACGACGATTACATCGTGCAGGATGAAAACACAAACATGGGCACGTTTCTGGCTTCGCGCGATTTCCTGAATGAAACGCTTAACCTGCAACTTTTTGTGTACTACGGCTTCAACAACAACGACGCGTTAATTCGGCCGAAACTCACCTACGATCTCGCTGATGGCTTTGAGGTGCTAGTAGGTGCGAACATTTTCACCGGCACGGACGGGTGGTTCGGTCAGTACAACGACAACGACATGGTTTACACCAAACTGAAATACAGTTTCTAAGTCGGAACGCGGTCTTTTCAGATTGCCAATCAATGCACCGCTGGTTAGTGCACCGACTCTTTTTGGACGACTGCGTTGGTCGCACTCTGTCTGGGCGGTCGAAGCGTCAGGCGCGCGACTCCTCGGAGAACCGAGTCGTGCGCCAACTTGTTTTGCTCCGGGTGCGCAGATGGGGAATCTCGCTTAGTTGATGAACACGTCCCGCCCGGCAAAGGTGGGGCGCGATGCCTGTTCGGTGCGAAACACAGCGGCGGGTGTGAATGCGTTCCTGCCTACGCGAGTTTGGTGAAAACAAAAGCGGGCGCCAAGGCCCGCTTTTTGTCATTAGACGATGGCTGGTCAGTCGTCAGACGGGGACAATTTCCTGCGTGGCGCGATCGAAGCGGACTTTCCTCCCTGTCTGCATCGATTCAATTGCCATGCACAGCGCCACAGAGTGGGCGTAACCCGCCTCGATCGGTGCATTGGGCTGTTTGCGGCTACGGATGCATTCCATCCAGTTGCGCATGTGGAGGCTGGCCGTGCCGCCGGTCGCTTTCACGCCAGTAACCGTGGTGGCTTTCGGTAAATCCATGTCCGGTAGCTTGTGGGCCTTGCCGTCCAGGCTGTGCCGTGCTTCAAGGCCTCCTTCGCCCGTGATCTTGTTCCGCTTCAGGTCCAGTGTACCGAGGTTGGAGAAGTAAAGTTCTTTCACGCCGCCGTACGAGTTGTGCTGGCGGGACGTATAAAGGACCTGGAATCCCTTTGCGTACTCGAATACGGCTGTAAACGTGTCGGGGTTGGTACGGCCGTCCTTCCACATTTCGAGGCGGCCGGTGGCGATGCAGGTCTCGGGGTAAGGGTCCTGAGCAAACCAGGCCACCGTGTCGATCTGGTGGACCATCCACTGGTCCGGAATGCCCGAAGAGAAGGGCCAGAACAGGCGGAACTCCAGGTAGTAGCGGGGATTCCAGGGCCGGTACGGCAGGTTGATCAGGTAGCGGCCCCAGTCGGTGTCTTCCTTGCGAATCCGCTTTAGCTCGTCAAATCGCCGCCAGCGTTTCGGTTGGTTGACGTTCCACACCAGCTCTACGAAAGTGATTCGTCCAAACTTACCGGACTGGATGAATTCGGCGGCTGCCTGGTAGTTGGGGCCGCTTCGACGCTGGGTGCCCACCTGAACTACACGATCGGACTCGGACACAGCTTTGAGCACCGTTTTGGCGTCTTTCATCGTGTGGGCGAGCGGTTTCTCCACGTACACATCTTTGCCAGCCTTCACAGCCTCGGTGGCGTGGTACGCGTGCTGGAAGTCGGCCGTCGCGATGATCACCGCGTCGATGCCTTTCATGGAGTAGAGTTCGTCCGTGTTGCGGACCATTTGGGGACGCTTTCCGGACAGGTCCTCAACGAGCTTGGCAGCCAGTTCCCGAGGCTCTTTCCAGATGTCACACACAGCAACGATTTCCATGTTGAGATCTTTGCTGTGTTCGTGAAAAAGGCGGATGAGGTCCCGGCCCCGGTGACCTGGGCCGACCACAGCCACGTTGACACGGTCGTTAGCCCCCAGCACACGTTCAGGGTGCAACACTCCAGCCGCTGCACTTGCAACTGCCAGTCCTGCAACGCCCTTGGCGCCGGTCTTGAGAAAGTCCCGGCGTCCAATGTCGCCGTTCCGTGCCATCTCATCCTCCTTCTTCGGTTTGGACCTTCACGTTGAGACACCCCGTTTCCAAAACATGTTAACAGAGCGTTCATGGCAAAGTTCCGCCGACGGTGCTGCGGAGTCGTTGGCCCTGAATGAGTCTTGGCGAACGGGCAAGCCCGGGCGTGTCTCGGTGAGGTTGCAGTAGCCGGTGTCGTGGAAGAACCGGCGAAAATCAGCGGGGCTGACCAGTCAAAGCGGGATCTGGCTGCAGAGGCAGGGCGCAACGGGACGGGCCGACGAAGAACGGCGTGGCTGGGGTGGGGGAAGGTTCGGTTTTTCAAGCGGTGGGACCGAGTTGTCGTGGGGATCAGACTGCAGAATCCCGGAGCTGAAAACGACTGACACCTGCAGACTCCGTACGAGTGTCTGGTACTGTCGAACCGGTGTCTGACAAAAAAGAAGGGCAAGCCCGGGCTTGCCCTTCTTTACGGTTTGCAGACGGGTCGAGCCTAAACCTGCTCGGGCACGACAAACGGGTAGCGGTACGGTCTGGTCAGGTACCCGTTGGCATCGTCGTCGTCCACGAAACGTTCGGAGTAGTGGTTGAACTCGAGCTCGCGGCCAAGTCGGTAAGAGATGTTGGCCAGGTGAGACATCGCGGTGGACATGTGCCCTTCCAGGATGTCCGCGTTGAGCATCTTCCAGTTGTTCGCACGCACGGCATCGATGAAGTTCTTGAAGTGAGCAGAGCCGCCCGTCCCGGCCAGGTTCATCGGGTTGGCTACATCGCCAGTGCCGTCGTAGAACTCACCCGGCTCATTCTTACGACCGTAGTAGGTTTTCCACTTGTCGCCTTGGAGGTGCATCCAACCTTCGGTGCCGAAGAACAGGTTGCCAATTCGGATGCCGTCCTCGTTGTTTGTGTACCAGCCGCGCACCTCGAACTGAATGATCTTGCCGTCGTCGTACTCGAACGTGGCCAGCTGCGTGTTGGGCGTTTCTTGATCGTCGTTGCAGGCGAACTTACCGCCCACGCACTTGATCTTGCGCGGGTGTACGCGTTTGTTCATGCCCCAACGCGCGATGTCCATCTGGTGCGGACCCTGGTTGCCGATGTCGGCGCAACCGAAATCCCAGAACCAGTGCCACTTGTAGTGGACCAAAATGCTGTTGTACGGGCGCCATTGGGCCGGACCTAGCCACAGGTCCCAGTGCAGGCCTTTTGGCACCGGCACCTCGGCACCACGACCGATGCAGTCGCGCGGCTTGAAACACAGCCCCTTGGCCATGTAGATCTCGCCGAGTTTACCGGAGTGCAGAAACTCAATGGCCTTGCGCACACCCTCGATGCTGCGGTTTTGCATACCGACCTGAACGACGCGATTGTATTTGCGGGCGGCTTCGACCATCTTGCGGCCTTCCCAGATGTTGTGAGAGATGGGCTTTTCCACGTACACGTGTTTGCCCGCCTGGCATCCCCAGATGGTCGCCAGGGCGTGCCAGTGGTCTGGCGTGGCGATGGAAATGGCGTCGATGTCTTTGTCGTCCAGGACGCGGCGTAAGTCGACTTCGGTTTTCGGCTTCTTGCCTTGAAGCTTCTCCAGTTCGGCAACGCGCTCCGGGAACAAGCGCTCGTCCGGATCGCACAGGGTCTTTACCTCAACACCGGGAATCTTTGCCCACTCACGGTAGTGGCTGCGGCCACGGCCGTGGATGCCGATGACCGCAATCACTACGCGATCGTTGGCACCCAGCACGCGCTCCGGCCTCAAAACACCCATTGTGGCACTCGCGGCAGCCAAACCGGCCACACCCTTTGCTCCGGCCTTAATGAAATCACGGCGGCCCATTTCACTCATGATTAACCTCCTGCTGTACACGCACAGCTCATCACACCTTTTGCCCGCTCCTCTGTTACCGGTAAAATAGCGTGAAAAGCCTGTAAAGTGCAAGTAAAATCTTGTCACTCGCGAAAAGATCGTGAAAGGCACCAAAAGAGCTGCGGCAGGTGCGTGGTACTGGCAGCCTTGGGGGATTTTATCAGAAACAGGTAACCCTCTGTCCCAAGTGATTGCGAGCACAGGCATCGCGGTAGTGGGATGAATCTGAACCTGTTGCAAGACCGACAAAAGGGATGTGTTCCTTACCAAGCGGCAAACTTGGGCTGAGTGCGTTGTTGGGGCTGCCCCTTCAAAGAAAAAAGAATCCGCATCTCAGCGTGTTGACCATCGGGTGCTTTGGGCAGCAGGCTCCGGGTGCTCAGGGATGTGCTGCTTGCACCCACAAAAGTGAGGAGTCGCAGGGGCCAGTTTCCGCTTGATTCTTTAGCCGTTCTTCGCGATCTTGAGGCGGTTTTGGCAGTTGCCCGCGCGAACTTTCCTTGGAATTCGCAATCTGGAGGCGAAAAATGGCCGAAAAGGATGACTTTTTGTTTTACGGTGTTGTGGTCCCTGTGTTTACGCCTTTCACGGAAGACAAGCAGGTCGACTACGACGGTCTCACGGCATTCGTGGATTGGCTGTGTGGAAGGACCGTCCACGTCCTGTTTCCGATGGGAGGTTCAGGGGAGTGGTGGACGCTCACCGTGCCGGAGCGGCGTCGGATCATCGACGTGGTTCTGGAGACGGCGGGGCAACGCGTGGCTGTGGTGCCGAACGTGGGAGCAAACACGTTACGCGACACACTGGAGCTGAGCGAGTACGCTTGCAGGGCTGGTGTGGATGCTGTGGGTGTGGTGATCCCGGATTCGCTGAAAGCGGGACAGGAGTCGTTGTACGAGTTTTTCGCAAAGATTGACCAGGTTGTGGACAGGCCGATCATGATTTACGACCCCCGGGGTGAGGGGGCGTTGAGCCCGACTCCTGAAACGGTGGTCCGAATGCTGGACGAGCTGGAGCACATTGCGGCCATGAAGTACCGTACTACAAATGCCGAACGCATGGCCAGAATGTGTTGGAAGGTCGGTAACCGAATGACGATCCTCTCGGGCGTAGAGTTCACGTTTCTCAGCGACTTGGCTTACGGTGCCAGGGGAGTCGTCGGCGGGGGCTGTAACATTTTTCCGGAAGAAATTTACGCGATTCAGCAAGCTTTTGAGCGTGGCGACATCGAACAGGCGCGGCAGAATCAATTCAGAGTTCTCGAAATCAACGAACAACTGGCCGACGTTGGTTGGCCAACAGGGGGCAAGTTAGCCGTGCGAGCTCGCGGTGTTCCGATTACGCCAGTGAGTCGCGCTGAGGTTGGCGAACCCTCACCGGAAAGAGTACGACAGATCGAAGCGTTTTTCGCCAAGCTTTGAGGCCGAACTGCTCGGCCGTTTGGATTTCGCCGGGCGACGACGGAGAAAGGGGGCGAGCGAGACGGGGTTGACGGTCGGTAGGGTTTGTTTTCGTAGGTGGCAAAATCGGTAACGCTGTCCGGCTCGTCTGGGAATGTCGGTGGGAGCTCGATCGAGGGCGAACCGGTAGCGACGGCGCACCTGGGGAAACGGAAAGTAAATCTGGTGGCAAACTTAGGGAGGCCCGGGGATGCACAGGGTGCGAATCGGTTTGTTCTTGCTCTGGATTGCTGCGCTTGTGATTTTCGTCGCTGGTGGTCAGGAGGGAAACAACGCATTAGAACTGATTGTCGGAACGCTCTACTTCGCGGCCGTACTGGCCACACTCCTCTCTCTGGGACTTCCGGAGGTGGTTGCCTGGCTGCGGGAACGGGTCGGTAGGAGGCTTGGGCGCGCACTGCTGCTTCCTGCTGCGGCGTGGATCCTGGCGTTCGCTTACGGAGCGGGTTTTGGTCACACACAAGATCTCTGGGGGTTGTTGCCGTATCTGCTGATCCCAGTGCTGCTCGTGTTTGCGGCGAGGAAGACCGGGGAAAAGCCAAATCTGTGGGATCTGGCGGCCATCGTCAGCATCTGGTTTCCGATCGAGCTCGGATGGATTGGCGGCCCCAATTTGCCCCCGGGGCACGGTGTGATGGGACTCGGCCACGTTCTCGGCATTGTGATGGCTCTGTACGCTTACCTGGTGGTGCGCGAGTTGAAGGACGTGGGATATCATTTCGATCTCAGCCGGAAAGACGTGGGGTGGGCGCTCGTGTACTTCTTCATGTTCATGCCGATCGCTCTCGTCGTTGGTTTGTCGACAGGGTTTCTACACGTTGCCAGGCATTTTCCGTCGGTGTTTGAACTGTTTGCCACACCGATCGCCATTTTTCTGTTCACCGGAATTCCGGAAGAGGTGTTGTTCCGTGGTTTGATCCAGAACAGTCTGAGTCAACGGATTCGCGAGAAGAGTCGCTGGCATCCCTGGGCGTTGATCCTGGCGTCGATCATTTTCGGCTGGGCTCATGTGAACAACCAGGTACCGCCGCTGGTGCCTTTGGATCTGGGTCCTTTGGGAACAGTTTCGGTGCCCTGGGTGTACGTCGTGCTTGCTACCGTGGCGGGTATTTTCTACGGACTCACCTACTTGCGGACGGGCAAAGTAACGGCGGCAGCTATCGTCCACGCGCTTGTGGACGCCGTTTGGGGGATGTTTTTGGCGGGGTAGG
>CAZXXS010000053.1:0-49712 GCA_964644845.1 uncultured Cytophagia bacterium | reverse complement strand
GCGCTGCCAGGCCGCGAACCATTCTGCCACACGCTTTTGAGTTCGCTGCGGCGGAGGGTTTGTTTTCCTCGGCCGGCGGCACGACTCATCCGCGGTGGCGTAGCACACGGACCCGAACCCCCGAACACACGGATCGATTTCACCATGAAGAAACTCGCCCAGGTTGTTCTCTGGTTCTTGATTGTTGCTTCCACAGTCTGGGCGTTTTTTGTTTACCGTCCCGAAAGTCCTCCGCCGGACAAGACGGTCGTTACGTTCGCAATCTGGGGTGGTGTAGCCGAGCGGCACGCGTGGGAAGAGTTGATCGCTGACTTCGAGAAACGCCACCCCGAGATCCAGGTCAAGCTGCAACTCATTCCTCTCAAGTACCAGGAAAAGATCCTGGCCCTCCTGGCCGCGGACATTGCGCCGGACGTCTTCACCGTCCAAATCGCTGACATGATTCCCAAAGGGGTGCTCCGGCCCATTGATGACTTTCTGGCCAGGGATCCCAATTTCAACCCGGACGATTTTGTTCCCGGCGTCCTGGAACTGGGCAAATGGAACGGTAAGACGTACAACGTGCCATCCGCCCTGGGACCGTTGGTGCTGTTCTACAACGTGCGGCATTTCCGCGAAGCTGGTCTCAAGACTCCGAATGAGTACGCGGCTGAGGGCAACTGGAACTGGGACACGTTTGTGCACTGTTGCAAAGTGCTCACGCGGCGCGATGCTTCGGGGCACGTCACTCGCTGGGGGTACCGGATGTACGGTGAGTGGATCATGTGGCTGTACATCACGATCAACGGTGGAGAGCCGTTTCGTTCCAATTTTCGCGTGGCGCAACTGACGGAACCCCGTACGGTGGAAGGACTGCAACGAGCCGCGGACCTTGCTCTGGTTCACCATGTAGCCCCGGGTGTTTCCCCGGAAGAATTGGCCGGCATGAGCCCTGCGTGGCAGGATTTCAAGCGTGGCAAGGTGTCGATGATGCACTGTGGCCCTTGGATGGTTGCGCGGCTTCGAGGCATGGAGGATCCCTACGACGTGGCTCCTCCGCCCACAGAGCCCGGTGGACGCAGTACGTTTTCGGCCAGCGCGATCACGGGAATCTGGGCCAAATGTCCTCATCCTGAGGCAGCCTACAAGTGGCTGAGCTACATGTGGAGTGAACCTGCGCGAATCATTTGGTCGCGTCTCGGCTTTGACATCCCAATGCTCAAGCGGCTGATCCAGCACAAAGAGCTGTGGATGGACCCCGACCTGGCGCCACCGCATTTCGATGTTTTTTTCGACGTGGCGCAACAGGTCCTCAAAAAGCCGCCTTCGGTGATGCCCATCATTCCCACAGAAGCGAACAACTATCTCACGCGTGATGTCTGGCAGATGATCCGAATGGGGCAGAAGACGGCCGCCGAGGCCCTGGCAGAAGCTCAACCGAAAGTTCAGCGAATTCTGGACGAAGCGTTCGCTGGCCAGCCGTAGTCCCGGAGTGCATTTCTCGGAAAAGAAACCTTCTGCGAAAGAGGGCTTGTTTTTCCCCCTGCTGAAACGTGCGGAGTGGTGCAAGCAGGTCATTTGCGGGTCGAAAAGGGTACGGCGCAAACAGGGTAAAGGTCGCACGCAAGGAGACTGACGGAGAACGGGTGTTCAAACAGAACAATGAAACCCGAGTGCGCAGCCTGACGGCGGACAAAATGTCTCGTCCGCGGCGGGGTGGACTCGCCCGGCGCGAAGAGCGCGATTTCTACATTTTCACGTCGCCCTGGTGGCTCGGGCTAATTCTATTTGTAATTGGTCCGATGGTAGCCTCCATCGTGATCAGTTTCACGAAATGGGACATCATCACGCCGCCCAAGTGGGTAGGTTTTCAGAACTACGTGCACATGTTCAAAGAAGACCCGCTCTTTTGGAAATCCCTGCGCGTGACCGCTGTGTACACGTTTGTGCTTGTACCGGTGCAACTCACGTTGTCGATGCTCGTGTCGATTTTGCTCAACCAGAAGGTCCGGATGCTCGGCTTATTCCGCACCATTTTCTACCTGCCCACGGTGTTGCCCATCGTGGCCAGTTCACTGCTCTGGCTGTGGATTCTCAGTCCCGAGGGAATTCTCAACTTTTTTGTGGGTCTTCTGGGCATTCCGCCGCAGAACTGGCTGACCAGTGAGCGCCTGGCTCTTCCGTCCATCATGCTCATGAGCTTGTGGGGAAGCTTCGGGACGAGCATGATCATTTTTCTCGCCGGATTGCAAGGCATTCCGCACTCGCTTTACGAGGCGGCAGAAATCGATGGGTCTGGGGCGTGGGGCAAGTTTCGCCACATCACTCTGCCCATGCTGAGCCCGGTCATTTTCTTCAACTTCGTGATGGGGACCATCGGCACCTTCCAGGTGTTCACGCAGGGGTACTTACTAACCGATGGTCGCCCGAACAACGCGACGCTTTTTTACGTCCTTTACCTGTACCGCAACGGCTTTGAGTACTTGCGAATGGGCTACGCCTCCGCGCTGGCCTGGGTTCTGTTTGTGATTATTCTCGCTGTCACGCTGTTGATCATTCGTTCCTCCACGATGTGGGTTTACTACGAGGCGCAGAGGTAAGACGTGGCACTCGTGCCTTCTCACAGCATCCGCTGGCGACGCCGTCTCGGCCGGGGCTTGGTGTACGGGCTGCTGATCGCCGGGGCCGTGGTTATGTTGATCCCGTTTTACTGGATGGTGATCAGCTCCCTCATGACCGAGACGGAAGTTCTCAGCTACCCGCCGGTGTGGATTCCGAAAGTCTTGCGTTTCCGCAACTACCTGGAGACGTGGCAGGCGCTGCCGTTTACCACTTTTTTCCGGAACACCATCGTGCTGACGGTTGGACGCTTGGTACCTCTACTGCTTTCTTGCTCAGTGGTCGCTTTTGCGTTCGCGCGACTGCGGGCCCGGGGGCGCAACGTGCTCTTTGTAGTCATGCTGTCCACAATGATGCTCCCGTTTCAAGTTACAATCATCCCACTGTACATCGCTTTCGCCAAGATTCACTGGGTCAACACCTTCAAGCCTTTGATTGTGCCGTCGTTTTTCGGCGTCCCGTTCTACATCTTCATGTTGCGGCAGTTTTTCCTGGGTATCCCTCTGGAACTGGACGAATCAGCCCGAATCGACGGCGCTTCGACTTTCACGATCTTCTGGCGGATCATTCTGCCCTTGTCAAAACCCGCTTTAGCTGCGATGTCCATTTTCGTGTTCATGTGGTCTTGGAACGACTTTTTCCTGCCTTTAATCTACTTGCAAAAGACCGACATGTACCCTCTCGCTTTGGGGCTACAGCTTTTCCGGTCTTACGGTGAGTACTTTACACGGTGGGAGTACATCATGGCCGGCTCCGTAGCGATGGCCATCCCACCGTTGCTCGTGTTTTTCTTCAGTCAAAGGTATTTCGTCCAGGGCGTTACCTTGACCGGTCTGAAGAGCTGAAAACGAGCTCGACCCCTGGAGACACTAAGCGCGCGCTCGTAGAGTCGGAGACCGGGGTGTGTACTCGCGAAGCCCTTTGTGCGACTGCTGCGGGGACCGGTTGTAGGAGAAGGGTGTTTCCTCCTCGCTTCGAAAGGTGCGGACCGGCCCAGCCCTGGGGTAGAGTCCACACGCTCAGATGACCTGTGTGTGCACAGCCGGGCGAGTAGGAGCGGTGCCTGACGGCCGGCTTTTGAGCGGTCAAAACAACAAAGAGAAACCTTAGAAATAAGGAGGACGGATGCAGGTTGTTGTCGTCGCGTCGGAGGCCTTGGGACGAGGGGACGACGAGCTGGGGCGGCAGCTCATGGTTAAGTTCCTAAACAGTCTTTGGAAGCATGCCAAAAAACCGGATGCCATCATTTTCTACAACACCGGCGTCAAATTGCTCACTGCCGGGGGCGCCGTGCTTGAGGTGCTCACAGCGCTCCGTGACGCGGGTGTAGACCTCGTGGCTTGCGGGACCTGTGCTTCGTACTTTCAGCTCACAGACAAAATCCTGATTGGCCGTGTGAGCGGAATGGACGAGATCGTCGATCTCCAGCTTCGGGCCGACTCGGTCATCACTGCCTGATCGGGTTCTCAGCCGGGCTGGTTGAACGAAACCTTTTGGTCCTGGCTTTCATCGCGAACCGTTTGTCCCTCCCCTCGGAAGCGAGGTTGGAAGGGAAAAGGGAGACGTGTGCACTGTTTCCCTTTTGCTGTCTCCAGCCGTCCTTCTGCCTTTCAAGCGGGGGATTTCCCGGTGGCCTTTGTTTTTCCCTAACGGATCTCGTAATCGCCGTTACCCAGATCCCAGGTCGTCGAGAAGTAGCCTGCCGCTCGGACACCTCCCCAACCCTTGCGCTTGACTTCCGGTCCAAACACAACGAAATCCGGCACCCCCGAGGCCGAATAAATGGGTTGAAATAACAATGTGGTTGCTTCGGCTTTCGGAGAAGTGCCTGCGAAAATGGCCACGAGGTGTTCGGGAGCCAGCGGATTGGGGTACACTTCCACAACGGCCAGATCTCGTCCGCGAAGGTGCTGTTCACCCACGCTTACGCCGTCCGGCGTGATCCGCACGGGAAGACGTGCGTTCACACGCTGCGTCACAACGTTCCGCGTTGGCCCTCCGATCAGGATTAGGTTGTGGCTGCGGATTTGAGCTTCTGTGAGGGCTGTGTCCGGCACTACACGTGCAAACCCATTTGCTCGGCGCCAGAAACGGATCGCCAGTCGACGCGTGTTGTTCAGCAGAACGTCGGTTTCTTCCGGGCGTCCCTGGGTCCCGTAGACCAGCAGGAACGGTTGAAAGAAGGCGGCTTTCACCGGACCGTAAAGGGATGGGGTTTTCCGAAGAGCAGGGGGAGGGTTTGGGTTCTGGTTGTGTCGGAGTGTGACATGCGTTCGCCCTTTCCGCAGGTGGCGGCGAAAGACCCGTCCGTTCCAGACCACGGTTACCTGCCGGTGCGGAAACCAGGATGAGTCCAGCGTGAGAGTCAATTGGGCCACGTTGGTGGTCTGCACAAACACAGTGTCGGCACGAAGCCGCGCGTGGATGTCCGTTGCCGCAAAAACGCGCTGTTGTTCGTCCACCGTGACCCAGTAGGCGCGATTGTTGATCGAAAGGTCCACGCATCGGAAGCGAACCTCTTTGGGGAAAGGATCGCGCTTGTGGGCCTTCAGAAAGTTCATGATCTCCGGATTGTCCACGCAATCGGCCCCAACGCCATCCACTTTCGGATCGGACCACCAGTGTGGCTTTCCGGGAATCTCCCGGTACTTGACGGTGTAGCCCAAATCTTTCAGCACAAACTGGTAGATCCGGGCGTGGATGGGAGGTACGTTGTCGTCTGCGCCACCTTGAGTAATGACCACGGGCAGGTGAAGCGCGTTCACGGCAAAATAAGGGTTGTTGCAGTCGAGAAGCTGGCGGTCGCGGTACTGGAGAAGTGTAGGCGAGGCCAGGAGTTCGCTCCGTTGCAAGAAGAAAGGAGTGTAGATCTGGAAGCTCGTCCAGCCTGCCGTGGGGGCCAGTGCGGCGAAGCGCGAAGGATCGTGAAGCCCGTTGTGCCACGTACCCTGACCACCCATGCTGGCTCCGGAGAGGTAAATGCGATTGGAGTCGATTCGGAAACGCTTTTCCACGAGAGCCAGGACCTCGTACAGATCGAGTCGACCCCAGTCCTGCCAATCGAAGCCGTAGTTGCGTCGGTTGGTCGGTGCTACCACAAACGCCCAGTCCTTGGCAGTGTAGGCAGCACACTGGCCGTGGGCGCTGCTTCCCGCCCCGTGCAAAGCGAGGATGAGCGCGTAGGTTCTGTTGGGGGCAAAGTGTTTAGGGTAGCGCACTGCGTACATCTGCACGGAGCTGTCCAACCGCGAGAGGAAGGTAACGTCGATGACGTCAGTTGGCTTGCGGACGGCCAGGAGAGCGGAAGCGTGCCACACATCCCGCCCTTCCTGGCGAAGGGTAAGCGGCAAAGCCAAACGCGTCGATTCGGCCGGGCAGCGCCGAGTCTGGGAGAAGTGGAACGGGACTTTCAAAATGCCGAGGGGCGGGATCGGGGGAACGCAGACAGGCTCTGCCCGGAAAAATTTCGTTGAACCGAGCCGGAGTTCCACGTCCGTAGCCCAGCGACGCGTGGTGTTGACGATCGTAACGCCCAGCCATCCTTCCTTCAGCTTTTGCCCGACCACGAGGTCCGGTTTGGTGAAATCGTTCAGCGTGATCACTGGAGCGCGTGCTGGGAGCAGTTTGAAGCCGAAGAAACCGTCGCCCCAGGCGGAAAATCGAATCAGAATCCGGTTCCGTCCTTTCCGAAGGGCAACCGGGATGCGAGCGAAGTCGTAGCTGTAGGGTTCAGCTTCGTAGGGCGTCCCGTTCACGTAGAACATCGAGATGCGGCGCGGTGCGGCCAGGGCCGTACAGTTCTCAGGGAGGTCGAATTCTGCGTACGCGTAGCCGACGTTGATCAAGCCTCGTGACCCGTAAATGCTGTCCAGGAAACCCCAGTTGACCCGTGGGTACTGCACCTGCACGAGGCTGGTGTCTGTGTGGAGACTAAACCAGCGCACCAGACCGCTGTCGGGGTGCATCGAGTAGAAGACCTGGTCGGCGGTCGGCCGAATTCGGTTCTCTCCACCGTAAGGGAGAAGGTAGTCCAGGCTGAGGTCTCGAGGGGCTGCCTGAAAAGGGCCTACGACCTGCCAGTTGTGGATGATCAGACCGGTTTCCGGAATTTGGGGCTGCGCGGGTTGGGAGAGCAGGCAGGCCGCCACGAAGACCAGAGCTCCTTTGCTGCGAATGGAAATCACGACAAGAACCTCCTGCGTTTGTCAGTCAGATCCACGACGAATTTTCCCAGCACCGCCTCTGGTAGCAAAGCCAGAGTCGGTAGAGAACGAAAGCAATTCCAAACCCGAGGAGCCACCCAGCGAGGACGTCCAGGGGGTAGTGAACGCCGACGTACACACGGGAGTAACCCACGAGGAACGCGAGAAAAGCGAAAAAGGCAGCAAAACGGCGGTAGAACAGCGCGAAAACAGTCATACTGGCGGCGATGTTGGTCGCGTGGGATGACGGGAAGGAGAAAGAGCCGCTGCAGGAAACAAGCAATCGCACGGGCTCCACGAGGTGACACGGTCGTGTTCGACCGATGAGGGGTTTGAGCCAGTGGCTACTCAGTTGGTCGCCGAGTGCCAGGGCCAGGACAGCTAAGAACACAGCCCAGCGCCCTCTCGTGCCCCCGAACACCATCAGACCCACCAACCCAACCAGAATCGGCAGCCGCCAGTTGTCCAGATTTGTGACGAAGGGCATGATGACGTCGAGGAAACCGCAGTGCCATCGAGCATTGAGAAGAATGAAAACACGGGTGTCGAACATCAAGAGTGGATTCAGGGTTTGGAAGATCATTGGGTCGCCCAGGAAATTCGTCAGGAACTGGATGACGCAATCAGCGCGGACACAGAGAAAGTGTGTACCTTGTAGTCGGCAGTCCTCAACTGGTGAGCGCTACTCACGGTTTCATCCCGAAATCAGGTTCGCGCCTTTCTTCTCTGGACGTGTTTTCGTCCCTGTCGGAGTATTTTTCCGGGTGTCTCAGCATGTCACCCAGTAAGCACCCAATTCCCCTTGCCTCTTCTGAGAGCCGATTCAATGTTCTCCTGTCGATGTACCCGCACGCGAAAGCGAAATCCAGCCACACCTGTGTTTCACTGTTCTCCATGTCCGCGTCGGACACCTTGCTCAAGAAGTGAGCCTGATAGCGGCGTTTCCTGTATCCCTCGGCAAGGTTTGAGCAAACGGACCTCGAGGACCGTCGAATCTGGCTGACTAAGGCATACCTTTCCTCGGGAGGAAACTGCTTGCTCAGTTCGAAGATTTCCATCGCCAGCTTGAAGGCTTTCCGGTAGACAAGCAAATCCTTGAATCCTGGCATTTGTCCCCCGCTGTTTTAAGTGAATCACGCTTCAGCGTTGTGGACTGCTCGACGACTCATCCATTAGCGTGCTCGAACTCTTGGACACATAAGGTACGGTCTCTTTGCGTAAGGTCCTTTGTGTGGCGAAACAGCGGCTGTACAACCGCTTCTTGAGATCTGTTTTTTTCGTTGGGGAACGATTCAGCCGCGCTGAAATCCAGTGCCACTCCGCCCAGCCTGCACTGTTTGAGCCAATGCCTTTCAACGTTGCCCAATGGCTTTGACCACTGGACTTGCTCAGAACTGCTCACGGAGCCACAAGCCCAGGGAAAAGGTTTGAACGTCAAACTTTGTCCTGACTGGAGGCCCTAACTTTCGGGTCGTCACGGACGAAAAACGGTGCTTGTTACCTGTCGGGGCTCATTTGCACTCGATTCTTCCCTGCGATCGGATCCACAGCAGATCTGGAAAAAGTGCGAGATTGCAAGGTTGTCCTGCTTTTTTGGCCTCACTGGGGCTGAGTTGACCCCGCAACACTGTGCAACGTGCATCGAGTCAGTGTGTTACGACCGCCAGCTTCACGTCTTTTGTGCACTTCCGGTGGATGACCGATTTTCTGGATTTGTAGCGAACTGCGCATCGCTTACTGCCCACAGCCCAATGCCCACTGCTGACTGCCGACTGCTTGCCTGCTCCTGCGCACTATCCCCCTCTCCGCAAGTTTTGTTCACGGCTGTTGGTCAACCGACCCTGGCGGCCAAGCTTTCGGTGAAGGTCTGCCTCACCTCAGCGGTTCCCACTCCGCGATGGCCTCGATGTGAAGCTTGGTTTTGGGCTCGGCACGCCACGTTTCGGCCATGTTGTAGGTCCAGCCTAAGTAGCGGGAGTCCCCGCCGCCCTGGGTGGTGATCAGAAAACGATTGCTCAAGTGCCCGAAGTAAAGAGCCTGGGCACGACGGCTGGGCTGATCCCCGCCGCTTGGATCCACCGGGACCCAGCCGTATCCGGGGAGGTAGACCTCGACCCACCGGTGGAAAACGTCGTCCAGCGAGGCGTCGTCGCCTCGGACGACCACACTACCCACGTAGCGGGCTGGCAGGCCCGCCGCACGAGCCATGGCAATGTACACGAAACTGTACTCTGAACACGAACCGCTGCCTCGTGCCAGAACCGCAGGCGCCACGTTCCAGCCGCCCGCCAGCTCGTAGTGCATTTTGCCCATCAAGTAGCGGTAGATCTTCCGGGCGATCCAGTACGGATTTTCTTCACTTCCCACGGCCTCTCGCACGGCGTTCTGAATCACTGGATCGTTCAACATGTACTTGCTACCATCCTTGGTAAACCGCGTCCGAATGTCCTCCGGAATGTCGCCAAGGGAACCGACTTTCTCCGGGCGCACGTAGTAGGTGATCTCGTACACCGTGGTCTTTACGTTCATTCTGGAGGTCACGACGCCCTGCGGTGGAATGTCAGTGTAGTGAAAGTGGGCAAAACGTTGACCCCACTGGTCGGTGACGATGTCTGCTGGTGTCGGGGAGAACGACGGCTCGCCTTCGATCACCTGACTGTCGCGGTTTTCTGGCAGGGCGAAGTACACGTCGAGCTGGGTGATTTTGCCAGGACCCTGGTTTCGCACTTGATGTGTGAGTGTAACGGTAGCATGGCGAGGATTTGAGCGGGAGAATACTTCCTTGTCGTCTACCTTCAGCTGGTAGAGCCTGTCCGTTTGGTAGTCGGCATTCCACAACATGTTGCCGTCAAAAGCCAGTCCCGTAGCGTACGGGCCGGGAGATTTCAGCACGAACAGCACTTCGCCGTCCGTGGTGGCGACGTACAACTCGTCTGCGATTCGGTCAGAAATCCAGAGGTAGGTGCCATCAAAAGCCAGCCCCTGCGGATGGCCGGACGGGGCCGGAAAGCTGCGGATTGTTGTCCCGTCGTCGGTGCTGATCTGGAGGATCTGGTTGCTACCGTCATCCGCCAGCCAAAGGTGCTGACCGTCCCAGGCAAGCCCAAACGGGTTCTGCGCCGGGGAGTCGACAACGTGGAGGATCTCGCCGTTAGAGAGCGAAATCTGGTAAAGTTTGTTGTCGTCTTTGTCCACGCACCAGAGGGTCTGCCCATCGAATGCGAGACCTAAGGGCCAGTACCCAGGCGCCGGCAGCTTCCTGACGACGTGACCCGTGGCCGGGTCCACGGCGTACAGCGAGTCAGTACGGCGGTCTGCCGCCCAGAGAAGATGTCCGTCCCAGGCCAGTCCCGTTAGACACGGACCGGGACTTGGGAAGGTCTTCACGACGTCGCCCGGCTTGGCAGTGGCGGTTCTCGAACCCGTCAACACGAGCAAAAACGCGCACAGGGCTAACAAAGTGACAGTCTTTCTCATGGCGCACCTCCTTGGCTACCAAAGTTGCTCGAGAACCTCTCGTGCGGATTTCGGACGGTGGCAGATACTGGCTGCACGCAGCCTGTCGGTGCCACACGTAGACTTCGCTCACGAACGCTTTGGAGCAACTGTCCCGTGCGTTAGCTACCGTACGAAATTTACCAGGTTTTGTCGAAAAGGCAAAAGATTTGAGGGGCACGAGAGAGGCGGCTGTAACCTGTCCGTTTGGCGGGCCGGCTGAAGCCGGGTACGTCCCGTCATCTGAGCTTGACCGCCACTTTCAGGCTTGGCCAATCGGCTTCCCCGCTCTACACTGTGCCGGGAAGGGCGAGCCTACTTCTGGCCATCGGGGAACAGGCGTGTGGCTTGAGGGAAAAAACTACCAGATTACCCGAAATGAAACGTGAAGAAAATTCTGCAGTTCAGTGATCAGGTATGCCAGGTCGAGGCCTACCCGCAACCCTGTGCGGGGCAGGTTCAGAGCCAGTCCACTGCCCACCGTTACGTTGCGTTCGACCTGCGCGGCGTCGAGGTTCTGGGCGTACCCGGCGCGCACGGCAAACATGCCGAACAGAATCTGCTCGGCGCCAATGGCCACGCGGTCGCGCACGTCCGCGTGCGTCGCCTTGTGCAGGTCCAGTTCGAACAGCGTGTACCTCGTGGCGGCAACGCCCAGACCGGCAATCCACTCCGTGGGAATACTTTCGCTGCCCCCCTTGGCTGTTCCCGCCGCGTTGCTGGCGTTGTAGCTAACACTGGAGAAGAGGTTCTTGGCAACGAGGGCGGCTGCCAGACCTTTTCGACTGACGTAACGAACGCCCACGTCGAGGCCTGCACCGAAAGCTGAACCGCGCACCTGCCGATCCGCATTTTCGATTTCCCACTGGCCACCGGCGTTGTTGCCAAAGCTTGCCTGGTAGAGCTTGAGCGCGATCCCGGCTGTCGTGTAGGGTGCCACCCGTCGGGCAGCCGCTACGAAAGCTGAATTCTCCCGCAGCACATCGTCGCCTGATGTTGTAGCCCCCACAGCTGCAGGTGTTCCAGCTACTTTTTTCCCGAAGACCAACAGGTGGTAGGGCACCAGGCCAAGCTGCCGGGTAGTGCTCAGCATCAGCTGCCGGGATGAGCCGATGCTGACGAGGCCCGCGGGATTCCACACTACTGCAGCGAGGTCGCGGGCAACCACAACGTTAGCCCCGGCCATGGCTGTGCCTCTGGCGTCGAGCCCGACGTCCAAGAACGCGGCGGGCACGTGTGAAAGGGACTGAGCCCCCGCTGCCACGGGAACCAGGGCTGCGAACGAGATCAGTAGCGGAATCCGAATCATTTTCATTGGAAGCAAACTCCTGAGGTTTCAAATGCTACTTGGACCCCTTGTCAACGTTTCTCGGCACCTCACTTGATCAGCACCACGCTTTTCAGGACTTCCTTGGTGCCGGTACCGTCTTTGACCCGAATCTGCACCACGTAGCGGCCGTTGCGCGCCAGGCGACCGTCGTCCGTGGTGCCATCCCAGCGTAAGCAACGTGGATCTCCGGGTTCGTACAAGCCTTTTGGCATGGGCTCGTCGCGAACCAGCGTGCGAACCAGTTGCCCTCGCATGTTGTAAATTTTCACCGTCACAAAGGGTTTTCGAACGTCATTCGACGTGAGCCGGAAACCGATCTGCAACCCGTAGGGATCGTTTGGACTGAAGGGATTTGGTTTCAGGACGACCTGTTTCAGATCCAGAGGTTCACTGGCCTGAAGCAGTGCAAACTCGCTGAAGCTGGTGACATCCACCGCTAAGCCGAGCACGTGTTTGCGGCTGGGGAGAATGTCCCAGCCCAGGGTACGGCTGTTCCAGCGGCCGACGACGAAATCCTCAGCCGATTCGCCAGGCGGCAGCGGGAAAACGAGCGTGGCCTTCTTGCCGGGGCTCAACGCTGTGTTGGCAATCAGGTTGTACAGCTCGCCGACCAGTTCAAAATGCGCTGTCAGGCGCTTGACGTCTGCCGGGACGAACTTTTTCAGACGCAGTCTGAGCGATGTCCCCTCGGGAACCGGGTTGGCCGGAAGTTGCACACGGAATCCCTGACCGTCGGTAGCTTCGGTGGCCGGTGAGTTGTACGTCACAGCCTGGTACACAGACAGGCCTCGGTCCGCCAGTCGCACACTCGGAGCGTCGTAAAGGCCGACGGTTGTGCCGGTGAGGCTGTCTCGTGCCTGGATGAATACCTGTCCGAAGAAAGCGGTGTCGGGTACGAACGTGGCAAACTGCCCATCTTCGGTAACCTCGAGCCGACCTGCTGTGCTCGGGCGGAGAGTCCAACGCGGCCAGACGGTCATGGGGTGTCCGGCCGTGTCAAGGGCTGCGTAGCTGATTCGGAGCGTCTCGCGGCTTGAGATTTCGCGCCTTTCAGCGGTCAGCGTGAGGCTCGCGAGCACGTGTTGTTCGGCCGAGATTTCAAGCGTCGACGAGGACTTGCGACCCCGCTTGATTACGTCAGCGCGGACAATTGCTTGCGTTTCCTGTGTGGCCAGGAAGATCGCTTTGGTGGGATCGGACGAGTTCGGCTGGAGTTCGGCATCCCCCTGGACGAGGCTCCAGCGCACGCTGTCCGGACGAACGGGTTTGTTGTTCAAATCGTAAGCCCTGGCTTCAACCAAAATGGGCACCCGAACCGTTGTGGTGGTGGAAGTGGCAACCAGTTCGACGCGCTTCAGCACACCGGAGCCCGTGATCTTTACGACGTAGGGCTCTGTCTTGTTGGTGTAGTTTAGCCCGCGAAACGTGGTCTTGAAGTAGCACAGGAGTTTTCCCGTCTGGGCCTGGGCTGGAAGCTTTCCGGTGTAAACAACGGTGAAACCACCTGACTCCGCTGTGTCTGACGCTGAAAGCGCGGTACGAACGTAGGCCGATGCCCCGACTGGCTTGAAGTACGCCCAGACCGTGTCCGTGGCTTCTGCGCGGGCAAACAGCGCGACACTGAGTGGCGCGTCGACCGAACAGGACTCCGGCACACTGGCCACAAACGGGAGCCAAACCTCCAGATTGCGCACAGAGTCCTCCGGTAGCGTCAGCGCAAATGGTTCCGGACCGACCAGATTGTCCGGAGTTTCAAGCGAGATCTTGTACTGACCTCCGCGTAGGTTATCCGCGGTACGTACCCAGCCAGCGGTGTCCGTCTCGGCCCGGAAGTTCAAGCCGGGCCCCGAAATGGCAACCGGAAGCCCCTGAACAGCGCGTTTTCCCGCCTCAGTTACGTGCACGTTGATCTGACCACCGGGGTAACGGAAGTTGTGCGTGTAGCCCGTGGCCTGCAGTTCAAACCGGGGTGACCAGAGCTCACCGAGGTCCTGGCGGAACGCCCGGAGTTTGTAGGGCGCCGGTGCCTGCACATTCTCGAACCGGAAGTGGCCGTCGCTACCCGTCCTCACGGTGCGCGGGGCAAACCGGTTGACCAGAGGTTTCAGCAGGATCTCGACGTTGCTGAGCCCTTTGCCGCGACGCATCACCATTCCCTCAACGGTGGTTGACGTAAAGACGCGGTCGAGGGCAACGGAAAGTTCGACGGGCTGCCCCTCCCGCACTTCAACCGTGAACGGGCCTCTGGACACGTAGCCCTCCTTCTCGAATTCCACGCCGTAGACCCCCGGGATTACTTCCAGCAAGTAACGGCCGTCGGCGCTGGTCGTGTCCCGGAACACGTCCGAGCCTGCGCTGGCAGTTACAACCACACCGCCAAGGGCTCCTCCCGTCAGGCTGTCGGTTACCGTACCAGAAATTCTGTTCAGGATCGGTTGCAAGACAAAGTTCGCTACAGCGGGGGCGTCCACCGTGACGTTCACTGTGTCGGGACCAGGACTTCGGTATCCAAAGAGTTCGGCTGTAACCACGTACGTGCCGACCCGTACCCCCTCCATTCGGTACTCTCCGTTGCGGTCTGTCCGAGCAACGGTCTTACCGCTGTTTCCTTGCGCCGTGATTTGCACACCGTACAGTCCGGCCTGGTGTGGATCGGTTACCCGACCGAAAATCGCGTTGCTTTGCGGCCTCAGCGTGATGTCCAGGCTCGCCTGTTCACCGGGCTTTAGCGAAAGCGTGTGGTAGGGGGGATCTGGCACGTAACCGATGGCCGTGGCGGTGATCACGTAGTCCCCACCAAGCAGGCCGGTAAGCTGGTAGCTTCCGTTCGAATCAGAGCGAGCAGATGCCACAACACCTGTAGCGTTGTTGGTCGCCACCACAGCAGCTTCCGACACCGGGTTGTCATCCTGCCTCACAACACCGCGGATGCCCGCAGTTCGCTGCAAACGAAGCAATTTGCGTACTGATTTTCCGGCCTCCAGGGTTGCTACAGTAGCCGGACTGGCCAGACTGTCAAGAGTTGCAGCTAACGAGTACGTACCAGCCGGCAGACTGGCAAACACGAAGTCTCCAAACGGACCCGTGTGGGTGGCGAAGGAAGCGCCGTTCAAGCCCTGCGCAAGCACCTGCGCACCGGTCGCTGGTTGACCGGATGCCGCCAGTGTTACGGTGCCAAGGATTGCGTTCGGCAAAGGCAGCAGGTCCACGTTGAGGGCGACGTTTTGGCCGCTCAGAACGACCGGACCAAGTACGGTGTCGCGGTAACCGGTTTTTTGGAAAAGGAGCAGAAAACCGGTACCAGCAGTCAGGTTCTCGAAGGCGTAGGTTCCGGCAACGTCTGTTGTGTCTACTGCCAGCTCAGTCGAGTCGCTTGCTTGCAAAAGCGTGACGAGGGCATTTTCCAGTTTGATCCCGTCAGCCTTGACTGTTCCAAAAATGGCAGATTGCCGCCGTGTCAGCTGGAACGTTACCGCGGTACTGTCGAATTCTGACAGGGACGTTTGGATCTGGGAAAGCCGGTAGCCCGGCGCAGTTGCCACAAGCTCGACGGTGCCAGGTGCCAGATGAGCGAGGCGAAAACGACCTTCAGCGTCCGTTGAAAGAACCGTGTCCAGTTCGGAGATTTGTACGGTCGCACCCGCCACAGGGGCTCCACCGGTGTTGGTAACGCGGCCATACAGCACGCTGTTGTGAACCCCGACTCTCAAGTCGCCGGTCGTACCGTTCGTGGTTGCCAGGTGGACCGTTGTGTCCGCGTTGTCGAAATCCAGTTGCGGAAGGGCTGTGCCCACGCTGTAGTCGGTTTCTGGTGGTAGATTCGAAAAGGTGAAGCGGCCGTTGGCGTCGGTCTGTGCGCGTTGAGTACCGTATCGGGACCACAGAGAGACTGCGGCGTTTGGCACAGGTCTGGATGTGGCGCGGCTAACTACGCGCCCGCCGAGGGCGACCTTGATTTCCTGAAGGCTGAAGTCAACGCCGTTTACCTCCGACTCTGGGCTGGCGATGGCAACGGACATTTGCTCCGGTTGCGCGAGGTAACCGGCTTTTTCGGCCGCCACGGTGTAAGTGCCTGCGTAGAGATTTTCGAGACGGTAGTTGCCGCTGGCGTCCGTGAACGTCTGCACGTTCCCGACCGGACCACTTGTGGCTGTGATTTTCACCCCTTGAAGGCCAGCGTTCCCGGAAATGCTGGCCCGATGCACGACAACGCGCAGCACCACACCCGTCAGGTCAGAGTTTCCCACCGTGACCGAGGTGTCAGCGTTGTCGAAGCCCTGTTTGGTGATCACAGTGGTGAGGCGAACCTGGCTCTCAGGCGGGAGGCCTTCCAGCGCAAAAGCACCGTCCACACTGGTGCGGGCCTGCAGCGTTTCTGTGCCAAAAGTCGCTTTCACCGCGACGTTGGACAGGGCCGATCCCGTTTGGCTGCGAACCCAGCCGGTCAGTCGGCGGCGATTTGGACGTAGACCAAAACGAAGCTGCAGTGTACTCCCCTCCGTGAGGACGACCTGGGTGTCCGATGGAGCGCTGGTGTACCCCGCCAGAGTTGCCGTAACAGTGTACGTGTCCGGTGCGAGGCTGGCGATCAGAAAACTACCGTCCACGTCGGTGGTGTCTTGTCCTTCGTTTCCGTTTGCCCCTCGCGCTACGATCTGAACGTGCTCTACGCCGACATCGTGTTCGTCTGTGACAACACCCCGAATGGTCCCCGTGTTCGGGTACAGGGCGAAATCGGCTCGGGCGGTGGTCTGGTCAGTCACGCGCACCGCCTTTTCACCGTCCGATCGGTACCCAGCCAGGCTGGCGCGGACGGTGTAAGACCCCGGTGGCACGTTGTCGAAACGGTAAGAGCCGTCCGCAGCAGTTACCACTGTCTTGGGGCTCCCCAGACTGTCTGTGGCAACAACAGTGACGTTAGGAATGCCTTCTCCGCCGGTCTGGCAAATCCCCGCGATTCGGCCGGTCAATTTCCTGAGCTGAAAGTCCACGTGGAGAGAAGCGTTGGACGCCAGGACCTTGCCTTCAAGCGTTTGCTCTGCGTAGGCTGAGTGAGAGGCAGTGAGGGAGTAAATGCCAGGCACGAGGCGATCCAACAAAAGCTGACCGCTCGTGTCCGTTGTTCCGGTTGCTCCCAGGCCCGTTGCGGCCTCTGTGGCGCGTACTGTAGCGCCGGCCACCGGCCTTCCGGTTTCCGTGTCCGTGACCAGAACGTCCATCGAGCCAAAAGTTGGCTGGAGAGTGAAAAGGACGGGCCCCGCTGTGTCGCCCACGGCGACGGTTACCTCCCGGGAGGCTGTGGCGTAACCCGCTTTACTTGCTGTCAGCGTGTACGTGCCCGCCTCGACACCGAGGTAAAAGTTTCCGCGCGAGTCCGTCGTGCCCTCGAAAGAGGCGGACGAGGCAACCGCTTGAACGGTAACCCCGGCCAGGGCGTTTCCCGAGGAATCGTGCACCGTTCCGACCACAGCGCTCTGCTGCGGCACGATGGCCAGGTCGAAAGTGACGCTCGACCCGGCTGCAAGTACACCGGTTGCAGCCGTTCCTGCCTGGTAACCTCGTTTTTCCGCTGTCAGGGTGTAGCTCGTGCCAGGTGGGACTTTGAGGATGTAAGTGCCGTCCGTCCCGGTTTGGGTTTCGTAGCTAATTTCGGAGGAACCGCTTGGCTGAGCACGAACCGTAGCGGCGCGTACAGGACCAGAGGGTTCCGTAACACTTCCGCTCAGAGTGGCGACGTTGAGTGCCAACTCAAAATCCAGTCCGGTAAAGGTCTGCCCTGGTCCTGCTTTCACTGCAAGGCTCTCGGGTGTCGCCAGGTAGTTGGTTTTCTGGCACTTCAGCACGTAGTCACCCGGGGCCACGCTGAGTCGGTAGGAGCCGTCGTCCGCGGTTTCAGTCTGGGCGACGACGCTTTCTCCCGAACTTGCGGTGACGACGGCCTGCGCCACAGGTAGCCCGTCGGAGCGGACACCTCCTGTGAGGACGGAGGCGTTTGGAGCCAGGCTGAAGTCCACGCCCGTCACGGTCTGCCCCGGACCAACGCTCACGGTGGCCGGTTGTGGAGTGATGTAGCCGGTTTTTTCCGCTCTGAGGGTGTGCGTCCCTGGGGGCACGCCGAGGCGAAAACTGCCATCCTCAGCGCTGATCGTTTCGTTGTCGCCGTTGCTCACGTGAACGTCGGCGAGAGCCTCACCGGCAGCGTCGGTGGTGGTGCCCTCGATCCAGGCTGTGAGGGGCGTCAGCTCGAAATCTACGCCCGTCACCGTTTCGCCAAGGCCGAGAGAGAATGTTTTGTCCTCGGAAGTCGCGTAGCCGTCTTTCTGGGCGTTCACAGTGTAATCCCCCTGGGGCAGCGAAAGATTGTAGCTGCCGAAGGCGTCGGTTTGTGCTTCCACGGGCGTGCCCGATCCCGGGGTCGCACGAACTGTGGCGCCTTCCAGCGGTTCGCCGCCGCTGAGCACCTGGCCACTCAGTACGTTGGCGCGAGGGGTGAGCTCGAAGTCTTGCGCCACGTCGTGGTCCAGCAGTTCCAGCGTGACTGGCGGTTGACTGCTGTAGCCATCTTTGCTGGCTTTCAGTGTCCACGTGCCGGGGCTGAGGTTGAGCGCGTAGTTACCACTGGCATCGGTGTAGGCGGTTTCGGTTTCCTCGTCTTTGGTGGCGCTTACCGTTGCGTGCCACACCGGCGCCAGCTCTGGTGTTAGCACCGTTCCCGACACGACGAGTTGCCGCTCTGTGAGGACCAGGGGTTCACCGTAGAGTGTGTCCAGATCGACGTCGTCGCCAGCGTTCAGGATGAGTTCCCTGGTGACCGAAGCCTCGTAACTGGGTTTCGTTGCCTGAATGCGCCAGTGACCGGCGTCGAGGCTGAGGGAAAAGCGGCCGTTTTGGTCGCTGGACACCGCACGTGTGTAGTCGCTGTCTGCCAGAGCGGCGGTTACTGTAGCGTACGGAAGCGGATTCCCGTCCTGGTCGACGGTGGACCCGTGAACCGTGGCCGGACTACGCCGCAAACGAATCGTCACCGTGACGTGTTCGGCCTCGGTTGTGACTGAGAAGAACACCGTGGTGTCTTCGTAGGCCGATTTTGAAGCTGTTACCTCGTAATCGTTGAGGGGAAGATCGCGGTCGAGAGCACCGGTGTCGTCTGTGGCCAGCGGGAAAGGGCTCAAACCGCCGCCAACCACCTGGAGGCTGAGGTTAACCCGGGGCAGTACGAGGCCGTTGAGGTCGTAAGTTCGAAAGGTAACCGGAGCGGACTTGGACGAGTAGTAGAAACCTGTGGTGTCGCCCATCGCTCCTTTGCCACTTTCGTCCTGGGCAAGCACTTTCCAGACGTAGTAACCTTCCTGCAAAGCCAGACTGGCGTCAAAGTCTAGGGTCGGCTCGGTTGTAATTCCGCTCCACACGGGCACGAGTGCCTGACTGCCGTTTACTTCTTCGTAGCGGGAAATGTACACGTAGTAGAGGACTGCGTCGGGAATGTTTGACCAGGAAAACGGAATGACGTCGCCGCTGATCAGGGCTCCGGGCTCTGGGTACAGGTTAACCGGCGGGTCGAAAGGCAGGGGAACGTTGACGGAAAATCCCGTTGGACCTCCGGTCACGGAAGAAGTCAGAGCCGGGTTGTTCCCGTAGTTGTTGAGGACGATCCAGTTGTACCGAACTCCCTTCACCAGGGGCGGAGCCTGTGTGTCGGCGAAAAACCCGGACGGATCCGGTGTGGGGTAGAGGATGGAGGTTTCGGGAGTGATGGCCTGCCAAATGATGTTTGCGCCGCGAGTGACCGTGTTGCCCTGGTCGTCTTTTTCTACTTCGAAGGGTGTGTCCGACAGAATCACGTGGTAGAAGGGAACTCCTGCCACCGGTTCCCAGGAGAAGGTGGGTGCGTTGGTCGAAATGCCCGAGTCGCCAAGGGCGGTTTGCGGACCGATCATGCGGGGCGACTCGTCGGCTTCACGAATGATGGTGAACTCCGCACTGTGGTCGTTTCCTGAAACCACAACGGCGTACCACACGCCCGCTGGCAGAGCGCTGCCGTAAAACTCGAGCAACCCGGGCTGGTTCGTCTCCAGCGAGGCGGCTGGCAACTCGTAGGGGTAGTTGGCAGGATCAGCGCCCGAAGGCAGGGCCGAGTACCTCAGCACACCGCTGACCTCAGGCGTCCAGGCCACACGCACAAGCGAGCTGGACGAGTTGAGGCCGAGGGGGACTTCGGTGAGCACCAGGTCCGCAGTCAGGTTGGCACGGCTCTGCAGGAAGGCGGTGTTCACCAGGTGTTCCTGCCCGGCGTTCAAGCGCGGGACGGTGCCCAGAACCAGGGTGGCCAAAAGAGCCAGTACGGCGACCTTTCGACGTTGCATCAATGCACTCCTGAAATCGTTGACATCCGTTCGATGCCACAGGGCTTCCCCGCGACGTACTGGGGAACGAGTCGCCGGTTGTTCGGCGTGTTGCCAGTAAAAGACCGGCGGTCAGCCACGGGGATTCACAGCACAAATCCGATGCCTAAACCGCCCACGGGGTCTGGCAAAGCCAGTAGGCGGCTTCCAAAGAACACGTGTGGCGAGATTCTCTGTGTGTAGCCGAGCGTTACGCGCGGGTACGGAAAATCCTCTGCGTCTGCGCCATCGGGCGTCATTTGCCGGAACGTAGCGCTGCTGTAGCCAACTCCGACGAAGAAGCCCCACAGCCTGAAATCCAGGCTGAGCGACACGCTGCGCGAAAGCTCGAAGACGTAACGGCTTTCTGTGTTTTCGCCCTGCAGGACGTGCGAGACCTGGAACGAGCCGCTCTCGACCGCCAGGGAAACCGCCAGGCCGACGTTTTCCGTGCCGGTTGTCAGAGAAAGCTCGGTTCTGGCCGGCAAGTGAACGTCAACGGAACGGCCAGTTGGGTTGCGGATGAGCTTCGTTCGTGTGGGCTCGTCCAGACTGATGGCTGTTGGGTCCAGCATGTCCTCGTCGGCACCTGCGTCGAGGTTGAAACCGGGAAGCGCGTACTGGGTGACCTCGGCTTTTCCGGTCATTTTTAGGGTCGTGGCTGTCTGAACCGACAGCCCAAAGGCGGTTCTGTCCGACAACCGGTACTGACCGCCAAGGTGCAACCGGGCGGTTTGACCCGTGTAGGAGGCGGAGGCATCGGCAAAGAGACTGTTTGTCCACGGGTCGTTTGGGTCGTTGAAGGCACGTTCGATGCCTGCGACAGCCATGATACCCTGCGTGTCCAGACGTCCCGCGAAGTCCACCGAACCGCTGATGCCTTCCACAGACAATCCCAAGCCCAAGGACGACAGAGGCGCGTACGCCAAGGCTACCGAGTAGCTGAACAGGCGCGAGCTCAACTCAAGGGCAAAATCGTTTGACCCAAAGAAGGTTACTTCGCGACTTGGGTCTTCTTCGTCGATGGTTTTCAGGCGCATCTCCATGCCTGATCCAACGGCGGTAACCTGTACCGAGAAGGGGCTGTAGAGGCCGAAACCGAGTACGGCGTTGGATGCGACAGGCAGGGTAACAACTCCCGACAGGAGAGACACGGGGCCGACACTCGCCTGGATGTCGGGGTAATCCTCATCCGCCAGCCTCATCCCCGGCGCTCGGATGTCGGCGATGGCGTCGTCTACCTCAGGTCTCACGAGGGTTTTCATATCCAGGAACTTGTCGAGATTCAGACTGAATCCAGGACGAAGGCCGAGAATTCCCTGGGGACGTTGGTTCCAGGCCAGGGCCCCGGGGTTCGCACAGATGTTGGAGGGCGAAGCTTGCCCCGCTACAAGGAGAAGTGGGGATCCGAAAAGCGGATCAAGCAGGCCCGTGGCGGCCAGCCCCACCTTGCCCGTGAAGCGGTAGCGGCCGCCGTGGAACTCCAAGAGCTGAGTGTTTCCCTGGGCTCGCAAACCACTACTGATCAGGATCTGCGTCAGGAGAACCCAGAAAGTGAGCGCGGCCGTGTGGCGGGCAGAACGCACCATGTGTTGCTCCTCGCGTTGATTTAGGTCGTGCGACGGTCTGCTCTTCGGCAGCAGCAGGTAAAGACAGGAACCCTGTGGTCTTCACCCCTCTGATTTCCTGTCGGTCAACCTGGAGAAAAACCTGAGCGATTTGATCACGGAAGCGCGCGCGGTGAGATTCGTCCCGGTAACCTGTGCTCGGGCAAGCCCTGTGCCAGGGAAAACGGCGGCGTCGTTTTTCTGAGGGACCGGGTGTATCCTGCCTTTCTGGGTTTCAGGAAGCGTACAGGGGACGGAACTGCAGCAGAAACAAACGACTGCCGCGGTGCGCTCTGGAGCAGACTCGGACCTGGCGCCGGTGAGGTTTACGCTGGCAACGGTCCGTTCGTCCAGTCACTGGCGATCTGCGTCGACCTGGAAGCGGTTGTGGAACGAATTTGCTTACCCCTGCGGCAGATTTTGACCGTCACCTCCCCTGAGGAAGTACGAAACAGGGCGGCACGGCGAGTTGCACGCCGCTTAAGGCAGGCCCAGGCCGCGTGGAGACTGCAGGCGTTCTGCCGTAACCAGAGCGGCTTGAGCGGCGAGTTGACCCCAGAGGACGGAACTGCTGGGCTGGTAGGGGGCAAAGAGAGTGGCAGGAACGTCGGTTTTGGAAGCAGGGGAGGCCAACGGACGAAACGAAAAAGAAGAAGCCCCTCGCTCGGCAAGTCTCCGACGGCCGGGAGGGGCTTCTTTGAAAGCGTTCTGGAAGCTGTTCACGTTCCGACCGCGGCGCTTGGGCCGCGGGGGTACCACAGCAGCTTGGCTAAACCGTGATGATGTTCGAGATCTTGGATGCCTCGAGGACTTTCTCGACGTAGTGAGGTTCCGGCACAGCGCCTTCAAGTTCTACTTTCTCGTTGAAAATCGATTTCGGCACGCCCATCACCCCGTACTTGTTACCGAGATGGGGGAACTCAGTGACCTCGACCATGTCGCCACGCACTTTGTCGCTTTCGAAAGCAATCTGGTGCGCCAGACGAACCGCCATCGGGCAGTAGGGACAGGTTGGTGTTACGAAAACCTGGATGTGTACTGGCTTCTCGAGCGTGGCGAGCTTCTCCCGCGACTCAGGCTCCAGACCGGAATCTCCGGAGGAAATCATCAGGATGTCTTCCAGGAGACTCGCGAATTCGTAGCCCGACGGAATGCCAAAGTAACGAATCCCGTAATCCTTGTTCTCGTCCATCACGATGGTCGCCGGGATCTTGTCGATCCCGTACTTTTCAGCTTGCTCTTTGTCGGTCAGGAAATTGTACTTCTCGAGCGTGATCAGGTCTGAAAGCTCAGAAAGTTCTTCCATGAGCATGCGGGTCTCACGGCAGTACTGACACTCCAGCTCCTGCGTGAAGTTGACCAGCTTAACGGGATTCGTCATCCCGGCCAAACGCTCTTTGATCGCTGCCTTGTCCTTGTCACTCAAAAGACCCATTTGTCCACCTCCTGCTACTGTAAAATGATCGAATGAATTTCCTTGTTTGTTCTTTGCTGTGGCCCGTTCCGGCTCTGGCCTGTACCTGCCAGGAAACGGAGACGTGACGATTCTGCTGCGCGCGCCTTGCCTACTTCTGTTTCTTCTTTTTGCCTCCCGCCGGGAGGTCGCACACGGAAGAAACTCAGGTTGGAATGCCGAGTTTCGGCAGAGCCCAGACGATCAGAAAGATGTACACAAAAAGTGCCACGAACAACAGTAGCAACTTCAATGCCCTACCTCCAAACAGCGGTTCCCCGCAAACCACTCCCTGTGGAGCGCACTCAAACGAGTACCGGCGAGTAGGCGCCGCAGCACAGTACCTTTGCCATGCTGCCGTGCACGACGTAGACAGACGCGTTCAGGTGCCCAACGTTTTCCACCCGGAAGCCCGCGCTGTCGAACAGACGCCCGACTTCTTCAGCTGGGAGTCTGCGGGCGCCGGGAGCACGAACCGGAACGGAGGGCAGCCATTCAAACACGAGAAGCTTGCCGTCCTCTTGTAAAAGCCGCCGCACTTCGTTGAGAACAGGGTAAGGCTCTGGCAACTCGTGCAAAATGAAGCCGAGGACGGCGACATCAAACCTGGCTGTACGAACAGGCAAGTCGCGCCCGTCAGCGCAAATCGCGGAAAGCTGTGCCGGTTTCTCGTGCCAGTTGGATTCCTTGAGTTTACCCAGGTCAACGTCTGCGGCAAGCACAAAACCCGTTTTCCCAACGATCTGTGCTGCTGCTCGGGCGAAACGGCCGCGACCGCAGCCGACGTCAAGAACCCGCAAACCTTCGGTAATCCCGAACTGTTTTAGCCAGTCTACCAGCTCTTGTTCAGCGAAGGCCGTTTCGATCGCAGCTAATCCTCGTCCAGCTCTAACCTTAACAGGTTCACGCAGCTTTTTGTTCCGATCGTCGAACGTTTTGATGCCAGGCAACAGCAAATGTGACAGTTGCCTGCCGCAGACCGTCCACTACCGGCGCTACCCGGCCCGAATCGCTCACGGCTGAAGCCACACGCGCGAGAGTCTGTCTCGCCAGCCAGCTGTCCACGGCGCACTGTCGGACCGCACAAGGAGCAGAGGGCCTTAAGGCTCAGACACAGCTGAGGGGCTGGCTTGGTTCGCAAGCTGGACTTGCCCACAGAAAGCACAGTGTACCCCGGCTCTGTGCCCCTGCAGCGGGCTGAAGGCCGTGGAAAAAAAGGATCGGTCGCTGGCGTCGGGTCTTTAGTTGAGCCCCGTCGAGCCGAAACCTCCTTCACTTCGCTTTGTTTCTGGGAGCTTTTGCACCGCGCGCCAGCGGGCTTTTTCCACACGGGCAATAACCAGCTGGGCAATGCGGTCGCCGCGGCGAATTGTGAAAGGCTCCTTGCCCAGGTTCATCAAGATCACCTGAACTGGGCCCCGGTAGTCGGGGTCGATTGTGCCCGGACTGTTCGGCAAAATGATGCCGTGCCGG
Organism: uncultured Cytophagia bacterium; assembly: GCA_964644845.1. Classification (GTDB taxonomy): domain Bacteria; phylum Zhuqueibacterota; class Zhuqueibacteria; order Oleimicrobiales; family Geothermoviventaceae; genus Geothermovivens. Next base: position 25,173 of record CAZXXS010000053.1, on the reverse strand, counting down.
AGAGCCAAACCACTTCGTGGACGTACCTGCCCTTCGTAACCCGGGGGAATGGCCACCCTGATACCGGTCGGTACGAGTGCGCGTTGACCGGGCTCCAGAACCAGCGGCTCCGAGACCGCCGCGCGGAGGTCCATTCCCGCTGAATGTTCGGTTTCGTACTTCGGAAGAGGCAAATCCTCGCACCCAGGCTCAACCGTGATCTGAATCTCGACGTTCCGCATTTTGTGCTGTTCCTGCTGTGTTTCCTCTGTTCTGAACCGTGAAGTGTTTGCCGTCAGATGACCACTTTTGGGACCGAAAAGGTGAGCCGTTTAAGCGTCTCCCCACTGTCACACGACCTTCCCATGCAGTACGGTTGTTCAGGCTACCGCCCCCGTGTGGTGCTCTGCTACACTCGCCGGTAGGACAATTCGGAATTCGGCGCCTCGCCCCGGCTCGCTTTCGACTTCGATGTGTCCCGAGAAGTTCTGGACAATGTTGTAGCAAACCCAGAGGCCAAGCCCCGTGCCTTTTCCCGCTTTCTTGGTCGTGAAGAATGGATCAAAGATCTTGCGGAGGTTTTCTGGCGGTATTCCAACACCGTTGTCGCGGACGTAGATCACCACGTGCCCGTTTCGCGATCTGGTCTCGATCCAGACCTGGCCGTCGTCGCGGTCCTCGATCGCGTCCGCGGCGTTAAGCAGCAAATTTACCATCACCTGAAGCATCTGGTCGAATGCCACCTCGACAGGCGGTAGCCCTTCGGCCAGGTCGACGTGAATCTCACGGTGCTTGAGCCGTCTGTCGTAGCGAACAATTCGCACGGCTTCGTTGACGATCTGATTAATGTCCAGCCGCTCCACCTTGTTAGTGACGGGGCGGGAAAAGTCGACCAGTTCGCGGACGGTTCTCGAAATCCGGTCCACCTCCTTCCGGATCAAGGCCAGGCGTTCGCGGAAGAATTCATCCTCCGACATTTCGAGCAGTAACTGAGAAAGGGAAGCCACCGCGGTGAGGGGTGAACCGATTTCGTGGGCAATCCCTGCGGCAAGCTGACCCACTGCCGAGAGTTTTTCCGACTGGATGAGTTGCTGTTCCAGACGCTTTTGCTCTGTGATGTCGCGCGCAATTACGGAGCTACCGATGTACTTGCCCTCTCGGTCGAAAATGGCCGTCCGCGTGAGGTTGATCAGCACTCTGCGGCCGTCCCGCGTAATCCTTTCGGTCTGCCAGTTGCGGATAAACCCTTTGCGACGCACTTCTTCGCTAATTTGTTCGATCTCGCGCTGAGCCCGCGGGTCCTCCGGCACGATTACGGTGACCGGCTTCCCGACCACTTCCTCTTCCTTCCAACCGTACAACTCTTCGGCACCTTTGTTCCACATCACGATTCGGTTCTGCTCATCCAGCACAATGATGGCGTCAGCCGCACCCTGGAGAATGGTCTGAACGTACTTGCGGTAGCGGTCGAGGGCCTCCTCCTCGGCGCGTCGCTCGGTGACATCCACAACCAGAACACTGACCCCGAGTACGCGTCCGTCGGACGCCCGGAACGGACTCAGCTTGACGTCCAGCGTTCGGAGGCCTTTCTTCAGCGAACGGTGTTGAATCCCAACGCCTTCCTGCGCCTTCCCCGTCTCAATGACTTTTTCGAAAAGCTCCGGAAATTCCGGTTCGTCGTTGAAGGCAGGAAAAGCCTCTCGCAAGCGTTTACCCAGCACGTGCTCGGCTGGAACGTCGTAGAGGCGTTCCATGCCGCGGCCCCAGAAAATGACACGCCCTTCGGGGCTGAGGACGAAAAAGCCGATGTCTGCGAAATCTAGGACGTTGTCCAGGTACTCGCGGTGAACCTTCAGTACCGGAGGAACCCCTTTGCTGTCCACTTCACGGGTTTCGATGAGGTAAAGGGCCGTGGTGTCCAGGGCTGCGTCGATGATCTGCCGGAGCTCACTTTCCTGGGAGCGAATTCCGAACTCGTCTCCGAGAGCCCGCCGCAGGGCCGCCAGGTGGGTGGCCACCTGGACCGGTGAAATGGCAGACGAAAGGCGCGGGAAAAGCGTCTCTTTCTCAACCAGAGCAGCAGACAGAACGTCCAGGATGACGCGCAGGTCCCGCTCCGGCAAAGGCGCGACACCGTCGCGCCGAAGCTCCTGACGCCAGAGCTCCAGCACCTCGTCGCGTTTCCTGGAAAGATGTTGCTGTACAGTTTTCTCCAACGCTGTGCTCCAGTTTTCGCCTTTTCGTGCCAGTGTTGGCCGTGGGACCGCTTACGGAATCTCCTGGGGTGCGTTGAAAGGGTACACTGCGACGTGTGCTCCAGCTGGACCTAACCTACGGATTTTTCAAGACGAATGCAAGCGCGGAGCAAGAAAAAGTGAAGCAGACCCGGTTGCGAAGTCGCTGCCTTCGGTTGGCTCTCCTCCGGTGGTGGTGGGATTGGTTCGTGCCGTCCCGTCCTGCTGTTTCCTGGGAATGAATTTCAAAGCAGGCTGGGAAGAGACTGGTGCGGGTAGACCTGGGTTTGGGGTGCAACAGTTCCTGAAGTCACCCGTGTAGAACCGGGAAAAAGGCAGGTCGCTTCAAGTGTGGCGAGTGGTGCCTACCTCTCTTCGGCCGCGCGTTCACACACGCGTTGTTTTCTGGAGCGCCTGTCGTGCGCAGGGCCCGCGAAAAATTCGCAGGCAGCGTAAGAGCGATTTTTCGGCTTTTACAGAGCCATCCGCCCACGCGGACGGTTGAGGCATGACAGCGGTGAACTTCACTTCGTCGTTGGAGGCGAAGCGGACACGGCGTTGTTGGCGTTCGTTTCGCGGCGTCCCACTGATCTCAGCGCAGACCGTGTCACGCGAGCCGTGGCAGATCTCGAGGGTGTCCCGGCAGTCGGTGAACGGGCAGTTCCGCTTCGAAAGGCGGTGCTCCTGTGGTACCGGGGCGTTTTGGCATTTCGGTGAGGGCATCGTTGTCCCCGCGAACCGCAGGGCTGCGCAAAGGCGGCGGAGGGCCTGCGCGAGGTCGGGTTGACATTTTCATTTCTTTGGGCTAACTTGGCACGCAGGTGAACGATCTGTTCACCAGAAGGGAGGGCCCGAACATGCGTTGGAAGCTGGCTCTCACGGTTGGTTTTTTCGTTGTAGCAGGAGGTGCTTTGGCACGACACAGGGTACAGCCTTACCCGGACGAGCTGCTGTTCACAGCTTCAGACCAGCGCATTTTCACAGGGGAGACCTTGCGCGCTGTTGCTTTCCCGCTGGGTGGGATCGGTACAGGGACGGTTTCTCTGGGCGGCCGTGGCGACCTTCGTGACTGGGAGATTTTCAACCATCCCGGGAAAGGTAAGGACCTGCCGTACTCTTTCTTTGCACTCTGGGCAAGGAAAGAGGGAGGAACGCCAGTTGCAAAGGTGCTGGAACGTGAGCTGTTTCCGCCCTACAGCAGCGCCGGTTTCGGAAGCCCGGCTGACCAGGTTTCGGGTTTACCACGCCTGCGCGAGGCCCGTTTCCGGGGTGAGTACCCGTTCGCCTGGATTGATTTTGAGGACGAGGAGCTGCCTGTTCGCGTCTCGCTGGAAGCGTGGAATCCTCTGATTCCTCTCGACGCAAAGAACAGCGGGATTCCCGCCGCCATTTTCACGTGGCGTCTGACGAACCCTCACGACAAAGCGGTGCGGTTTGCCCTGGCAGCTACGCTCTTCAATCCCGTGGGCAGCGACGGCTACGATTTCGGCAGCTCGCGCCTGGGCCAGAACGTAAACGCGTTTTTTGACACCGGCACCTTTCGTGGACTGTGGATGGCCTCCCAACGCGTTAAGCCGGACGACCCGGCTTTCGGTACCCTGGCTCTGGTGACAAGCTGGCGGGATGTCACGGTCCAAACGCACTGGTACCGTGGAGGCTGGTGGGACGGTGTGCACCTTTTCTGGGATGATTTCGCCGCCGACGGCGACGTCGTGCCCGTAACGGAAACCGAGCCCTCGCCCGAGGGCAAGTCGGACGTGGGCACACTGGTGCTGAAAGGCGTTCTGGAACCGGGCGGGACGGTGAGTGTGCCGCTTGTACTGGCCTGGCATTTTCCCACCCGCGTGAACACCTGGAACTGGCAACCTGAGGTGAAGGGCAAACCGGTGCGCAACTGGTACGCCACGCAGTGGCAAGACGCCCGCGACGTGGCGTGCTACGTGGTTGAGAACTTGCGGCGTCTTGAAGAACGCACACGCCAGTTCCACGACGCGCTCTTCGAAAGTACGCTCCCCTGGTACGTGCTCGAGGCCGTTTCCAGCCAAATTTCGACCCTGCGTACCAACACCTGCTGGCGGGCCGAGGACGGCACCTTTTTCGCCTTTGAGGGTTGCTCGAACACCTCGGGTTGTTGCCCGATGAACTGCACCCACGTGTGGAATTACGAGCAGACGCTCGCCTTCCTTTTCCCGGAACTCGAGCGTACGATGCGGGAGGTCGACTTCCTTCACAACTTGCGAGAAGACGGTAGCATGGCCTTTCGCACCCTTGTGCCGCTTGGCCCTTACCTTTGGGATTTGAAACCAGCTGCCGACGGGCAGATGGGCACCATTTTGAAAGCCTACCGCGAGTGGAAGCTTTCCGGAAACACCACCTGGCTCCAGAAGATTTGGCCCGGTGTCGTGAAGGCGCTCGAGTTCGCCTGGACTGGAGAGAACGCCTGGGACACCGACCGGGACGGTGTGATGGAAGGCGAACAGCACAACACGTTCGACATTGAGTTCTACGGACCCAACCCGATGACGGGCACACTGTACCTTGCCGCTTTGCGGGCAGCCGCCGAAATGGCGGCAGCCCTCGGAGAGAAAAAACGTGCTCGGGAGTACGCTTCGCTGGCGCACAAAGGCGCAGAACGTCTGAACGCGTTGCTCTGGAACGGCCAGTACTACGAACAGAAGGTGACGGTGCCGCCGAGTCAAGAACTCCCGGAACACCTGCGTACTCCTGGTCAGGAAGAATTCCCCAAATATCAGGTTGGGCCTGGATGTTTGTCAGACCAGCTTCAGGGAGAGTGGTGGGCGCGCGTTGTCGGTCTGCCGGGGAACCTGCCGGCGGAACACGTGCGAAAGGCGCTGAAGTCGGTGTTTGCCAGCAACTGGTACCGGGAGTTGCGAAATTACCCAAACGTGGAACGCGTTTTCGGCCTCAACGACGAGCCGGGGCTGCTAATTTGCACCTGGCCGCGGGGAGGGAAACCGAAGCTGCCGCTGGTTTACGCCAGTGAGGTCTGGACCGGTGTCGAGTACGAAGTAGCCGCTCTGATGGTCTACGAAGGCCTGCTGCGAGAGGGCCTGTCGATCGTACGCGGCGTAGCGGAGCGGTACAACGGGCTGCGACGCAACCCCTGGGACCAGGAAGAATGTGGTCACCACTACGCGAGAGCGCTTTCGTCGTGGGCGTTGTTGTTGGCTCTTTCTGGCTACCGTGTGGACGCCGTAGCGGGCAAGATGACCTTTGCACCCGTTTTGAACCGCGAGCGGTTTCGCTGCTTCTGGTCGTCAGCCGAGGCGTGGGGGACGTACGAACAGCGACTGGACAAGCAAAGCGTCGAGCTGAAAGTGCTCTGGGGCGAACAGCGACTGCGTGCGTTCGAGATCGGCTGGACGGGGAAGAGACCACGAAGTGTCAGAGTGAGCGTGGATGGCCAACCTGTTCCCGCGCGTCTCTCGGGTGCAGCGAAAAGGCTCAAGCTGGATTTCCCTGAAGAGGTGAGGGTACCGGAGGCGAGGAAACTGCTGATCGAATTTGAATCCTGAGGGTGCTGACGGACTTCGAAACTGGAATCTGGGTGAAGACACACTGCTTAGGGAAACAGAGACACCTGAAACAGCGCGCTGGTGGACAGAGTGCAGAGCAGTGCAGGAGGTCGACGCCGTGAACCACGCTCGAAACGGGAACGGGAAGCGAGCTGTTGTCTCCGTCGTGACGGTGAGCCTTTTGACGCTTGCGCTGGTTTCGGCGGCAAGCGCTGGGCGCGAGCTTTCTGGCGTGACCCCCACCGGATTCCTCCTGCCACGCGACAGCACGGTTGTGCATCGCGACGGTTCCGTTGAGGTGTTTTCGTTGACACGGCTTTGCCGCCTCGTGGCTCGTGCAGTGGACCGGGGCTCAGACACGTTCAGCCTCGAGGGAGCCAGCGTGTGGCGAAGAGACTCTCTCCTTTACCAGCTTTCTGAATCCTGCGGCGACGGGTTGTACGTGGCGGACAGCGGCTGGCTTGCCACTGTGACGCCGGTGGACAACCCCTGGTGGGGAAACCGGGTTGTGCGACTGTACGCCCCCGACGGGGTTTTGGTGGCCCAGGGCACGGTGAAGGCACCGCACGCGTTTGCCTTTGCGCAGTCGGGTCGGACTTTCGTAGCTGCCGGGTCGGAAGAAACCCTGGTGCTCGCCAGCGCTGGCAAGCAAGTGTGGAGGTTGCCGAAGAGTCTGCTTGTGGCCGCGAGTGCTGACGGTGAGGTGTGGGCTACGGCCGACACCGAGCTGGTCCGTGTGTGGAAGCAGGGCGTCGAAACGACCAGATTTCGAACGCCGGAGTGGTGTGTACGCTCACTGGCCGTAGACGAGCAAGGCAAGACGGTGGCTGTGGCTACGCGGCGGCGCCTGGTTGTGTGGGACGTCGGGAGGCAACGCCGCCTGTTCGAGCGCACGACGAGCCGGGGACAGACGTTCAGGGAGGTCCGTTTTGTGCGCGGCCAGCTCGCAGTTGGTCTGCAGAACCGTTCAGAAGACAGTGTCAGCGGCGTGCTTCTGCTGATGGATCGAACCGGCCAGGTGCTGTCGAGACGCGTCAGTTCGAAGAGCCCGTTGCCCTCTCGGGGCAGAGCACTGCGCAAAGGGTCAGCCCGGGCGAAGAAGCGTCCGCTAATCCGCTGGCCTTACGCGCCTTTCGACTCGGCTTACGCGATCGGCAACACGTACGAAGAGTTTCAGTGCTACGGCACGCGCCCTTACCTGCACCCAGGTACGGACTTGCTGGCGCCACCGCAAACACCGGTCTACTCGGTTTCTGAAGGCGTTGTGAAGGCCGTGCTGACCATTTCGGGTCGGTGGCACTGGCGAATTGCCGTGGCCGACTCCGCAGGCCCCGACACGACCGAGGGCTGGCTGTACGCCCACCTGGAGCAAAGTTCGATCGCTTTCGGCGTCGGCGACACGGTGCACCTTGGCGACTACCTGGGCCGGTTGGTAACCTGGCCGGTGAACGATTTCCATCACTGCCATTTCGTCAAAGTGCGCGAGGCTGGGGAGGTGTGGAGCGGCGACTGGGACGCGGTGTTCAACCCGCTGGACGTGCTGCGGCCACGCGCGGACAGCACCGCACCGGTGTTCGAGAAGGTACGGTTCGGGGATGGTCACCAGGCGTTGGCGGCTTTCTGCGAAAACGAAACGGATCACTACCTCTCTCCGGACAGCCTTCACGGTAAGGTGGACGTCGTGGTTCGCGTCGGGGATTACGTGGGTTCTGCGGAATGGCTTTGCTCGGTGTACGAACTGAGCTACACGGTCAGAAGCCTGGACAGGGATTCTGTGGTTGTCGGACCCGTTCTGGCCGCACGTTTGAGCCACGTGATTCCTCACTACCTGGGCACTCCGGCCCTCGCGCACGTGCTGTACAAAGATGACGAGATGCTGCACAGTTACGGCGACTACAGAAGCCGCATCTTTTACCACGTGGTGACGAACAGCGACGGCGACTCGCTGCTGGAGCTTTCCGACGCCCAAGAAGCGCTAAACACGACAGCCCTTCCGGACGGGCCCTACGAGATCACCGTTGTAGCCAGAGACGCAGACGGCAACGAATCCCTCTGGCGGGTGCCGTTTCAAATTCGGAATCACACAACGAGCGGTGTGGCGCGCCCTGGGAAGGGTGAAACGCCACGTTCTTTCCGTGTAGCACCCCCGCATCCGAATCCGTTCAACGCGGAGACTGTGGTCGAGGGGACAGCACCGGGCACAGGTCCGGTGCACGTGAACGTTTTCGACGCGCGCGGCCGACTGGTGTACCGGGAGGTTGTAAAGGCACGCCGAAATCGGTTTCGCTGGACCTGGTCGGCTTTGCAGCGACCGTCGGGTGTTTACTTGGCCCGTTTCACCTGCGGTAGTACGAGGAGGGTTGTGAAGCTTCTGCTGCTGCGCTGAGACAACTTGAAAGTGCAGGGGGGCCACACAGAGAGGTCACTGCCTGAATGACACGCTGCAACGGATGAATTTTGCGCTTCGGGACGAATCTTTTCGACGCCTTCTGGCGTGAAAGTGCGAGAATTAACGACCGTTGTTGTGATCTCCCCAGTACTGGGGTGAAACAGTCCACGAGAAGACTGTGTCCGTGGTCGGGTTGCTTAACAGAAGGAAGCATCAGGGAGGGACAAATGCGCAGAGCTTTTTTTCTGGCAACGATTGGCTTGCTGGCGGTTGTCCTGGCTGTCGCAGGCTGCTCGCGCTCGAAACAGCAGAGCGGTCGGAAACGGATCGGTGTTTCGCTGCTGACGAGAGAGCACGTCTTTTACAAAGATCTGGAGGATGCGCTCCGGGAAACCGCGAAGAAGTACAATTTTGACCTGCTGATCACCTCCGCTGATTTCGACCCGAATCGCCAGGCTTCGCAAATCGAAGATTTCATCGTTCAGAAGGTCGACGCCATCATCGTTTGCCCGGTGAACTCGGCCAGCATCGGTCGGTCCATCGAGGAAGCCAATCGTGCTGGGATCCCCGTGTTCACGGCCGACATTGCCTCGCAAGGTGGGGAGGTGGTGTGTCACGTGGCGTCCGACAACGTGGCCGGAGGTCGCCTGGCCGGGGAGTACCTGGCCAAGGCGATTGGCTACGAGGGCAAGATCGTGATTGTTGATCACCCCGAAGCCACTTCTGTGTTGGATCGGGTCAAGGGATTTGAGGAGGCGATTGCCAAGTATCCGAAAATCAAGATCGTTGGCAAACCGGACGGCGGGGCGGTGCGCGAGAAATCGATGCAGGTGATGGAAGACATGCTCCAGGCGCACCCGGACATCAAGGGCGTGTTTGGTATCAACGACGACACGGCCCTGGGCGCCTTGGCTGCAATCGAAGCGGCGGGTCGCAACGACATCGTTCTGGTCGGCTACGACGCAACTCCTGACGCTCAAGCCGCCATCCTGCGTGGCAGCCCGCTGAAAGCAGACGTCATCCAGTACCCGAAGAAAATCGGCCAGACCACGATCGAAATGATTGCCAAGTACTTCGCTGGCGAGAAGGTACCGAAAGTTGTGCCCGTGGAGGTCGGCATTGTCGATCGGGATGCCCTGCTGAAAATGCAAAAGGAAAAGCAGCAAACCCAGTCTGAGCAGCAACAGTAGTCGGCTGTTGCGGTGTGGACCGGGTGTGCGGTCTTTGACCGGGGCAACGCGGGATTCCGTTCTGCAGACTACACTGGCAGGGCGGTGGAAGACGCTGGACCTGCAGATGCGGAAAGGTGCACGGGGCGAGTAAATCGACGTTCTCGTGCTCGGAAGCAAGCCACGCCACGCCACTTCCGGAGGGTAAATGGCTGAGAAAAAACGCTACGATGTGATCAGCGCGGGGCTTTTGCTCACGGACGTGTTGGCACAGCCACTGCGTACACTCCCGGAGCCCGGACTGCTGAGCCTTGTAGACACGATCAAACTGCACACGGGCGGCTGCGCGTTGAACACGGGAATCGCTCTGGCCCGACTCGGCGTACGCGTGGGACTGGTGGGGCTGGTGGGGGAAGACGGTTTTGGCGACTTCGTGATCCAGTCGATTCAGCGGGAGGGCGCTGACCCTGTGGGTGTGCGGCGCGTGTCCGAGGCGGGAACGTCGGCTACTGTGGTGCTGATCAACCCGGAAGGCGAGCGTTCCTTCATTCACACCCTGGGAGCCAACGCGCTGTTTTCCGCGAAGGATGTGGATCTCGAACTGGCTGCGAGCGCACGGATTTTCCACGTCGGCAGCGTGGGTCTCTTACCTGCTTTTGACGGCGAGCCAATGGCCACCGTGCTTCAGCAGGTTCGCAGCCACGGCGTCATCACGTCGTTGGACACCGTGTGGGACCCCTTCGGCCGCTGGCTGAAGGTGGTCGAACCCTGCTTGCCTCACGTGGATCTTTTCACGCCCGCTTTGCACGAGGCGCGAATGATCACAGGCCTGGAAGAACCTGAAGCCAACGCACGCTTCTTTCTCGAACGCGGCGCGAGAGTGGTTGCCGTAAAAATGGGCGCCGAGGGCTGCTTCGTGGCAGATCGCGAACACGCCTTCCACGTGCCGGGCTACACAGTCGACGTCGTGGACACAACGGGCGCTGGTGACTCTTTTGTGGCCGGTTTCCTGGTTGGTTGGCTGCAGGGCTGGCCGCTTGAGAAAATCGCGCGTTTTGCCAACGCTGTGGGGGCTCTGTGCGTGACGGCGGTTGGTGCCACAGCTGGCGTTCGCAGTTTCGACGAGACCCTTCGCTTCGTCCAGGAGCACGCACCGTGAGCCGCCCTCAGCGCAAAAGGGCGACGCCTCGAGCGTCGGTGGATTTCGGCTGGTGGGAAGTGTTTGCCCCCAGTCTTCACGGGCGGGCTCACCTTTGGAATCAGAGCGAGTGGGCCGAACAAATCGAGTGGATGGCCAGCAGGGGAACGCGGGTGCTTTTCCTGTACTTGCACTGGTACAGCACGGGGTACCGTTCGTCGCTGGTCTGGCTGGATCAGCCGGACTACTCCCTGAACGTTGCCACCGAAAACGCTGTACTCCGACGTCTCCTGCGGCAGGCGCGCGGTCGTAAGATCCGTGTCTACCTTGTGAATCAGGTCTACCTGTACGACGCCGAGGTGTACGATGGGCCAACGGTGAGCGACGAGTTCAAAGACGCTGAGCACTACTGGCCAAAACGCCTGGTTGTGGCCGACGCAACCCAAACCTCGGTGCGAAACCGGATCTCCAAGATGTTTGTGGAACAGGCCGAGCTCTTTCCGAACGCCGCCGGGCTTTTGCTGGAGGCAGAGGGCAAGACGAGCAAGGGCAACTACTTGGCGAAACGGGCCCTCACCGAACGCGAGGCGAAACTGGCTGCCAAAGTTGAACGGGCGGTCCGTAGAACCGGCTACGCGGGCGAAGTTGGCTACGTTTACCGTGGCCGGGAGCTCGATCCCGGGCTGTTCGCGGAAACGACAAAGGGCAAGGTGCGACTGGTTGTGTTCAACCCCGACCCGGATGACCGTACAGGCGAAAAAGGGTTGCGGGAAGCGGTGGAGACGGGCCAGCTCGTGACCTACGCTGTAGACGGGTTCATCGGCGCCCGCCGTTTTGAGGCGCGCTACACCGGGCGTTTCCACCCGGAGGTAGGCTGGAAACGCTTTTCCGAACAAGCAGCCCGACACCGTCCGCAACAACTCGTCTTTTTCGGGTACGACTGGTGCGACATCGGGGGGGATCCGGTACGGCTCCGCGAGAAGCTCGCGACAGTGGCGCGCCGGGTTTTGCGTTCGGCCTGACTGGCATTGGCTACAACGGTGGAGGTGTTCGAAAGGGTCGCTCAACTTGCAGTGACCCGGTGGAGTGACGGAGCCAGCAAGGTTGTGGGTGTCAATGAGACTGATCGTGGGAAGATTTTGGCGCTGGACTCCTGCCGACGTCCGCGCGTTGAAGGCCGTTCGGGCACAAGGGGTGCCGCTGGTCGCCCTTGTGGTCGAAGACGAACGCCACCCGGAGTGGGAAGCCGGTCTCCGCGAGGCTTTGCTGCGTACGGACTTGTTCGTGCAGGTGGTGTTTTCCACGCCAGGAGAGTTCGCGGAAGACGCGCGTGTCACGCTGGAACGCTCCGGCAAAACAGCCGTTCCCGGCTGCATCCTGTACGACGTTTGGTTGCCGGACTCCGTTGTGGAGCGGACACAGGAATGGGGTGTGGAAACCCTGGCAACGTTCCTTGGCAAGAGCCACACTCCCCACGCGTTTCTTGAACCCGGAGCCCAGCTCAGCCTCGAGTTCGACCGCTTGACTGCGCTCTGGCACGGAGAACGCTCGGAAATCGAGGACGAGGTCGACTCCCTGCACGACGCCTGGCTGGTGTTGCACCGTACGAACTTCGACTTGTGGCATGCCGAGGACGAAGCCCGACGCACCGACGTGTCGGATTCGGTGATCGCTTCTACCAAAAGGACCATTGACCGCTTAAACCAGCGTCGCAACGACACGATGGAGCGCGTTGACGAAATCTGGGCCCAGGCACTTGCGGAACGCGCTTTGGGTGCGCTTCCGGAGTACCCCGCCGAATCGCTCGGCGCTCTCTGCGACCGTCTCTCCATCCTGAGCTTGAAAGTGTACCACATGCGCGAACAGGTTGAGCGAGACGACGTGAGCGAAACGCACCGAGACCGCAGTCGACGGAGCTTGGACCGTTTGCAGCAACAGCGTCGGCACGTGGAACGCGCCTACGACGCGCTCCGGGAAGATTTCTTGTTGGGACGCCGCAGTCCTGTTGTTTACCGGCAGTTCAAAATGTACAACGATCCCGAGATGAACCCGGCTCTCTACAGAAGGAAGGACAGAGATGACTGAGCAACGCAAGCCGGTGGTTGCGGTGACGGTCGGTGACCCGGCGGGTGTAGGACCAGAAATTGTTGCCAAGGCCCTTACGCACGAAGCCGTGTGGCAGGTCTGTCTGCCTGTTGTTGTGGGCGATTTGGCTGTGTTTCGCCGCGCAGCAGAGGCTGTAGGCCTGAAGCGGCGTCTTCGGAGGGTGAGCCCCGTCGATCTTGAGGCGGAAGCCGACGAAATCCCCGTGCTCGACATTCAGTCGGGCGGCGAACGCGCTGAAATTGGAAAGATTTCCGCTGAAGGCGGACGCGCCGCCTTCGGGGCCATTCGGATGGCTGTAGACCTCTGTCTCGAGGGGCGAGCTACGGCCCTCGCCACGGCGCCAATCAACAAGGAAAGCCTGCGCCTCGCAGACGTGCCTTATCTGGACCACACCGAAGCGCTCAAAAAGCTCACGAAAGCGGCATCGGTCTTCACGCTTTTTGTAACGGATGCCTTGCGGGTGTTTTTCTTCACGCGTCACCTGCCGTTTCGCGAGATTGCGGATCAGATCAAGCGCGAGCCGCTGGTACAGTTCACCGCTGAAGCCTGTGAGCAGCTTTCCAGACTTGGTTTCCGGGAGCCTCGGGTTGCTGTGGCAGCCCTGAATCCGCACGGGGGCGAAGGCGGCATGTTCGGCCGCGAGGAAATCGAGGAAATCGCTCCAGCTGTCGAGGCCCTACGTGCCCGGGGGTACAACGTGTCCGGGCCGATCCCTGCGGACTCCGTTTTTCACCTGGCGAAGGAAGGCCAGTACGATGCCGTCATTTCGCTTTACCACGATCAAGGTCACATCGCCACCAAGACCCTCGATTTCTACCGAACCGTGAGTTTGACGCTTGGGTTGCCGTTTTTGCGCACAAGCGTGGACCACGGGACGGCCTTCGACATCGCTGGCACCGGGAAAGCCAACGAGATTTCGATGGTTGAGGCCATTCTTGCAGCTGCGAAATTCGGTCCTTTGTGGAAAGGGCCTGCATCTGGCAGGAGCAAGGAGGGCCCGTAGCGTGGCTGGCTTCGCTCGTGAAGCGCTGTCGGCCCGAGGGGCTACACGGCGAGAGGAGGACGGTTTGAGCAGGGAAGAGCGGGACGTTGTTCTGTGCGTTGGCCCAAACCCTGCCTTGCAGCGTACGCTGTGGTTCAAAGGCCTGCAACTCGGCGAGGTGAATCGGGCCGCGCGGCAGCGGGTATCCGGCGGTGGTAAGGGCACGAACGTGGCGCGAATCCTGGACCAACTCGGCCAACAGGCAACGCTCTTCACTTTTGTCGGGGGTTTTGTCGGTCAGGAACTCCTGCAGGTGCTGCAGGCAGAAGGCTTGAAGGTGAACCCGGTGGACACCGGGCAGCCAACCCGGGTTTGTTGCACGCTGATCGACGAAGAAGGGGGTACACAGACGGAGATCGTGGAGGAAGCACTGCCGATCCAGGCTGCGGCGGTGGAGCAAATGGTGGCTGCGTTTGAGAAAGACCTGTCGAAAGCGGTGTTCGCGGTCTTTTCCGGAACGAGCCCTCCCGGCACACCACCCGATCTCTACGGACGTTTGGCTCTGTTGGCAGCGCAGAGGGGAGTGCCGACGATCATCGATGCCCCTGGACAGCTACTGCTGAAGGGCGTGCGAGCCAGGCCACTGCTCGCGAAGCCGAACAAGAAAGAATTGTTGGCTGCTTTGCCTGAAGAGCCGGGAATCGACGCAGCCATGCGCCGGTTGGTGGAACTTGGCGCCCGTGCCGTGCTGGTGACCACTGGTCCCGGACAGGCTCACCTGCTGACAGAGGGCGAACTTTACCGTTACCAGCCACCGCAGGTGGAGGCGGTAAACCCGATTGGCTCGGGCGACGCAGTGGCCGCCGGAGTGGCACTGGCCACGCTACAGGGCAAGGAGCTGGTGGAGGCGGTGCGCTTTGGCATCGCCTGTGGCACGGCGAATGCGTTAACGGAACTTGCAGGAAACGTTCGCCCGGAAGACGTGGAACGACTTTGGCCCCTCGTGAAGGTGCAAAAAGTGACCGAAGTGGCGGATTGAACAGCCTCCCGCTTTAAGGGGGGACGCGAGGCTGTGCCACTCAAGGTTGTTACCTTCGTTCGCTGGGGCGACGTTTCCCGAAGTGGTGGAGATCCGGGGAGCAAGTCCACTCCCCGGTGCGCAACCCGTTTCCCGCGCTGGGTCGAATTCGAGTGATGAACCTTGCGCTTGGGGCGGTGGCGTGTCGGCTGCAGGAATCGTCGCGGCTACTCGCAGGGGGATCGCAACGGAGAACACAGACGGGAGTCCCGGGTTGCTCCACTTGCCTTCCGTGAGAATTGTCACATCCTTGTTCCTGAAGCGTCGAATGAGTACAGGGTGTTTCTTCCCGTGGGGATCCTTCCGCCGTTTACACCCGTTAGAGCAATGAGGGTTCAGCTGGGAGCCGGGTGTTTGCGGTAACGAGACAAAGTGGGTCGGGAATAGCACGGGTGTTCCAGTTGTTTGAAGCGGAAAGGCGGGGGCCTCGAAACGATGCGAAGGAGGTGTTTTGATGGCGAAGATCACGCGGTTGGAGCTACTGGACGGTCTGAAGCTGGCCATTCAACTGGAGACAGATTTGCGCCGGTTCTACGAGGCTGCGATCGAATCCGAAGCGGTTCCGGCTAACAAAGAGCTCCTCGAGAAAATCCTGGAGGAGGAAAACAAGCACCGTAAGCTGTTCCAAAAACGGTACGAAGACTTGACGGGCAACAAACTTCTCTACTTGAACGTGAACAAGAGGAGACGCCTGGTGGAGTTGTTGAGCGAACCCACGGCCGCTGAGAAAATTCTGGAAGAAGCCAGGGAGAACGAGAAGCGGTCGATTGAATTTTACGAGAACGCCTCTTCACTCGTGCCGCCCGGCTGGTTACGCCAAACGTTCCTGGAATTGGCTGAGGAAGAGAAAAAGCATCTGGAACTGTTGAGCGAAGAGTACAGAGACTCTGAGGATTTGGAAATCCCGGACAACGGCAGGCCGAAGAAATCGGAGGTGCACGCTGCCTGAAGCGGGGGGCTGCACGATCGATTCCCGGTGAGTTGCAGCGCAGCTCGGAAATCGGGTCTTGCGCTGGATTTTTCTTCCGGCTGCACGTCGAGTGGCTGGCGGCGGGGAGAAGGCGGAAGTTTGCTGGAGCGCTCCGTTTGTGGTTGCGATTCGGGTCTGCGGAGCGCCGCGCTTTGAAGGGAGAAAGAAGCATGCGACGGCTTCGTGTCACCAAACGAGCCAGGGACTCCCATTTCCTGAAACGCTACCTGGAGGAAATCCACAACCGTCCTTTGCTGACGGTTGAGGAAGAGCAGGAGCTGGCGCTGAGGGCGCGTGGTGGGGACGAAGAGGCGTTGCGGCGTTTGGTGGAGGGCAACCTCCGTTTTGTTGTGATGGTGGCCAAAGAGTACAAGGACTCGGGCTTGCCCTTGGTGGACCTGATCAACGAAGGCAACGTTGGGCTCATCGAGGCTGCCAAGCGGTTCGATGTCACTCGTGGTGTGAAATTCATCTCGTACGCGGTTTGGTGGATCCGGCAGGCGATTCTCCAAGCTCTGGCAAGGTACAACCGGACGGTCCGCATTCCGATCAACCACGTGTGGGCTTTGAATCGGGTTTCCAAGGTGTCGAGCAAACTGGAACAACAACTGGGGCGAGATCCGAGCCTGGAAGAAATCGCGTCGGAAATGAAGGCAGACACGACCGTACTGCGCGCCAGTCTGTCGCGGTTTCACACCAAGCGCGATCTGTCGCTTGACCAGCCGGTGGACAACGGCTCAGGTCTGTTGTTGGCCGACCGATTGGGTGACCCGGATGCGATCAGCCCGGACGACGCGCTGACGCGGCAGGCTTTCGAAGAGGAACTCAACGCTGTTCTGGACACCCTGGAACCGCGGGAGGCCCGGATCCTCCGGATGTTTTTCGGACTTGGTTTCGAGCGTGCTTACACGCTCGGCGAGATCGGAGAAGAGTTGGGCTTGAGCCGGGAGCGCGTAAGGCAGTTGAAGAACCGCGCGCTTCGGAAGATGCAGCACACTTCCAGACGGGATCGGTTGCGGCCGTTCTTAGGCGCGGCTTGAGTGGCCCGTTTTCGGCGAGAAGGGAACAATCGGTGTCGGTAGCAGAACGCAACCAGTGGTTGCGAACGAGAAGGAGAAAGAAATGGGCGGTGTCTACAAGAAGATCGAGGTCGTCGGTACGAGCACAGAGAGTTTCGACGACGCTGTACGGGCGGCAATCGCAAAGGCTGCGGAATCCGTCGAAGCCATGAGCTGGTTTGAAGTGGTAGAGCAACGCGGCCGTGTACAGGACGGCAAGGTGGCGGAGTTTCAGGTGACCGTGAAGATCGGCTTCAAGGTGTTGGACTAACTGGAGTTGGTGCATCGGCAACGACGGCGCACCCATTTTGTGGACGAGCCGTTTCCCCTTGCGGGAAGCGGCTTTTTGCTTTTGCGCAGGGAAGTCCGTTTGCCTGTAGAATTTGTGACAAGGATGTCGAATGTTCGATGAACCCGGGAATGGGTGAGCGTCTCAGAAACGCTTTGGGCGGGAAGGACCGCCAGGTGTGGGGCAGGTTGCTGATTGTTGCACGGTTTTTGCAGGCACGCCGCGTGCGTTACGGCGACTCTTGCTGAACGGACCGCTCGAAAACTGGGAACGCAAAGCTAAGAGTGGCATTTTCGGCTGTGAGGCGCGTCAACTCCGTCGCGAAAATTGCACCTTAGCTCTTGATTTTTTTGTACCCTTTGCCTACAATCGGGGACGTAATGGCGTCGGTGTGCGGACGGGGTTGAACGCAGGAGGCACGAAGGCGACGAGGAGCGAATGGCAACAAACGGCCTGTTAGTGCGACTTTGGGGGGTGCGAGGAAGTTATCCGGTACCTGGACCGTCGACGGCCAGATTTGGCGGAAACACACCGTGCGTCGAAGTTCGGGCCAAAGGGCACGTGATCATTCTGGATGCGGGGACGGGGATCATTCCGCTGGGGAAACAGCTGATGCGCGAATTTTCCCCCGAAAACGGTAGCTCGCAGGTAAGCGCGACGCTTCTCATCACCCACACGCACCACGACCACATCCAAGGGTTACCTTTTTTCCTTCCTGCTCACGCCGGTCACGGTAAGCTCCACATCTTCGGACCTGCGGGTCTTTCAGGCGACTTCGAAGCCACGCTCGCCAGCGTGTTGCTCCCGCCTTACTCACCGGTGCGTCTGGACGAAATGCGCAGCATCAAGGTGATTCAAAGCCTGCATGAATCCCAGGTGATTGTGCTGCGAGAGGGACAGATTGAACCGGAGGTGTACAACCTGTTCCACGACCAGGTGCCCAACGGGAACAACCAGGTTACCATTCGCGTGATGCGTAGCTACGCACACCCGAAGGGCGGGGTGTACATTTTCCGGATCGAAAGCGATGGCCGCAGCGTGGTTTTCGCTACCGACACCGAGGGTTACGTGGGAGGCGACGTACGCCTGATTGATCTGGCTCGGGGCGCGGACCTGCTGATTCACGACGCCCAGTACCGCGAGCAGGAGTACATGGATCCAACCTCGCCGAAACAGGGCTACGGCCACAGCACGATCGAAATGGCTACGCAGGTCGCGGCAGCGGCGGGCGTGCGTCGTTTGGTGCTTTTTCACCACGATCCGGAGCACGACGACGAAACGATCGAGGCGATGGAAGAGGAGGCGCGTCGGCAGTTCCTCGCAACCGACGCTGCCATCGAAGGGAAGACCTACCTCCTTTGAGACCCAGCTGCCTCCGAAGGGCGAGTCCCCACTGGTGTTCCTGGCCTGGGGTTTCCGCGCAGCCGGTGTCCCTGTCCCACCATCCAACGTGGTTTGTGCCGGACAAGCGTCGCGCCATCCAAATCTCTCCGAGAGGCATTCCCTTTGGAACATTTCTGGCGGTTTTTCTTGCCCGCAGGATGAGAAGCGAAAAATCTTTCTACAGCGGAACAAATGGACTGAGCGGTCGTTCAGAATGTGGTTCTTCGACCCACGCTCTGAAACGGTGGCGAATCGCCGGAGTCACGCCGTCTTGGATGGCTTCCGTCCGCCGGAATCTGTAGCGAGGTGTGCCCGGAATTGTCCGGGAGACAGCAGGAACCGGACAGTTTTTTCCGGCTTTGAAATGGGTCCCTGCTTGTCGCGAAGGGCCGAATCTTCCAAACGGACGTTACTCGTCAGGGTTTCCGTAGCTGGGGGAACGCTGCGCGCGATCACACCACGGGAAAAGGAGGTGAGATCATGTTTGCGTTGCCATCCAGAATTGCCCTGGGAGTGCTGGTGCTGCTGCTCGGAGTTGCTCTCCTGCTTTTTGCCCAGAACAAGCCTCCATTAGCCTCGAACCCGCAGAATGTGCCTCCAGCAGCAGGACCTGTGCCCCCGGGAGCTCCACCCCTGGTCGGGACTGCAATCGGTATTCCCGGAGCGCCTCCGCCAGCACCGGGTGCTCCGCCGGTACCCCCGCCCGCACCTGGGGCAGCCCCTGCTCCACCGGCCCCGCCAGGGCCAGCTGTGAACGTGGATGTCAGCAAGGCCACACTGGCGGTGCAGACGGCTGGGCGGGCAAAGCCCTACTTGTCCCTCAGCCGACCCTGGGCGATGCGTGCGCCACGGGGCGAGCTCGATCTCAAAGTCGCGCTCGTTTACGACGGGGCAGCAGTTGGTGTGCTCCGCTTCGATCCACGCTCCGGCGACGTACTGCCTAAGGGCTACAATCCCTGGGTATTTCAACAGACGGTTTCGGCGGAGGATGTAATCCGCTCGGCACAAACGGTGCTGAATGGCCTCGAGGTGCTCAACGGGGCCGAGTACCGGGAACCTGAGGCGTGCTGGGTTGTTCCGCTTGCTTACCAGGGACGGATTGTTGCTGAAGTCCGCGTGACTTACGACGGAACCGGGATCGTGCCAGACACCCCAGCCACTCAGGAAATGCAAGCGTATGCGAAGTAGGATTGTCCGGAAACTCATCGAAGAATGGCTCCTTGTCATTAGTGGAACTGGACTGGTCGTTACCTCTCTTTGGCTTCGACGTATGCCCGCTTACGCGAAACACGACTTTGAAGTCGTGTTCACGTTGCTGGTGTTCTTGGTCGTTGCCAAGGGGCTGGAGAACAGCGGGTTTCTGCACAACCTGGCTCGGCGGGTCGGCGGTGGTCGAGCTCTCGGGTTGCGCCTTGTGCTGCTGACGGCCATCCTCTCGATGTTGGTTACGAACGACGTGGCCCTGCTCACAGTGGTCCCCCTGACCCTGGCGATGAACGTTCCAAAAAAGGGCTCGCTGGTCATCCTGGAGACGTTGACGGCCAACGGGGCCTCGGCGCTGACGCCTTTCGGAAACCCGCAGAACATTTTCATTTACTACCACTACCATCTGCATCCGGTGGAGTTTGTGCGGGTCATCTTGCTGTTCGGCGTGGTGTCGTTGCTTTTTGTTGTGGTTGTGACCATCCTGCGGGTTGGTCGGCTCACCCTGGTGGACGACGGGGTGCCTGTTCGCGTGGACGGACACGCCGTCGTTTACCTGCTGTCGTTCGTCGTTTTTGTGGCTGGTGTACTCCATCTGCTGCCCTTAGCTGTGGGCTGTTTGCCTTTGATCTACGCGCTTGCGGTCGACCGGCGTAGTCTGCGAATCGACTTCGTGCTGCTCGCCACTTTCCTGGCGTTCTTTGGCTTCACCGACAATCTGATGCTGATGCTCGAATTCAACATCCAAAAGCCGACGCAGGTGTTCCTGGCCTCGGCTTTTGGCAGCCAGTTCATCAGCAACGTACCGAGCGCGCTGCTCTTTGCAGATTTCACCCGCAACTGGCAGGCGTTGCTTTGGGGTGTCAGTGTCGGTGGTTTCGGCAACCTGATCGGATCCCTGGCCAGCTTGATTTCGTACCGCTTCTACAAAGCGCACGTTTCGAGCACGCGTTCTTTTCTCCTCGAGTTTCACCTGCTGAGCTACTTGGCTTTTGGCCTGGGGATTCTGACGTACTTTGTCTTCTGGTTGTGCGAAACGTGCGGGTGATGGCTTGACTCGCCTGATAGTGTGCGTGGTGGCAGCCTGCGGATTTGCGTCGACTTAGCTCCGCGCGGCTTTGGGCAACAGCGGAGAAACACGATCGGCGTCAGGAGTCGCCGGAGTGGAAGGAACGGCGACAGTTCGCTGGGGAGCCCTCCGCTCGCAGGTCAAATGCAACAACAGGAGGGTACAAAATGAACAGGAAGAACGCGTGGTTTGTGCTTCCGTTCGTGGTGGGCGTTGTTCTGACGCTTGCCTGCAAGCCGGGACCGCCTCCGCCTCCTCCTCCGCTTGCTCCGGCACAGAGCCTGGACGGCGGTGGCCCGGCCGGCGGTGGAGGACCTGAAGCTGCTCCCCCGCCAGAACCGGCACCTCCGCCTGGAGCTCCTGTTGCACCACCGCCGGTTGGTGCACCACCAGCGCCTCCGAACCCAGTAAGTCCCGTGCCAGGGGCCCCACCTGGACCACCTGCCCCGGCAGGAAACCTTCAACCCCCTGCTCCAGAGGCGACACCCCCTCCACCGGAAAGCGCGCCGCCACCTCCAGGGAATGTTGCTCCTCCACCGGGGGTGCCACCGGTTCCACCGCCTCCTCCTGGCGTGCCGGCACCTCCTCCTGATTCACTCCCCGTTCCTCCACCGGCCCCGCAAGGGCCTCCATCTGGTGGAGCGCCTGGTACTGAACCCGCACCACCGCCGCCTGCACCAGCTCCTTAAGGAAAAGGAAAATCAGTCGTGCGAGACGCCTCAAAGAGCCGTGGGTTCTCTGGACCCACGGCTCTGTTGCTGACGGCGGGATGCCTGGCAGTGGAAAGCGTTTGGGTTTGCCAACCTGTTTTCCCTCAGCGCTGTGCCTGTGGTCCGCGGTGGGGTTTTGTTACGGTCACTTCGACGGTGAGGGCAGAGGTGCGCGACGCCAGTAAGAAGCCTGTTTCTTGTTGAACGTTTCCGGGAGGACGAAGCGGGAATACTTCTTGCAGGGTCGCTGTTACAGCGTCGCGAGGAGTTTCTTGACTTGGGATGACCGCGCAGAAAGACCGTTAGGCGTGTGGCAGGCGGCGGTGACAGGCCAGCAGGGCACTGAAGTGGCCGATTTTCGCACAGAGCATGACAGCCTCGGGGAGATCCTCGTTCCAGCAAAGGTGCTGTGGGGAGCGCAGACGCAACGCGCTCTGGAGAATTTCCCGGTCAGCGGTTTGAAACCGTCGCCGGACCTGGTGTGGGCGACGGTGCTTGTGAAGAAGGCTGCGGCGAAAGTGAACGCTGAACTGGGACTGCTCCAGCCTCGCCTGGCGAGGGCCATCCAGGACGCTGCGGACGAAGTTCTGGAAGGCAAGCACCGCGACCAGTTCGTAGTGGATCCTTTCCAGGCCGGTGCTGGAACGTCGCACCACATGAATGTGAACGAGGTGCTGGCCAACCGCGCCAACGAAATCTTGGGCGGTCGTCGGGGTCGGTACAGCCCTGTGCACCCGAACGACCACGTGAACTACGGTCAGAGCACGAACGACGTGTTCCCCACCGCGATGCGCCTGGCCGCTTTGCGTGCCTGGAGCCGCTTGAAGCCTGTGCTGGTGGAATTGACGCAGGCCTTGAGGCGCAAAGCCCGGGAGTTCGACGAGGTCGTGACGTCGGCGCGGACGCACCTGCAGGACGCAGTGCCCATCCGGCTCGGGCAGCAATTCGGCAGCTACGCCAGCGCTGTTGCGACAAGTTTGGACCGGATTGAAACCGCAGCTGCCCGTTTGCAGGAACTCGGAATTGGCGGCACCGCGGCTGGCACGGGTCTGAATACGCACCCGGAGTACCGTAAGCGCGTGGTAGAAGAACTCTCACGGCAGACGGGCTGGCCCCTCAAACCGGCGAGTGACCTGTTCTGGGCCATGAGCAGCATGGCCCCTTTTGTCGATTTTTCTTCAGCGCTGCGTGAACTCGCCCTGGAATTGACCCGAATTGCCAACGATCTCCGCCTGTTGAGCTCGGGTCCGACGACTGGCCTGTCCGAAATTCACCTCCCTGCTGTTCAACCGGGGTCGTCCATCATGCCGGGTAAGGTAAATCCGGTGATGGCCGAGATGCTGAACATGGTGTGCTACCAGGTGATTGGCAACGACGCTGCGGTTGCCCTGGCAGCCCAGGCCGGCCAGTTGCAACTCAACGTTCTGATGCCGGTTATCATCTTCAACCTGCTCACCAGTCTGACCCTGTTGACGAACGGCCTACGTGTTTTCCGGCAGAAACTGGTGGAGGGGATCACAGCGGACAGGGAACGTTGCAGATTGTACTTCGAGCGGTCGCTTGGACTGGCCACGGTCCTGAACCAGATTGTGGGCTACGAGGCAGCAGCTGCGCTTGTAAGAGACGCTTTGGCGGAGGGAAAAAGCGTGCTCGCGCTGGTGGTTGAACGGGGTATTCTGTCCGAAGACGAGGTGAAGGGAATCTTTGATCCGCGGCGCATCACCGAGCCCGGGATCATTGGGCAGAAGGGTGGCAGCAGCGCGGATGGGGAGGGGTAGGCTACTGGAACGAAGTGCACCGGCTTTCAGACGTGAACCGGGAAGGTGAACTGCGAGGTCTTGCAGTGTCGGGTTATCTTGCTGGGGACGTAGCCGGTCAGGAGAGGAACTTCGCAGGGGTTTCGGCATTTTCCTGCAAGCGCAAACGGAAGGAACGCGGAAAGGCTTCCACAGCCGTTCAACCGTGGACAGCGGGGTGGTTTCCTGAGTAACGCGGGAGCGCGAAGACTGCTTGCCGTTTCCGCTGGTGGCCCAGTCCCAGGCGGTCCGAAGCAGTCAGGAACCTCTTTGCTTGTGGGAGACCAGCTTGCCGCGTCGGTGAGATGGGGCTTCGGAAATGACTGAGGCCTGAGGGCTACAAGCCGCGTGTTTCCAAACCGGCTGTTTGTGGGGGGCGGGGACTTTTCGCTGTTCGGACGCGGGCCGTGAAATGGGTTGGTCCTTCGGCGTGCGCTACGGGCGGACGCCTGGGGTGTCCGCGTTTCGAGTGGCCCAATTTTCGACGCGAAGGAAGCTGCACAGTCCCGTGCGCCTGCAACACGGACGCGGGTGCTGTACCGTTTTTTCACTCGGTTGAGCGCTTTTGCGTCCCGTGGTGGCGCCCGTTGCATCCAACAAATCCAGGTCAAATGGGACTGTCTTTGCCCGGTTTCGGGCTGACACAAGAGAACACATGTGCGCTCGTTGGACCGCCGGAACCGGGAAAACGGATGGGCGTGTCGCCGTCGCGCAGCCGGTTTGGAAAGGACGAGGGTACCCGTTCCGCAGCGAAAGGGACTGGCCGTCCGCGGAAAAACCGCGACGAGCGCTTGCTTTCGCCTGCGGTGCAGTCCCAAGGTGCCTGGCAACGGGTCTTCACTGCGCAATGGTTTCACTGTTTCGGCGCTCGGACGTCCCGGAGTTGAACGCGAACGTTCTTGTGAAGGACGACATTTTCACAAACAACAGCAAAGGCAACGGTGACACCGCACGATGTTCGTGTCTCTCAAAAACGCCAATCTTCGCCAGCTTTTCCTGGCTACGGTCCTGATTTTCGTGAGTTTCTCCGTGTTGATGCCCACGTTGCCTGTTTATTTGCACGAGCGCGGGGCCAATCATTTCGTGGTGGGTGTGGTTGTTGGGGCGTTTCCCGTTGGGGTACTGCTGTTTCGGGCTGTGGCGGGTTGGCTTGTATCGCGGGTTGGACGCAGAAATTCGCTGCTCGGCTCTGTGGTTCTGGCGATGTTGGTCCCGGCGGCGTACCAGCTTGCTCACAGCGACTGGTTCCTGCTGCCAGTCAGGATTTTGCACGGCGCTCTGCTGAGTGTCTTCACCACAGCTACACTGGTCTACGTTGCCGACGTGGCACGACCTGAGCGGCGGGGAGCAGCGATTAGCGAGATGGGCGTGGCCAACTACATCGGGATTGCTGCTGGCCCGGCGCTTGCTGAGGCGTTGTACCGACCGGCGGACCTGCGCGGTGTACTGGCGGTCATGGCTGCGGCGACGTTTCTGGGGTTGCTCAGCGTGCGCGGTGTTCGCGAGGTGACTGGGGTGCGAGATGCCGTTCGCGGTGAGGAGGAAAGCAGACGGTGGCTCACACCTGGGGTGATGGTGGCCTCGCTGGTGTTTTTCCTGGGCGCGGTTGGCCACGGTGCGGCATTCACGTTCGTCCCCCTGCTTGTCAAAGAGAACGGTCTGGGTTCCTCGGGTGCGTTTTTCGCGACGTTTGCCGTCTTTACATTGTTGATCCGGACGCTGGGAAAGGATCTGCCGGACCGTTTTGGACGGGTGCGACTCTCTGCGCTGTCCCTGGTGGCGTTCTCAGGTGTGCTGTCCATGCTTGCTCTGGCGAGCAGCCAGTTCTGGGTGCTGGCAGCGGGTGCTCTCTACGGACTGGTCTTTGGCGTGTTTCAACCGGCTCTGACGGCACTCGTTGCCGACATGACGACCTACCGAACGCGGGGTCCTGTTTTCGGCGTTTTCCTCGGAGCTTTCGACGGCGGTTTCATTGTAGCGGGCGTTGTCCTCGGTCGCGTGGCCGACTTGCTGGGCATCCGGGCCATGTTGCTTCTGAGTGCGGGCGCGCCCTTGGTCGGAGCACTTGTGCTGGCAGGCATCGC
>CAZXXS010000052.1:0-106886 GCA_964644845.1 uncultured Cytophagia bacterium | reverse complement strand
CGACATCGGCAACCAAGGTGTGCACCAGATGGACATGGCCCGCTGGGGGCTCGGCGTGGGCCTGCCCCTCAAAGTGATGGCCATGGGCGGCCACTTCATGTTCGACGACGACCAGCAAACCCCCAACACCATGATTACTGCTTTCGAATACCCCAACCCCGAGGGCGGTGGCGACAAAAAGAAAATCCTCCAGTTCGAAGTCCGGCACTGGATCACCAACCACGAAGGCGGTCTCGGGGAAGGACCGTCGAACAGCGTGGGAAACCTGTTTTTCGGCTCCGAAGGTTACATGGTAGTGGGCAACGAAGACGCCCCCTTCTGGAAGACTTACCTCGGGAAAAAGCGCGAACCAGGGCCTTACGCCAAGGCCGGCGGGAATCACTTTAAGAACTTCATCGACGCCGTTCGCGCTCGGGACCCCAAGCTCCTGAACGCGCCCATCGAGGAGGGCCACATCAGCTCGGCCCTGTGCCACTTGGCGAACATTTCGTACCGGCTCGGGCGTTCGCTGGAGTTCGATCCGGCCCGCGAGCGGTTCGTCGACGACGAAGAAGCAAACGCCATGCTGACGCGCCAGTACAGAGAACCGTTTGTCGTACCGGAAAACGTGTAGACATCGCTGGTGCGTCTCAGCGCTCGAAAACAGGGGCCACCTGTCGAGATCCCGACAGGTGGCTTTTTCGTTCTGACCGTTTCCCCCCTCTTTTCCGGCGCAAAGGCTCGGCACGCGGTACGGCACCGCATTTCTCAGTCGCCTGTTCCACCAAGCTGGACGGTAGGCATCCGAATGCTAAACAGCGCTAGCTTTGCGCCGTTTGTGTCGATGGTGCCCGCCAACTTGGGTTCGCGCGGGTTACCAAAGATGCGTACCGGCGTACCCGGCACACCGATCCGGTCCGCGACGTCGAAGCCACCGCTACCGTTGTTGATCAACAACTCCACCAGCCGGGCTTCCCGACACACCACCAGCACATCTTTTCGCCCGTCGCCATTGACATCCACGGTCCACAGGTCCACGGGACCAGCTTCCACACTGAAGTAAGCGACGCTACCAAACTGACCGTGGCCGTCGTTCATCAGCACACCAAGCCGGTCCGATGTTCGCTCAGAAAAAGCCACGTCCTGAAAGCCATCGCCATCAAGGTCCAGAGTGCCCAGATGCCCCACAGTCCCTTCCAGGGGGTAAACCGCATCCTGAAAAATGCCTGGCTCCGTTTGCAGGAAAACGGTGATGGTTTTGGCAACCGGATCCGCAAAGACCAGATCGACACGGCCGTCGCGGTCGAGGTCTTCTGCGCAAATGTCGGACGTGGATTCCCGTACTCCAGGCAGGTCAATCTGCTCCGCTCGGTCACCGCGATTCAGTAAAATTACTCCCGAAGGTTGCCCGGGACCAGCGGCGACAAGATCGCTCTTGCCGTCGGCGTCCACATCCACAGTTTTCATCACACCGGGTACAAGAGGCAGCTGCAAGCTGAAACGTTCCCGCAGACTGGGGCTCAACACGAGCACCTGTCGACCCGATTCGGAACTGGCAAAGACTTCCGGAATGCCGTCGCCGTCCCAGTCTCCCGAAGCCAGCAAGTGCGCCGCGCTCAACTTCACAGTGGAGCCTGAAGAACCGCTGAACGGCAGGGACTGAATCACGCCCCCATCGGCGCTGCTGACAAGCAAGGCACTGTTGCCGAGAAACAGAGCGTCCGACACCGGCTGCCGGAAACTTGGTGCCCGCAAAGCTAACAGCCACGGGTTGCGCCGATTGATCAGCAAAGACAGGTTGCCGTCCTCGCGGTTGGCCACAACGGCGTCCAGATCTCCGTCCGCGTCCAGATCGGCAACAGCAACACCCTGGGGTTTCTTACCAACGCCGAAACTGGCCAGCGCCCTGAAGCGACCGTCGCCCAAACCGCGGTAAACAGCCACCGCGTTCGATTTCTCGCAGGTCACCAGCAGATCGATCCGGCCATCTCGATCCACGTCCCCAGCGGCGAGCCCTGTAGCTCCTCCGGTTACGGGGATTTGCCCTGCTGGCTGCAATTCTCCGTTGAGATTCACAAACGTCCACACGTTGTTCGAGCCGGGACACGTCACTGCCACATCGAGCAGTCCGTCGTCGTTGGCGTCGAAAATGGCCATTGACCGGGGCGACCGTCCAAGTCGAAAACGCGACTGCAGTTCGAACGTACTGTCCACGTTGTCCAGCACCCAGAGCGTAGCGTCCTGCTGGTTCAGGACCAGTAGTTCATTCTTTCCGTCACCGGCCAGATCCCGAATCGCAACGTCGACTGGCCGTGCACCCACTTGTAGCACCTCCGGTTCCGAGAAGAAGCTGTCGGAGGTTCCCCAGAGAATGGTCACCCCGTTTTCCGCCATGTCCGCCACAGCGATGTCGTCGAGACCGTCACCGTTCAGGTCCCCAGCAGCGATGGCCGCAGGCTCGCGACCGACCCAAATGTTGTACTTGGGCTCGAAGTTCCCGCGTCCGTTGTTCAGCAAGATATCGACGTCGTCGCTAAAGCGGTTGGCAACGGCGATGTCTGGTGCACCGTCGCGGTTCACGTCCAGCACGGCCATGTCGGTGGGGCTGTTGCCAAGGTAAGTCTTCTGCCCCTCGCTGAACTGTCGGTTACCCAGGTTGAGAAACACGGTGACGTCGCGGTCCTGGAAGTTGTTGGCCACGAGATCCGGAAGGCCGTCTCGATTCAGATCGGCGAGCAAAACAACCGTAGGAGCCTCGGCCACGGGGATCGAGGGCGACACGTCGAAGGAACCGTCGCCGCGATTCAGGTGGACGGAAATGCCCCGGTCTTCCCGATTCACCACACAAAGATCTGGGAAACCGTCGGCGTCTACATCGGCCACGGCTAAAGACACAGGGTAGTGCCCCACATCGTAGGACCTTGCAAAGTCGAATTTGCCGCCACCGAGCCCGCGTAGAATGGACACCTGGTGGTCTTCTGCACCCAGCACCACGATATCCGCCTGGCCGTCCGCGTCCACGTCGGCCAGCGACACCCAGTCCGGCCCCCGCGCGACCAGATAATCCTTGCGGCTTGGAAACTTGCCTTCGCCGTCGTTCAACAGAACCGAAACGGTGTGCTCGCCGAAGTTTGCCACCACCAGGTCGGGCAGGCCGTCACCGTTCAAATCTGCCGAAGCCACGTGGT
This sequence comes from uncultured Cytophagia bacterium, assembly GCA_964644845.1. GTDB lineage: Bacteria > Zhuqueibacterota > Zhuqueibacteria > Oleimicrobiales > Geothermoviventaceae > Geothermovivens. The sequence goes on along the minus strand of CAZXXS010000052.1, from coordinate 103,719 downwards.
AGGGCTGCTGCCCGATGGCGTAGTTGAAAGCAGGGCGGAAATATCCGCGTCCATCCCCGTACAGCACGGAGAGCGAGCTGTCGCCGGCGTTCACAACCGCAAGGTCAACAACGCCGTCCCCGTTGAAATCGCCGGCAGCGCTGGACGACGGTTGCCACCCAACGCTGTAGTTCTGCATCACAGAAAGCGTGCCGTCGCCGTGGTTCTTGTACACCGAAACTGTGTTGTTCAACGCGTTGCAAACGACCAAGTCAGCGTCGCCGTCACCGTCCAGATCGTGCTTGTAAAGGTCTGTGGGCCAGTTTCCCGAGCCGTAGGTCAAGGAAGGGACGAACTTCAACTGCCCGCGGTTGAGGAAAAGTTGGATTCCGTTGTCCTGCTCGTTCGCGACAATCAGATCCAGCCGTCCGTCGCTGTTCAGGTCCACGAGCGCCACCGCTTCAGGCGCGTGTCCGGTGTGCGCAATCGTCCGTTCCGCGAAATCACCGTGATTCTGGTTCAGCAGAAGAGTCACGGTGTTGTCGCCCTTGTTTGCAACCACCAGGTCGATGTCGCCGTCGCCGTCCACATCTCCGGCATCAATGCTGGAAGGGCGCACGCCGGTGTTGAAATCCAGACGCGCTTGAAAAAGGGTTTGACCGCTCACGGGGATTGCGAAACACACCGCCAGAAGGCAGGCAAGCACTCGTCCGCGCCTCATCACACCTCCCGCTGAAAGACGAAATCTTGAGGAATTTCCCAGGGTTCCTCTGGAATATCGGCAGGTCCGCAGGAGTCGTTAGCCCCTGTTGGGCAGATGACACGTTTCCGCGAAGAACGACCTAACGTCTTGGTTCGGCGGGAAAGGGTGGTGAAATTGTCAGACCACAATCCCGACAAACGGCGTCTCAGCGGGCAAGCGAAGACGCTCACGTTCGGGTTTGAGATTTGTACTCGTGATTTATGCGGGGAAAAACAGGTCGAGGCGTTCGGCAGGAAGCTCTGGGACAGCAGCCCAGAAGCCGCAAGACAGGGAGCACACGAACGACGCTCCGGCCGACGACAAAGGGGGGTGGATCCCGACTCTACGGAGTCTCCGCGCGGCGTGTCTACGCAGCGCCCGTCACACTGGCGCAGGTTCGGGGCGAACGGGTGGGAAAATGCTCAGAAACCCAAAGCAGCAGAACTACGCAGCCGAAGCCCGTCGTTCGCGCAGGTAGCGATCGATCCCTTCGGCAGCACGGTAGCCATCGGCGATGGCGGAGATTGCGTCGGCGCGGCGGTTGGTTGTGTCGCCACCAGCGAAAAGCCCTGGAATCGAGGTAGCCTGCCATTCGTCCACAACGATCCGCCCGCGCTCGATCTTCAGCTTGTCCAGGTACTCCTGCGGGATAAAAGAGTAATCCGCCTCCTGACCGATGGCTGCAATGACCGTGTCCACCTCAAGGAGGTGTTCGTCACCTTCGATCAATTTCGGGCGCGGTCGACCGCCTTTCGGGTCGGGCACCATTTCCGCCATGCCGTACTTGATGGCCGCTACCCGGCCGTCAGGTCCCGGCAAAATCTCCAACGGAATGCCCTGCGTCTTGATGTCAACCCCCTCGGCCAAAGCACCTTCGATCTCCTCCGGGTCAGCCGGCATGTCCTGCATTCTCCGACGGTACAGGATGGTAGCCTGCGCGCCCAAACGCAGCGACACTCGCGCGGCATCGATGGCCACGTCACCACCGCCAATCACTACCACACGCTTGCCCACATCCACCTTCTTGCCAAAATTGACTTCGCGCAGGAACGTCACCGCCTGGATCGACCCTGGGAGCTCTTCGCCCTTGATCCGCAACATGTAGGGTTTGTGAAACCCAACGCCCATGAACACGGCGTCGTACTTCTCGAGCAGATCTTCAAAGGCCACATCTTTGCCAACGCGGGTGTTGGTGTGAATTCGCACGCCCACCTGTTCCATGTAGCGAATCTGCTTGTCCAGGCTGTCCTCCGGAAAACGGTACTTCGGAATCCCGGCCATGGTCATGCCACCCGCCTTCGGCAACGCCTCAAAAATGTCGACGTCGTAGCCGCGCAAAACCAGGTAGTAACCCGCCGTGAGCCCTGCGGGCCCCGCACCGATGATCCCGATCTTCAGTCCGTTCTTCGGCCGAATCTCAGGATTCAGTACCTTGCTGAAGTCGTCGAAGCGCTCTGTGGCAAATCGTTTTAGCCAGCGGATGGCCACCGGTTCACCCCGATGGGTCAGCACGCACACCCCTTCGCACCGGCGTGTGCACACCTTCCCGCACATTTCGCCAAGCGGGTTGTTGTCGTAGATGACTTTCAACGACTGCAGGTCGTCCGCTTCGGCGATGGCACGGATGTACTCCGGGATGTGCATGTGGTCTGGACACGCCGACACACAGATCCCACAACCCGCGCACCGACTGGCCTCTTTCCGAGCTTCCTCTTCCACGTAACCCAAAACGACCTCAGCGAAGGACTTCACCCGTTCCTTCGGGTCAAGCTCGCGCATGGGCACACGGTGGAAGTCCAGCAGGTTGTAGCCCTCCTCGGAAGTAAAGCTCAGTTTTTCACCGAATTCGGGATGTTCCAGGCCGGGAACGAGAAGAAAACTCCCCGGATCGTCGGAAACGTACGTGTACTCGGTGGTGAGCGCCAGGCTGCCGGTTGGACAGACGTCTACACAGAGGCCACACCAGCAGCAACGGCCGTAATCGATGCGGGGTCGAAGCCCAGAATCGCCTACTGCGGGTTCGACGCCTTCCACCCGCACCATGTCGATGGCGGCGTTCTGGCAGATGGCGGCGCAGTTTCCACAACCGACGCACTTTTCGAGATCGTTGTAGTGAAAACCCCGGTACCGGGGTGCCGTAGGCTTGCTCTCGTCCGGGTAACGAACCGTGTGAGGTTTCTGACCCAGATGTTTGAGCGCCGAAAAGGGCTGCAGTACGTTCTTAATGTTTGGAGCCATAAATCACTTACCGTTCTATTTCCGGCGGGCAGGTGCCCAGACTATTCATGATCATCGAAACGTCGGCAATGTTCGCTCCTTCCAGCAGGTGCTCCAGGAGCGTTACGCCGTGGACGTAAGCGGGACCTCGGGCATGCACGCGGCGCGGTTTGGTGGAGCCGTCGCTCACCACGTAATAAGCAAACTCGCCGCGTGCGGACTCGGTGCGAACGTACGCATCGCCCGGTGGGACACGCCACTGAAACGGATTTGGGATGCCCGTGTACACAGGTCCCTCAGGCATGTTGTCCAGCACCTGGCGGACAATCGAAATCGACTGTTCAAACTCAAAGCGACGAATCATGGCTCGGGCGTAGACGTCCGATTCTGTGCGGGTGGGCACAACGAACTCTACTTCCGAGTAAGCCTCGTAGGGATCGTCGATGCGTGTGTCGTGGCGAAAACCCGCCGCACGCAGTGGTGGCCCAACAACACCCCACTCCATTGCCCGGCTGGGATCGATCACGCCAACGCCGGAAGCACGCTTGATGAACAGCGCATTCTCGAACAAAAGCCGGTCGTACTCGGGCAGCCGACTCTCCAGGTAGTCCATGACTTTGAGAACGCGATCGCGAAATCCCTTCGGCAAATCGCGCCGCACACCACCCGGCCAGATGTACATGTGGTACACGCGGCCACCGGTCAGTTCTTCGAACAGGTCCAGAATGTAGTCACGATCGCCCACCGTCCACTGAGGCATCGTGTACAGGCCGATGGAACCTGCCTGCCCCCCCATCCACAGCAGGTAGGCCTGCAAACGCGACAGTTCAAGCACCAGCGTACGGATCCACTTCGCTCGTTCGGGGATTTCGATGCCAGCGATCTCTTCTACCCCGCGCGCGAAGTTCTCTTCGTTGGGGTCTGGCTCCGGAACACAGATTCGGCAAACGATGGGAAAACACTGAATCCAGAGCCGCTCTTCCATCAACTTTTCAAAGCCCCGGTGAAGATAACCCACGTGCGTTCGGGCACGCACAACCGTGTCGCCCTGCACGTCGAGCTCCACCATCATGTTGCCGGTGATGCCGGGGTGCTGCGGTCCCAGAAACAGCTTTGTTGTTTTCTTGGTTGTTGCGATCACGTTTGATCCGCCTTTTCCTCGTTGCTACCACGCACGGTGTCGCCCCACCAGCGTTCACCCCACGTTTCGGCAATCACCTGGCGTGGCACAAAGTGCTCCTCACGGCCTGGTCGCCACTCGTACGTTTCCTCCACGTACCGGCGCGTGTCGAAGTCGCGCCGCATCGGTGGAACGTTGTCCCAGTCCTCCAGAAGGAAAGGCGTAAGGTTCTCGTTCCCTTCGAAATCCACACCGTACATCTCGTGGATCTCGCGTTCGTAGGTTTCGGCATGCCGCCAAAGTGGTTTGATGGTGACAAACTGTGGATTGTCGCGCGGAATGCGAATCTTGATGGCTACAATCACGCGGTGCGTGTAAGACCACAGAAGGTAAACAAGCTCAAACTCCCCTTCTTCCAGCCAATCCACGCACGAGATGTGCGAGAGATGCTCAAAGCCAAGGTAGTGTTTCAGGTTACTGGCCAGCGGCGGCAGGAGATCGGAGCGCAACTTCACTTCAATCCGCCGAGCCCTCGCCACGCGAACCTCGGCCGTGTGGAACGTCTTTCGAATGGCTTCGGCAATGGCCTCTTCAGACAGCGTCTTCACCGAATCAGACATCTGTGCTCACCAATTGTAATCGGGCATGTTCCAGTTCTTGATGACCTTACGCTGGTTCGCCCGGTACCATTCCAGATTTTCCCTGTAGCGCTTCCAGCCCGTAGCCTCACCGCGCTGAATCTTGTGCTGCAAATGGATTAGGGCCTGGATGATCGACTCCGGACGCGGCATGCAGCCCGCGATCCACGTGTCCACAGGGATGTAGAGATCCAGCTGCTTGATGGTGTTGTACGAGTCCCAGTACATGCCACCGTTGATGGGACAGGAGCCGAATCCGATCACGTACTTCGGATCCTGCATCTGCTCGTAGGTTCGGATGATGCGTTTCAACGTCTTTACGGTCACGTAGCCGGTTACAAGGATTACGTCCGCCTGCCGGGGTGTGGCCATCATCGTGATGCCGAAACGCTCGGCGTCGTAGCGGGACGTCATGGTTGGCGGGACCTCAATTGCACCGCATCCCGTACCGTACGCGATTACCCAGAGCGAATGCTTTCGCGCCCAGTCGGCTACGAGCTCAAGACCGCGATCTTCCGGGACGTCCTCGTCCCATTTTGGCAACAGATTTTCGTGCATTTCCGGTTGCTCTGCTCGTCAAATGGCTTGCAAAAGCCACAAATCCGTTCAAAAATACGGGCTACCACCGTTACAAACCGCCACCCGATCAGAAAATGGCCAGTAACAACCCGACTAAACCAAGCGCCGTCGGCCACCCCCAGAAAAAGCGCACCGTTTGCTCCGTTCGAAAACGTGGAAACACGAGTCCCACCAACAAGGGCCAGAGAAAGACTGCAAAGGTTTTCACCCAGAGTTCGACCAGGTTCGACGCACCTCCCAGAAACAAGTCCGTGTAGAGCGTTAGCTTGGCAAACATGAAGATGGCCCGGCTGGACATCATCAGTCCCAGGTACTTACCGCCAAACTCCGACATCGGTCCTGAGGCGATCTCTTGCGGCGCGATGGGTACGTCGAACGGCTGATTGCCCATCATTCCCAGAAGCGCAACAAAGGCCGCCGCACTGGCAAATGGTGACCGAATCAGATTCCACGTTCCGAAGCCATCCTGGCTTTGAAGGATCTTGACCAGCGACGAGCTGTCGTACTGAACGATGAGCGTGACCACCGCCACAATGAACGGCAGTTCGTATCCCACCATCATCGTCAGCCCACGGGACACACCAATGATGCCGTTCGGATTGGCGGACTCGCCCACAGCCAGAGCCATGCCCAGGCTACCGAAAACCATCACGTACAAAATCAAAATCAAATCGCCATTGAAACTGAAGGGCGACAGAAAGCGTGACTCGCGCAACAAAGGCACAAGCAGCAGCGTGGAAATCGAGCCAGTCAACGCAAACACCGGACCCAGATGAAACATGGTGCCGTGCGAGATGGCGCTTTTCTTGGACCACAGCTTGACGACGTCCAGAAACTGTTGCGTCACCGGGGGGCCGACACGATTCTGAACCCGGGCGGTGATCTTGCGGGCCAGGCCCATGTAAAAGAGACCCGTCACCACTGCCAGAAGAATCGTAGCCAGCGCACTCAATATTTTCAGCGCGATGTCCATCCCGATTGGCGTCCTCAGGAATTGCGGTGTTGCTGGTTCAGAAATCGCAGTTCAACCCAACTCACGAATCAAAAAACGATGCCCTTCGCAAAAAGGAACATCCCGGCCAGGAAAAGGATGACGTACAGCGCGTAGGTCTGACCATCCCCTGTGTAAACGTAGCGCATTAGGTCGAAAAGATTTTCGAGGTTCTGTGCCACAGCCGTGTACAGTCGGTCAGCACTGCTCTTCAGCCAAACGCCGAACGCGCGTTCGAACGGCTGGTAAAACCGCGTCGCGTACTGAAAATTCACCCCGGGAGGCACCGGCTCTCCCGCCGTGTGAATGTCGTACTGCCCCACCTTTCTGGATCGCGGCCAAAGCGCCAGCACAATCAGTACTGTCAGGAAAACAGCCCCGATGATGTTTGCCGTCAGCACCAAGTTCACCGTTCCGGCGGGTGACCACAGACTGGTGTCGCCAACCCGAACCGGCTCGATTCCCGGGAAAACAGCCATGGCACTGCCGATCCAGTTCAGCGCCGCCTGAGGGTAAATGCCAAACCAGAGCGTAAACAAAACCAGGACAAACATGGGAATCCGCATGCTCCACGGCACCTCGCGCACCGCTTCCAGGTGATCTGGCAAGGGTCCCAGAAAGATCGTGTTGATGAGCCGGTAGGCGTAAAGAAACGCGACCGTGCTTGCAATCATGGCCACGATCAAAAGGCCAACCATGTGTTTCTCGATCAGCGCTTCGTAAAGAATCCACTTCGCTGGGAAACCGCTGAGTGGCGGAATTCCCGCCAGCGAAATGATGCCAAGAAGCATGGCCACAAAGCTGTACGGCATCCTCTTGATGAGCCCGCCCAGCTCGTCAAGCCTGTGGGTGCCCGTGCGGTAGAAAACGGCGCCCACCGTTAAGAAGAGCAATCCTTTGAAAATGGCGTGGTTAAGCGCCTGGTAGAGCGCTCCTGCCACACCGAGGGTCGAAGCGATGCCGAATCCAAGCAGAATGTAGCCGATCTGGCCCACGCTGGAGTAAGCGAGCAGCCGTTTGGCGTCTTCCTGTACGACGGCGATCAAGGTAGCCACAAAAGCCGTGATGCCTCCGATCCAAGCCACGGTGTAGTGCGTAATCGGATGCTGCCAGACGCTTCCCAGCTTCGCCCAGAGCCCAGGACCGGCCAAAACAAAAAGCAAAATCGCCAATCCGTACACACCAAGTTTGCTCAGCGCACCAGAGAAAAAAGCGGTGAACGGAGCCGGCGAGATTTCGTAGGCGTCCGGAGCCCAGGTGTGAAGCGGCATCATTGCCGCTTTGACACCAAAACCAACCAGCAACAAAGCCCACACTGCCCAGCGCGTTCCAGGACTCAGAACTTCCCAACCGTCAAACACACCGCTGAATTGCAAGGTACCCAACGCTGCGTTCACGAGAACAAGCGCCAACAACATGCTGTAGGCCCCGATCAAACTCATCACGAAGTACTTGAGTCCGGCAGCCTGGGCTTCGTAGCGGTAGTAAATGACGTTGAGGAAGGAGGACCAGGTCATGATTTCCCAGAAGAAAAATAGCGAAAGAAAGTCGCCAGCGACCAGCACCCCCATTGAAGCCGCGATGGCCATGCCGAAAGAGAAGAAAAAGTAGTTGGCGCGTTCCCGATTCCGCATGTAGGGAAAGGCGAACCAAAGCGTCAATGCCCCGAGCCCCAACACGATGACACCAAAAAACTGCACCAGGGGGTTCACTCGCCAGATCAGATCGAACCCCAACAGGGAAAACCGCCAAGAGGCCACGCCGCTACCCATGGAAGCGAGCCCAACAAGCCCCCAGGCAACAGCCGCAAAGAGCAACACGTCGCGAAGGAATCGGTTTACACGTCCCGCCAGCGGTGCAAGCAACGCCGCTCCGAACAAAGGTAGAAGAAGTTTTGCGTAGAACTCAGCCATGATTTTTCGGCCTCAGTCGCCCTGAATCAGGGACCAAGAACACTGTGAATGTAGAAGGTCTTGTCCAGTAGCTCACGTGCGGCCGGTTGGAGGACATGCATCACCCAACCCGGGTAAAGACCAATGACCACCACAGCAACCACAAGCAATCCGAGCGAAACGAAACCCGAGATCGGCAATCGCGCCGCCTGCACGCGGTCGTCCGCTGGTTTGAAGAAAAGGCGTCCTACGACGCGCAAATAGTACACAGCCTCGATTACGCTGCCAACCAAAGCAAGGGCAGCAATGGCAAGGTAGTGAGCCTTCACGGTTTCCGAAATCACGAGAAACTTGCTCCAGAATCCGTTTAGCGGTGGTAGCCCCATGATTCCAAAGGCCCCGATGCTAAAGGCCACCGCCAGAAGTGGCACGCGACGTCCCATTCCGTCCATGTCCGCGATTTCCTTGCTACCTGAGTGGTAAACCAGGTAGCCAGCCGTCAAGAACAGGAGGGCCTTGAGAAGCGCGTGATTGAGCATGTGAAAAAGGGCTGCCACCAACCCACCGGCTGTGCCCAGCCCAAAGGCCACTAAGATCAAGCCCATCTGCCCAATGCTGGAGAAAGCCAACATTCGCTTGATTTGCCGCTGACGCAAGGCAGCCATCTCGCCCACCAGAAGTGTCATGATACCCATGATCACCAGAAAATGGATTACACCCTGGAAGTTGAAGATGGTGTACAGCATGCGCGCGAGTGCGTACACGGCCCCTTTCACAACAATGGCCCCGAACACCGCGCCAATCGGGGTTGGGGCCATCGAGTAAGCATCCGGCGCCCAGCCGTTGAGAGGGAACATCTCCGATTCCACACCCAAACCGACGACCATGAGAACCACCGCAGGTACGGCGATCCGCGGATCCACGCTCGGCATCTTCGCGGCCAGATCGGCCATGTTGAGCGTTCCCGTGCTCGAGTAGATGAGCACGACGCCGAGCAGGAAAAAATTCGAGGCCAGCGAACCGATAATCAGATACTTGAAGGCCGCCTCAGAACCGTCCCGATCGCGGATAAAAGCCGTAAGGGCGTAGGCGGAAATGCTGGTAATCTCCATGAACACGAACAAGTTGAACAGGTCGCCCGTGAGCACCATTCCCAGCGACCCGGTAATCAACATGAGGCATAACATGCAGTAGCGTTCTTTGGGCTCCGCCTTGATGTACCAAATGGAGTAGATGGCCACCAGTACGGCCACAAACAAAATCATTACAGCCATGAAAATGCCAAGCGGGCCGATGGTCAGATTGATGCCGAGGGGTGGCCGCCAGCCTGCGATGACCACGACAATCGGTTTCTCAAGGGCCCGAGGCACGTAGGAAATGGCCAGACCCAGGTCGAACAGAAGCGTCAGCAAAGGCAGCGCCTCGGCCAGGGGACGCCAGGCCCGACGTACCAACGGCACAAGGAACGCGGTCAGAAGCGGTAGCGCAATGAGAAGTACAGGATCCAGCAAAGCTCGCCTCGAAATATCCTCACAGGGATCAAGCCTCCGGGGCAGAACAATCCCGCCAGAAGCTCACCACTTAAGCTGCCGAATTTTCTCAATGTTGAGCGTCTTGTGATGATCGTACAGGCGAATCACGATGGCGAGCGCCAGGGCCGTGACCGCCAGTCCAATCACGATGGCCGTGAGCACCAACGCCTGCGGCACAGGATCCACCATGTTCTCCGGCCGAAAACTCGGGTCCGAAAAAATCGGCGCCGTGCGGCCCCGAACGTAACCGATCGCAATCAAAAGCAAATTCACCCCCGTTTCAGCGATGCTGAGCCCGAGCACGATTTTCACGATGTTCTTTTTGGTCAGCACCGCGTACGTACCGATCAAAATCAACGAAAGGGCCGCGATGTAGTAAATCACTCTTCAAATTCTCCCTAAATTGCACACCAAAGCGCCATCCCCCTCGCCAGCGCGATTGGCTGCGGCTCAGCGGATCGTTTCCATCAAGTTGTCCAGGATGCCCGTGAGTTCACTGCCTACCTTGAGCCCAATCGCCACGTAGATCAGGGGAATCACACCGGCGCTGAACACCGCGTTTGCCGTACCGAGTGGCAGAAAGTTGTACAGAAAGCTACGACCGTAAATCAAACCAAGCAGCCCCAGAACCACAAATGTCGTTCCGGCAAGCGACTCCACCGCCATGAGCCACGTGTGACTCACGTCGTAACTGCGGAAAGCCATGTACATGAGCAAAAAACCCGTAGCGATGATCACACCGCCCTGAAAACCTCCGCCCGGGGTGAGATGCCCGTGCACAAAGACGTAGGCACCGAGCAGGACAATCAGCGGGAACAGGATCAAAGCCGCCGATTTCACGATCAGGCTCGCAGGTGTTCTCTGAGTGCGCTTGCCGCGCTTGTCGAACAGCACCGCGCCGAGGCCCGTGGCAGCGAGGAAGAGCACCGTTACCTCGCCCAGCGTGTCAAATCCGCGGTAGTTCACCACGATGGCCGTCACAATGTTTACCGAGCCCGTCCGCGCAACGCCTTCGCGGAGGTAACGTCCCGCTACCTGCGGATCCATCTTGTTCACGCCGAAAGGCACGAGACTCAGGGTGGACACCAGGGCGACGCCAATCACCGTCAGCGAAGCCAGAGCGAGGATCTTCTTCATTCTTCGTACCTTCTGGTTTTGCGCACGGTGATGACGAAGATGGCCGTCGTCAGCCCTACGCCGACAGCGGCCTCCGTCATGGCCACGTCCGGCGCCTGAAGCAGGTAGAAAAAGATGGACGCGATCAGACTGATGACCGAACTGGCCGCGATAGCTGCAATCAGGTCCCGTAGATGGACTGTCAGAACTGCAGCCGCAATCAGAATCAGCGTCAACACAATTGGCAGAATCGTCTGCATCTCAGGCACTCACGCGTTGGCCGTTGCTGGCAGGCCGATCATTCGTCTTTCACACCGCCGTGCTTGCTCACGCGACGGTAGTGGTCGTACACTGTCCCTCTCCACAGGGGCACGCCGCTTTTGTAACTGCCTCGTCCCAGGGCATGGCTCGAAATGGGAGAAGCCAAGAGAATAAAGAAAGCGATGATCGCCGTCTTGAAAATCCACGCCGGGTTCACCACACCGACACCAACGATGGTGAAGAAAGACCCGAGTGTTGTGGCTTTCGTGCCCGCCTGCAGGCGGTTGTACACATCCGGGAAGCGGTAGATGCCAAGGGCGCCCAGGAACAGAAAAACGACGCCAATGGAAATCATCACGTGTCCGATGAATACGTGGATCACAGGCCGCCCTCCAAATACCGGGCCACGGTAAGAACACCAATGAAACTCAAAACGGCGTAAATTAGCGCCACGTCGATGTAAATGTACCGTTGGAAGAACAAGCCAAGCAACACAAGCAGCGACGTGATGATTGTGGTCATCGAATCGGCTGCGACCACTCTGTCGGAGGTGGTCGGCCCCTTGATCACCCGTAAAGACGCAAGAATGAGCGCCAAAGCGATGATGCCGAAGTAAATCGGGATCATGCGTAAATCTCCCGCAAGTAGCGTTCGAACTTGGCAGCAATGTCCTTGTACGCCTGTTCTTCGTCGTCCGTTGGCGCCCAAATCCAGTGCACAAAGAATCGGTCGTCAATCACGTCCACCGTCAACGTACCAGGGGTCAAGGTAATCGAATTCGCCAGGGCGAGTTTACCGACGTTCGATTTCAGGCGCGTTCGGAACTCAACAATTGCCGGCCGGATGGGCATTTTGGGGTGTAGCACCCGGTAAGCCACGTCGAGATTCGCTTTGATCATTTCCCAGAAAAATACAAACAGGTACAGGAACAAATACCCGACTTTCTTAGGCGAGAGGTTTCTCAGACCGGCCTGATTGAAGTGAGGCGAGTAAAAAAACGCAGAAATGAAGGAGAAAACAAAACCAACAATGAGCTCTTGTGGATCGAGGGAGCTTGTGAAGGCGATCCAGATGGCAAAGAAAACGAAAAGGCTAAACAGAAAGCGACCGAGTCGCGAAGAGGTTGCCACTTTCCTGGCCTGCGTTTCGCTTGAACAGCATCTCGCTTGTCGAGAACATCGTGGGTTCCTCCTTCCTTCCGAGTTGTGCCCGTCATTCGGAGAGTTTGATCGGGCGCAACTCAGACTCTTTGATGCGGAAGCGCCGTTAAGGTGTCAGAAAAATCGCACCGTGACGCCTCGTCGAGGGGAGCAAAATTGGGAAAAGTGGCTTCCACGTCGAAGGCTTACAGTTTCAAAACCTCCGGTCTCGAAACTAGGCAGGACAGGGCTTTTAGCCCGCTTCCCGTCAGGTTTTGGTAGGCCAGTGTGGTCCTGAGGTCAGCGAAGGAGTGTGATCTTCCGGGTGAACACGCCGGCAGGCGTTTCTACAGACACCACGTACGTGCCCGAGGCAACCAGGCGTCCTCGAGCGTCACGCCCGTCCCAGCGAACGTAGCCTGCGGAACGTGGTACGCCCAAGTCGACCACAAGGCGACCGCGGAGGTCAAACACGCGAATGTGGCTCCTCCGGTCAGCCGAGATCTGGATCCGTGTCGATGCGTTGAAAGGATTTGGGAAGATCTGCAGTGCCGCCGTTTCTGGAGCGTCATCCCGCTCGAGCGCAGTCATTTCCGCCCCCGTTTCCAGACTGATCTGACCCGGCGCCACCACCCGCAGCCCGGTGCCATCCGGGAGCAGGAGTTGGTTGCCCGGTCGAAGACTCGCCTCTTTCGGTTCTGCCCCACTTCGGTTGGGAATCAACAGTTCCGTAGCGCCGGTCTTCGAGTTGATTGCGTACACGAGTACCCCTTCGGAGGGCAGAGCGGCATCGTAGCCTTCTCGCCTCCTCCATTCGGCCAGAAACACTTTTCCGGAAACCTCCGCAGGCAGAACAACGGGCTCACTCTGCAGTGAAACGAACCGGCCCTCCCGCGCGAACTGCGCCGAAATCCACCCTTCGCGACCGTTGGCTGGGTTCCCATCCAAATCCCAAAGCAGCGGAGCCGAGAGTCGTGCGGGACACGATCCCGCCGGGTCACCGTTCCAGCAACCGGCGCCCATCAGACCCCAGGGGCCCACGTCGCTGGCGCCGTAAAGATCAGGCGCACCCAAGTCGTGGGCAAACTCGTGGCAAAATGTGCCGAGCGGACTGCTTTCGGCCACAATCATGGCACTCTCGATGCGCACACCGTCCACAACCAACGGCTGAGCCAGAACCACCTGCCGCGACCACAGGTCCTCCGCTTGACCCGTCGCAGCCTGGTCGTCACCCGCGTGAATGATCAGCAAGTGATCCACAGCGCCGTCGCCGTCCCAGTCGAAATGGGAAAAATCCACAGCCGGATCCGCCACACGGACAGCCGCAGCCACCAGTTCTTCCGGTGTCCGTTCACCGTGATCGTGTCGCGACGGATCCGAATTCCCAGGGCCCACGTCGGCGCCGTACACTCGCGAGGGAACCCCGAGCTGAAACCAGCCCTCATCTTCGGGAAACACTTCTCCCGCCACGCCAAGAGCCCCGCTGGACACGGACGCGTAGTAGTCCCGCAGGCTCCGAGTCTCCCCAAAAAGGATTGCCACGTGCCGATCTCGGGCTACCCGTCCAACCTGGTCAGCGAACTCCAGACGCAGTGCCACCAGCGCAGTGGCTCCGCGGAGAGGGCGACGGAAAAAGCCGCTCGTTTTCCGCAGCGAGACAGCACCCGAGGCGACTTCGATCCAGCGCGTCCCACTCTGTCGCCACAGCTGACCACGTTCGTCCACGACGAGAACCGCGTCCTCCGAGACGTAGCGCGTTCCACGAAGCGTACGTCCGTCCGGCATCCGGATGAACGCGGGTTGTGGCGGAGCCACAACGGCCAGGACCGGCACAGCGGCCAGCAGGAGGCCCAAAGCAACGAAGATTTTCCAAACACGTTGGGACACGCTTGCGCTCCACAATTTACCCGTTCAGTCCGGGGCAACGCAAGGTGTGTACCGGAAGGCGCGCAAAAGCAAAACAGTGGTAGTCGAAGGAATATCAAAAACTTACGAACAACGTCGTCTGCTTCCGAGAAATGTCCCCCTGTTCAGGCGACACACGTTGTCTCAGAGTACAACAGAACACCCAACACGCCAGCAACACGCCCTGAAGCGCGCCGGGCACCCGTGCTGGGTACCCGGCACAGCCTCGACACAGGCTCTATTTTCCCAACTCTCTCTCAATCGTGTACACTGGCCGGATGTCCACAGGAAGATCGGCCAGTGAATCCAAAGCGCGTTGCAGAGCGGCGGGCATCTTACCGTAGCGTTCGATGAACTTCACAGCGCCCTGGTAGTCAAGGGTAGCCTGTAGCATCAAGATGTCGTGAGCCAGATCCCGAATGGCTGGCCGCATTTTCTCCAACACCACCCGGAAGCGACCCGTCTTGGGATCCACCTGAAAAGCCCCTTTCTCCGTCAGGTAGTTGAACTCGATCAGATTGGCCATGCCGTGCGCTTCCTGAACGCCGAATCGAATTGAACGAAACATGCCGCCCAGATACGTCACAAACGTGGTGTCGAGCGAAGCCGGGCTGAAGAAACCCTGGTCTGCCAGAAAAATGATGTTGTAGATGCCCAGAACGTCCGCTTTAGCTTCCTCGATGGTTGGGTAGGTTTCTTTCAGTTCTTTGCTGACGGTGGTTTCAGAACCGTCTGGCAAACGCACGATCCCGGGACCAAGCCCGTGCGACACTTCGTGCATCAGCGTGTGGTTGAAATACGCATCGAAGCGAGTTAGTGGCAGCTGGTCTTCGGCCAGCACACGCGCCACAATCGGCCGCCAGCATTTCTCGAATTTTGCCTCGGCCACGTTCTTAAGCAGCACTTTCTTGCTCCCTTTTGCCTCGCGCACACGCTCGTCGTTTGGGAGGTTGAACGCCGTTGTCTGGATTCCCGCTTTGGTGTCGCCCGCCGTGAACACTTCGTTCACTACTTTGATCGGGGAGGAGCTTCCCCGATTCAGGTTCTTGAACTTGTCTGGAATCGGCAGATTTTTCTCCATCGCGTTCAGATACTGCGCGACACGCGCCAGCTTGGCGCTCTCGGCCTGATCCACCAGGGTCACAAAGGACTCGAAGGCCGCTTTGTAGCTGAGCAGCCGGTCTTCGTAAACTTCGTAAGGCCCGATCACAACCTCGATGTCTGGGTCGTCCAGATCCATCCAGGCCATGTCGCTCTCAAAGTAGTCGTTCGAGAGAAACGCCTGTGCCCGTGTCTCCAGGTAGCGTTTCAAACTCGCGTTTTCCGCCAGAGTCGCCGCCTCCCGCAGCAGCTCGGCCGCCGGTTCCAGCAGTTCCCGGTAGGCCTGCGAGTACGGAATCGCGACCAGCCTACCGTTCTGTCGGCGGATGATCGTAAAATTGCTTTCGAAAGCCTCCTTGTCCTCCGGGTGCTCCTTGACCCAGCGGAAAAACGCCTCCTTGGTCATGTCCTCAGGGTAGTAATTGGCACCGAGGGGCTTCGGCTCCGTGCCGATAAATGGTTTGTCGTCATCTAGCCGGTCGAACGGGCCAAACATGATCGTGAAGTACTCCAGGAAAATCTTGTCTTCCGGGTTCTTGGATCGCTGGAGCCAATTGCGAATCTCCAGGTTTTTTGAGTAGACCTGGCGCAGAAAGATCTCATCCATCAAGCGCGATGCCTGCACCAGCTTCCGCACCAGCTCCTGCTTCCTGGGAGGCAACCGGTCGACATTCGCGCCCAGTTCCACCGGGGCCAGCTTGGCCAATTGGGCCTTCACATGGTTCACGTCCGCTTTCACAAACGCCTCCTTCTTTGCACAGCCGCTGATTATCACCGCCACAGCCAGAACAGCCAAGATCCATTTTCGCATGATGGTCCCTCCTCGCCTGCAGTGCACGTCCCTTAACAAATCCCCCCTCCAGGGCAGTGGCTTCTTGGATTCCCGAACCTTGGCAAAGAAACCTCAGTGCCCACCAGCGTTTGCCTTTCGGATCAACTTCGCTTCAGCCCAGTCTGCGTGATCGTAGTCGATGTTGTCGCCTGCGTTGCCCACGTGGAGCCGCAATTCCCGCACTCCCGACACGTCCACAGCAACGCGCTTCGCTTTTTCGCCGCCGCGTACAACCCCACTGGACCACAACCGTTTGCCGTCACCGAAGATCTCGAACACCACGGATCCACGACCCCGCGTCTCGTCGTCGACACCAACCAGAGCTTCGAATTGCTCGAAAAGCCCGTCCAGGCGAAAAACAATGTCCGATTCAGCGTGGGTGCCCAGCCCACGGCGGAACCTCCGGCCGCCGATCTGGAGCGGACCGCCGTCGGAGCTCTGGTCCTGGCGAACCGTCCCCCAGCCGGCCGTTGCCTCTACTGGTTCCAATTCGGAGAGAAACAGCTCGGCAGGTAACAGATCAATAAGTCGAAACGACGCAGCCGCCCCCTTTCGGGCCACCGATCCGTCGTCCCAGATTGCCCTTACCTCCACGCGGTACTGACGGGTCGGATCCAGGCGCCGGATTCGTACCCAGTTGGTTGGCGTCACGGCAAGCGGACGCCCGTCCAGTGAGACCGCGTAACCGCAATTCGAGGCGTACACCGACGCCCACTGCACGTCCACACCGGACAGTCCAAGGGGCTCCAGCCGCAATTGTCGCGGTCCCTTCACAGGGAACGTGTAGATTCGCGCCGGGCCGAAACGGACCGTCCAGCTTGCCTCACCAGTAACCGGACTCCGAAAACGAACCGTGGCCCAACCCTGGTGATTTTCCACGGTCACCGGTAGTTCTTTGTTTCTCACCCTTGCCTCGGCTGTCAGAACCCTGTACGTGGGCTCTTTCGGAGGAAAAGCGAAATGGAGTTCGTAAGGGGCGTCTTTGATTACGCTGCTAACGCCGGACCAGACCGTGCCGTTCACCCGGGATTCCAGCCGTTTCAGGTCCACCCAACCCTGCGTCATGTGCCGATTGGTCGACACAAGAACGGGCTGTTTTTCCACGGGGACCAGGGTCAGAACACGGCAAGAAGTCGGCGCCAGGGGCACGAAGAAACCGGCCTCGAAAGCACCGAGGTACTCGTCGGCCCAAAAGTCGAAAACGTGCACGGGGCGATTTGCAGGCAACCCGAGGTCCGACCAGCGCAACAGGACACCGTCGCGCCTGGCTTCGTCGAAGTTGAAGCAGCCGACAACGTCGTACTGTCTTCCGAGATGTGCAATCTTAAGATCCCAGATTCGCTTGTTGCGACGGTAGGGAAAGAGGTCCATCGGGCGGATGTCCACCGCAGGGAACACTTTTCGTAAGATCTTCACCCGCTCAGGGCCCAAATCCGGCAAGCGATCCGACGCGAGCAAAGCTTGTCCGGTGAGGCCCTGCAACGTAGCCCAGACCCGAGCCTGATCAAGGGTAAGCGGTTCCCGAAGCAACATCACGTCCGGATCGTTGTACCACACCACGTTGTGCAGGAAGTACCACCGAAGCGTTGCGTTCAGGGCGACAAGAAAGCCATCCCAGCCAAGCACAATGTCTCCACCGGTCCGCGAGCCGTTCATGATGCCGACACCGGGCAGCGGAATGCCCCAGCACCCGAGCAGGTAGCGGTCGTCGCCGATGGTTGTGCGGATCGTTTGCAGCGTTTTCCGGTACAGAACCACAGGATCCTGACCTTTTCGACCGAAAAACTCGTTCTTGGTTCGGTACTCCTGGATCACGATCGGCTGGCCGTCGATCTTGAAATAATCGTAGCCCCAATCGACCAGCTGCCGGAAGAGGTCGGCCAGGTAAGCCTGCCCAGCTTCGGTTGAGGGATCTACCAGGTACGTTCCCTCCCACGTGTCCGAAGCCGACGTTCCGTCCGGTTTCAGGAGAAATGCCCCGGGATGCGCCCGGACGACTTCGGGGTTGCTCTGGCCGTGAGGTGCAAGCCAGAGGCCCGGCGTCAGTCCGAGCTTCCGGATTCTGGAAGCCAGCACCTCCATCCCGGGGGCAAACCGCCTGTCCACCGTTGTCCAGTCCCGGTTGTCACCCAGACCGTGTCCCGTGCCCTGCCAGCCGTCGTCGATTTGCACCACCCGGGCTCCGTAGTCCTTCAGATTCCTGGCGATCCATTCGGCGTTCAGCAGCACCTCGTCCGCGCTGATTTCCTGGTAGTAGAAGTACCACGAACACCAGCCCGAAGGGGGCAAAGGAAACCGCGATTTGTCGATCGGCTTGTAGAATTCGACTCCAAGGGAATCCCTGTAGTAGTTTTTCAAAACCCGGCCATCGTTCAGCCGAACCTCGTCAGTCAGCGGGTCGAAGATGCCCTGCGCAAGGGGCGTGCTGACTGCCCCCAAGCTCATCACCAGAACATCCGGGTTCGCCCCTTCGTGAACTCGGCAGGGAAACGGGTGAGGCCAGCTTTCGGCGCCAGCCGCATCGAAAACACGAACGCTCATCACCAACACTCCCGCAAGGAACAAACTCCTCAACACAGCGCGCCTCCCTTCACACACGTTGCCCAAAGGTTTCCGACTGCGCTCTTTGAGGCGTTGGCCGCCCAACGCAACAACCAGCGATCGAGCAATCTTACCCCAAAAGCCCTGTGGTTTGGAATCGACACCAGGCACGTCCTGACACGCAACAAACAGCTGTCCCAACGAACGGCAAAGACACCCGTCCGCCCGGGAGGTTTTCCGTGCCGAGTGTCAAAATCCCGGATTTTTCCACTGACAAGACCGAAACGCCACAGCTGCACAACAGTGAAAATCGCTAAGACTCAAGGCGAGAAGGCCTTGCGCCAGAACGCCCGGACCACCCTGTCTTTTCTCAGCCGCACAACGCCAATCCGGCCCGTCCAGCCAAATGTTGTCTGTCCGACGGTGCTCTTCAAGGCAGGCTCATCCCGCAAGGCGGTGCACACACGGTCTTCCGTCTGCTCGTCCAGGCGAAGCGCTACTTCCACAGGCCACCCTTCCGCTTCCGGCTCGCAACGCACAAGCCGGGCATCCAGAAAGGTCCGGGTAGCGCGCGTGGGTTCCCAGATGGCTACAAATGTCGTGGCGTCCCCATCCTTGTCCCGGACGATCAGGAACGGCAGGGTTCGGCCCCGCTCTTTCAGGTGACGCTGAGCTGGTCCGTTTCCCACAAAAACGCGGGCTCGGGTCGGGGCCAGAAGACGTAACCGCAGTCGGGCTGCGGGAACCCTGTGCCACACCCATTCAGCGATCAGCGGCCCACGCAAAACTCCGGCTCGGACCTGCCTTAGCTGCTGGTACGCGTAGTCACAGCCGGGCACCCCGACTACAGGGCTCAAGGAAACCCCTTTCAACGTGAGCGCCGACGTCTCCGCATGCACAGACCAGTCACGTTTGTTTCCTCCGCGCACGCGGAAGACGTCCACAGCGTACCCTCGCTTTCCGTGCTGAACCCAAACGAGCTGCCGATCGAAAACCGTGGTCACCAGCGAGTACACGTTCGGCGCCTCGGCTTCCACAGCCTGTACCCAGCTGCCCGGAGCAAAGAGCACGCAACTGCCACCTGCCAGTGTCTGGTTGATGCCGTCCACAGTGACCGTGTTGTGCGCCAGACTCCGGCGCATCCAGAGGAAACGGTCGGGGTGTGCCCAGTACACGTAGCCGAGGTCCGAAAGCATCTCACGCCCACAGGCGAAGAGAGTGATGTCGAGCTTGTCGTGGTGGTCGTGGCCTCCGTGAATGCCCCCGTACTGGAGGGTTAGCATGGCCTCCTCGCCGAACACACGTTCCCGAAGAGCCGCCAGACCCAGGTAGTCCGAGCGAAAGCCAGAACGAGCCCGACTCGAGTCAACCGTAAGGAGGCGCCGGAGACGCTCCGGCGCATTCGGAGGACGGTGAAAAAGCGCGTAGGCACTCCCGCGTGCCAGACAGGTGTCACCCAGGGCCAAGGCCAGATTCTTCAGGAAAACGTCTGTTCCGTACCAGGCCAACCCAGCTTCGGCCAGAAGCGCCGGGGGCCTTTCGCCAGCGTGCGAATCGTTAAGCGGGGGCAGGGTGCCGTCCGGGTACGTCAGGCGGAAAGGATGTTCGTAGATCTCCCGCAACCGTCGAATGTCCCGAAGACAAACGTTTTCAAACCGATCAGGGCCGTGGTACCCCGGAGGATCCGAATACCCTTCCAAGGCCTCCACAGCCTCGTGGAAACTGCGAAGCGCCATCAAATCGTAGCTTGGGCTGCGCTCACCCCAGGTTCCGTCCGGAAACCAACGGCTACGAATGAACGGAACGATTCCCAGCTCGTCGTCCAGAACCCACCGCATGACGCGGTGATCTTTCAAAATGCGCCCTGCCCAGGCCACGCCCGCGAACCGAAAGGGGATGTCGTTGACAATTCCCTGGTCCGGGCGGACTGCCGTCAGAAAGTCGGCACCACAGCGAAAAAGTCCCCGTTTCACCGAATCCCGCTCGGCTTGCGTCCAGACGGGGCTGGACGAGGTGGCGTCAAAGGCTTTCCCACACCGAACGAGGAAAACAGCGTCTTCGTAATTCCAACCGCTGATCTTGCCAGCTCTGGGCCAGGGTCTGGTGCCGTAATTGGTCCAATCGTGAAGCGCGTAGCCCGGGTAAACTTCGGCCAGGCGCAAAAGCAGCACCCTTGCAGCGCGCGCCAGGCGCGGCTCTGGCGCCACAGCGTACACCGCGGCCAGGGCCTCAAGCCATTCTCCTACACGCCGCAGATGCTGGTAGCCCAAACGTTCCCACAGCAGGTACCGTTTCCCTCCGGGATCACGGTACGCCGGCAGCACGTGACGCACGCCTTGTGGATCGTGGACCACAACGGAATCATTTGCAGGGAAAGCATCGGGCACAACGCGCCCCCCGCACCGGCGGCAACGGAGTGCGTCGGGATCCCGGGGCGACCACTCCCAGATGTAACCACGCCAGTTGGCCCCGCAAAGGGGACAGTCTACAGCCCTCGTGGGTGTAGCTTCGGGTACCCAGGCACGCAGTTCTTCCGGTGCACGGCTCGCGGCATCTCCGGCGAGAGTACGCAGGGAGTCGAACACAGACTTCGCCCACGCGTAGCGGCGAAGGTTCTCTCGAGCCGTCGCCACGCGCTTGGGCGTAAAAAAGATCGCTTCAGAATGCCGCTCTGGGCTACAACCGCCTGCGACGAACCCAGCTGCAGCTACAAAGCAAATCGCCCCCGTTCGCGCGAGCAAACGGAGGCGCGCCATCAGCCGCAAAGCATTGTGGCAAGCAAAAGGTCTCACACAGCACCCACGCGCTGGTCGAATGGCACGTAGCGGAGGGGGTAGTCTCGCAAAGTCGTAAAAGCGCGCAGAACGGTTTCCACATTTTTCAGGGGCACGTCCGGTCCGATTTCAACGTGGGCAATGAGCCCTCCGTTCTGATCCCCAAACAGCTTAAACACTTTCCAGACGTAGTCCCAGATTTCTTCGGGGGTACCACGCGGCATCAAGTACTGGCGGTCTACGTCGGACTGCACGCAAACCTTCCCACGCGTGAGCTCGGCCAGTTCTTCCAGCTCAAAGCAAGAAAACTGCGGGTTCAAAACATCCACGCCAATCTCGATCAAATCCGGAATAATCTCCCGAATGTAGCCATCCGAGTGGAAGAGAACCACCTTTCCGGCTTCGTGGATGCGATCAAAAATCTTCTTGTAGGCTGGTTTGAACAGATCGCGCCAGATGTCCGGGCGGATCATCAACTGGTTCTGCGTTCCCCAGTCATCCATGAACCAGACTCCGTCGACGTCTACCTGCAGTTGCAGCTCTAAGCGCTCAAGCGTGTAGTTGAGTACAAGGTCGCGCAGCTGAATGACCCGTTCCCGCTCGGTCAAAATGTCGATCAAAAGATTCTCGTACCCACGGAGGAAGTGCATTCGTTCGAACAGTCGGCCGTCGCCCGCTCCGATGGACATGAAGTAATCCTCGTACTCCGGCGGCCGTTTTTCCTTCCACGGGAAATCCAGCGGCGCGCGCGGGTCCGGGGGCTGGTAATCCGCAAATTTAGACCAATCTGCCAGCGGGTGTTCCTTTACTTGCCCCTCAACGCCCAGATCCGTGTTTTCCCAGACACAACCCCAGGCGTCCACGTCGACGCCGGGGCTGTAGTGAGCCATTTCCCAGGAGTGACTCTGTTTTTCAGGGAGCGGCCAGTCCGGCGGGTAGCGCCGGTAGATTTCCAGCAGGGCCTCGCCGTGGCGGTCGTAGGCTCCGGGCAAGTTGTAGTAGCGGATGGGGATGCGATCGGGGTTCTGGAAGAAAATGGCCCTGCGCACGCGTTCCCTGGGCGTCATGCTACTCCTCCTTTGCATTGGATGGTTCTGACTGCGCTGATTTTGCATGGGCACGTTTCAGCTGGCGGAATTCACGCAGTGGCATCCAGATCCACAGCACGAGAATCACAAAACCGATGAGCCAGATGCCCCAGGTCACGGGATCAAACATGATGTCGCACCTCCGCAGTCAACATTCCGGTTACTTTCCCCTGAGTGCGCTGGCCCGTTCGGGGCCAGCCGCATCCAACTCCCGAGCTCCTCCCGGATTCCACCCAGTTCATTTCCCACCGGCAAGCCCTGGACTGCTAATGCTGTAATGAACAGCACCTCACCTACATCGGCCCGCCGGACTTACCGTCCTCCGTGAACACCCCGGCCGTTCAGTGGGCCAAACCGCTTTTCGAACCCTGCTTGAACCAGTCTCGTCCTCCCCAGGCTGGTTAAGCTTTCTGTCGGCGCACAAACGGGCGCCAAACGCCGTTTGCGTCCAACCAGAGCCTCCGTGTTTTGACGGAATGCTGTTATTGGCGGCCAGGAATCCGCTTACCAAAGCGGCTCGCCAGTTTTCCAGGATCTTGCCGAAGTACGCTCGTACTGGCCGCGATCTGCCTCAGTCGTACTGCAGCCGCAACCACCCGCCAAGAAAGTAGAGCAACATCCCGCCGACGGCCACGGGCGAAGCCGCAGCCAGCCCCCACTTGCCCATTGCCACACCAACGACGAAAACCAGCAGGCCTCCGAGCCACAGAGCCAGCGCTGCTCGCCCCGCCGTACTCACCGGAATGGTGTGCATGTCGCCGGGATCCTCGGGGTTGTGCCTGCGGGCCGCGAAGACCTTGTCCACGTAGCGACTCTCCGGTGGCACCGTGAGGAACGCAAAAACCGGCGTCGCCACCAGAGCGAACCCAGCACTCACAAATGTGGCTGCGTTGAAGTCGAAACCTAAGCCGAACAGAGCGTAGGCGCCTGCGGCGGCGCCGATCAGGTAACCCAGTACGGCACCCACCGAATTGCTTCGGCGCCAAAGCAGCCCGTACACGATGGCGATCACGAAAAGCGGCATGTCCATGATGGCAATGATCGTCAGGTACGCCGACACAGCCCCTCCAAGTTTCGGTACTGCGTAGGAGAAAGCGATCATGAACATGCCAGCGATCAACGTAACCAGCCGAATTACCCACACCATCTGTTTGGGCGTACTCTCCCGGTTGAAAAAGCGACTGTAGACGTCGTTCGTGAACAGGGTGGCCACGGCGTTCAGATTCGAATCGATTGTCGACATTTGCGATGCCAGGAGACCGCACACGATGAGTCCCAACACCCCTGCCGGCGCCAATTCGCGGATGATTGTGGGAACCGCCGAGTCGGGGTTGGCCAGTCCCGGATGCAGCACGGAAGCCGCCAGTCCCGGCAAATTCCACATCAGGGCAAACGGTGTGGTGATGATGGCCCCAAGGACCAGCCCCTTGGCCACAGTGCGCACGTCTTTGGCCGAAAAAGCTCGCTGCAAAAGCCCTTGATCCACGGACGCCCACTCGACGCCAAGAACAAAGATGGCCAGCACAAACAGCCAGTTGTAGCTGCCGGTCTGCGTAACCAGTTCCAGATGCCCTGGTTCAATTTTCGCCACCAGGCCAGGCCACCAGCCGACTGCCGCCATCGCCAAAGGCAACAGAATCAACGCACCCGTCATCATTAAGATAAACTGGAGCACGTCGGTCAAAGCGACAGACCACATGCCACCCATCATGGTGTACAACACCGTGATCACCGAGAAAATGAGCAACCAAGCCGTGTAGTTGTGAAAACCGGTGATCGTTTGCGCCGCCACTGCAGCGGTGTAGAGCACCACGCCCAACCAGAAGGAAAGGCGCAGAATCCACAGAACACCCACAAGAGCCCGCACACCGGGGCCGTAGCGCATCTCCAAAAACTCCGGCACAGTGCGGATGCGCAGTCTGCGCAGTACGGGCAACACGAACAGTCCGGAGAAAACCAGCGCCATGTTACCCGTCCAGGTTTGCCACAGGATGCTTATCCCGTGCTTGTAAGCAACCCCCGACTGACCCACAAAGCTGTACAGATTCACGTTTGTCGCGGTAATAGTTGCCGCGAGGATGAAAGGGGTGAGCTGACGGCCGGCAACGTAAAGATCATCCGGCGTCTGTACCCAGTTGTAAAAGTAGCTCCCTGCCGCAAACAGCAAAGCCAAAAACACGCCCACAATGACGACGTCAACCGCGCTCATGGGTAGGCTCTCCAAGCTTGGTCAGGTTGTTGTGTGGCTTCCCCGTTCTGTGGTGTCCCCCCAAGCGAACGAGCAGCTTCAGTTGGTCGTTCAGACGCTCCCGCACACGTGCGTAGCGGCTTACGCAGCTTAGACGTCCTGTGCCTCAGCCTCAGGATGAACGTCTTCCCGGGCAGGCTCCATCCCCGCTGCCCCAGTCCTGTCCTTGTCCGCTTCGCTACGTGCTTGTTTCAGCACCTCGTCTTTGATCTGCAGCAGATACTCGTAGGCAGCATCGTACTCATTCGGGATACGGCCGTCCAGAATTGCTTCTTCGATCATCTTTTTCAGCTTGCCCACCAGTGGTCCAGGTGGGATGTTGCACACTTTCATGATCACGTCGCCGCGTACGGGCGACTGAAACGCACGCATGCGGTCTTTTTCCTCAACTTCGTGGATGCGTTCCACCAGCCGGTCGAAGTTGGCAAGGTGTCGCCGCACGCGTTGCGGGTTCCGGGAGGTGATGTCCGCTCGACACAGCGTCAACAGGTCCTGAAGGTCGTCGCCTGCTTGCACAATCAACCGCCGAATGGCCGAGTCGGTCACGCCTTCTTCCACGAGAGCAATCGGCCGGAGGTGAAGACGCGTCAGTTTCTCGGCAAAACGGCTAAAATCGTTCGGTAACTTCAACTTGCGTGAAATGTCCCGAATCATCCGCGCACCAATCTCGTCGTGGCCGTGAAACGTCCAGCCGACGCCCTCTTTGAAAGCCTTGGTGCGGGGCTTGGCGATGTCATGCATCAATGCCGCGTACCGAAGCCGAAGGTCCTCGGAAACGGCGGCAATGCGGTCCAGCACCTTCAGTGTGTGCTCAAACACATCCTTGTGGTGGTAGCGACCGATTTGCTCTACACCACGCAGAGCACTCACTTCCGGCAAGATGACATCCAGAACGCCCGTTTCGGCCATGAGCCGAAAACCAATGGAAGGTCGCCGGGCGCTGAGGATCTTCAACAACTCATCTGTGATCCGTTCCTGGCTAACAATGCGCAACCGCTCGCGCTCGGTGCGAATCGCCTCTTTCGTCCGGCGCTCGATGTGAAACTCGAGCTGGGTCGCGAACCGGATGGCCCTTAGAATGCGCAAGGGATCGTCGTGGAATGTCTCCACGGGATCAAGGGGCGTCCGGATGATGCGGCGCTGCAGGTCAGCCAAACCGTCGAACGGGTCAATCACCCTGCCCAAATCGGATTTGCGGATCCCAAGCGCAATGGCGTTGATTGTGAAGTCGCGCCTGGCCAGATCCGTCTCCAGACTCGCCTGACGGACTTCTGGTTTTCGCGAGTCCTCGCGGTAGCTTTCACTGCGCGCCGTAACGAACTCAAGGTTGTAACCCCTGTACGGAATGCTGGCCGTGCCAAAGCGCTCGTACACAATCACCGTACGGGTGCGCAGCATTCTGGCCACGCTACGCGCGAAAGCGATTCCGTCGCCCACAACAACGAAGTCAATGTCCTTGCTGGTACGCCCCAGCAGCAGATCGCGTACGTACCCCCCAACGGCGTACACCTCCAAGCCGAGTCCGTCTGCGAGTTCACCGACACGCCGCACAACGGCGTGCCGAACGGGCAAATTGCGCCCTGCCGCAGCTTCGGCAAGGAGCCCTTTGCGCGGCTGTGTCTGTCTCCTTTTTGTTCCTGGCAAAGGCTTTTCTCGCTTCCCTCAGTTTCGCGTGCCCGCTCAGCGTGCGATCACAAGTTTCCCAATTGTCTCGGCTTTGGCCTTGTCGGTCCTCGCCACAATCCGGTAGAGGTAAACACCGTTGGCCAACGCATCCCCTTCAACATCGAGACCGTCCCAGGACAGAGCCGTGTAACCTCGCGCACAGGCAAACGGCCCAACCTCGTACACCTTACGTCCGGAAACCGTGAACACTTGAAGCGTCACAGTAGCATCCTGGGTGAGCATGAAAGTAAATTCTGTCTCTTCGGAGAACGGGTTAGGGTAGTTCAGAGCATCTCGGATGGCTAACTCCTCGCTCTTCACAATTTCGACCCCCATGACGAGGGTCGAGGAATTGTTGGAATTGTCCCACGCTTTCACACGCAGTGTGTGCGAACCAGGCTCCAGCCCCGAAACCGGGTACTGCAATTGCCCTGCAACGTAACTCCCTTCGAAGTACTGAAAACGGTCCGTAACATCGACAGGAGAAGCATCTTCACTGTCGAAAGCGATGGTGATCTTGTGGCCGATGTCGCCGGTCAAATTGATGCCGCTGGCGGAATCCACCAATTGAACGACCAGCTGCGCACCCAACGGCAAAGGATCACCCGGTGCGAGCTCGCGCCCTTCGACCAGGACGCGAATGACAGGGCCTTCCCTGTCCACCAGTTTGGTGCTGGTGCCA
Organism: uncultured Cytophagia bacterium; assembly: GCA_964644845.1. Classification (GTDB taxonomy): domain Bacteria; phylum Zhuqueibacterota; class Zhuqueibacteria; order Oleimicrobiales; family Geothermoviventaceae; genus Geothermovivens. The sequence goes on along the minus strand of CAZXXS010000052.1, from coordinate 76,677 downwards.
CCCACCGGGATGCCTTCCACAAAACCGTTGCCGTCTTTCTCGTCTGTCCAGTAGTACGCCTCAATCCGGCCCAGTTTGCCCCCGTAGGTAATGTCCTTGGGCACCACGAACTGACTCGTAAACCGACCGTTCTCCACCCTGGCCACACCGCGGAAAATCGCGTTCCCCGGCAGGTAGTACTGCACGCGCGTACCGGCCGCCGTTACGTAGGTACGCAGCTTCTTCGAATCGAAAACGGTAACCAGCACCCGTCCCCCCAGATCAGCCGGTGGTTGACCGTTTGGTTGCACAATGACGCCGTGAATGGTCATCCGACTCAGGGCTTTGATGCTGTCCGGTTCGAAATCCGTTACGTTCACCCGAAGCTGCGGAGCCGCAATTCGCAGCGCAGGGTCGCCAAGGAGGTTGTATTTTTGATCGTTCAGAGAGTTGCCCGCGTCGAGCTTGGCCAGCATCACCGCTTGCCCCACGGGCGTGGTGAGCCCTGTGTCGCCGTACGGTAGAAACAGGTGTTTCATGAAACGGCGGTTGAAACTCGTGTTCAGTCCGGCAAAAGCGAGTCGTGCGGATGAAACAACGCCGATCGCGCCACGGCCCTCCACGTTGACCAAATCCTCGGACAGGCTTTGCTCGCGCGGGTCATCGAAACGGCCGAAGTCGCAGGTGGCTGCCACCCACAGCGCTTGCCGTCGACCGTTCTGAATCAGATCGAAATCCCTCGACGCCAGCAACACCCGCTCGTGTGTCCAAAGGCGCGGCGCGCCGTGACCCACGAAGTTGAGAATCAACGTACCCCGGTTGATTCGGTCCAGCAGTGCCTCGGTAGCTTTGGGTTTGGTCACGCCCGCGTACGCCGCCGTGAGGACGGCCGGGTACTCCATCAGGTAAACCTTTTGTACGTCGAACAGCTTCGGAAAGTAGTTTTCGGCCACGTACTCTGCGTCGGTCGTGTGGATGACCTCGTTGCCAACACCACCACCCACGAGCTCGTCGTCAGCGACCATCGTCAGGGTGTTTTTCCACACTCCGTACTCCGGCTGGGTGACGTACGAAATCAGTTTGTCCACCACAGCCTGCGCTTCTTCCGGGCTACGAACCGGCAGCCTCCCGATGGCCATGTCCATCAAATCATCGTTTCCGGAAACGTAGGTAAACCAATCGTCCGTGGTGCGGTTCGACTGCTCGTCCGTCTCCGTGGTTTCGTACGGCGGGATCCAATTCTGATCCAGCGAACTGATCAGGTTCTTGTAGTCGTAATCGCCATCACCCATTAGCAACACGTACCGGGGCTGTCCCCAGTGCAGGTAGGCGAAGCGCAAGAAATCGCGAATGGCGGTGGGATCGAGTAATCCCCACGAAAACTCATCGAACACGTCGGAGATGAGCACAACCTCCGTTTTGAGCGGTTCAACGGAAGAATTCTCGTGCAAACTCTTAAGTTGCATCGCCTGATTCTCGAAATCGTCGTGGGCGATGATGATCATGTCGGCTTGCCGGGCCCGTTGCCGCAGGTCGCTTGGTTTGTCCTTGGCGATCTTTTCCACTTTCAAAAAATGCTCCGGCGTAAGGGCGATGTAGCGTTTACCCCAAACCTCGCCGGAAGTTGTGTCGCCGAAGACAATCGCGCTCCCCTGACGCACAAATCCGACAACTTCGCGTACGTCGTAGAATCTTGTCACGTCGAACACGCGCACATCCTCGCCGGTGAAACCCGTGAGTCGTGCGCGTAACCCGCTGGCGGTCGCCGCCAAAGTGAATGCAAGCACGTTGTCACGCGCTTCAAGTCTGCGGCCGTACTCCAACTCGTACCAGTCGAGGTACGATTCGGACACGTCGGACTGACCGGCGTACTCGATCGTCAACGTGTTGGTTCCATCCACTGCCAGGTTGGGTTTGCTTGCCTGGATTGTACGGTACTCAACACGTTTGTTGTCTGGCGAGCTGTACGCCCGGAACGAGGTACTGCCCACCAGGTGGTTGTTCAGATAAACTCGAAATGTGTGCGTGGTAGAGACAGAAGAAGCGACCCGAACCCGAACGTCCACGGTGTCAGTCGGCACAGCCCCAGACCAGTCCAGCGAGAAATCGCGCACCCTCCCCCCAGGCGAATTGCTGAATTTGCGGCCGAGCCAGTCCAATCCCGAATGCAGCGGGTTTTCCAACTCTTCTTCCAGGAACTCCCGCTCCCGGTACGTTTCAAACAGCGGCAAGTCCGTCCCGTCGTTGACCGAGTGGACGCGCCGCATGCGCTTGCCGGGCACGCCGCCTCCCCACGTCAACCAGTAAATGTTGTCGTAAGTGTAGTGGTTAATGTAGTGGCGAAAACGGTGCTCGCGGGGATCGTACTCCCAGCCGCTCACACTTTTCCCGTAGAAAAGGATGTAGTCATCCGGGTCGAAATGGTTGTCCCCTCCGTCCACAACGATGATCGCGTTCTCGATCAGGCTGTCGGGGCGCGGCGCAGTGAGTGAGCGGGGCAACTCGCGACCGCCGTTGTTGTACAAACGCAGTGTCTTTACGTCGATGTCACCCAGATCGATGCCAGCTGCCTGCAAAGCTTTGCCGTCCACTTTGTAAATTCCAGTTTTTCGGACGGTCAGCTTGTACCAGGGTCCAGCCGTAAAGCGACGCTGACGCTTCGAAAGCGTCTTCGGCAAAGGTACGCTCCACGCTCGAGCCTGAGCAGGATTGACCAAAACATTCTCCAGAAAGCGATCTTCGCCGACATTTCTCTGCCCGGTGCGCGTTGGGTTGCCCCCCGAGAACTCGATTCGCAGTGTCACTGAACGGTAAAGTTGCACCCGCTTCTCGGCAGGCAGAAATCGCAGGCCCGCTACACACACACGCGCCACCGGCTGCTGGCGAACGAGCCCCGTTTCCACCTTGACAACGGGAGACTCCGGCAACCAGCTCTTGGCACCGTAGACAACGCGGTCGGGCACGTACGAAGCCAGCACTGTTCCAAGCTCGCCATCCCGCCGGAGTCTCGGTTGTGGTGCTACTGTCACACCCCGCAGCTGCCTCTCAGAAACAACGGCAACCGGTGTCACCCGTACATTCGCATTCTCGGGCGAACCTACCAAAAACGTCTGCGTCGGAATTTGTGGCTGCCCAACTTTCCCAAGGAGTTGGGCTCCGTCGAAAGCGAACAGGAGAAGCGTCCCATTTTGCGTGACCAGCGAATCAACGCGCCAATTCTCGAAATCGACCTGAACAACGAGTTGCCTCTCCGTTTGGGAAAGGAGTCGGACGGAAGCACGAAGGGAAAACGACATCAGCAGGTTGAGCAGAAGAAAAAGAAGAGGAAACGTACGTCGCTTCAAAAGACCACCTCCAGGAAGTGGGGTAACTGACTGAGAATCCGGTCAAGAAAGTAAAAGGGCCGATTTGCTTCAGGCCCCGCCAACCCGCCAGGGCCGTGCGGGTTCGCCAGTGATAACATGAAGCACCGTTTCAGACAGCCGCAGCAGCGCAGTACACGTCACCGCTCTGAGGGAGGAGAAGGGGCCCACCTGCAGAACCCATCCCCCTAAGGCCAGTAGCTGCCCTTCAGCCGATCGGTGACCACATTCAGTGTTTCGTCTGTCACTGTGCGGACGATTACAGGTGTCGCGTTCTTCTTGCTGGCAAAGGCCCTGTCGTACAGCCTCAACGATACCAGCGCCGCCGCAAGGCCGACAAACGCTGCGAGCACGCCAAGTGATTGCGAAGCGCCCAGCAGGGTTGTCGCTACAACGTAACCCAAAACCATGCCCACCAGCGGGAAAATGAACACCAGAAAAGCAGAGGTCAGCAACACACTCGGTGCGATTTCCACTTCGACGCGATCCCCTGGCCGGGCCCCCACCGCGTTCCGCGCCAGTAGCGACCCGAGATCCTTGTTGCTACGGAAGCCGTCACAGGCATGACATCCTTCGCACTGTGGCCCTTTCGTGAATTGCACTTCGGCCATCAAACCGCTTGTGGACACTACTACGCCCTGTTCGCGCACGTCACCTCTCCGCCGCCACTTTCTTTTTGTCCGTCACTTCAATCTAAACGGCCAGGGCCACCCGCCGGTTCGCGCGTTTTTGCTTCACCGAGCTCCGCTGTACCAAATCCGTTTGCCGAACCGCCTCTCCAGAATCTGCAGTCTCAGCCCTGCGGGGTCGCCCTCCTCGCTGTGACAAGCTCCGGCGAAATGCGTTCCGGCACTCAGGCCACGACCGGGCCCGACACCTCGCAGGACGTTGCGAGTCAACGCTGCGCTGGCAATTTTACAAAAAACAGCCAACGAAGACAAGGGATTCTCGAACAGAGATTCCCCCATTTTTTCCGTGGGAACTCGCGGACACCTCGGAGCGGCCTCGCTCCTGTTGCCCAAAATCATTTCCAGACCGAGACAGGAACCTAAAACCACTCTGCGTCTTCGCCAGTGGTTGGAAGTCCCCGGCTAATTCAGGTGAAAACCGGTTGAAACCGGTTGTGTTTTGAACGCGCTTTCGCGTTTCCACCCGAAACAGTCGGGGAATTTAACTCGCAGACGGCCTGGAGACAGGCCAGAACGTCCAGCTTCCCCCCTTACTCGTGGAGGCTTAGCTCACTGTGGAGGGAAGGTCAAGCTCTTGGGCGTTACTAAGGGTCACTTGCTGTGCCTACCTGTTCATTTGCGGCGGGACTCCTGATTCTCGAAGCAAATCGGGGTTGCCTCGTTTTTGCGCCGTCCGACAGGACAGGCCTTGGCAAAGCCGCTCCGCGGTTCTGGACCCGAGACCCGGGAATACCTGCAGCACATGGGACTCGTTCTGGTCACGCAAAGAAGGCTCCACCTTTCGCCGCCGCTCTCCTTTCGAGGTCCAAGTTGGTCAGAAAGGGTTCCCGTGTCCCCCCAAAAATGGTTTGACTTCCCGTTCCCGAATCACACCTCTTTCCCGGTAAGGGAATCCCGTCAAGATGCGCGTCGTCTGCACCGAAAGTCCAGGAGACAAAACAACGGAGGGACTGTGTGAAACAACCGAATGTTGTTCGCAGGGAATGGAAGGCGCTCCGGTAGAGGCGTGCACAGCCTCCGGTTGTTGGAACATTTGTGAGTGGACACGCGTCAGCCGGCGCAGTTCCTTTACCCAGAAGACCGCCTCAGTCCGTTCTCTGGCAGGGACGTAGGGGTCTTACCCGGCGGATCCAGGCTGGACACACGGGCTGCGGTAGCCCAATCCCGCGGCTTGTGTCGTTCAGTTCTGGTGCTCAAACACCTCGTACACATCCACCTTGTCCAGATAAACGCCGTCGAACCCGGTCCGGACGATTTGTTTCAGGTACGATTCTGTGGAATCCACGATGATGCTCTGCCACTGCGGGTACCAGAATCGAACCGTGTAGTTGCCGGGCCAGTCCGGATTCTCGTCGAGCAGCCAGGCTGGGGGCGTCTCGGTCCACTCCGACTTCCAGTAGGGGCGGTAGTCTTCGGCCTCGCCGATGCTCATGTAAGCGATCACCATCCGCCGCGCACCGCTTGCTTTGCGCTTCAGGCGGTTGAGCTCGCCCTGCGTGTAGGGCTGGCCGTTGAATGAAAAGTCCAGAATCAGCATGTCGTACGCCGTGTTGGCCAGCGCGTTCACAAACTGGTCCCGCGTGTGGAAATTGTGGGGGTTGATTAGGTAAAGGAAGTTGCGCACGTCGTGGAGACGTCTTACGTCGCCATTGTTCGCATCGGGAGGGGTGCCAAGACAGGATGGAATGTTGTCCAGATCGCGACGTTCAGCGGCGAATTCCACGTAACCGCGTGCACTTGCCAGCTCGTGGGCTTTCTGAGCCTGGGCACAGGTCGTACAGTAGTCGGTTACAAAAACGGCGAGACCTTGATCAAGAGCAAGATCCAGAAATCCCTGGTAACGGCTGCGGACATCGTGAGGCGTCTCAACGCCGTCCCCAGCGTAGCCGTAGTACACGTCCTCCTGGCCAACGCCATCCAGAGCACGCACGTAGCTTTGCACGGGTTTTCCTGAGGGTTCCCCACTCTCGGTGAGCAAATCCAACCCGTCCTGGGCAATTACAACGAAGGTTGGATTACTCCGTTTCGCCGTAGCGCTGATGTTGGCCACGAATGCGCGCATTTCGGCACGGTAGTCGCGTAGCTCGCCCGGCGGATTTGGTTGCCGGTGACAGCCACTGACACCCACAAGCCCAGCAAACGAAACCCAAAGAACAAACGCAGCCGACTTCCTACCCGTCACAAACGAACCTGCCCTTAACCAATCCAATTTCCCAATTGCGCAAACTTTCTTACAACCGATCGAAGCTGCGACTTGCAGCCTCCCAGTGATGCCCTGCCGCAACCGCGCCGAGCCATCCGGCAGCACTACTCGTATCGAAGAGCCACGATGGGATCCATCGAAGCAGCCTTCGTGGCCGGGTAGACCCCGAACACCAGGCCAACCACGGAGCAGAACAGCAAGCCTACAAAGAGCGTCCAAATCGGCACTACTGCCGGAAGCGGCGTCAGCAAGCTCACAAGCTTGCCAATCGACACTCCGAGGATGATCCCGATCACGCCACCAACTTCGCTCAGCGTAATCGCTTCGACCAGAAACTGCATCATGATGTCGCTTTTCTTGGCGCCCACTGCCTTGCGGATGCCGATCTCCCGTGTTCGCTCCATCACGGTCACCAGCATGATGTTCATGATCCCGACACCCGCAACGATTAGCGAAATCGAGGCGATCACGTAGGCAGCCAACCGGATGTACCGTGTCAGGTTGTTGAACGTTTCAACCAGCGTTTCGTTGGAGAAAATCTCGAAATCGTTGTCTTCCCACGGGGGGACTTTCCGCACTGCCCGTAGGATCCCGATGGTTTGTTCCATGGCCTCGGTGTACAAGGCCGGACTCCTGGCCTGAATGCTGAGCGACAACGACCGATTCTTGCCCCAGCTTTTCAGAAAGGTCGTAATCGGCACGTACACCACATTATCACGGCTCTGCCCAAAAATAGCCCCTTGTTTGGCCAGCACACCGATCACTTTGAACTTGTGGCCTTCCACGAGCACCCACTGGTCCACGGGGTCGCCCCAGGGGAAAAGCCGCTCCACCACATCCATGCCGAGCACCACCACCCTTCGGCTGCGCTCCACATCCACCTCCGAGATGAATCGCCCGGCAGCCATGGCTTGTCCGTTTGTCTGCAGGTACTCGGGGGTAGTGCCGACAATCAGGACCGTCGGCAAGGTCTTCTTGTCCTTGAACTGGATGGTTGCGCCACCGCGGTAAGCCTGTTCAGACACGGCCTTCACCGCTGTGGCTCGTTCGCGCACTGCCCTCGCTTCGGCCCGCGTGATGTTTTTGCGGTTCCTGTACTTGCGCCAGTTCGCCCCGCCGATGCTGATTGGAGGGTACTTCTGCACCTGAAAAACATCGTTTCCAAGGATCTGAAGCTGTTCAGCTACATTCCGCTTCAATCCCTCGACGAGCGACTGCATCGCGATGATGGTCATCACACCAATCACGATGCCCAAAAGGGTCAGAAACGAACGCAGCTTGTTGGCGCGGATGCTACTCAGGGCAACCGAAAAATGTTCACCAATGACCATCTCAGTCCTTTGCCAAAGTGCAGCTAACGCTACTCGTAGCGCAGCGACTCAATCGGATTCAGTCGAGCTGCGCGACTCGCCGGGTAAATACCGAACACAAGTCCAATCGTCAGCACAAAGCCGATGCCCAATGCTACAATCCAGCCGGTGATGGCCGCCGGGATCGGCGTCATGGAAGCGATCAGCTTGGCCAAAACAATGGCCAGCCCGATGCCGATCACCACACCGAGCGACACGATGAACATCGACTCCACCAGAAACTGCCAGAGAATGTCGCGATTCTTGGCCCCAACCGCTTTGCGAATGCCGATTTCTCGTGTACGTTCGGTCACGCTCACCAGGAGGATGTTCATGATCCCGATCCCTCCTACAAGCAGCGAGATGGATCCCACACCAATCGCGACCGCCCAGAGCGACGTCGTCAGGTTCTTGTAGGTTTGCATCAACATGCTCTGCTCGTTGATGGCAAAATCGTTCTTCGCACCCGGTGGCACTTTCCGTACTCGCCGCAAGATCCCCTCCAGTTCGTAGCGAGCATCCTCCATCAAAGACGGATCCTTCACTTTGACCTCAATCTGGTCCACACGGCGGTGAACGCCGGTGATTTTCCGAAACAAGCCAATCGGTACCACAACGTACGTGTCCAAATTGAAGTCGAACATCTTTCCCTTTTTGACCAGCACACCGATCACACGAACGGGATACCCCCCAACCTTCACCCGCTTGCCAATCGGGTCTTCGCCCTTGAAAAGCTTTTCAGCTACTTCCCACCCAAGTACGCACACTGCCCGCCGGTGTGAAACGTCGTTTGCAGTGAGAAAACGACCAATTTCCGGCAAAGCGTTACTCGTCACCATGTAGTTTTCGTCGGTTCCCACCAAACGCACGCCGCTCACACGACGGTTTCGGTACTTCACATCCCGGGTTACCACAACAGTCGGCGCCACAGCTTCCACCAAGGTGGCGTATTTGCGAATTGCCCTCACCTCTTTCATCGTGATGTCGCGACGGTTGCGGTAGATCCAGAAGCTGTTCCCTTTCATGATCCAAGGGAATTTCTCGACGTAGAGCGTCGCTGTGCCCAGCTGCGAGATTTCGCGTGTGAAAGCGTGATTGAGGCCCTCAACCAGCGCCACGATTGTTACCACCGTTGTCACACCGATCACGATGCCCAGTGTGGTGAGCACCGTACGCAGTTTGTAAGCCATTAGAGCCTCGACTGCGATCCTGACTCCTTCCCAGAGGGAAAGCGCTGTACGGTAGAGTCTGCTCATTGTGCTCTCTGTGTGTAACCACCAAACTCCGCCAGCAGCCCGACGGAGGCATCTACTCGCTCACTGCCACCCGCTTCACAAGTGGTTCGTCGCTCTCGATCTTACCGTCGCGGATCCGAATGATGCGGTTGGTGTGCTCGGCAATGTACTCCTCATGAGTAACCAGCACCACCGTGTTCCCCTGTTCGTACAGTTCCTGAAAAATGGCCATGATTTCCTCGCCCGTACGCGTGTCCAGATTACCCGTGGGCTCGTCGGCCAGGATGAGCGACGGGTTGTTCACCAGCGCCCGGGCAATTGCCACGCGTTGTCGCTGCCCACCCGAAAGCTCGTTGGGTCTGTGGTGCACACGGTCGGCCAATCCCACGCGTGCAAGGGCATCCATCGCCATCTGACGACGCCTGGCCGCCGGTGTGCCGTTGTAGATCAAAGGCAGCTCGACGTTGTGGAGCGCAGAAGCCCTCGGCAAAAGATTGAAAGTCTGGAAAACAAACCCAATTTCGCGATTGCGAATTTCCGCCAGTTTGTCGTCTGGCAAATCGCTCACCTTCACCCCTTTCAAAAAATATTCCCCCGAGGTTGGTGTGTCGAGGCAACCCAAAATGTTCATTAACGTGGACTTTCCCGAACCGGAAGGCCCCATGATGGCCACGTACTCGTTCTGGTCAATTGTCAGGCTCACGCCGCGAAGAGCGTGGACCTTTTCAAGGCCAACTTCGTAAATCTTGACGATGTCGTGCAATTCAATCAGCATCGAAACGCTCCACCAGGTAACTGACCCTCGAACTGGGCTTTTGCGAGGAACAGAATCTGTGTCACAATTCGCCCGTCTGAAAACGGCACCCGCTTACACGCCGCCCGTTAGCTTCGGCTTCTCCTTTTTGATTTTCACCTTCATTCCGTCGCGCAGGACTTTCGAGAGTACCTTGTACGGCCCCGACACCACAAGGTCCCCCTCTTTCACACCCGACAGCAACTCGATGTCCGTGTCGCTGCTGATGCCGGTGCGCACCGGCACCATCTTCGCGACCCCGTCCTGCACCACAAACACAACTTCCACGGTGTTGTTCTCTTTCCGGCTTTTTTCCTTTCCCTGCGGTCCCGCATTCTCACCGGAAATCTCAGCGACGGTTTGGTCAACTGTTTCCTTACCGCTTTTGCGCCACTTACGTCGTTCTTTCTCAGCCAGGGCAAGAAGGGTTGAATCGGAAACTTCGCGTGCCGTCAGACACTGAATAGGCAGATACAGTGCACTGTCGTGTTTGGCCGTCTGGATGTCCACCGTAGCGGACATGCCCGGCCGCAATTTCGGATGTGGCGTCACAATGGCCACCCGTACTTCAAAGTTCGTCACCTCTTCGGCCGTGCCCATGCCGCGAGTTTGGGCCGAATGAGCAATTTCCGTCACGCGTCCCTCAAGCACGGTGTCGGGGAGTGCGTCGACTTCAATTTTCGCGGGATTGCCGACCGCTACGAGCACGACGTCGTTTTCGTCCACCTGGGCGCGAACCTCCATCTTGCTCAGGTCAGCAACGGTCATGATGACGTCGGCCTGAAACTGAGAGCCAAGGGCAATCTCGCCCTCTTCTTTGTTCAACCGCGTCACAACGCCGTCGATCGGCGAAAGCAGCCGGGTCTTGTCCAGTGAGTCCTGGGCTTCCCTCAGCGAAGCCTGCGCCTGTTCCAGCTGGCTTTCAGCCATCAAGAGATTAGCCTCCGCATTCTCCAGATCCGCGGCCGAAGCCAGATTCTGGTCGTGCAGCTCTTTCATCCGCTGGTAGTCGGCACGTGCTTTCTTCAGCGAAGCTTGAGCCGACTTCAGCGTGCTTTTTGCGCGATCCAGCCCGGCAACGTAGCGTTCACGATCGAGCTCAGCGAGAAGCTGCCCTTTGCGAACGCGGTCGCCTTCTTTCACGTAGATTTTCTTAATTACCCCGGCCACAAACGCCGAGATCTTGACCTCCATTTCGGGCTGTACCTTGCCCGTTCCGGAAACGGTCTGAACAATGGTGCCTCGCTTCACCTTTTCGACCGTCACCTCAACGGCGCTGCCGCTTTGCCGTTTTAGATTGGCCACCACAATTACGGCCAGTACCACAACAACACCCAGAATGATGAACAAGCGTTTCTTGTTGGACATCCTCAAGCTCCCACTGGTGGTTGAACCGTCACACCCGAACTGCTACTGACCCAATCTGCCCATGGCCGCTTCCAGTTGCGTTCTGGCAATCAACGCGTCGTACATCGAGCTAACGTAAGTCGCCCGGGCACGTGTCAGCGCCAGCTGGGCGTCGATCACCTCCAACAACGTGCCCGACCCAAGCTTGTAGCGCTCTTCGGCCAATCGTAAATCTTCTTCAGCCGATTTCAGGTTTTCCTTGTTGATGTTGGCGATCTCCTCGTAAGCCTGCAGGTTGATGTACGCCCGCTTCACTTCCGCTAAGAGGGTGCGCTTGCGGTTTTCCAGGTTCTCTTCTGCGATTCGGTAGCTTGTGTACTGGCGATCCAGGTCCGCCTTGTCTGCAAAACCGTTGAACAGGTTGAAGCTCAGAGACACGCCCATGACTACGTTGTAATCGTTCTGGAGTTTCGTTGTAAACACCTTGTCGAAAAATTCGTTGTCGCGGTTGTAAGACACCGAAAGCCCGAGACTGGGCAAAAAGTTGCTCTTGGCAATCCGGACCCCCACACGGCTCGCCTGCAGCTTGCTCTCCAAGCTCCGCAGTTCCGGGTTGTTCTCGAGGGCAATCCGGGCTGCTTCTTCGAAACTGTAAGGTGGCGTGGTCTCCTGAGGCTGAAAATCCACTATTTCGATCGGCGCGGTGGGATCACGACCCAGGACGGTGTTCAAATTCGCTTTGGAGATTTCGACCAGGTTCTTCTGGTTGATCAAATTGATCTTGCTCTGCCCCAGATTGACACGGGCTTTGTAGACATCAGCCTGCGCTACTGAACCGAGCTTGTACATGGCTTCGGTGCGTTCCAGTTGCCTTTGCGCTGCCTCCACCGCCTTCTGGTACACATCCACCAGCTTTTCCGCCTTTAACAGTTCGAAGTACTTTTGCTTCACATCCAGAATGACCGACTGTTCCGTGCTCCTGTACTCATCCTCTGCGGCAGTGGCGTTGGCCCGGGCCTGCGAAATTCGGAACCAGCTTTGGCCGAAATCGAAAATCGTCTGATTCAGGGTCAGGCGTGCTCCGTAACTGTTCCGCTCCACCGAGGCCTGCACGATCTCGCGCTGTTCGTACTTGATCGCGTGCGTGAGGGGATCAATGCCCACCGGGACGTCCATCAAGCGGACGCGCGGCCCAGAGATGTACTTGCCGAAGGAAAACGAGGAATTCAGGCGCGGAAGAATTCCAGATCGGGCCGTCACGACGTTGGTTTCGGCCAAATTGACGTTGCGGCGCGCGTTTCTCAACGTCGGATTGTTTTTCAGGGCCAGCTGCACACAGTCGTCAAGACTGAACAGGTTCGTCTTGCCTTCTTGCGCCGGGGCCTGTACTGCAAACAACGAAAGAGCCACCACCGCCAGAAGCTTTGCTCTTCGCATCTGCACAACCTCCAGTTCCAAACTACGTTACGGGATCCCTGCACCAGACCTCCGCCACCCACCAGCAACACTACCAGACGAGTGGGTAAAGTGCGGAGACGAAGGTTCTGTCACGGTTGCAGCACGCCTGCCAAAATCAGCCACGGGTATTGTTGCGCCCTCGCCGTGCGGAGAAATCGACAGCTGCTTTCACCCGAGCGGGCCCTTCAGCAAAGCGACGAGTGCCGACGCCAGCACAGCCCAGAGGACCCAGGTGCCAACCACCCACCACGCCGCCTTCTTGGTGGACGTACCCGCCAGCACACCCACACCTACGGACATCACTGCGAGCTGCCAGATGTTAAACAGGTCGATTTTCGTCGCCAGGGCGTACAGGAACTGCCCCTTCATGCTCGCAGGCAGCAAGACAGCAAGACTTGTTACCACATCCGTAGTGCCCTTGCTCAGGATCAATGGGGCTTTGACTACAGCGGGAAAGAGCCCGATCAGCAGCGTCCCCGGGCCTTGGGTAAGATGAGCCAGCCAACTCCCCCACGAGGCCAGAGCCAAGGTTTGCACGAAACGAGCATTCCCTCCCAGAACCACGTTGACCAGAAACATCAAAATACCACCCACGACGACGGTAACCAGCAGGATGGAAACGAGCGAGATGGCGTAACCACGAAGCATGTAAGTGGGCTTTTTCGCCAGCTCCTGTTGCTGCTCCATCCGGTCCAAAATCATTCTCTGTTGCTCTTCCGTCAGTCTGGTACTGGTGGCGATTTTCTGCTTCACTTCGCTGATCACAATGTCCTTGGTCAGCCGACCGAATCCGGCCGTTACCAGAAAGGTGACAAGAACCGGAATGACCCAGTCCTGCCAGCTGCTTCGTGCTTTCAGGGCCTGGACGGCCTTACTCGTGGACCCAAGAAAGAAGTTTGCAAGGCGCGCTGCGAGACCCATTTGGTACACCTCGGATGCCTCAACACTTTCGGTGGAAAGGTCGTGCTCTTCTGGCATTGCCTCCCTCCTCAACTGGCAAATGGTTCCGATTCTCTGCCCTCAATGCGGACCACAATCAGGGTAACAAAGAGGTTCTCACACCACAACATCGCCGTGCCCATTTCGTTTGAAACGAATCCTCAGCGTAAGACGGAAACCGGTGGGAAAAGTTTCACGCAAACGGCCAGAACGAACCGGACAACCCGTTGCGACCCCTCCGGATTTTCGTGCACCATCGAACCAAACAACCGCAAGAACTGGAGAACACCTCGCGTTAGTCGCTGTTACAAAGGGCACACCCGCTGGCGACCACCGCACGTGCGATCGAGAAGCGCCCGTCATTCCGCACTTGCGTCTCGAAACACACAGGGGTAGCCAAACAACGGCTACCCCGGCGTTCAACTCCAAAACCCAAAGGGATGCTTAAGCTTCCATTTCCCGTTTCTCAGCGGTTCGCCCACGGCGGAATTCTCTTTTCCACCGGTGGGAGCGGCGGAAACGGCTCGTGGGGCTCCGTTTGGTACCAGTAAGCAACGCTGGACCAGTCGTCGGCCCTGTCGTTCGCGTGTCCGTGCTCAATGGTTACCCGAATCGACTTCGTGAAAGGAACCGGATCCGGGACGTGGAACCGGTACACACTCCACGTCGCGCCTTTCTTGTGTTGCGTTCCCTGTTCAGCCTGATTCACCGGGCAGCCGAAATACGGGTACCAGAAGGGTTTGCCGTAACTCCAGGCACCGCCAAAATAGTCCTCCGAGCCGGTCCCGTTGATCGTGGGCAGTGTGTCTCCGTCGACGAAAATCATCTCGTCGCCCTCACCCCACCAGCCGTCTTCGTTCAGATGAATGCTCAAGGTGACACCAACGTAGTGCCCGTGGCCTTTGGCCTCCATGAACACGTAGTTGTTTTTGCCGTTCTTGTTCAGCTTTTTGGCACCCTTCGGCCACTCAACCCGCTTGCACGGGTAAGCCTGCCGGTACTGCGCGTGAAAGTAGGTCACGTCCGGTAGCGGGCGCTTGTACTTACGCCAGTCGAAGTTGTAGTACAACGCGTCCAGCGGTTGCTGTCCCTCGTTCGTCACCGTGATTTTGGCGGATTTGTTGAAAGGCATGCGCCAGTAGCAGTTCAGCGCGTTCTCCGTGCCAATCGCAATGGGTTCGGACCAGAAGTGGTGGTACTCTCCCAGTCCCAATCCGAAGAAATCTCCGATCGGCACCTCAACACTGGGATTCTCTTCGCCGTCCCAGTACATCCGGAGCACGATTTTCTTCAGATGGTAGGGTTCCCTGCTTGCAATCGTGAACCAGATGTGGTCAATCGCACCGGGACCCCGCAGCTCTGCCAGGACGCACGTTTCGCCCGGTTTGATCTTGTTCCGCCAGTTCCCATCGTCGTTGCCGCCCGTAGTGTCGTAACTCGAGGCTCGCAGTTTCTGGTAGTTCTGTAAGAACGGCAGTTCCGCAAGCGCCCCGCCCTGCTGATCGACTTTTTCACAGCCAAGTACCCCCAGAGCAAGGACTACCACCAGCAAAAATCCCAGTGTACCCTTCATGGCTTCGCCTCCTTCGTTTGGCTCCTACCGGCCGCTTCAGCTCTCTCATCCACTCTTGCCGCGATGCAGACCGAACGCGATGTCAACACCTCGCCAGATTTCCCCACAGCAAGCCTTCCCCAAACCACACGCGTTTCCCCCGGCAAGCGACACTTCTCTGGGAAGGGAAATGACGTCCCCCGAAGAGACCCGGTCCTGCAGCGCCCACAAATCGCCGCCTCCCCGCTCTCCACATCACCGGGGGAGGCGGGGATCACTCAGGCGCGTTGCTCTCCTCCGCAGCCGCGCGCTCGATCACGGGTTCTTCTCGCAGTCCTCCTTCCACCAGTTGACTCACGTGGCGCACCTCCACCGGTACTTTGTAGCGCCGAGCGCCGTAACGCAACTGAATGATGCAAGCTGGACATGCCGTGGCCAGCACCTTTGCCTCCGTAGACCGTACGTTGGCCATCTTCCGTTCCAGAATTGGCGCCGAAAGATCCGGGTGGGCTACGTTGTACGACCCGGCTCCTCCGCAGCACACGTTTGCCTCGGGCAGCTCAACGTACTCCACACCCTGCAGGTTTTTCAGAACTTCGCGTGGCGCTTCGCGCTCACCAAGGTGGTGAGCCAGATGGCAGGGGTCGTGGTACGTTACCTCGAGGCCATCCGTTTGCGCTTTTCTGGGCGCAATTTCGGCCAGGATCTGCGTCGCGTCCCGAATGCGCGATTTCAGCCGTTCCGCCCGCTCGCGCCACTCGGGTTCGTCCACAAACAACTTCGGGTAGTCGCTGAGAAACGACGTGCAACTCGCGCAGTCGCTGGTGATCCACCTGGCTCGAGTCGCCTCGAGCACCTCGATGTTCCGCTTGGCCAGTTGCTTAGCAGCTTGCAGGTCGCCGTAGGCGTAGGCGGGGAGCCCGCAACAGTTGTTGTCCGGTGCCGTTACTTTCAGGCCGGCCCCGGTGAGAACCCGCAGCGTGCTGAGCCCAACGTCTGGCAAAGCGTAGTTCATGGCGCAGCCCGTAAAGTAGGCCACGTCTGCCGGACGATCTTCCGGCGTCAATTCCACCTCGTCGAGACGTTCGCGCAGAAACCGGTCCGGAACGCTGGTCAAAATCCGCTCCGCTTCAGCCAGGTTCCTCCCGTACCAGCCGACCACTCGAAGTGCCTGGACCAAACCGGAAACACCGCTGCGCTTGCCCAACCGTGCCAGCTTCACAATCTTGTCCATTTTCTTCCGGTCCGGCAGCAGCTCGCGGAAAACGTAGCGTTGTAGGGCCGGCTGACCTTTCGCCTCGCGCACGGCGGCGCGGGCCAGAGCCATGACCTCCGCAGTGCGCACGGCGGGAAAGCACGTGGTGGTGCAAGCCCCACACAGCAAACACTCAAAGACCGTGGACTGCCACGTCTTGGTCAAACCCGTTTCGCCCTCGCCGGCAGCTCGTACCAGATTGTTTCGACCCCTGGCTACGTTAGTTTCAACGCCCGTCACAAGGTAGGTCGGGCAAACGGCCTGACAGTAGCCACACCGGTTACACCGGGCCGCTTCTTCTTTTGCCAGCTGCAGCAGATCCGTTCCGCTTCCAGATTCCGCCATGTCTCAGATGCCTCCGACGAAACGTCCCGGCGCCAGCAGGTCGGCCGGGTCGAAGATTCTCTTCACTTCCCGCATTTTCGCAAGCAAAGAGTTTGGAATTTCCCACAGGGGAATGCCTGCGTCACACACCAAACGCGCAGCTGAAGGCTGAGCCACAAGCAGGTCGGCGCGCGCCTGCAGAGGACGAAGAGCCGAACGCACCTCTCCCAACAGCGAAACCAGATCCACGTCGTCCGACTCCACCCTGAGGAAGCCAACACCCGTGCCAGCGCCTACCCAAACGTGGCCTGCACCAACTGATTCGAGAACCGCGAGCAGCTTCACGGCGTTTCGCACTGGTCCACGCACTTTCAGAACGGCCCCTGCCCGTTGCCAATCACGGTAGAACACGCGTTCGTAGTTGCTCCAAAACGTCGCCGAATCGCTGGCTTCGAGTACGGTCGATCCGGCGCCTGTCGAGCTCCCACCGAGGCCGCTGGCCAGACGTTGGGCGGCGACCTCAAGCACGGGGCCGGTGCCCTCGAGGCGAAGCGCCAGCAAATACGCGCCTGCAGCAACGGAAACCCCTCTGCTGTCAAGCAGGTCGGCACCCCGAGGTCCCACCGCCTCCACAGCCACTACCGGATCGGGCGAACGCAGCACCGTCTCCACAGCTCTGTCGAGGCTGTCCGGATCGTCGAAAGAGACCAGCAGCGATCGCTCCTCCGAAGGCAGGGGTCGAAGCCGAAAGGTGATTTCCGTCAGAAACGCCAGCGTGCCGAAACTTCCCACAAGTAGTTTCGTCACGTCGTAGCCTGCCACGTTCTTGACGGTCTTGCCGCCGAAGTGTACAGCGGAACCGTCTGGCAGGACAAGCCGCACACCCAAAACCAAATCCCGTGGTGCACCGTACCCGTACCGTCTCGGTCCGCTGGCAGCGGCCGCCACGATGCCGCCCAGCGTGGCTTCCTCGCTCCACGGGCTGTCCAGAGGCAACCATTGGCCGTGTTCAGCCAGGGTCTGTTGCAAGATGCGGTAAGGCACGCCAGCCTCTACCGACACGGTCAGGTTGGCAGGGTCGTGATCCGTGATTTTGTTCAGACCCGTGAGCCGGACCACGGTTAGTTCGGAGACGTCGGGCACAGCTCCCCAGGCCAATTTGCTCGCCGACCCAGAGGCCAAAATCTTACGCTGGTCCCCGGCGTAATTCTCCACGAACTTCGCAAGCGTCCCCTCATCCCCCGGGGTTACAACTTCTCTTACGGCAACACCCAGTGCCTTTTCGAGATCCTCGCTGGTCACGGTGTGTCCTTCTCCTGTTCGAGACCAAGTCTCCTGAATCGCCGAACGCTGCCCCCCACCTCAACAACGCCCGGTCAAACCAGACTGGAAATCGTGTGCAGAACCACCGCCCGTCCAGTGAGCCCGTCTCTCACCCCACGCGGGGTACCCTCCTTACGGGAAGAGACGGTGCACGTCCTTCACTCCGTGAGCGAACGGGCTTGAGCAGCAGTGCCACACCAATGCCGGCCGAACACCCGTAAAAGCTCAAAATTACCTCTCGCACATCCACGTCAGCGGTTCGCATTTCCCTGCCTCGATCAGTCGATTCCAGGGTAGACACCAGCGCTTCAGCGACCTTCCGCAAAAAGGTCGAACGCGTCCACAACCTCTCCGTTCAGCTTCCTGGCTTCCACGTGTACCTGCCGACCGTTCACATCCACGCGAACGTAGTGGTAAGCCTCGGCCCAGCGGTCGCCCGGTCTCGTCCTCGCCGGGTCGACGCGGTAAAGCCGTGCGCCGCCTCCTCCGGTTGTTACAAATGTCACCCCGTCCCTCAGCGTGCGGTAGTAGAAGTGATCGTGCCCGTTGAACACACAACGTAACCGCGGGGCCTGCCGCAGAAGAGGCAAGAAAGACCGCGCAACCCGCACGTTCACAGAGTCGCGCTTTGGGTTGGGACTGAAAGGCGGGTGGTGAAAGGCAACAAAGATGTGTGTGACGGTGGTGTCGGCAAGTTGTTTTCGAAGCCAGCTCAGTTCTGGACTACCCGGTTTGAGCAGATCGTAGTACGAGGAATTCAACATCACAAACCTGGCATTCCCCACGCGAAAGCTGTAGTACACGCCCGCTGTGTCCGCGTAGGGCATTGTGAACACTTTCGAAAAACCGGTCCCACGATCGTGGTTTCCCATGGCCGGAAAAAACGGGAACGCTTGCCGGAAACGCCACGTGTCGTCATCGAATTTGAGCCACTGCTTCCACTCACGACCCTTACTCACCAGATCCCCGGTGTGCAGGACGAAATCGGGCTTCTCAGCCGCAATCGCTCCCAGAAGCCGCCGGTGCAACGAACCGGGCCGGGAATCTCCGTACACCACGAATGAGAAGGGCTGACCAGGAGCGATGTCTGCCACACGGTCGACTTCGGTCGTGCCGGCAGGCAGATGGTAACGTAGTTCCTGCCGCTTGCTGCACCCCGCGTAGGTAAGAAGCACCAACAGGGCAAGAAACAACCACGCTCCGTGGCTCCGCCAGCGTCTGTGTAGCTCAGTGTGTCCGTTCACCTTCGCGTCTCCAGTCTGAACATCTCGATCCGCGTTTACCGCTGTGCGTCGCGGGAACAGCCGGTTGCGCTACGGTTGGGTCTTGGCATTTTCCGGCACGGGAAAGATTTTGTCAGGGTTACAAAGCCCTTGGGGGTCGAACACACGCTTCAACTGGCGCATCAAGTTAAGTTCGCGTTCGTCAAACAGCAGGCGCATCGCGCTTCGCTTCTCCAGACCGATCCCGTGCTCGCCGGAAATGGTGCCGCCCACTTCCACGCAAACCTCAAGGATTTCGAAGCTGGCCTTCAAGGCTCGCTCCTTTTCTTCGGGGTTGTTGGCGTCGAACACAATGTTGGGGTGCAGGTTACCGTCGCCGGCGTGCAGCAGGTTGCCGACCGTCAAACCGTACTTGTCAGCGATTTCGGCCACTCGTTTGAGAACGTACGGCAGCTTCGTTCTGGGTACGGTACCGTCAGCCACCATCGTCGAAGGCTGGATGCGCGTCATCGCTCCGTAAGCTCCGCGCCGACCGGCCCACAGACGATCTCGTTCAGCGTCGTCTTTAGCCACCCGCAACTCACGCACACGGTGGCGTCTGCAAATCTCGGCGACGGCGTTGGCTTCCACCTGAATTCCAGCCGCGGGCCCATCGACTTCGATCACCAAGACGGCTTCCGCGTCGCGCGGGTAGCCCACAGCCATGCTGTCTTCCACAACCTGGATGGTTGTCCGGTCCATCATCTCCAGCGTAGCTGGCAAGATGCCCTCGCCGATGATGTCCGACACCGCGTCGGCTGCGTCGGTAAGCGAGTCAAACACAGCCAGCATGGTCTTCACGGCTTCGGGAAGCGGTACGATTTTCACCTTGACCCGGGTAACAACCCCGAGGGTACCTTCTGAACCGATCAAAAGGCCGAGCAGGTCGTACCCGGTCTCCTCGCCGTCCTGACCAAGCCATTCCACGGTGCCATCCGGCCACACAACCTCCACGCCGAGCACGTGGTGGCTTGTCACACCGTACTTGAGGCAGTGCGGTCCCCCTGCGTTCTCCGCCACGTTCCCACCGATGGTCGACACCTTCTGGCTAGCCGGATCGGGTGCGTAGGTGAAGCCGTAGGGTTTCAGAGCCTCGGCGATTTTCAGGTTGTAAATCCCGGCGCCCACCACCGCGCTCCGGTCACGGGGATCAATTTGCTCCACACGGGCCATTCGTGACATCTCGAGCACAATGCCGCCTCGCGCAGGAACGGGGCCGCCGCTCAGCGACGTACCGGAACCCCGTGCCACGTACGGGACGCTGTTGGCAGTGGCCAGACGCACAACTTGGGCCACCTGCTCTGTCGACTCGACGAGCACAACGACGTCCGGCTGGCCGCGGTCGAGGCTGGCGTCGTACCCGTAAACAGACAGTTGCTCGGGCAACGTAAGCACGTTGCGTTTGCCCACAATCTTGCGCAACTGCTTCTCAAGTTTTCGATCAAGTGCCATTTTTCTCTGTCGCCTTGCAGTCTGGGTAACGACAAAGCTCAGCGGCCGACAAGACGCCAATCGAAGCGCCGGCGGATTGTCGGTCCGCTGGAGCGATTTGTTATAAGGCATCAACTTATGATGATATCTGAATTATATTTCTTCAGTTCTGCAATAAACGTTTCAAAACTATTCGGAGATACGTAATATTTGCTTTTATTTTTTTCAGTGATCTCTAATCTATCTAATGCCATAGCATATGACGCCAGGAAATTTCTTGTTTTTTTCACCCTTAGAATATCTTTAATATTTACCTTTCTCTCAAAGACCCAGCATTTAATGAAAAGCTCACCTTTCTCGATTTTATAACTTGTACCATTCCAGAGCCAAAAAGAGAGCAAAAAACTCAAAAGGAAAATAATCAAAGTTGTTACAGAGAAAGAAAAGATTAGAAATAGGATTATTATTGTTGGAGCACTCCAAATCACAAAAGCATAAAACTTATCTTTCCTTGGTAAATATTTCATTTGTAGTCCCCATATTTTTGCTTCATAACAGAATTCGGCAGCGTCTCGTCCGTGCATCCTGCCCGACGTCACTCCTCCTCGAGATCCGCCAGCAAGCAGTGAACCTTCACAACCAAGACCGCCAGCCCGTCGGAAAGCAGGGCCTCTTCCAGCGCCGCACGAAAACGCTCGGTGTCGCCCTCGTTCACAACCCGCAGAATGGTGGGTTTCGCAGTGCCGACCAGGTCTTCGATGGAGACTTGCTCCATTGCTGAACGCGGCTGGCCTCCCGTGTAGCCGCTCACACCGTTGTCCAGCAGTACAATCGTGAGCGGCAAATTCCGGGCGCTGGCTTCGAGCAGGTCCGCCATGCTCGTGTCCGCAAAACTGTAATCGCCCGTCACCACAACCACACGGCGCTCAGGCCTGGCAGCGAGCATGCCCATCGCCAGGCTCAAAGCGCTCCCGGGCGCAGGCAACACGTCCACCGCACGCCAGGGGCGATGTGCGAAATGCAGGGCGCACCCGTGGTCGCCGACAACCAGGGGATCAACTGGCAGGTCGACTTCATTCAGAACGTCCCTGAAAGCCGAGAAGACATCGGCCAGCGAGCAACCCAGGCACACCGGTGCTGTACTGGGGCGGTCGCGTTTCTCTGCCAGCGGGAAAAACGGGCGCTCCAGATCCAGCTTCGGCTCAAACCCTCTCAAAACTTCCTCAACGTGCCAGCGCTGCAGTTCGCCTTCCCGAGCGACGGGACCGAAGAGTTTGCCGTACACCTTCGGTTTTTGAATGTGCTCCGAAAGAAGTGTGCGTAGACTTTGCTCGACGAAAGGTTCGCCTTCTTCCAGAACCAGCACCGCTTCCGAAGCCAGGGCAAATTCCAGGAGCTGGTAGTCCGGTGGGGGGTACACCTGACCTACTCGCAGAATGCGCAGCGGCTCCACTGGAACAGAGCCAAGCACCTGGGTAAGTTTAGTGAAAGCGTGCCCCACAGCGACGATCCCCCGTTTGCCCTCCCCTAATGTCTCCACAAATCGGCTGAAGCGGGAAGCATGGCGCAGGTGATCCAGGCGGGCATGAAGACGTTCGTGATTCAGGGTAGCAGACAGTGGCAGTGACAGGCGGTCGCCCTCGAGGGAATCCACTGGTCCCCCCGGCGCGCCACCGGGCAGAAGGGCCGCTCCCTCGGCCAACGTCCCTTCTTCTTCAGCAAAACCAGTGGTGATTCGGATGACCACCGGGACGTCGTAGGAGCGGGAAATGCCGTAGCCCTCGCCCACCATGGTCGCTGCTTCAGGAATGCTGGCCGGTTCGAAAACTGGAACCTCCGCAGCGGCAGCCAGGACACGGCTGTCCAACTCCGCAAAAGAATCCCACGCACCAGGATCGTCGCCTACAATCACAAGCAACCCCCGCCCAACGCCCGTTCTGGCCGCTGCAACCAGAGACGGGTAAACACTGGCGAACGCTTGACCACTCAAACACACTACAGCCAGTCGCCCCGCCAGGGAAGCGCCTCTGGCCCATTCAAACGCCGAGCGTGGGCTGGGCGCCCAGCGCGCCTCGACGTCGGTAGCCCAACTCAGGCGGCCGATGTGTTCGAGCACCCCCGGTCCCGGAGAACCCGGATACCCGGTCGCAAAAGTCGCTCCAACTTCCAGCACGGCCCGCGCCAGCGCTTCCTCGCCGCGGACCGGAATTTTGGTCTCACCGTTCCCAAGCGAAGCCCTGTTTTCAGCGTTTTCACTGCTTAGTCCAAGACCCAAGGTGAATCTACCTCCCTCCTCGCTGATCGCAGCCCTGCCACCAGAACGCCATGAGCCGCGTAACGCAAGCGCAACTTAGCACCTTTTGGTCTGAAAATCAAGTGAGGAAGGAAGCAGGGATTCCCCCTTCTCCCCGTGGGCACTGACGGACACCTCGGGGCTGCTTGGCTCTTGCTGGTCCAATCGTTTCCAGCCCGGGGCCGGAGCTTGAGGATCGATCCGCGCTGCGACCGCGGCCTGGAAATCCCGAGCCAATTCAGGTGAGAACCGGTTTCCGCCCGCATTAGCTGGGCAATGCGGTGTCCCCCAAAACCTCCCCGATTGAATCGGCGTCCACGGGAACGCGAAACATGCCTGTTCGTTAGTTCAGCGGGTGCGCGGATTGAGACGTGTGCAGAGACAGCGCACGCAGACTCGACGAACGAAGTAAACACAAACGGAACCCGAACACCCGCCCTCCGGCGGATGAAAAACGTAGGGAACAAAGAAGTCCTTGTATCTTGGAGCAAAGGGTTGTAGCTTAGCCACAGGCCGAAAGCAACTCGCTGCAACCGATTCCTGGCTCACGGCAGCGCAACATGCTGGTCGCCAGGAGGAGGGAGGATAAAGTGATCAGGCCTCGTTGGCAGCGCGTGGCACTGGCTCTAACGTTGGTTCTCCTTGCGTGGGTCATAAGCAGCGGTTGGGCTCAGCAGCAGGAGACAACACGCCAGAATCAAGACCTGTTGCGTGCTGCTCAGTTGTGGCTCAAAGCGGGTAATTTGAACGCAGCCGAAAAGGCCTACCTCCGCATCCTCAAGCAAGACTCACAGGTTGTGGAGGCGTGGCGAGGGCTGGGTCGCATCGCAGCCCGTCGGCGTCAGTGGAACAAAGCCGCGGACTGGTTCGGCAAAGTCGTCAAACGCAGGCCCAACGACCTCGAAGCCCACTACTACCTGGGCATTCACAAACGGGAATCTGGAAAATTCAAAGGCCTTGTGCTCCGGCTGCTGGATTTCCGGTCCTCCGAAAAACACTTCAAAAAAGTCATTCAGCAGGACTCGCTCTACGCCGACGTCTGGTACCAGTACGCTCTCCTCGAACGTTACCGCACGCACTACCTCAAGGCGATCGACCTCACACGCAAACAGTTACGCCTGAAACCGAATCTCGTCGAACCACGGCTTAAGCTCTACCGGTTTTACGACCTTTTCGTCGAGAACAATGACAGTACAACCGTGTTCGCCGAGCTCGATTCAAGCTACGGTGCCCTCGGGTCGTTCTTCAAAGCGGAAAAGCTACGACGTCTGGGACACCTCGATTCAGCCAAAGCCATTTTCGACCGCTTGCTCGAGAACAACCGTGGTGTTTCCAAAACAGCCGTGTACCTGCATCTGGCGCGAATCGCCTTTGAGAAAGGCCAAAACGACGTGGGCGAGTGGAACTACTGGCAGGCCATTCGCCACATCAGGGACAACGTCGACGCGGGGCTCGCCTTTAACGATGTGAAATACATCTTGACCGATGAGGAGTACGAGCGTTACCGCAACCTGGCCTTTGTTGCCCAAAAGCGGTTGTTCTTTACCCAAATTTGGAAAAAACGCGATCCCTTCCCCGCTTCGCGGGACAATCCGCGATTGGCGGAGCACTACCACCGTTTGATTTTCGCAGAGCGCTGGTACCGTCAGGACGAGCCACACCGGCCCTTCCACCAGCTCGATCTTGAGTGGCGCGGGACACCCAAGGTTTTTGCCTTGAACGAAGAATTCAACGAGAAAGGTCTGGTGTACATTCGCTGGGGGGAACCGGACGACAAGGCGGTGTTCTCGCACCCCGGCTACCCGACCTACGAGAGCTGGATCTACAAAAAAACGGTCAACCAGCCACAGGTCATTGTGCACTTCGCCAACGCCGAAGACAGTTCACCCACAGACTGGCGGATCACGGTATTGCCCCCGCCCGAAGTCGTTTGGGACATGAACCTGGAGACCTGGGACGTGCGGTACCACAGCTACGTTGCAGCCCGTTCCCAGGTGGAACAGCTGGCTCTGGCCAATGAGATCGATCAGGAATTACGCAAGGGCAGGCGCCAGCTGCTGACACAGGAAAGGATGGTTTTCCCCGACACCGTGGAGCTTCTTCCGGCCAGCTTTTACTGGGCCACGATGCGTGGACGAGGTGACTCTGTGCAGCTGAACTTCTACTACGGGTTGGCGTTCAAGGACGCCTTCAGCAAACGGGACCGTGTGGGACTGCGCCGAAACTTCGAAAGTGGACTCGCTCTCTTCGACACGCTCTGGACGGAGCGAGCACGGAGGGTACGTTTCTTCACTTTGGAGCGGCCTCCAAGAATGAATCGCGCTCTTGCTGCTGACGCGCAAATGCTGCAGCTCCCCGGTGGCATCTACAATTTGACCTTCTACATCCGCGACGAAGCCCGCAAACGAATGGGGAGCTGGCGCTACCGGGACACCCTCCGCGTGTACGAGCCCGGACGCCTGGCCATGAGCGATCTCACCGTGGCGGTGAACATCGATCCTGCGATCCCTGTAGTGCCGGGGCGATTTCGTCGTCACGGAGTGGTGATCGCACCGAACCCCACCCGTTCATTCCGCCGCAAGCAGCCCATCTTCGTCTACTTCGAGATTTACGGCCTCAGGCGGGACAAATCCGGTGTGGCCCACTGCCGCGTGACCTACACTCTGATTCCCGGAAAGCCAACCCGCACGGGCTTTCTGGGCTTGTTTGGCCCGAAGTTGGGCTCAGTCAGTGTCACTAACGAATTCGACCCGCCGTCGTCCGACTACCCTGTGTACACTGCTCTGGATGCCAGCCGTTTCCCGACCGGTCGCCTGAAATTGAAGGTGGCGGTTACCGACCTGGTGCGAAACGCCACGGTTGCGAAAAGCATCCCTCTGTTGCTCGTCAAAGATTAGCCCAGCTATGCCACACCGTTTCCGCTCAGACGCCCGTGCCTGTCGCGGCGATTTCGTCACCCTTTCTTCAGGTCGGCGGCAGTCCGGACCTGCAGGGGCTGTTTCTTTTCAATTCCGCGCTACCCAAGAGCTCTCTGTTAGGCAGCACCGCTTGCTGCCGGAAGCGCGGCCAACTTTCGGCTTCGCCCTGCCCGGTCGCTACCACACCAGGTAATCTCCCCACCCCGGTTTCAGCTGTTCCACAACGTGGTAGAAGGCCCGGTGGATGTAGCCGTCTGTGGCTGCGCGCCAATTGCGAAAGGCCATGATCTGCTTGAGCGCTGGTCTGGCACGTTCGCCGAGCGCGTCCAGGGCGTTGATCGCGCGTAGTTGCACGCGCGGATTCTTGCTGGACATCTCGTGCACCAGAACTTGCAGGGCTTGGCGCGAGTCGCCCAGGCGTACGAGCGCATCGGCGGCAGCGATTCGGACGTCCGCCACCGGATCCTGGAGGAGCTTGTGCAGGGCAGAGGTTGCTTGGCCAGCCTTCTCGCCAAGGATGCTGCAGCCTGTGGCCGCCCAATAGCGGACGGCTGGGTGGGGATGACTCAGGCGGGCCACCAGCGTCGACAGGTTCTCCGCCCTCCGCTCCGAAGCCAGTTCCGCCGTCTCGATGACTTCCTCCGCCGGAAAATCCGGACTGTGGGTAAGCTGGTACACCGTGCCATTTCGGCTCTGGTCCTGCATCCAGCCTTCGGGGAGAAAGCCGGCGTCCCGGTTCTCCCGAACCCAGCTGCGCAGAGCTTGGCGCATCCGCTTCAGGACTGGCGCGTACTTGGGGTCATTCGCCAGATTGCGCACGTTGTGGGGATCCGCCTGCACGTCGTACAGCTCCTCGGTGGGTTTGGGCTCCCAGAAGCGGCTCTGCACCGCGTTGCACCGGCCCTCGCGGTAGGCTCGCTCCCAGGCTCGCGTGGCGGGCGAACGCCACAGATACCAGATGTGCTGCCCGTAGATCAGGTGCGGGTAGTAGTTGCGAATGTACAGGAACTGACGGTCGCGGACGGAGCGCATCAGGTCGTAGCGCTCGTCCATCCGGTCGCGGTAGCAGAAAACGAATTCGGGCTCGGGCTCGCGGTAGGGTCCGAGGAAGGCGCGACCCTGCATCTGCGGAGGTTTGCGGAGACCGGCCAAACTGAGCACGGTCGGTGCCAGGTCCACGAACTGCACCAGCTCTTTCACGCGACTGCCGGGCGGGGCCGGAGCCAGGTGCTGGTACTTTTTCGGGAACCGTACAATCATCGGAACGTGGGTCCCGGATTCGTACAGGAAGCGCTTGCTTCGGGGCAACACGCCCCCGTTGTCCGAGTAGTAGAAGACGATGGTGTCGTCGGCGAGACCGGCTTCTTCCAGCTCTCGCAGCAGCTCGCCCACGCGCCGGTCCATCGCGGTGACAGCGTCGTAGTAGTTGGCCCAGCACAGGCGGATCTCCGGAAGATCCGGATGGTAGGGCGGCAGGATCATGTCCTCAGGCTTGTGCTCCAGTAGTTCAGGATCCTTCAGCTCGTGGAAGTGGATCATGTGCTCGTGGCTCAGGGCAATGTTGAACACGGCGAAGAAGGGCTGCCCCGGCTTCCGATTCTTGTAGTGGGCCTTGTGACTGGATTCGTCCCAGACGCCTTCCGGCTTCGGTGTGTTGTAGTCCTCTTTGGCGTTGTTGGTGCAGTAGTATCCGGCTGCGCGCAGGTACTGGGGGAAGAAGCGGAACTCTTCCGGGATTCGGAACTGGCTGCGCATGTGCATGGTGCCCATCCGTGGGGCGTAGGTCCCGGTGATGATCGAAAAGCGCGCCGGAGCGCACACAGGCGCATTGGAGACAACGTTTTCGTACACCACGCCCTCGCGCGCGAGCCGGTCGATGTTCGGCGTTGTGGCGTTCGGATCGCCGTAGCACCCGAGGAACGGGTCGTTGTCCTCGCTGACGATCCAGAGGATGTTGGGGCGTTGGCCCCGGCTGTTCGCCAGAGCCTCGGCCCACGGCATTGCGGTCAGGGCTCCAGCGGCAAGCCCAAGCGAAGCTTGCCTCAAAAAATCCCGCCGACTCAAAGGTTCGCTCATGGCCTACCTCTTTTGCTTTGCCTTGAGACTCCTGACAGACACCCGCGTCTGTGAATTGGATTCCCGGCCCTGGTCGTCCTGCAAGTAGTGAGATTTTCACGAGAACTGGTGGATCAGTGCAGCGAGGAATTGACATCGTTGAGCGTGCAAAAGCCGCCCCTCCCTGGGACGCAAACACATGGAGAGCCCGCCAAAACGATCCCCATTTCTCCACGGGAACCCACCACACCTGAGGGCGGCTTTGCCTTCGCGACGGGGGCCCGCTGCTGCGGTGCGGAGCAAGGAATGGAGACGGGGTCCCGGTGCTCAGACCACAGGGATCGTGCTGACGTTCAGACCCCGAACGCCTCTCCAATCGAATCCGAACTTGCTGAATCAGGTACGCGCTCAGCGGGTCCGAGGATCCCGGGTCCGGCTCGCCTCACGTATGCTGCCTCGGGCCCAAACCCGGTGCTGTGCGAAATCTGCAGCGCTGCGTCTACGGTTGAAGTGGCTCCACTTGTCCAGTCCACAACGCGTCGGGAAGTAGTCTCCACCAGCATTGGTAAGTTGCCGTGGCGCCCTCCCTTGCTCCACCAGGCAACGGGAGTTCCCAAAACCAACGTTTAGCAAAGCACCAGCCTGGAAGCGCTCTTGCAGGCCCACAGCTACCGGCAACCTACCCTGCAATTGCGAGCGTCTCGGATGAATTCGCCCTTCCGTTTCACCGGAATTGCGTCTCCACCCGATTGTTCCAGCCAGGTGAACAAATCGTTGTTCAACTGGGCCACAACGTCTTTGTAGTTCGGGTCGTCGATCAGGTTGTGCATCTCGTGAGGGTCGTTCTGGATGTCGTACAGTTCCTCCGTGTCCCACACACCCCAGTAGTACATGTATTTGAAACGGTTTGTACGCACGCCGAAGACCGTGGGGGTCATCGGGAAAGCGCGTTCCCAGTAGTACTCGTAGTAAAACCGATCCCGCCAGGGACTTTGCTGTCCTTTGAGCAAGGGTAAAAACGATGTGCCATCCATGTAGTCCGGAGCTTCCAGTCCCGCCAGATCCAGGATTGTCGGCGCAATGTCGATGTTCAAAACCATCTGGGAGACTTTGGTCCCGGGTTCGATGAGCCCCGGGGCGTAGGCCAGTAAAGGCACGCGAATCGACTCCTCGTACATTTGCCGTTTGTCAATCAAACCGTGTTCGCCCATCATCAGCCCGTTGTCGCCCATGTACAGGACCACAGTGTCGTCCGCTAAGCCCGATTCCTCCAGAAAATCCAGAATGCGCCCGATGCTGTCATCCAGGCTCAGCAATGTTTCGCAGTAGCGACGAACGTAGGTATCGAAGTCGATCTGGTTGTAGTACATGTAGTCGACGCCGTGCCAGCTGTGACGTTGCAGGCGCACCCAAAGCGGTTTACCCTCGTAGTTCTCGGGCGTGTCGGCCATACTCGGCGGGTGCGGTACCGGCTCGTTCTCGTACTTACCCCGGTATTTGGGCGAGGGTTTGAACATGGCGTGAACCGCCTTGTGCGACAAGTACAGGAAGAACGGTTTGTTTCGGTCCCGCTTCAACCAGTCCAAAGCGTATTCAGTCAAAATGTCCGTGATGTACCCTTTGACCCGGATGCGCTTGCCGTCAACGTTAAGCTGAGGGTCGAAGTACTCGCCCTGCCCTTTGAAGCTAACCCATTTGTCGAAGCCCTTTCGGGGCATGTCGTTGCCCTTCTTCTCGCCCATGTGCCATTTGCCCATGAAGGCCGTCTCGTAGCCAGCCTGCTGCAAGTACTGCGGAAAATAGATCAGCTCTTCCTGCACAGGCGACTGGTTGTCGACTACCTTGTGTTTGTGCGCGTACATCCCCGTGAGAATGGTCGCCCGACTTGGGGAACACAAGGAAGTGGTGACAAAAGCATTTTGAAGGTGAGCACCTTGATGAGCCATCCTGTCCATGTTGGGCGTTTTCAGAAACGGCGGGTTGCCCATGAAGCTCATGAAGTCGAAGCGATGGTCGTCGCTCAGGATGAAAATGACGTTGCGTTTCTTCCCGGAGCCGGATTTGGCCGCAAGCCGCAGTTTTCGATCGCCTGCAGTGCCCGTTTTCCCCGGCAAAAGTGGCAACGCGGACAAAGCCGCCGCGCCTCCAACCGCTTGGCGCAAAAACTCTCTCCGGTGCATTCCGTTCTTTTTCATGTTGCCTCCATTCGAACTGAACTGAGTGTTCGCGAAAACTGCTGCAGTCGCCAGTCCAACACACCGCAGCCCTACAGAAGGGACCAAATGTCCGCAAAAAAGCATTCCCGGGCCTACTCGGCTCGCGCCCGGCCACCGTCCGCCCCCGAAACACACGCACAACCCCACGCCGACTCTTGCGCAGATTCTCGTGACCCACAAAACGGTGCATTCCCTGTCTTCACGAGGCGCCGGGTTGCTACTCCGGCCTGGACCTGGAACAGCGAGCTTCCAAGCCCACCCAACAGACCGATGCGTACCCCACCACCAGGTCACTCGGGTTCTACTCCACCAGTTCAAATCGCGCCGTAAGCATGTGGGGATCTCGCGAGCTGTTGCCGACCATCACCGTAAACCATCCAGGCTCAACGATGTAGTGGGCGTCGCGATCGAAGTAGCCCAAATCCTGAGTGTTTAGCGTCAGGGTCACAGTCTTGGCCTCGCCGGGCTGCAAGAACACCTTTTGAAAAGCCTTCAACTCCTCAACGGGCCGCGTGTACGTGCACACCTCGTCGCGCACGTAGAGCTGAACCACCTCGGCTCCGGCCGCTTTGCCCGTGTTGCGCACACTCACTGAAACACTCAGGGGCTTTCCAATTTTCAGTCGTCGCGTGCTCAGCTGAAGTCCAGAAATCCTGAAACTGGTGTAGCTCAACCCAAACCCGAAGGGATACAGCGGTGTGATCTTTTCGTCACGGTAGCGATGTGCGTACGCGGACGGCTTGTAGTTGTAGACCATCTGAACTTGTCCCTCAGTGCGGGGAATCGTGATCGGCAACTTCCCGGACGGGTTTACCAGCCCAAAAATCACCTCAGCCACTGCCAAGCCGCCCAAGCTTCCAGGCTCCCACGCTTCGAGAATCGCGTTAGCGTGCTCGGCAACCCAGGGTTCCCCCAGGGGGCGACTGTTCACGAACACCACAATCAGCGGCTTTCCCGACGCTTGCACAGCCTGAATCAACTCAAGTTGGCGGCCAGCCAGATTGATGTGAGCGCGATCTACGTTTTCACCGCTGGTTTTCCGGTCCGTAAGGAAGCGAAGAGAGTTACTGCCCACAACCACCACGTTCACGTCCGCCTGGCGAGCGAGTTTGCCGGCGCTGTCGATTTTGCTCGTCTCGATGTGGAAAATGTCCTGGCCAGAATCGAAGTACGTCACCTTAGTCCCGGCATCAGCAACCTGGCGCAGTCCTTCCAGGATTGTCGTTACGCGGTCTTCTGGTTGGGGTAGTGTCCAGTCGCCCAAGATGGTGTGGTTGTTGGCATTTGGCCCCGTGACGAACACTTCGAGTGGTCCCTTCTTTTGCAAGGGAAGCAACCCATCATTTTTCAAGAGGACGATTCCTTCCCGTGCACACTTGAGGGCCAGATCCCTGTGCTCGCTCGTGTAAACCCGTTTGGGGATCGCTTTCAGGTCAACAAAAGGCTTTTCAAACAGACCCAGCTGGAACTTGGGTCGCAGAATCGCCCGCACCGCCTCGTCGACCCGCGTCTCGGGAATGCGGCCTTCGCGCACTGCCGACACCACAGCTTCCAGAAACCCGGGACCGTGCATGTGCATGTCGATCCCGGCGAGAACAGCGCGCTCGCAGGCTTGTTCCTTGCTGCGAACGACGTGGTGTAGCGAGTAGAGCCGCTCAATGTCCATCCAGTCGCTGACCACAAAACCTTGAAAACCCATCCTGCCGCGCAAGATTTCGGTGAGCAGGTAGTGGCTTCCGTGGCACGGCTCTCCCTCGATTTCGTTGTGTGCAGCCATTACGGTGTAGGCGCCAGCGTCCACAGCAGCCTCGAAAGGCGGCAAGAAAACCTCAAACAACGTGCGGCGAGAAATGTCCGTGGGTGCAGCGTTGAGGCCGTTAATGGGTTCACCACCGCCCACCAGATGTTTGGCACAGGCAATCACGCGGCCAAGCGGCGTACCGTCACCCTGTTGCAGGCCTCGCACCATGGCCGCGCCCATTCTGGACACGAGGTAGGGATCCTCCCCAAATGTTTCGCCCACTCGACCCCAGCGGGGATCCCGTGCCACATCCACGTTGGGTGTGAAGCTCCAGTGCATGCCACAAGCCCGCATCTCCACCGCGGTCTGACGCCCTACCGCCTCGACGAGATCAGGCCTCCACGTAGAAGCCAGCGTGAGCGGTGTCGGGTAGATTGTGGCACCCCGCACGAGACCGTTGCCGTGAATCGCATCGATGCCGATCAAGAGTGGGACCTTAAGCCGGCTCTTCAGCGCCAGCTTCTGGAGGCCGTTGGCCTCCTCGGCCGTCACCACGTGCAAAAACGAGCCGATGCGGCCCTGTACGACGAGTTGCTCCACGTCCCTGGGACTCAGGTCCGGGTAGAAACCGTGGGCGTCGTCTAAGTCGGCGTGTTCGCCGAATTTTCTCCTGGCCACTTCGCGCTGGTGCTGCAATCCCACGTACTGGCACATCTGGCCCACCTTCTCTTCCAGCGTCATCCTGGCCAGCAAATCGTTTACGCGCTCTTGGATCGGTAGATTTGGGTTCAGGTAGGCAGGGCGATCTGCAGCCCACAGGGAACCCTGCACCGAGAACGTCAAGAAGGCAACGAGAATGAGCCGTTTTCCACGCATCCTTTCACTCGTCTGTTAAGGTTCGCAAGCGACACTCGACACGCCACCGCTCCTGGTCTTCCGGCGCGAAGCAACCCCTCCAGCGGTGCAAACCGTTTCCGACACGACTCACCGCAACAACAGCATCTTGCGCACTTGCCGCACGTTCCCCGTTCGGAGCACAGCAAAGTAGCAGCCGGATGTGACTGGCGCCCGTGCGTCGTCCCTTCCGTCCCACACCGTCCGGTGCTCACCGGGCTGAACGGATCCGTCAATCAACCGGCGAACCTCGCGACCAGTCAAGTCGAAAACGCCCAGCTTCACCGGCCCCAGCTCGTCGAGCCGAAAATAAATCGTGGTCTCCTGGTTGAAAGGATTCGGGAAACTCAGCAGCTCGTGGTTGCCGAGAACACTGCCCCGACTGCCGTGCCGTTGACGCACGGCAGTCTGTGACACAGGTACCAGGCTCAAGTCGTCGACAAAGAAGTCGCCCGTGAAACCGCCAGCTGTTTGCACCAGGAACAGGGCCTCCTGCAACTCACCCTGCCAAAGGAGCTGCAGTGTGTCTGCAACAGGGTGCCACCCCGTCGAGTCCATTGGGCCGGTGACCCCGAGGTGTTGAACCTGGTTGTCCGCCGTGAGGCGCACCTTAAGCCTGGCCTGTACGGTGGAGTCCGTGAGAGAACGAAAAAAACCCGCCAGAGCGTACACCCCAGGACCGTGGGCACGCAGTGTCCCGGTCACGTCCTGGTAAGCGCCGGCCCAGTCCTTTGTGCGTCCGGTTACCCGCAGGGCGTACTGGCCCGTGTGCACTGGACTTTCCACTGTCGCCAGCACACTGCTTTTGGCCTGCCAGCTGGCAGAACCGAGTTCGAAGCCCGGGTTCTGGAGCAAATTGCTTCCCTGAGCTGGTGGAAGGTCGTTGTCGGCTTTCTTTTTCATCTCGGCGAAGTAGTTCCTGAGAATCTGGCGGAAGTGTGTTACCAGATCCCGGTACTCGGGCAGAGGAGCCAGGCTCACGGTTTCCAGCGGATCCGTTTGGTAGTCGTAAAGTTCGTTCGCAACCACGCTGGTGGTGTCGTACTTCTGCGTCAGGCGGATCTCTTGCCTGAGCCACTCCACGTAGCGGTACCGCTTGGTCCGGATGGCGTAACCCTCGACCTTGACGCCCTTTGCGTTGCGGTGGTACTGGCTGATTGCGTACTCCTTCACCTCCGTCCTGGGGTCCTGCAGAGCAGGCACCAAACTCACACCGTCCAGATTGCCAGGCACCGGCAGATTCGCCAGTTCGCACAACGTCGGAAAAATGTCCACAAATTCGCTCAGTGTGTGGGCTACTTGCCCTTTGGGAAAGCCTGGTGCTGCGATGATCAGCGGTGCTCGGGTAGCTTGCTCAAAATTCGTGTGTTTACACCACATCAAGTGATCACCCAGGTGCCAACCGTGGTCGCCCCACAGAACGACCACCGTGTTTTCTGCCAGTCCGAGTTCATCCAGCCGCCTCAACAGTCGGCCAACGAGTCGGTCCACGTGACTCACGCAAGCGTAGTAGCCGTTGATGAGCTCCCGTTGCTTGTCGTCTGGGATCCGCCCTTCCTTGGGAATGTCCACGTAGTGGCGTAACTCCCACCCGGGCTGAAAAGCCCACTCCGGAGCATTCGCGGCGTGTTCCTGAAACGGTGCCAGGGGAATGAGCGCCCGTGGGTACCGATCCCAGTCCACCTTTGGAGCTACAAAGGGCAAGTGGGGTTTTTTGAAGCCGACGGCCAGGAAGAACGGTTTGTCGCCATCGGCAAGCTGATTCAGCAGGTCGAGGCCGTCCGCAAGGATGTGCCCATCGATGAAGGCGCTGTCGGGAGCGTCGTCGATTTCTGTGGACACCTTCTCGGTAGCCCGAAGCCACCGGCTCCCACGTGCCGGGCGGTAGGGCAGCGACCAGGATGCAGCGTCGTGTTGGGTGTCCACAGAACGCGGATCGAACACCTTGCCCACAGCCGCTGTTTCGTAGCCGTGCTCCCGAAAGTACTGCGGCAATGTAACGATGTCGGGAATCCGGTCGCGCAACCCGGCGTGAGCGCGCAGATCCCACACACCAGTACGGTCCGGACGCAGACCGGTGAGCAAACTTGCCCGCGAGGGGGCACACACCGCCTGCTGGCAGTAATTGTTGAAAAACACCGTACCTCGGCTGGCAAGTGAGTCGATGTTGGGCGAGAACACCAGCGTGTCGCCGTAACAACCCAAAGTGGGTTTCAAATCGTCCACAGCGATCATCAGCACGTTGACAGGCTTTACTCCTGTGACTGCCCAAAGCCGTACCTGGGTAAACAAGACGAACAACAGAGCAAGCAGAAGTTTCAACATGGGATCACCCGCTTCGTTTCTCCACTTGCAAAAATGCAGTCTCTCAGCCGCCGGGATCGATCCGTTTTTTCTCTCCCTGAGCTCACAACGCAGTTACCTACGGTTCAAAGTGGTTTTGGGGTTTCACCATGCCCCCTGCGGTCAGACCCTGCTCTCGTGGGCTGTCCAGCTCTTCCGGGTCGCGTTCCTTCGCACAGCTGGCAACGTCTGTCCCCTGCCCTCCGCAGCCCTCACAACGACTTGCGGCGCCTCCCGCTTTTTTCCCAGGGGCAAGGTGCGTTCCCACGCAGCTTCAATCACCGTAACAGCAGCATTTTGTGAACCTTGCGCACTCCTGGGGCCTGCAGAACGACCAGGTAGCACCCCGAGGGCAGAGGCGTCCCAGCCTCGTCCTTCCCATCCCAAACCTGCCGGTGAACACCGGCTGGCAGAACGGTGTCCACAAGACGATTCACCTCAGCCCCACGCAAATCGAACACGCGCAGCCTGATTCTGGCAGACACGGGCGTGTGGTACGTAATCCACGTGGAGGCATTGAATGGATTGGGATTATTGGCCAACGCCCACGTTTCCGGTTGACGAACAGCAAGGGAGCTGGCAGCCACAGCTGCAGCCGGTCCCACAAAGGTAAGCTGCACGTCGTCTGCCAGAAGATCCCCCACAAATCCCTTAGCACCCTGCACGAAAAAATTGGCGTCAGCCAACGTGCCATCCCAAGTGAGAAGCAACGTGTCCCTGGCAAACGTCCAGTGCACTGTGTCCACCGGTACGGGCACGCCGATGTGGTGCTGTTGCCCTCCGTACGTAAGCCGAATCTTAACCCTTGCCCAGCCAGTATCCGCAGCTGCCCGCAGCCACCCAGCAGCCACGTAGTACCCTGGGCCGTTGTCTACCAGCACCTGGTGGATGTTCTGATACACACCGGCCCATTCTTTTTGCCGATTGCTCAACAACAGAGCGCGCTCACCGGAGTGCACAGGCGTGTCCACAGGCGCTGCGGTGCACTGTTTCACCTCCCAGCCTTCCAGACCAAGTTCAAAACCTCCGTTGCGGAGTAGGTTGGCCTTAGCTGCACGGTGCAAGCGGAATTCCAGCCAGTCCACCCGAATCCGACCCGTTTCGCTCAAAAGCCGAACAACGTGGACACCTTTCGAAAGGAAAAGGGAATCCGAAACCACAGCGAAGCGGTCTGCGGGCATCCCGGCAAACGGTCCGGCGAAACGGTGTCCGTTAAAGCGCAAGACCACGCTTGCGTCCCCCGCGTCGGTCCGCCCACAAACGGAGACCGTGTACACGCCCGCCGTGTCTACACGAAATGTGTACTCGGTCCAGTTCCCCGCTTCGTTCAACACCACAGCGTAGCCACCACCGCCCACTGTGTCGATTTCCACTCCCTCGTCCGGTCGGTAAAATCCGAAGTCATTCACCGAATCTTCGTCGCTGTAAGCCACGCGCGGGCCACCTGTGTCGAAGGCTTCAGCTTCCAGGCGCCCTGGCACCGGTACGGGACCCCCCGTAAATGGCCGTTGATCCGTCAAAACGTTGAGCTGGGGTTCGTCCCAAAGACCAGGCTGACGAAAGTAGGTGAACTTGTTCGCCTGCGGGCCAGCGTCCCAAACGGTGAAAGCGAATCCACGCTGGATGGCTCCATTCGCCACAGCGTCGTACCAGCGCAGCAGCGAAGCTCGGTCCGCACCCACACTTACACCGAACTCACCCAGCAGAATCGGGAGTCCGTGCTGCAGAGACCAGTTCTGGACAAGATCGAAATGTCCCTGGAGAGTCAGCTTGTCTTGAACCGATCCCCACGTTCCGATTTTGTCATGGGTGAACTTCCAGGGAAGGTAGTAGTGAAAGTAGGCCATGAGGTACGGATCTTGGGGCGGATGCAGGTGCAGCACAGCCCGGTAGGAATTCTCACCACCGCCCGTGAGAATCACAATCCGGTGGGGATTTGTTCGCCGGATGACACGCAGGATCCGAGCATTCAGGGTGTCGACCTGGGCCTCGCTGAGATCGAAGTAAGGTTCGTTGATGATCTCGAAGAGCAAACTGTCCGACTTATTCTGAAAACGCTCGGCCACCTGACGCCACAAACTTTCGAACCGGGGCAGGTGAGCGGGGAAATTCTCGTACAGCCAGTCATCGTGGTGCGCGTTGATGATGGTCACCAAACCATGCGCCAGGCCCCAGTCCACCACCTGCTCTACCCGGTCCAGCCAGGCGGGATCGATCGTGTACGGCGCTTCAGTTCCCAGGTGGTGATCCCAGCGAATGGGAATACGAACGCACGTAAAACCAGCGTCGTGGTAGTCGCTGAAGTAAAACTCCCGAGCCGGGTCGGCCCAGCGCCCTTCCTCAGGCGCGTCGAGGGTATTTCCAAGGTTGATGCCCCGCCCCATGCGCCTTACCATTTCCCAGGGATCCACCTGAGCGCCGGCAGCGGGAATCCTCAGGATCGCGGCACAAACGAGCAAAACACCAACGACGGCACGGTTTCTTTTCACAACAGCACCTCCCGCCTCGCGTGGAACCAAGGAACCGCAGCCTCAACGGTCCGTAAAAATCCCCTCCGGCCGCAGCGACCGGAGGGGGAGGAGAAACTCAGGTCGCAACAGCAACCTACTTCAGGAGCAGCATTTTTCGTACGAACACGTGGTCTCCCACAGCAAGCCGGTAGAAGTACACGCCGGTGGGCACTTGCACGCCCTGGTCATTCGTGCCATCCCAGGAAACAGCATACGTACCAGCGTTTTGCTTCCTGGCCACGAGAGTCTTCACCTGCTGACCGAGACTGTTGAGAACAACCAGCTTCACGTCCGTAGCCTTTGGCAAGGCGTAGCGGATGGTGGTCGTTGGGTTGAAGGGGTTCGGGTAGTTCTGCTCCAACCGGAAAGCCGTCGGTACACCTTTGTGCGAAGAGGTGGCTACACTGGTCTTGGTCCACTGTTCCCACTCGGACTTTTTGTCTGGGAACCAGTTCAGGTCGCCTACCGGGAACCCTCCATCGGCGGCCGTGTACAGCGGCGAGGTTGTTGGGTAAGACAAATCTTCCGGCAACGGCCACTGCACGTTGAAACGATCGCCATCCGGATCCCAGCCCCAGTAGTCCGTAGCCTCGCCAGCGCGTTTCTTGGTCATCCAGTCGACAAACGCCGTGAGATCGCCGACGTTGTTGAACTGTGGATCCATGTTCATCGTGTTGTTCTCTTCCAGGTACGGGTAACTCTCGTCGGCGTCGAACATGGCCTGCGTGCGTTCGTTCATGAACGGTTCAGGCATGACCGAATCAGCGTGTGCCGCCCAGTAGTCCTTCACCTCCTGGCTGAAATACCAGCAGTTGTTGTTGACGATGATCACGCGATCCTTTTCCTGGATGCCGAGCGAATCCGCGTCGTGCGGAGGTAGGGTGTCCACGTTCACGATGCCGAACACCAGGCCATCGTAGTCCTGACCGGGTAGATCGGACGGGGCTTCCCCGTAGCTGTGTACGTTGTAGAAAATGTTGTTGGAAATGATGGCGTTGGTCATCCACGACCACTGAATCGGCCACTTGAACAGGTTCACAATCGTGTTGTGTTCGATTCGAGCGTAGTTCACGTAGTTGTTTCGGATCTGCATGAAGAAACTGTTGCAGTTGAATTCCGTGTTGTTGATCATCACCAACGTGTCGACCGGGTTGTTGTGGAAGTCGATCACACGTCCGTTGTAGATTCCTTTTTTGTTCTCCAGGTTCCGAAAGTAACAGTCGGTGATGTACACCTTTGTGTGCTTGCCTTCGACGCGAATGGTCAACCACCGACCCCATTCGACCCAGCAGTTGTCAAACACGTAGCGGGCGCTGTCCGCAATGAGCTGGAAGGTCTGGAACGTCTCGCCTTTGCCGGTAGGTGGACAGGTCTGAAAGTAGATATTCTTGAACGTAGCGTCGTCGAAGCACTTGAAAAACCGTCCGACAGTGCCGCCAGAGGGACTAACACCGGACG
Source organism: uncultured Cytophagia bacterium (assembly GCA_964644845.1). GTDB lineage: Bacteria > Zhuqueibacterota > Zhuqueibacteria > Oleimicrobiales > Geothermoviventaceae > Geothermovivens. Next base: position 37,748 of record CAZXXS010000052.1, on the reverse strand, counting down.
TGACAATCGCCGGTTTCTGCCCTTCCTCCGGCTCCTGACCGATCAGGGTCAACGGGAAGTGGGCCTGCAGGGTACCACTGAGGAAGTACATTTTCCCAGCTTCCAGCATGTAGACCCGGTTGGGATTGTTCCGCTCACCCGTGGCCGTTGTGTCGCCCAAGATGAACTTGTTGATGGCACCGTACGGATCACCGTTGATCATGTCCGGAACAAGAACGGTGTCGGGTGCCTGGGCGAAAACCTGAACCCAAGTTCCAAGCATTGCTGCCAGGACAACCAGCCAGACGACGTGTACCTTCTTCATGGTGCTTTCCTCCTTACGCTGATTCGGTTCGCCAACTCCCGCCAGAGAACGACGTTTCTTCTGAAGTACCACCTCCCTCCTCCGGTCAAAGGATTTCTTGGACCAACAAGCTCACCTCAGAATTCCCGGTTTCGGACCCGGTTGCGTCTCCCAGTGGGCCAGCTGAGACGACACCACTGCGCGGATCTCAGGTCTGATCTGGCACACCGTGCTTCTTGCCCGCGGTGTTTCCGCCGTCGGCATTGTCCTCCCGTCCACACCTTGCAGCACAAGCATCAGAACTGGTAGCGCAAGCCCAGGTCCGCCGTCATGCCGTAGTACTGCTCCTGAATGGGGAAGCCCGTGCCTTCGTTAATGTCGCGCTCCACAGCACCAAACATGTTGCTGATGTTGAACAACAGCTTCGCTCCTTTGAAGGGAAGATTCTGCTTCACGGACAAATCCCAACGCAAGTAGTCGTCTGAGTGTCCTCGAAGCTCCCTGTAGAAGTTGTTGCGCTTGAAAATATCGGACTGGTAAAGCACCGAAAATCGAATCGAAAACCCTTTGTAGTCGTAACCCAGAGTGCCGTTGAAAATGTGGTCCGGCTGCAAAATGACCCGGTTCGTGTAAAATGTGTCGACGTTTGTCGTCTGGACCCAGGGCGCGTGCGTCAGGTACTGTGTCTTAACAATCGTCCGGGGGTACTGCGCTTCGGAGTAGCTACGCGTGTAGTTTAGGTTCAGGACAAGACCGCGCAGCAAGCCCGGAAGGTACCAAAAGTGGGTCTGCCACTCCAGTTCGAATCCGGACACCTTCACTTCGTGGGGATTATTCATGAAACCGGCGATCATTTTCCCGGCAGCATCTTCGGGAAGACCGTAGTCCTTGGGGTCCAAGATGGCCCGGCGGCCTGTGTAAAAGATCAGGTCTTTGATGCGCTTGGAAAACGCACCGGCAGTAAAAAGCCCAACGGTGTTGCCGTAGAACGAAAGGTACAGGTCGTAGTTTTTGGACACGGCCGGTTTGAGGTATGGGTTGTTCCAGCTCACCACGTTCAGGCCGATGTCCCACGACGGCCGGATTCGGTTGTAATCTGGCCGAGAAAGGGTCTTCGTGTACGCCAGCCGCACGTCAAACCAGTTTGTCGGCTTGAAGCGGAAATGAATCATCGGTAGAACGAAGTCGTTTGTGCGGACTGTGGTTGTGTCTTTGTGAACGTAGCCTTCGTTCCACTTCATCGCTTCACTGCTTCCCCGCACGCCGGTGTACTCCGTTCGGTTGTACTCGTAGCGAAACCCAGGCAAAAACATGAATTTCTGCCCGAAATCTAGCTTCAGCATCGCGTACGCCGCCCTGTAGTCCTCCTGACCACTGTAATCGTCACGAATGGAGCTCTGGTAGTCGTAGAAGTACATTCCATCCAGCACATGAGCTACTTTCCAGGCCAGGTCCAGATCCGGCATTGAGTGAATGATGTAGTTGCCGCCGAGAAAATCGTTTGGGTGGTAGTCTTTGTCCCTGAAGAGGCTGTACGGCAGCCGCTTGGAGCCCAGCGGTACAACCTCTTGCATCCAGGGAAACGCTTTCAGGATCGCGTCGCGTTCGTTCTGCCTTCCACCCCAATCCACAGGTACACGCCGTCGCTCAGTGTCGTACTCGCGCTCCTTGTGCTTGATTTTGCCACCAACCTTGAGGTAGCCGCCGATGCCTTCCGTGATTCGCAACGCGTACTTCAGATTCAAATATGCGGAAGCCTCGGATTCTTGCGTCAGAGAGTGGTAGCGTGAAACGTCGTTCAAGAACGCCGATTGCAAATCGTTCTTCGCAAAGGACGGAATCTCGGTGGGAGGAACCGTCGGATCGAGGTTCATTTCGAACGCACCCGTCTCTGAAGCCGAAAATACCAGTCTGTCCGGCACTTCATTTCTCGCTGCCGTGTTGGCCACCCCAGCGTCGAGGCGCAGTGCACCGAGAGTGTGCTCCCACTTCAGTGAGGACGTAAAAATGCCCATCTGGCTGTCCGCATCGTTGAGATCGTAGTCGTGCGAGACGCCGTCGACGTTGTACGTTTCCACGCGATTCGTCGTCTCCCGCGAAATCCAGCTGCCAAAACTGCTCAGCTTCACCCGGCCTGAACTGTAACGGTAATCTGTAACCAACACCCCTCCGTAACGGCGCACGATTCGAACAATGTCCTTCAACTTCAGATTGGTGATCTGCACGATGTTCGGCTCTTCAAGCGAGGGATTGTTAATGGTGTAACTGGCGTTCATTTCGTAGGAACTGTTGTTGCGCTGCTCCACATCGGCCTGCGCAAACACACCCAACCTCTTGCCCCAAAACCGTCGGCTGCCTCCCAGCACGTACTTGAAATTGTCAAGTGTCCGTCTCTGCGAGTTGTACCCACGCTGGGCCAACACGTCGAGTCGTGGCTTATTTGGGGCCTCCTTAATTGTGAAATTCACGGTACCGCCAAGGACATCCGCTTCCTGGTCCGGTAACACAGCCTTGGTCAGTTCGATCCCCGCCAACATGTAGGGCGAAATCATGCTGAGGTCATCGCTTCTGTCCCCGCTCGATGTGGCAGCCAACGTAACGCCATCGATGGTCACTTTGTTGTACTTGGGTGCCAACCCACGAATGACCACTTTGCTCCCTTCGCCCCCGCTGCGCAGTACCGAAACACCAGGCAAGCGCGCTACGGATTCTGCCGCGTTAGCGTCCGGGATTTCTTGAATTCGCGCTGAGGAAACAACGTTCTTGATTGTGGCAGCAGAGAGCTGACGGTTGATGGCCTCCATTTGGCCCTCCGCCTGCGCTGTCACAACCACTTCCTTGCCCTTGATCACCACAAATTCCAGCGCGAAATTTTGGACAACCGTTTGGTGCGGACGCACTTTGACCGTAGCCGTCTTTTGCCGGTAACCGATGTAGCGAACCACCAGCGTGTATTCTCCCGGCGGGACGTTCAGGATAACGTAGTGCCCTTTCAGATCCGTTGCTGCCCCCATGCTCGTGCCTTTGATCATGATGTTTGCCCCCGGTAAAGGCTGCCCCGTCACGGCATCTTTGACAAAGCCCTCAATCTTCCCGGACGCACCGGCCGCAGCCCAGGACTGAATCGTCGAGAAGAAAAGTAGCGATGCAAGCGTAATCAAAGCCAACGTGCGCTTCATGTCGCACCCCTCCCACTGTTGAAAAGCCAGAACGGAATACCCTGCAACTGCGCGCATCTCCCGTGCTCAAAGCCCCACGGCAACAACGAGTTCCAGCCAAACCCGGACCGCTGCAAAAGCCGAAAAACCAATGATTAGCAAACTCCGTGACAATGTAGACACGAACCAGGCGCACTTCAAGCGAATAACAGTAAAATTAACCGTTACAAACCTGTTAAATTTCCCTGCCAGTAGCCTCTGCGGTTAAACTGCAAGGTCCCAGTCTTCCCAGATGCCTACACACACAAACAGTCGAAAGCCACGGGATTCCGGTACCAAAACTTGCGAAAAACCCGGGAAATCTTTACTTTGAATTGCCGTTAAGTAAGTGAACAGACGCGGTCTCCCGGTGGTGCAGGTGTTGTTCGTACCTATTTAACACTGCTTAACAGACGCGAGAGGCGCCAGGAAACAACCAGCGGACGAGGGGAGCCCTGGCCAAAAGAACACAGGCAAACGAAACAACGCACCGTACCTGGAGAACGCACGAGAAGGCAAACAGATCGGGGCAGGGATGAGGTGGCCGCCGTGCAGTTCCCAAAACCACTTTGAGATTTGAAGGAAGAATGAGGAGCAACGCATTTGCTCTGTCTGCGGGGGAACGTGGCCGGGTGACAGGGTAGACTTCCTGATTCCCTGGTCAAACGGAGTTCCGAGGGTACAGCGGCATGAATTTGAAGAAAAAGCTCCTCCGTAAGACCTCAGATCGACTCGACCGCAGAGCGAAGAAAGCGGTCTTGAAGCAAATCCTCAACAGTCGAGAGTTTGCCACCTCACGAATCAACAAAAAGCTTCTCGAGTACCTGGTCGAAGCCTCCATCAAGAATCGAACCCCCACCGAGTACGACATTGCGATCAACGTGTTCGATCGCGATGCCCACTTCAACCCCAACGAGGATGCCATTGTCCGGGTGTCAATTCACAACCTGCGCAAGAAACTCGAGAGTTACTACGAGCACGAGGGGAAACACACCAAGACCCGCGTGACCATTCCCAAGGGACGGTACGAGATCGTCTTCAGCCATCCCGGGACAGGCACACGGCGATTTCTCCTGAGCGCGAGATTCCTGATTCCGGCGGTGATCATTCTCCTTCTCGGCTTGTTGGTCTGGTCCCAGGTAAAACTACGGCAACTCGAGGAGACCGCGGTTAGCCGCAACCGGGTCTGGAAACATCCGGTCTGGAGGAGCTTTCTGAAGTCGCGTTTTCCCAAAATGATTGTTCTTGGAGACGACTTTTTCTACCTGCAAAACGAGGGCAACAACGAGGTCATCGTTCGCCGGCACTACATCAACTCGCCCGACGACCTGAGTCAGTACATGCGGAAGGTCCCCAATCTGGACATTCGGGGCCAGACACCGTATGCCTTCGTACCGATGGCCTGTGTGAAGCCTCTGGTCTCGATCCTCCCCATCTTTCGGCTTAATCAAAATGTAACACTCCAGTACTCGTCGGCTCTGCAATCCAAAGATCTGCTGAACTACGACATCGTCTTTTTCGGTACCTTCCGGAATCTTTACTTGCTCAGGCAACTCATCAAAAACCGTCTCGTCAACTACCACATCGGGTGGGGACGAAACTGGTTCACGCTCAACGTGGGCGACACTGTGGCAACCTACGAACTGAACGGCAGCCCTGGCAAAGAACACTGCGATTACTGCCTCGTCACTAAGCTTCGTGGCCCGAAAGGGAACAACATTCTGATGTTCGTGAGCTTCTTCGAAACCGGCATGATTGGCGCCATCCAGTTCATGACCAGTCCGGAACGTCTTGCCGAGCTCGACCGCATCTTCTCGGAACGTTTTGGCCGGTTTCCCCCCTATTTCGAGGTGTTGTTCAAAACCTCCGGATTTTCGCGTACCGCTTTTACGACTCGCGTTGTTCACGTCGACCAGATTGCACCGGACGGAATTGTGTGGTAGTTCCCCCACCGTGGTCTCTACCCCAAAAACCCAATTCCTTTGGAGGCCGGCCCGACGCCGTTCTCGCTTCGTTCAAACCTGTTCCACTACACAGCGCCGCCCCTGGTAAAACGCGGTCAAGCAGGATTTGTCTGAACGCTCTTGACGCAGCGCGACCCCACCCGTCCTCCCCACTTGTAACAGCAGCCCAAAAGAGGAAAACACAGGCTTACAACGAGCTAACGTTACCCTGCGGGGCATTTGTGCAATCGGCATGTTCGCTTTCGCGAGATTTCGCGTAGGGAGGCAAGGGTCAGCCAGACCAAGAGAGATTTGACATTCGTGTGGAGGGGTCGTCATGTTTCTCGCGCGCTCGGAAGGCTTCACGGGAGGGGGGGCTTCCCGACAACGGACTGAAGCGCACCAGTCCGGTTCTTCCCAGCCATCGTCTGCACCTCATCTTGCTACGTACCGACTGCACGCTTTCGCAGAGCGAGTCCCTCATGCCGCACCCGGATCGTGCGTTTGACCGTTGTCCCCAATCGTAGTCAGAAACTCGATCGGGAACGGCCTGCGTCCCACCCCCGTCGGGTGTTCAACCGGGTTCGCGTAGCAGTAGCGACAACCCAATGGACATTTCTTGTACCAGCCGATGTCCCAGCTCTCGGTGCACCCGCAACAACGTCGCTGCCCCCTGGCCTTCCGGGTGGAAGCTTGAAGGCCCTTCGGGTGGAGCTGAGTCAGCAGGTACCCATCGATGCACCTGGACCTGGGCCAACCTTCGACGCAGCAACCGTGCACCCTGAGCCCGTACCTCTCCGCCACACCCAGCAACCAATCCGCTTCATGCCGCCACTCCTCGCGCGAGATTTGCCGAGGCGAGAAGCCAGCACGCATTAAACGGCGAACCACTTTCGGGTAAACCGTCATCCAGCTCGTGGTCACGTCGTGCAACCCGTGGTTCGCCAACACGGGAGCCAGACGAGCAAAGTACGGCAGGTTGCACACTTCTGTGCCGGCAGGCGTCAAGATGTGGACGATGGGATCGAACCGAATTCTCAGACGAGCGGGATGTCCCAGCAGATCAATCAGTTCGGGCAGCAGAGCCAGCACTTCCTCCGGAGGCGGCACTCTGGGCTCCAGCTCCGTGGAGCCGAGTCCGGTCACTGTGAGGTGCAAAAAGAGCTGGTCGTACACGGCCAGCACCTCACGCAGGCGGTGGTGGCGAAACAGGTTCCGCGGGTCTTTGGTCCAAATGACAACTGTGTGGGTTCGCTCGGGAGGGCAACGGGAAGTCAGAATGTCTGCTAGTTCATCGGGGTACCCTGCCAGCATGTCCAGACGCCGGCTCGCACTAATCACCTTCGGGAGGGCTGAAGCGACGGCGTTCATTCCCATTTGTCAAGCAGCCAACCACCGGTCTCGGTTTGCAGTTCAAACCCTTCAAGGTACATCCGCAGGTCGCTGTGCACGACGCGGTGCCCGGCAGCCAGAAAGTAGCGGAACGCCTCCAGTTGCCCGCTTGGAACTCTGAAATTGATGTGTCCCAGGAACTCTTTCCGGGCCCAGTCTTCCAGCGTGGCCACGACTGCATCAATGAAATCCAACTGGACCGGGGGCTGTACTGCGAGGGCTACCACACGGAGCACGTGTCGCTCTTCGTCCGCAGCGTAGGGCTCCGTGTGGATCACGGCCAAGGCTCGGTGACCGCCCTTCTCCAAAATCAAACTGTGGCCGTAGCCGTGCTTGCGCGTCCCCTGGATTAGCCTTGCGTAATCGAGGTCTGCGCTCACGCTCGTCGCCACCGAGCGCGCGTCCTCGAGGAAACTCTCGTCACCGTCTTGGAACACACGCGCCCGAGCCCGCGGCCGTTCAGTCGGAGACTCCGCATGCGGAAATACCTCTTTGGCGAAATCCACCGTCAGCCTGTCTGGCACAAAACCGAGTTTGCCGTAAAAACCCAGGTTGCGGTAGCTGCGGGGCATGGTCTCGAGACCGATGACGGCGGCTCCCGCTTTCTTCAGTCCCTCCACACACAATTCCACGATTTCACGACCGTGCCCCCGCCCCTGGGCATCAGGAGCAACTGCCACAGGGCCGACCCAACCAACCCGCCCCCAGAGGTGCGAGAACCCAAAGGCCAGGATGCGTCCGTCCACCTCGTAAAGGTAGCTTGCTTCCGGACAGCTGTCCAGGTAGAGTTCGAGGAACTCGATCCGACACTGAGGGACCTCGGTAAAACGGTACCCTTCGTCGACCCGCCCCTGGCTGAAAGCCTGAGCCAGGAGGACGTTGATGCGATGAAGGTCAGCTGGCGTAATGTGTCGAATCGTTTCCACCTGGAATCACCTCACGAGGATCCGGGCTTTGACGCGTCAGTTGAGCTGAATTGCCTCTCCAAAGAGGCCGGGTGGCCGCATCCCCTCAGGCAGGAGCCAACCAGTGTGTGGATCGCGCCGAAGGTGACCCAGAATGCGCCGTGCCCGCCGAAACATTCTGAGCCGGTACGGGCTAAAGTTTGGTGCCTGAGGGTCAAAGCTGTTTACGTGAATGTGACTGTCGGAGTGGATGTAGCTCTTGTTGCCAATGTAGATGCCCACGTGCGTGATCCGATCCGGCCGCGGGCCGAAGAAAACCAGATCGCCGGGCTGGAGAGCCGAAAAAGCGCTGTCCAAGGGCACTTCGGCCCCAACTTCGGCCTGCATGTTGGCGTCGCGCGGCAGTAGAACACCGTTCATCCTGAAGACAACCGACGTGTAGCCCGAACAATCCATCTCTTTGCTGGATTTGCCACCCCAGAGGTACGGCCGCCCCGTGAACTGCAACGCGTCGTGCACGATCTGCTCCGGCGATGGGTTGGCTTGTCGAAGAAAATCGCGAAACGATGTCGCCTCTTTCTCCCGAAGCCAGCCAGTGCGTCCATCTGGTAGAGCAACACGCAGCCAGCCATTCTCCTTACCCCGAAGCGCCAAAATGTCGCCCACCACAACGTCGCTCACAGGCACAGCGTGTTCCCGTGGTTCCGACAGCACTTCGGTCTCTTTCGCCAGCACGATCACCCGCGGCCTCTCTCTCCACGCCGCGATCCCGAGACTGTCCGTCAACCAGATGCCGCCATCATCCGTCCAACCCAGGTAGCCCTCTTCGGAACGCACAAAGAACCACCAGGGGGATCGCTTCTTGTAGATGCGGAGCGGCGTGCCAAGGAGCATCTGATTCAGCAGCTCGGCACCGTGGCTCGGTTCCCGTCGCTGATTCGCCACGCTCACGTTCACAAGCGCCCACGATTGGGCAGCAACACTCGAGTCGGGCAGGACTACCACCCGGTCGCGCAGCTTTCCGCCCGGCAACAGGCGGCTCAGGTGCTGCACCAGAGCCGCGTGGGCAGCCCGATTCGTCGTCTCTCCCGTCAGGACCAGCGTGTCGCCCACGGTGTCAACCGAGATCTCGAAAAGATCAACACGCCGATCTGGACAAAACCGAGCGCGGACTTCCGAAACAACTTTCCACGCGCTGTCAACAGGCACAGGAACCTGCGCCACACCTTCGTGAAGGGCAAATCCCGCGAGAAAGACCGCCAACCAAGCCAACGAGAAAAGTCTTCTGCCCATGCTGTCCTTTCCAGTTTCCGTTGTCCTTCTACAGGCCTGCGGATTTCGCCGGATTCAGCGAACGAAGCCACTTCGCTCCGAACATCAGCTCACAGCACGTTCTCTCAGAGGATGGACTCAGCAACTTGGACAACTGTCCCCTCTTTTTCGGGCCACGGCTCAGTAAATGAGCGTTATGTCGCCTTTTCCCTCGCGAAGAATCACCGGTTTTTCGCTCGTTAAGTCCACCACGGTTGAGGGCGTCAATCCGAGCACACCGGCGTCCAGCATCAGGTCTACTTTGTGTTTGTAAAGACGTTCGATCTCGTTCGGGTCATTCAAAAGTTCGCCGTTCTCGTCGGTGACGGACGTGCTGACAATCGGCCCCCCAAACTGCTTGAGGAGCTCCAGGCAAATCGGGTGGTCCGGCACACGAATTCCCACCGTCTTACGGTTACTCAGTAGGAGCTTCGGCACCAGGCTTGTAGCCGGTAGTACGAACGTGTAAGGTCCCGGCAGAGCCTTGCGCATAATCCGGTACGCCATGTTCGACACGTACGCGTAGCGGCTGATCTCCTTCAGGTCCGGGCAAATGAAACTCAGCGGGCTTTTGTAGTTTTTCCCCTTGATCTGGTAAACGCGTTTCACGGCGTCGCGGTTGAAAATGTCGCAGCCAAGGCCGTAAATGGTGTCCGTCGGGTAAATAATCACTCCACCCGAACGCAAAACTTCGACTGCCCGCTGGATGTGGCGCATTTTCGGGTGCTCGGGATCGATTGGTAGCCGCTGCATTTGACCCTCCGTCCGGTTCGGTCTCGCCGCACTCAGCTTGTTCGTTTGCACACCTGTGTGTTGCCGCAGTCTTTCCCTCGCCAAAAGCTCCGTCTTGGCGCGCAGGAAATCGCGTCTTGGCACAACATTTTTCTTCTGCCGATTGGCGATGCCGCGCATCGCACCCACCTCACTTGGCCTTCAAATCGGGGAAAAGCGGTGCCAACTCTTCCCTGCTCGGTGGCGGTGTTAGGTAACTCACGACCACCAGAGCCAGCACCGAAACCAGCAGGGACGGGTAGATCAACGGGATACCCCAGGGATCGCCCTCGGGGACCTGCTCCGGAGGCAGAACGTAGGTCATCACTTTCAGGAAAACGGCCACAGCGGTCCCGCTGAGAATCGAGGCCAAACCTCCCGCCCGCGTGGCTCGTTTCCACGCCAGAGCCGCCAGCAGAGCCGGTGTAATGGCAACCCCGTAAACCGTGTAGGCGAAGTAGCTCATTTCCAGCACGGAAACGAGCCTGGTAGCCAGCTGGTACGCAACCACTCCGAGGACAACAATCATCACTTTCTGCAACACCACCATGGTCCGCTGCGAGGCATCCGGATCGATGAAGCGCTGGTAAACGTCCCGCATGATGTTTGTCGTCGGCGAGAGCAGGTAATTCATTCCAGTGGAAATCACGACGGCCGTAGCCGCTCCCAGAAGCAGCACGCCGATCAGTGGTGGCACCATGTAGCGGGCGGCCTGAAGCACAATCGATGCCGGGTCCATCCCTTGTTTGCCACTGGAGTGCAACCACTCACTGATCTGCGGCCAGAAATGGGCTGCAGCGAAAACCGCGATCACCACCACCGCTGTCTCCACGAAAATCGTGCCCACCACCCACAGAGCCACGGCCTGACGCGCCTCCCTCGGGGAGCGAGCGCTGTAGAACTTCTGGTACATGCTCTGCACACCCATCAGTAGCATGAGCGTGGCCAGGAAATATCCGCCCGCTTTCAAGGCTGGATGCTGACCAAAGGTGTCGTTGATCACCGAAAAATGTTGAGGGGGAAGGGCCTGCCGAGCGGCTTCCCAGCCGCCAGCCGTGTGGTAGACAAACGGAATGGACACCAGCGTGGCCAGCACAATGATGATGCCATTAGGTAAATCCGTGTAGGCCACGGCGACCATGCCCGCAGCCGCGGTGAAAACAATCACAAAGAAAGCGGCGAGAAACTGACCTGTCGCCACCGACATCTGGCCATCTGTAACCACATTCAGGATGTACCCTCCGGCTCGGAACTGGTAGGAAACAATCGCCGTAAAGCTGATGATCAGCGCAATTGCGCCGAACACGCGTGCGGCTGGTCCGTAACGCACCTCCAGGATGTCGCCGATGGTGTACTGGCCAAATGTACGAATTTTCCCGGCCAGGAAGAAAATGAGGACAATGCCAACCCAGGCGCCGGCAGGCAGCCACAAGCTGCTCCAACCAGCTTTGGCCGCGTACTCAGCTCCCGCGATGAACGTACCGGAACCAATCCAGGTACAGATCAAGGTAAACACCATCACTTTGACGCTCAGCGAGCGTCCTGCCACCATCATGTCTTCTTGCGTCTTCACGCGACGGGCGCGGTACAAATTGAAACCCATCAGTACCAGCAGGTAGGCCAGAATGATGTAGAGGTACCAGCTCATGTGCGCTCCTCCCTCCAGCTCCGGGCCCGCAAAGTAGGCCCCAGACACCTCACAACGCTACTTTAACCAGTTCCTGTTGCCTTGGTCCCGTTACCTCCACTTTGCCACTCAGGGTCACAAACACGTCGATTTCGGACCGGATGCCAAAGTTCTCCTGCTCCAGGTAAATGCCCGGTTCCACCGAAAAGCAAGTGCCAGGTAGAATCAGTCGTTCATCCTTCGTCTCAAGGTTGTCGATGTTCACCCCGTTCCCGTGCACTTCACGGCCGATGTTGTGCCCAGTACGGTGAATGAAATACTCGCCAAAACCAGCATTCTGAATGACTTTGCGACTTGCGTCGTCCACTTCCCACCCATGCACGGGCTCCCCTCTGGCGAACCGTTGCTCAACCAGCGCCACTGCCGCATCGCGAGCGTCGCGCACAATGTTGAACACCTCTACCATCCTACCCGGGATGTCCTCACCCAAGTAGGCAACCCAAGTGATGTCGGCGTAAATGCTGTCTGGTTCGTCGATCTTGGCCCACAGGTCCAGTAGCAACAGGTCGCCCGGCTTGATTTCCCAGCTGTTTTCAGCTGTAGGTTCAAAGTGCGGGTCGGCGGCATGCGCGTTCACTGCCACAATTGGCCCGTCGTCCCAAACGAGCCCTTTGCTTCGCATGATCTCGTGCATGAACAACAGGATGTCGTACTCCGTCGCCGTCTGGCCCGCCCGGAGGCGTCTACCCACCTCCTCAAAAGTGATTGCTCTCACCTCGTGCAACGCCTTCGACGCCCGCAGGTGCGTCTCGTAGCCTCGCTCGTCCAGGCGCGCCTCAAACATTCCCACGAGATCCGCACTCGACACCACCTCGACCCCGAAGCTCCGGATCAAGTCGAGTGTCCCACCGTCTACGACGGACACGTAGGGGATGTGATTCATGGGGGAATACTGCATGGCGACTTTCCCGGCGCCCGAAAGCACCTGGCGCAGAATGTCGTGCAGCTGTTGCCAGGGCAGATAGATGTGCCGCTCACCAGGCAGGTGATCCAGGCGCCAACGTTCGATGCTGTGCACGATTTTCTGCGGCTCACCTACAGCTGGGATGTAGTAGAACCAGCGGCGCGAGCTAAAACGCGAGGTGTCGATTTCGAGAATCTTGTGCGCGATGGCATCCCGATTGTGAAAGTCGTAAAAGAGCCAGCCGTCCACGCCAGCTTCCTTCAGAGCACGCTGAATGGCCTCCAGGTCCATTTCGCCTCCTCAGACGTCCATTTGTTACGCGAGCGAACACTTTGACGTGGGTTGGGGAACAAACTGCGGGAATCGGCAGGGTTCACACGGAGACGCGGTTGCCTCTTGATCACGGAATTCAAGCTGCCTCCGTCTGACGATCGGCTTGTCACACGTGCAGCCCCTCATCCGGTGTGCCGGACAGCTTCAGGGGCGTTTCGGCCGTCCGCAAGTAAGATAGACAATTCCCGCTTCCCGCGCAACGGCAAATCCGGCTGGGGCACGCCCCGATTCTTACGGAACAGGCTCCGCGCGAGACAGACGCACCACGTTTACCATCGGAATTCACTTGCAAGCTAAGCCTGCCCCTCTTGGCCTCGGCGTTCGAGCTGTGCCCCACCTGGCGGGTTCAACAAGGCAGCTAAATCCGGGACTCGCTTGTCTTAGCAGGCGCAAACCCCAAGAGGCTGTCAGTGTGCTGATGTGACGGGGTGGACGACCGGTTAGCACACGAATCGGCTTTCCAGCCGTCCCTTCACCCTGGAAAAACTGCTACCGGAGAGAACAGCGTCAACCTCAAATGCGTGAGAACCTCCACGAACAGACTCTCGCAGATTGGCAAGGCTTCCTCCCCCTGTGGCAGCGCGCACTCCAGGTGTCGCCTGGTCCTTACTGGGCAGTTCCTTTCCAGCCGAGGCCCGTGCGAAAACAAACATTCCCCGTTCGCTCAAACGGAGACTGGCTTGAACGTCCCGTGTTTCGACTCGATTTTCAGGCGAACCTGCGTGCATGCAGTCCAATCCGAACCTTTTCGCACAGCAGCCGCAGCCATTTTCGGTTACCCTTTTCGGGCCACTGGGAACACACATTTCGCCAGTTTACTCACTGGCCGCGCGGCGGCGAAATGCCCTGCTACTCCAAACGGCGACAATGAGTACGGCGAGAACAGCTGGCCAAAGTGCCCAGTTGTCCCGGTACTCGAGTTGCACCTCTTCCAGGGCATTCAGTTCCGCTCGTAAACTGTCTTGCCTGGCCTCGAGTTTCATCAGCTCAACAACCGTAACAAGTTGGGCCACGATGGAGCTGTCCAGCGCAGTCAAGGACGTGTCTTGAACAGCAGACAGCTCGGCCTGCGTTCTACCCGCCAAGGCGCCGAGCAAGACAGCCGAGAGGGCCATCGTCAGCAAGGCCCGCGTTGCTGGGGTCAGCCAACTCAGCGGACAACCTCCACACGGATCAAGTTCGTCCGTCCGGGCACGCCAACGGGCGTACCTGCAGTAATGACGACTCGGTCTCCCGCGGAGACCAGATCGTTTTGCTTGGCAAGCTCGATGCTTTTTTCGATCATCTCATCCGTGTCCCGGAAGCGGTTACACAGGAGCGGCGTCACGCCCCAGCTGAGACACATGGCCCGGTACGTTTCCGGGCTGGACGTCACAGCAATTTGCCGGGCACGTGGTCGAAAGCGCGCTACGAGGCGCGCCGTGCCGCCGGATTCCGTCGGCGTCAGGATCGCACTGATCGACAGATCTTCCGCCATCAGGTTCACAGCGTGACTGATGGCGTCGCTGACCGTAGCGCGCGGCAACTCGCCGGCGTCGTGCAAAAATCGCCCGTAAGCGTACACTTCTTCCGCGGCTCGTACGATTCGGTCCATCATCTGGACGGCCTCGATTGGGTACTGTCCGACCGCTGTCTCCTCCGACAGCATGACGGCGTCCGTCCCGTCGAGGACTGCGTTCGCGACGTCGGTCGCCTCGGCGCGCGTAGGCCTCGGGTTGTCCACCATTGACCGCAGCATCTGCGTGGCAGTAACAACGGGAATGGCCTTGACGTTGCACCGGCGGATCACTTCTTTCTGCACGATCGGAACCCGTTCCAAAGCTGTCTCCACCGCAAGATCGCCGCGCGCCACGATGGCCCCGTCGGCCTCGCTCAAGATCTCGTCCAGGTTGTCGATGGCTTCCTGCTTCTCGATTTTCGCCACCACCGGGATCCGGCGTCCTTTTTCGGCCAGGTAGCGCTTCACTACAGCCACGTCTTCCGCGGAGCGGACAAAGGAAAGCGCCACGATGTCCACCCCAATCTCAAGACCGAACTCCAGGTCTCGCCAATCTTTGTCGGTCATGGCCGAAATCTGAAGCCGCCCTCCTGGGAAGTTAATTCCCTTGCGCGACGAGATTTCGCCTCCAACCTCGATCTTGCAGATGACCTCTGATCCCGTGACCTTCTCGACCCGCAGCTCTACCTGTCCGTCACCGAGGAGCACCCTGTCGCCCTCGCGAAGGTCTGTCGTCAGGTGCGGGTAGTTTACGTAAAGGCGTCTCGCATCGCCGACACCTTCGCCCGACACCAAGCTGACCTTCTCACCTGGAGGCAAAACAGCAGTCCCACCCTCCACCTCTCCAATCCGAATCTTTGGCCCCGAAAGGTCCTGCAAAACAGCCACGGGCCGATTGAGCTCCTCCGAAAGCTTCCGGATGATGGACAGACGCCGGGCGTGGTCTTCCAAACTACTGTGTGAGAAATTCAGTCTGGCAACGTTCATCCCGGCGAGAATCAACCCGCGCAACTTCTCCTCCGTTTCGCAGGCTGGACCGATGGTGCAGACAATCTTTGTCCGCCTCATGACGTTTCCTCCACAAGCAAAATCTGCAAATCCATCACGTTGGTACCGGTGGGACCAGTGATCAAAAGTTCGCCAGTTTTCTGGAAAAATCTGTACGAATCGTGATCAGCCAGAAAATGAGCTGGTTCGAGGCCCTTTGCCCGAGCTCGTTTCACGGTGAGGCCGTCTACAACGGCTCCAGCGGCGTCAGTTGGTCCGTCCGTGCCGTCCGTTCCTGCGGAAAGCAGCACAACGCCCGGCAGCGGAGGCAGTTCCAAGGCAGCAGCCAGGGCCAGCTCCTGGTTACGGCCACCTTTGCCCGGTGTCTTCCCCAGACGCACCGTCGTTTCGCCGCCGGAAATGACGCAGGCGGGTGGCCGTACTGGACGCCCGTGCCTAACGATTTCCCACGCCACACTTGCAAGAACCCTGCCGACCTCTTTCGCTTCTCCGCGAAGCTGGGAGGTTAACACCACGGTGTTAAACCCTTCTTTTCCGGCCAGTTTCTCCACCGCTTTCACGGCCAGAGCGTTGCTGGCCACAATCTCATTCTGCACCGCCTCAAAAATCGGGTCACCCGGTTTGGGTGTGTCCGGAATCTCGCCCCTGGCACCGAGTCTCAAGTGCTGCAAAAGAGGCGTTGTTTGGAGCTCCTGCGTCAGGCCGTACTTGTCGAGAACCGCAAGGGCTTCCCCGAAGGTCGTAGGATCAGGGGCCGTGGGACCAGAGGCGATCACGTCGAGGCGATCGCCAAGCACGTCGGAGATGAGTAACGACACAACCGGGGTAGGCCAAGCCACTCTGGCCAGCTGGCCCCCTTTTACGCGCGAAAGATGTTTGCGCACGCAGTTCATTTCGTCGATGGTGGCGCCGCTGCGAAGCAAAAGTTCGGTTACACGCTGTTTGTCCTCGAGGGAAACGCCTTCCACCGGCGCAGGTAGCAAGGCAGACCCTCCTCCGGAGAAAAGACAAAGCAGGAGATCCTGTGGTCTGGCCTGGCGGGCGATTTTCAGGATCTCCTCCGCCCCGAAGAGACCTCGCTCGTCCGGCAAGGGGTGGGAAGCCTCGTGCAGTTTGACCCTTTCCGTAGGCGCCAGATGTCCGTCCTTAACGTTTACCCAGCCACCAGCTACCACCTCACGCAGCGCAAGTTCGGCAGCCGAAGCCATCGCTCCGCTGGCTTTGCCTGCTCCCACAATCCACACACGACCGTCTCCTGGGAGGGTCCAGCGCCGCAGGCCCACGCGAAGAGTTCGCCCTTCCAGGCGCAAACTACGGATTACCGCCTGATCCGCAGCCACTGCGCGCAATCCGGAAAGAAAGAGGTCCCGCACCACTCGGCGCAGCGCCCTGGTTTGCCTTGTTTGTTCCACCGCTTTACCCCTCTCGTCGAATGCAGAATTCGCACTTTCGGTGCAACAGCTGGAGTGCTTTTTTGCGTGGACGGCGGTTCCGTGGGCAGAGAGCCAGCCCGCGAGCAGCAGCAAGCGGAGCCCCTCCGGCCGAAAAGCTGCGCAAGAGCTGGCTCGGTTGGGATTTGGCTCCGCTGGCATCGTTGTACTGGTGCACGTTCTACCGCGAGCAGGAAACCTCCTGACGGGCCGAACCGAAGGCCCGGTGCCATTCCCGGGCACGGTCCGACAGAGCTAACACACACGCAACCAGAAACACTTCAGGTACTGACTCTCGGGCATGCCGAGCACAATCGGGTGGTCGGCCGCCTGCGTGGTTCGCCGCAAAACCGTCGCGTCCACGCGGGCATCTCGAACCGCCTCCACCAGCATCCGTTCGAACAGCGTCTCGGTCATGTGTTGCGAACACGAACAGGTAAGCAACAGCCCTCCGCTGCTCAGAAGTTTCAGGGCTCGCAGGTTAACCTCTTTGTAACCCCGAAAAGCTCCCGCCACCGAAGCTTTGTTCTTGGCAAAAGCAGGCGGATCAAGCACCACCAGGTCGAACTTCGCACCTTCTTTCTGAAGACTGCGAAGCCGGTCGAAGACGTTCACCTCCTCGAATTCGCACTTCCCGGCTACACCGTTCAGGCTCGTGTTCTCTTCCGCCACAGTCAGCGCGTCTCTCGAGCTGTCGAGTGCGACAACTTGCGTTGCTCCGGCTTTTGCAGCGGCAACGGCGAAGCCGCCGGTGTAGCAGAACGCGTCAAGTACCCGTCTGCCCGGGGCGTACCGGCGGACCCTCTCCCGGTTTTCGCGCTGGTCCAGGAAAAAGCCGGTCTTTTGACCACCGAGCACGTCAACCAGGTAGCGAGTTCCGTTCTCCTCGATCGTCACTGGTCCCGCTACCTGTCCTGCCAGGACCTGTTTCACCGGCTCCAGCCCTTCGTACACCCGACTTCCCACATCGCTCCGCTCGACCACGGCGACAGGGCCAAACGCCTCGTGGATGAGCTCCACAAGCAAATCGCGACGCAGGTCCATCGGTAGCGTAAGAAGCTGCAAAACAACGACGCCGCCGTACTGGTCAACGATCAAACCTGGCAGGCGGTCACCTTCGGAGAACACCCAGCGGACACCACCCTCCGGACCGAGCCTCAAAAAATCGCGCCGAAACTGTCGTGCCTCGCGGAGCCGACGCCTCAGGAAATCACGGTCCAGCACCTCGCGTCCACGTGTGTAGAGACGGGCTAAGATCTTTGAGCGGGAGTTCACCAGAGCCATGCCCAGGTGGCGTCCGGCGTGGTCCACAACGCGTACCACGTCCCCGTCGGTCACCTCACCCCGCGTCTTCTTGACCTCACCGGCGTAAATCCACGGGTGTCCGGACAAAATTCGCTGTTCTTTACCGCGTTTGAGAATGAGTGTAGGCATACAGACCTTTTCTTTTCGACGAGGATTGTCGGATTTGTTGTTGCGTTAGCCGCAACGGGGGAAGCGCACACTGAGGGTCGGCCCTCAGTCCAGGAGTCGACTTTTCGAACGCCGGGCCTACGCAGGCTTTACACCTCCTCCAGTCAGCAAGGGAACGACAAGTCCCCAGGATCAACAACACCTGCCGGCTTCAAACTGCCAACGGCTTCTGCGGTCGCGGAAGTCCCAGTTCAGCAGGCTGAAGCTTTTCGGTCTGAGGGTTTCAATTCCACGAGGACAGAACCGCCTGGCACTCCCGTACTCAAGAGCTGAACGCTTCCTCGCAGCAGCATTCCCACGAGTCGTGCCGGCTCCAAACGAGGAGCTCGTTGTTGAGCAGAAACCCCTTCAACGCGGTTCTTTGCTTTCATCCACGTCGATCACCTCGGCAAAGGGCCGGTAGGTGCGCAAAATGCGGAGAAAAGTCCGGAAATCTTTGGGCGGTTCCGCTTCGAGACGCAGTCGTTCGCCACTGATCGGGTGAACCACCTCCAGAACGCGTGCGTGCAAACTTGGGCGACTGATGAAAGGGTACTCCTGTTCGTCCTCCTCCAGCCGAAAGCCTGACTTGAATTCCGAAAGATACAGCGCGCGGCGCCCTCCGTAGTCGGGGTCTGTGGCGACCGGGGTACCGAGCCACTGCATGTGCACACGAAGCTGGTGCGACCTACCCGTTACGGGCTGGAGCTCAACCAGCGTGTAATCCACGAACTTTTCCAGAATCCGGTAGTACGTCAGTGCCGGCTTGCCGCGTTTCGAAATCACAGCGTGACCAGGACGTCTGGTATCTTCAGCCACCGGTTTGTCGATCTTCCCTTGCTCTCTGGCCGGCGTTCCGGAAACGACGGCCCAGTACACCTTCCGAGCCTTTCTCTGGTCAAACTGTCGTGTAAGTCCTTTGTGAGCTTCGGGGGTCTTGGCGAAAATAACCACTCCGCTCGTCCCGGAGTCCAGCCTGTGAACCACAAACGGCCTCACCTCACCCAGCTTTTTTCGGAGCAACGCAAGCAGGTTTGGCCGTTTGGGATCCCAGCGGTCCGGAAGCGTCAGAAGCGGAGCGGGCTTGTTCAAAGCAAGAACGTGGTCATCTTCGTAAAGCACTTCCACCCGCCGCTTCTTTCCGCTCAAGTCGCGGATTTCCAGCTTCGCCATCTTCGCCTCGACCTTATTTCAGCCTCTCGACGCGGGAAAAACCGCGCGAATCGTCCCGACCGTACTCACACCAGTCCCGCGGCCTTCTTCAGTTCGGTCACCTCTTCGTCGGTCAGGTAGCGCCACTGGCCCGGCCTCAACCCCGTCACCTTTACGGGACCCACCCTCACGCGCACGAGTCGCAACACACGGTAGCCAATCCGACCCAGCATACGCCGCACCTGCCGGTTTTTGCCCTCAACGATTGTCACCTCGACCCAAGTGGAGCCCTTGTTCCGTCGGAAAACCCGAGCTTTGGCGGGAAGCGTTCGGTAACCCTTCAAATCCATGCCTTCGCGCAAGGGTTGCAAGTCCTCCTCCCGCACATGCCCCGCCACCTTCACGCGGTAGGTTTTTGGAACGTGGTGTTCGGGTGAAGCGACTCGCTGGCTCAGAGGTCCGTTGTCGGTGAGAATCAGTAACCCCTCGCTGTCGTAGTCGAGGCGGCCAACCGGAAAAACCCAGCGACCTACGTCTGGCAGGAAATCGTAGATTGTCTTGCGGCCCATGCGATCGAAACGCGCCGTCATGACGTTGACTGGCTTGTACAGTGCCAGGTACACGTACTCACGCTGGCGCTCTAGCACCCTGCCGTCCAGGGCGATTTCGTCATTGGCCAGATCAACCCACACGTTGTGCTTTTTCACCACAACGCCGTTTACCTTCACACGACCCGACCAGATGGTGCCCATCGCCTGCCGCCGCGACATGATGCCGAGCTTCGACAACGCCCGCGAAAGAGTCACCCACTCGTGTTCGCGGCCGTCGTCTTCGCCGGGTTTGCGTTCCAGCAACTCCTGTCGGGTGAATCGTTTTCGGCTCGTGGTGTTCTCGTCGGGCACGTTTCGTCTCGCTTTCCTGTTGGTTCTGTTCCCGGCGGTTCGGCATTGGCTTTGGTGCAAAGACGCAACGCCTGCCCTCTTGCTGCAGTTCCCGGGGCCGAGACCGAATTTTGCCGTGGAAGAACGCAACGCGCGAAAGGGCACTCGACACAGGGTGCACGCGCAGCCTGAACGGGAACACTACAAGAGCCCGTGTTCCCCGGTTCATTTCGCTCGCGGTCTCAGGCTCCTCCCTGGTAAACGGAAACGCAAGTGCCCGACGCCTGAACGCGTCGGGCACACAGTACTCCAGTACTTCCAGCGCAGCGAATTACGGCATAAGCCGTCCCCAACAGGGCGATCAGTACTCAGGCGCCGGCGATGTTTTTGGTTTCTTTTCCTCCTTCGGTTTTTCCACAACAACTGCCTCGGTCATCACCAGCACAGAGCTCACGCTGGCACCGTTTTGCAGAGCCACACGCAGCACCTTTGTCGGGTCCAAGATACCCGCTTCAACCATGTCCACGAAGGCCTCACGTTCCACATCGAAACCGTAGTTGCCGGTTCCCTCTCGCACTTTTGCGTACACAACGGCACCGTCCCAACCAGCGTTTTCCGCCAGTTGTCGCAAAGGAGCCGCGAGAGCCCGTTTCAGAATTCGGACGCCAAGCTTCTCGTCGCCTTCGACCTGCTTTTCCAGCTCGTCCAGTACCGGTGCAGCGCGCAGGTACGCCACACCACCGCCCGGCAGGGTGCCCTCCTCGAGCGCCGCCCGTGTCGCGGCCAGCGCATCTTCCGCACGGGCCTTTAGTTCCTTGAGAGCAATTTCAGTCGGGGCCCCAATGCGCAGAACCGCCACGCCACCGGAAAGACGCGAAATCCGTTCCTGCAACTTCTCCCGCTCCCAGTCACTGGTTGTCTCTTCCAGTTGCGCCTTCAACGATTTGACGCGGCCTTCGATTTCTTCCTTTTTGCCCTTGCCTCCCACGATGGTGGTGTTGTCTTTGTCGATGATCACACGTTCCGCGCGACCGAGATCCTCCAGGCGCACGTTTTCAAGTTTCAGCCCTACCTCCTCGCTGATCACGCGACCACCCGTCAAAATGGCGATGTCCTGGAGCATGGCCTTGCGCCGGTCACCGTAACCCGGCGCCTTCACAGCAGCACACCGTAGCGTCCCCTTCACCTTGTTGACCACCATCGTGGCCAGCGCCTCACCCTCCACATCCTCAGCGATCACCAGAAGCGACTTTCCGGTTTGGGCCACTTGCTCCAGAACCGGAAGGATGTCCCTGACCGCACTGATCTTCTTGTCGTGAATCAGAATGTAAGGCTCCTCGAGTTCGGCTTCCATCGTTTCGGGCTTGGTGAGGAAGTAGGGTGACAGGTAGCCACGGTCAAAACGCATGCCCTCAACGATCTCGAGTTGGGTCTCGGTGCTTTTGGCTTCCTCGACAGTGATCGCTCCGTCGGATCCGACTTTGTCCAGTGCGTCAGCAATCAGCTTACCGAGGAATTCGTCATTCTTGGCCGCCAGGGTAGCCACACGTTTGGTGTCGTCGTAGGTTTCAACCTTCTGGCTCATCCGTTTGAGTTCGTCGACTACGCGCGCCACCGCCTTCTCGATGCCCCGCCGAAGGGCCGCTGCGTTTGCACCCGCAGCCACATCCTTGTAGCCCTCACGGTAAATGGCCTGGGCGATAACCGCTGCCGTGGTGGTGCCGTCGCCTGCTTCGTCCTGCGTCTTTTTGCACACCTCTCGCAGCAACTGCACACCGACGTTCTCGAGCGGCTTATCGATCTCCAGTTCCTTCGCAATCGTTGCGCCATCGTTCGTTACGACGGGAGCGCCCCACTTCTTCTCGATGGCCACCTCCCGTCCCCGGGGTCCAAGCGTTACTTTGATTGTGTTGGCCAGCAGTTCCATCCCCTCGCGAAGTTCAGATCGTGCTTGCTCCGAGTAGACGATCTCCTTCGCCATTTTCTCACCTCCTCAACTGCCTCAAGACACCAACTCGGTCCCAACAGCCACAAGTCAGCCAAATGCCCGTGCAGTCGAACTCAGCGAGAAGTTTTCGCGCGATTTTCAACCTGGAAAACACTTTCGAACTGGCGTACAGGACAAGGTTCTCCCCCCACCTGAAATTCGCAGTCCCCCCAGTACGGGCAGCGAACCGAACAGATGATCTCTGACCTGGCTTCCTTGGTGGGCTTCTCTTCCACCAACTTCCTGGTGTCGCTCCGCAAACGCCTGCTGGCGAAGAAACCCGAGACAAAATCCTTCCCGAGAAATCTGACGGCGATCAGTTTGGCAAGGTTCCGCGAAGAAGGGGCGCTCGGATCGGCCACGATGAACGGTCTGTAGCTCTTCACCGCCTTCAGCACACGTTCGTCCCACGGGATGTGGCCCAGGTAACCGAGTTCAAGCCCCAGCAGCTCCCGAACCGCGAGCTGCAACGCCGCACCTTCTTTCGCTTCTTTCGAAGTGTGCACCTGATTCAAGATCAACTGCGGTCGCAAACGCGCGATCGCACTCTCCACAACCTGGGCTGTCTCAGGGTCTTTTCCGCGTAGTTCTTCGATCAGCTCCGGCAACGATCGGTACAGGAGAAGGTGGTCGGGGCGACCGTTTCCACCCACCAGCCGATGCTCCCTGAGGCCTGGTGTGTTCAACTGCCGCAGGTAGTGTACCAAGGCCACTTTCAACAAATTAAACGCATTTTGCAGGGCAAGGGGATCCGGAGTAGTCACCAGAACGGGGGTGTCGGCAGCAAGGAAAACGTCCAGCACCAGGTAGTCTGTGCCAGCGCCCAGGTCCACGATCACAAAATCGGCGGCGCAGGAACCCAGAAGTCGCACAAACCGTAGCCTCTCAGCCAAGCTGGAACGCGTAGCGCCGAGGATACCCTCGTCTGCCGAAACAAGGCGCAGATTTGGAACCGGCGTTTCCACGGCTACGTCGTCCAGCCGAAAACTTGGGTTGTTGTGCAGTTGCGTTAGGGTTTTCTCCGGCCGAAAAATGCCCAGGTGAGCGTGCAGGTTGGGATTCCCCCAGTCAGCTTCTACGAGCACAACTTTGTAGCCGAGCACGGCCAGACCCGACGCCAAAGACGCCGAGACGACAGTCTTACCAACTCCTCCCTTGCCGCTTGCCACGGCAACCACGCGCCGCTTCAGGGTTGGCCTCGAGTCAACGCTGAAGAGGCGGCGCACAGCGTCGACATCAATTGCCTGTACCCACTGCTCATCCTTGTCGGACCAAACCTGGTCACGTGGCCCAAGTTGCCCCCGCCTGGCCATTTCCCGGAGCACGTCGAGCGAGATTGGCCCCTGCGTTCCGCGTTCCGACCTCACAAAGAAAGACGTCACCCTCACCCTCCGTCCTGGTTTCCCACGCCGACCTTGCGCCCCCCGACCGCTGGTCTCGACTGAGGTCGTTCCAGAAGCTGCGTTGCCCGCGGCCGTAACCACCCAGACGCCCCGCTACATCGCCCCATTCAAAGAACTGTTCACCCAAGCTGCAGAGAGCGGTGCGGCAAGCGACCCGACACACGCCCTGTGTAGCGGCAGAACCAGCTTTTGCGGAGTGATTCAGGTCAAGAATCTCACATCCGACATCGTTGTCGTTAGGGAAACAGCACAGAAGGCTCCCTTGTTCCGGCTCCTCCGGCACCAAGCCTGCTTAGAGCAATCCGGCCCAGAAACCACGTGCTCAGGGCGTAACGGGGCATCCCGAAAAGGATGCCCCGCCCGTTGCGAATCTCAGCTCTTCAACATGTTGCGAAGAACCGTCTGCAGGATACCACCGTTCTGGTAGTACTCGATTTCCACCTGCGAATCTAACCGCGTGACCACCTGGAACTGGACCTCGCTGCCGTCGTCGCGGCGAGCCGTGACCGTCAGGAGTTTACCGGGGGTCAGCCCCTCAGCGATGCCGGAAATCGTGTAAACCTCCTTGCCGGTCAGCCCGAGCGACTCACGGTTTTCCCCTTCCCTGAACTGCAACGGCAGGACGCCCATGCCCACAAGGTTACTCCGGTGGATCCGCTCAAAACTTTCGGCAATTACGGCTTTCACACCGAGCAGCTGCGTCCCTTTCGCCGCCCAGTCGCGGGAACTGCCAGTTCCGTACTCCTTACCAGCGATCACGAGGAGCGGCACACCTTCTTGCTGGTATTTCATCGCGGCGTCGTAGATGCTCATCTTTTCCCCGGTTGGGAGGTAAAGCGTCCACCCCCCTTCGGTACCGGGCACCAGCAGGTTTTTCAGCCGCACATTTCCGAACGTGCCGCGCATCATCACCTCGTGATTCCCGCGCCGCGAACCAAAGGTGTTGAAATCTTTCGGCTCAACTCCGTGTTCGATCAAGTACCGGCCTGCCGGGCTGTCCACAGGAATGCTGCCCGCCGGAGAAATGTGGTCGGTCGTGACCGTGTCGCCCAGCAACACCAGAACGCGTGCACCGTCGATGTCCTTCAGTGGCGGTACGTCAACGGAGAAGTCCTTGAAGAACGGTGGTTCCTGGATGTACGTCGATTTTGGATCCCACTCGTAAAGCTCGCCGGTCGGTGCCGTGAGTTCCTGCCAGCGTTCGTCGCCCTCGGCCACACTGGCGTAGCGCTGCTTGAACATGTCGGCGTCCAACGCTTTCTGCATGGCCTCGCGGATTTCTTCCTGCGTGGGCCAGATGTCCTTCAGGTACACAGGTTCGCCGTTTGGGTCGTAGTCCAGCGGCTCCCTGGTGAGATCGATGTCCAGGGTGCCCGCCAGTGCGTAGGCCACAACCAGCATCGGCGAAGCCAGGTAGTTGGCTTTGACCAGCGAGTGAATCCGTGCTTCGAAATTCCGGTTGCCACTCAAAACCGCAGCCACTACCAAATCGTTTTCTTTGATGGCGTTGGCCACTGGTTCAGGCAACGGACCGCTGTTGCCGATGCAGGTCGTACAACCGTAACCAGCGACGTGAAAATGCAGGGCCTCGAGGTAAGGCAGGAGCCCCGCCTTTTCCAGGTAATTCGTCACAACCCGGGAGCCGGGTGCTAAACTGGTTTTCACCCAGGGCCTCGGCAGAAGACCGCGCTCCACAGCCTTCTTGGCCACAAGCCCGGCACCGATCATCACTGAAGGGTTGCTGGTGTTGGTGCAACTTGTGATGGCGGCAATCACAACCGATCCGTGGGAAAGCTGAACTGCTTCGTCATCAATCACAATCTCGGCACGCGGCTTTTGCCCTGCTGCCTGCCCTTCATTAGAACCACCTTCGCCAGCCCAGCGTGCGTGGTCCTCCGGCGGCACGTCGATCCCAAACGTGTTGTGCAGTGTGTCGTGGAAAGTCTTGTGCATGTTGCGCAGGGTAACGCGGTCCTGGGGACGTCGCGGTCCAGCCAAGCTGGCTTCCACCGTGCTCATGTCCAGTTCAACGACGTCGCTGTACTCTGGCTCGGGCGCGTCCTCACTTCGGAACAAACCTTGCTCTTTGCAGTAGCGTTCCACCAGGTCGACAAGCTCGTCCCCGCGGCCCGTAAGACGGAGGTAAGCCAGCGTCTCGCCATCGACCGGGAAGAATCCCATCGTTGCACCGTACTCGGGCGCCATGTTGGCCAAGGTCGCGCGGTCCGGTAGACTCAGCTTGCTCACGCCTGGCCCGAAAAATTCCACGAACTTCCCAACGACACCCTTCTGGCGCAGAATCTGCGTCACGGTCAGCACAAGATCGGTGGCGGTGGCGCCTTCCGGCAGCTCCCCGGTGAGACGCATGCCAACCACCTGCGGGACAAGCATGTAGTACGGTTGACCCAGCATCACCGCCTCAGCTTCGATGCCTCCTACACCCCAACCCAGCACGCCGATTCCGTTAATCATCGTAGTGTGCGAATCCGTGCCCACCAGTGTATCCGGAAATGCCGTCTTGCGGCCGTTGAAATCGCGCAACTGGACGACTCTGGCCAGGTACTCCAGGTTCACCTGGTGAATAATGCCTGTACCCGGGGGAACAACGCGAAATCCGTCGAAAGCCTTTTGAGCCCACTTCAGCAGGGTGTAGCGCTCGCGGTTGCGCTGGTACTCCCGAGCCATGTTTTTGGGCAAGGCGTACTGAGTCCCAAAGAAATCGATTTGAACCGAATGGTCGATGATCAAGTCACCAGGCACGATGGGGTTGATGCGGTGCGCCTCGCGGTTGGCGCGTGCCACCGCTGATCGCATGGCTGCCAGATCCACCACAGCTGGCACACCGGTGAAGTCCTGCAGAACAACCCGTGCTGGCATGAACGGGATTTCTTTGCCCGTCGGCGTTGGCTGCCAGCCCGCAACATTCCGCACATCGTCCTCCGTTACGATCCGGCCGTCCAGGTGACGAAGTTGATTTTCCAGTAACACCCGGATCGAAAAAGGAAGTCGGTCCAGCTTGCCCACTCCGGCTTTCTCCAGCGCAGGCAAGCTGTACACGGCCACCTTTCCGGCCGCAGCCTCAAGCTCAACAAGGAAGTCCTCTCTTTTCATTGAACCCTCCTCAGAAGTGGGTTTCCACGCACGCCCAAGCTCTCTTCGAACCGGAATTTACAAGATTTTGGCTGCAAAACAAGACCTGCCCTCCCGGGGATCTCCCGATTTTCTCCAGCGACGCATTGCGAGTTGTCAGGTGGCAGGGTCCCCCAGCTGCTCTCTTTACCGTACACCGCTTCGGAAACGCTCAGTCCCGGCTGCGCCTGTGCAACACGGTTCGAACCTGCTTCCACCACCCCAGTTCTTCGACGTAAACAAGATCAAAAAGCATCACGCCGTCCAGTTTGGTGCGGCAAATTTCTACCGCACGCTGCAGCTTTTTCGGCTGCTGCCTGAACTGACTCAACAGGAGTCCACCGTACACCGGACACGCTCCGGCCACTACGGCTTTCACACTGTCAGCAGCGCTGTCGATGGCGTACCAGCCCCGTAGTTCGCCAGGCATACCTGGGGGCAATTCGGATGGCTCCAGGTGCTCGTAGTAGAGTCCCGAGACCAGTAAGTCCAGAAGGTCCGCGACAGCCGTGCGTCGAAAGCTGGAATCGGGCCACGGGTAGATCCGAGGCGCCGCACGGCTGGCCCAGTTTAGCCCTGTTGTCGGCGACTGCGGGTACCAGGCACCCGCGTACACGCCGAATAGGGCACGCGGGCGTGCAGCCTTCACGCGGTCGCGTGCTTCTTTGACAAAATCGTGGATGACGCTGGCTCGGAAAAGCAACCAGTCGCGGTACAGAGGGCCAGCCACGCGCCGGCCGTGGTCGTAGGTGTACACGTCTTGAGGCCAGTGCTCCACCTTGTGCCCAAGAAAGTACTGAAAAGCGCTGCGGGACGATTCGCTGAAGTCGGTCTCCAAACCGCTGTACTGCACCCGGTTCAGTACAACACCGTCAACGGGGTAGTGCCGAACGATCTCGTCGAGAATCGCCAGTTCGTGTTCCTGGACCGTCCGTCGGCTCGGTTGCAGAAAAACCGCTTCGACACCCTCGAGTTCGGACATCGGTCGAAGCCCGTCGGGCGTGTAGGCAACCGCTTGCCAATCGGGGTAGTTCGAGTACACAATTCCTTTCTTGAAACGTCGATGTCCACCCGCGAACACGTTGACAACGGCCAGAACCTGGAGTTTGTTCTCGTGACCGAGACGGACGAAGTCGTTCAGGTAGTCGAATCCACCAGGGCTAACAGCCCCCTTCCACTCCGTCATTCGGGGAGCAACTTTGCTCGGGTACAGCACCTCGCCAGTGATTGGTTTGACGTCCACCAAGAGCCCTGTGAAACCGGCGCGGTGCGCGCGCTCGCAAATGTCCAGAATGACGGCGGGTGAGGAAATTCTTTCCCAGTTGGCCACAGCATCGATCCACAGGTAAGTGGGCTGAGGGGGCTGTCGGCCGCAACCGCTCATGTTGGCCAACGAAAAGCCGACAAGTAAGACAAGCGCCCCTTTCCGAATGCGTGACATCAGAAGCTCCTGGGCTTTTGTCGTGCGCAGCACGTTCGATCCTTTGGAACTTAGCAAACCTGAGCGACAAAAACAAACGGCGGGAGCGTAGCGTTCGAACGTCGTGAGGATCTCTCAGAGTGAGACGCAACGTTCATGATTGACCAGTTCAGCACGAAAGGCACCCTGCACAATTGCGGATGAAAAAAGTACTTGACATTCTTGGAAGGATGCTTAACTTTAAACGTCAACTCCAGACGGAAGGAGAGGTACGGGCATGAGAAATGCGAAAAGCCTTGTGGCGGTCGTTGTTGCGGTGCTCGGGTTCTTCAGCCTGGCACTCGCGAGCGTAGTGATCGTCGATTTCAAGGCTGAGCCCGGGCACGACAAGGTAACCTTGAAGTGGCGTGTGCGCGCTGAGCGCAACGTGCGGGCCTACGAAGTGCAGCGAAGTGTCAGCCGTGACGCCGCTTTCACACGCGTCGGGCGCGTCGACGCAGAAGGGCCTTTTTCGGTCGACACCGTCCACGAGTACACGTACGTGGACAAAAGCGTGTTCAAGACCACGGGGCAAACGTACTACTACCGGCTGAAAATCCTGGAAAACAACGGCACATTCAGCTTTTCTTCAGTTGTCTCTGTGACACCGCAAATTTCGAGCGCGCGGCACACCTGGGGTAGTATCAAAGCCATGTTTCGCTAACTGAGGAGCTAACCCCTCCTTTCGGTACGGGCGCTGGCCTCCCCGCCGGCGCCTTTTTTGTGCTCCGGCTGAGGCGCTCTCCACGGGTAAAGCCCCAAGAGAATCACCCCTCGCTGTTTTCACCGATCCTCGGCGTTACCAGCAGCTACAGACAGACTACAGGCGACATTGCCACGAGCTCAAACCCTTGCGACCTCTTGCAACAGCCTGTCCAGGTACGTGGGTTTCGGACCCAACCGCATCCAGTGCTTGATGAAAACCGCACGGAGCGTGTTCCAGCCCTCCTCTGGCGGTTGCGACGTACCCAGAAATTTCCTCGCTGTGTGAGGGTCTACAACGAATTTGGACAAAATGAAGGGCGCTTCTGGATTCTCCACCGAGAGACTTCGGTACAAAGCGAGGGCCCTGTGGTTTGCAGCATTGGGATTGGCGGCGGCATCTTTTGGGTGAAAGCAAACAATGTCCAGGTCTGGATCTGCCAAAGGCTCCCACTGTGTTTCTACGGCCAACCTGGTAGCGAATTCGCGCGCCGTCGACAGGGTTTCCCGCAGGATCTGCCCAAGACCAGCGACATTCAACGGTAGAACCTTGTGCGTAAGCCACACAGCAGCCGCCGCTGCGCCGGGACGTGACCCTTCAAGGGTAAACATACCAATGTTAGGCTTCTCTTTGACGTGGTACGTGTACGGCGCCGTGTTCAGGATGGTCTGTCTGAACTTCTCCTCGCGGTAAAGCACACCCCCCGCTCCGTACATCACCAACCCGTGCTTGTGGGGATCGATGGTCATCGAATCTGCTTCGCCAAGGTGCTCGGCCGCGGCCCGCACATCCGCTTTGACGTACGTCACCGTGTCTTCTGCGGGTAACAGCACACCGTTTTCATCCAAAAGCGCAGAGCGGAGGTAGCCACCGTAGGCTGCATCGACGTGGAGGTGAAAACCGTAGCGATTCCGTAGGTCCAGAATTTCCGGCAACGGGTCCACCGAACCCGTACCCGTCGTTCCAAAGTTCGCCACAACCAGTGCCACCCGCTCGCGTCTCAACACGTCCTCCAGTGCCGCGAGGTCCATCCTGTACTGCCGATCAACGGGTAGTTCGGCCCAGTCGTGGACACCAAGGATCGAGCAAATCCGCTTCCAGGAGTAGTGCGAGCCGGACGAGAACACCACCTTGCCACGAGGAAGGGTGTCGCGGACTGCCCACAGGGCTTCCATGTTGGCCAGTGTTCCGCCGCTCGTAAGATGTCCCCAGCCCTGCGCCATGCCGACCATTCGCTTCAACTGCTCCACCACTTCCATTTCCATCTCGGTGGTCACCGGTCCCCCTTCGTAGGCATGGTTATTGGGATTGATCATCATCGTTGCGAGGTAACCGAGCAGGGCAGGCACGCCCGGATCCTTCAACATCTGACCCACGTAGCGCGGGCTCGGGAAGGGGATGTTGCCATCCATCCGGCTAAGAAACGTGTCCAGCGCTTCTTCCAACTTGCGCCTGAAAGCAGACGCCGGCTCGTGGCCGAAGTAGACCGAGGAATCTTCAGGGAACCTCGATTCTCTCCACTTCATTTGCCACGTCAGCACCTTGTCGACCAGCTTGCGGAACCACGCTCCGTTCTCTCCCTGAGGACCCAAAAAGGCATCGAAAAACGCATCCAATTGAGTCTCCTCCTAATTTTCAGCCCGAAGTACCGGCTTCAAAGGTTCGAATTCTTAACGGATTGAGTCGCTGAGGCCACTGGCGACTGGGTACTCCGAGAGTCGTCGGTGCCACGAGAGAGCCGAACACGACAAAGGGCTTCAAATTTCGCCCTTACCTTCAGCACGAAAGGCAAGCACCACACCGAGTAACACCAGAAACGCTCCAAATGCCCGTTCAACAGGCAGGTTTTCGTGCAAAATAAGGTACGCCAGGAGCGTCGCGCCCACCGGTTCGCCGAGGGCGAATACAGAGACAGACGTTGCGGACAGGTGTTTCAATGACCAGTTGAACGAGGTGTGACCCACACCCTGTGGGAAAACCGCGATGGCAAGCAGGAGAGCGTATGTCCGCCACGAAAATCCTGCCACCGGCGTTCGAGTTCCCACCGCGAACAGCAAGAGCGCAACAGCCGCGGTGGCGTACGTCAACGAGGCGTACGTTACCGTGTTCAGATGCTTTCGAACATGTCGCCCGCAGACCCAGTAACCGGCCCCAGCCAGCGCCCCAAGCAGGGCGAGCGAGTCTCCCAGAAGCGGCTTAGACCCACTGGAAAAATCCGCACCGGCGATCACCAGTGTACCGAGTAGCGCAAAACCGACACCGATCCACTGCAGCCGCCTAACGCGCTCACGCAGCACCGGCCAGGACAACAGAGCCACGAAAACGGGTGAGGTTTGCACCAGCACGACTGAACTGGCCACACTCGTAAGATCCAGCGAACTGATCCAGGTGGCGAAATGCAAGGCAAGAAAAAAACCGGAAGTAACGATCCGCGCAAATGCAGACCAGGAGATCGCCTCACGAGCGATCGACCGCTGCCCTGCCGCGAGCCCGGCAGCGAGAACCAGAATCGATCCGAGAGCTACACGATACACAGCAATCGTTGTTGCCGGCGCGGAGCAAAGCCGAATGAGCACTGAGGCCGACGACATGGCCACAACCCCGACGGTCAGAACTGCCAGGGCTTTCCCGAAGGAAGTTGTCTCCGCCAAAGTGAGCCTCGCACAAGAAGTCACAGCCCGACTGAACGGTAAGAGCCAAGAGGATCCCCCCACCCGGCGTGCAAAGCATTTCTGAATGTGTGCTCAGCCGAAGATCTGAACCAGCAGACCAATTTCCCGCATCACGTCGGCTACAGACTGACACTCCACAAAACTGCCTTCGAAAACCACCGATTGTCCTTCGTTGTGGGCCAGGTAGGTAATTTCCATGGCCTTCAACAAAGAAGAACCCGTCGCCTTGCGAATTTGTCGCACGACATCTTCGAAATTGTGAACGTCGTCATTGTACAGCACAACGCGCCAGGGTCTGTCCAAGCGCGGTCCGTTTTTTTTCGGCCCAGGTAAACCTTTGGGGTCTTCGCTCATGTCGTCTCACCACGCCAGATGTTTTTCTCCCGGAGTCAACCGCTAAAATCAATCCCATCTTCGGTGAAATAGTTCCGCAACTTTTTCCTGCAGGGCGCGCGTGAATGCCACAAGTGTAGCTCTGTCGCGCTGTTGGATGTAGTCGTCGACAAAGATCGGCGGGCCAACATGGAAATCCAGGCGCCGGCCGGGCAAAAAGAGTTTTTCGGTACCCTTGATAGCCACAGGAAGAACCGGAATGCGGCGGCGCCCTTCCTGGTAAAGATCCAGCACAAGTTTGGCCGTGCCTAGTTTGAACGTGTGCAGCTTCTTTCCGTCTCCAACCCTCCCCTCGGGAAAGATGCAAATTGCCCGTCCCATCCGCAAATATTCCTTGGCCACTTCAAAAAAACCGCGATCATGATCGTTGCGCTTGATCGGGATCGTGCCCACACGCTGTACCCTGGGCGCAATCAGGTGCGCAAGGTAAGCCGCTAACCATTTGAAGAAAGGCTTCGCTTTTCTGTGTGGCCGGATCGTTCGCAAAATGTGCTTGTAGATCATTCGCCGACACACACGGGGATCAAAAAGTTCGTAAGTACCAACGAAATAGAGTTGGCGCGCCACAACCGCAGCGGTCAGGAAAATATCCTTCCAGTTCAGGTGATTCGGCGCAACGATCGCAGGACCCTGGACCGGGATCCAGTGCAAACCCGAAACACGGACGGTCTGAAAGTGAAGCGGTGCCCCCATCCGCCTCTTCCATTCCTGGTAGAATGGGCTGTCGAGATCAAGCTTCTCGTCGGCGATGTGCGGCAGCCAGTACATGCCTTTGGCGTGCCTCCGTCCTTTTCAGGGCAAAAGCTCTGGGATGGTGACGAGCCGGTAGCCTTGCTGTCGCAGGCCGTCGATGATTTCTGGTAATCGCCTGTGTGGAAAATCGCGTACGCGGTTTGTACCGAGGTGCATCAAAACGATCGCACCGTTGGCTCCGTGGCCATCGTTTTCGCCAAAACTCAGAATCCGCTGAACGATTTCCTCAGCAGACAAGTAGGCCACCGACGTTGTGTCGGCAACCCAGTCCAAAGTATCCATGCTGTGGTGCCAGTCCTTGCCAACGGTCCAGCCCACATGCCGGTAGCCGATTTCGGCTGCCCATAATCGAATCTCGCGATTTTCCTCGCCGTAGGGCGCGCGCCAGTAAGGTGCCATGCTTCGGCCTGTGGTCTCTCGAAAAAGCTGTGCTGCTTTTTGCAGTTGTTGTTGAACAAAATCCCGACTCACGTCAGGCCGCGTGTCCTGGCGGTGGTTCTCGGTGAACGTGGTGAGGTGAGGGTGACTCCACGTGTGATTACCAACCACGTGCCCTTCCGCCACAATCCGTCGCACCGTCTCGGGGAAACGCCGGATGAACTCGCCCGTCAGGAAAAACGTGGCGCGTACGTTTTTTGCACGCAAAATGTCCAGGATTTCGTCCGCCACATTGTTCTCTGAGCCCCCGTCGAACGTGAGAGCCACCGCAGGCACGGCCACAGGGCCACGCTGAAAATCCCGCGCCAAGTACAACACAGACGGCGGTGTGTACGTGTAAGAAAAGGTAGCGAGCGTATCCAGCGTGCCGTCCGCGTAGAGAGCCGTAACAACGAAATGATTCATCCCACGCCGGGCCGGAATGTGCCCAATGTTGAACGCTCCACCTTTGACCAGCTTTGCGGTCAGCAGCACTCCATCGGCTACGACTGACACCACGCACCGCCTGTCCGCCGTGCCACTCAGCCTCAGATCAGCACCAAGGAAAGTGGCTTTCGGGCGAGGCCGCTCCTGAGTCCAGGCGTGCCGCGCACTCGTCTCTTTTTCCTGGGTCTGCAGCGGCCCGGTTTGCTGCACCGACCTTCGCCCAACGAGGAGGATGACATCACCTACCACCGCGAAAACGAAAAGAGCGGTTAGAACAGCCACAGCAAGTGTTGGTTGCACCTTGAGGCGCCGGTTCGCCTTGCGAAGACCGATCCTCAGACGCCGCCAGGCCCTGTTCAGCCTGTACTGGAGGTAGCAACGCCACCCACAGAAACTCCTGCCTTCGCGCGCGAGGCGGCATTCACCGCACAGGTAAGCCCCGCAGAACGCGCACCTGTACCGTCCCGCTCGATCAGGATGGTTTTTGCAAACGCGTGTGGCCATCTTCCTTTTGGACGGACTCGATCCAGACACTCCGGCAGCCTGCTGGATTTAAGGTACACACAGAACCGGCAAAAATCAAGTACCGGCCAAAACCTCCTCCGGCAGAAAGGCTTGCTCGTCGCAGGTCCCCCATTGGCAGCAGTTTCGGTCATACCTCTACGGTTTGGTGAATTCCCCGAGCACAGCCCGCCTCAACCGGCCCTCACGCCAAGTAAGTGGGAAACCGCAACTTCCATGGGAAACAGTGGACAAGATCCAAAATACTGTGCGGCTGGAAATGCTGGTTAATCTGCAGACTACGTGGGGATCCACTGCCTCGTGTCGCGTACGAGTACTTCCGCTGAAAGCGAGCCCGGTTGGCAGGTAGTTCAGACGCAGTGGAAGGGGCCCCGAGT
This sequence comes from uncultured Cytophagia bacterium, assembly GCA_964644845.1. Lineage (GTDB taxonomy): Bacteria > Zhuqueibacterota > Zhuqueibacteria > Oleimicrobiales > Geothermoviventaceae > Geothermovivens. The sequence continues at coordinate 3,339 of CAZXXS010000052.1, read as the reverse complement.
CGAAAGCGAGCACACGAATCGCCTGTCCAACGATTGCGCTGGCTTGGAGACAAACTTGTTAGCAGGGTTGGAACCCCTTCCAGGCACCCGCGAAGCAATCTCCTGCGGAGACGCAAAACGCCCCTTCAGGCCTCCTTCCCGTCTCGGAAACGATCCTGCCAAGATAAGGCACGCCGATCCAAGGTGATCGCAAGCTCCCAAAACGGAACGGGGCAATCCGTGGTCCGGAAACGTCTTGACATGACAGTGTAGTGTGCGTAAATTCACGCGGCTTGAAAAGTGGAGCGTACACCGATTCGCCGGTCTTAGGCAGCCCCCGGGAAGACGTGCTGGGCAACTACGGGCTGCATCCCTACAAAATGCGCCTGCTACCGCATTTGGCGTTTCCCCGCGACAGTGTCTGCAACGCACTAACAGGACAGCGATAAGATGACTCGCCAGCCACTCCCTCGGTACAGGAACTGTTTTGTCTGCGGTTACGAGAATCCAATCGGTCTGAGCGTCCACCCCCACCTTGAAGGGGACGCAGTGGTGATCCTATTCACCCCGAAGCAAGAACATTGCGGTTTCCGGGGAGCACTCCACGGCGGGATTACTGCCGCCCTTTTGGACGAAGCCATGTTCTGGGCGGCGGCAGTCGGGCTTCACAAGACCGTGGTCACCGCGGAGTTGACAGTACGCTACAGCAAACCAGTACCCATCGACGAGCCCGTACGCGTCGAAGCTCGTTTGCTTGAGGTTAGGCGTCGGACTGCCCGGACGCGTGGGACTTTGGTAAGCCAGACAGGCGACATTCTGGTAAAAGCAGAAGGGAAGTACGTAGCCATTCGAGCCGACAAATCCTCACTCGCTGACTTCTTCCCGGATGACGAGGGGATGCAACGTTTCGATCTCTCAGCCCTGAACATTAAGCCTGTGGAGACGTAACGTCGTTTTTGCGGTTCGTTGGCAGGTTAATGCAGTCGATCCGAATTCAAGGAGGCACAATGCGCTACGAAGCCGGGTACTTCCGTTCGCTGGACAAACAGGACATGTTTTTCCGGCACTGGCATCCCGATGGTGACCCACTCGCCACCCTCTGGATTGTGCACGGTATTGGAGAGCACAGTGGGCGCTACTTTCCCATGGCCGAGTACCTGGTTGCACGCGACATCGAGGTGTTTGCCATGGACAACCGGGGACACGGCCGATCCGGGGGAAAACGCGGCCACGTGGACAGTTTTCAGCAGTTCCTGGATGACCTGCACACCTTTTGGCTCCGTTTCGGCCCTGAACGCGCGAAACCGGTGGCGCTGTTTGGCCAAAGTCTGGGCGCGCTCATCGCCTTGCATTACGCAGAGCAACACGCTGAGGACCTCGACACGGTGATTTTCTCGGCCGGGGCTTTCAGCCTGCCCGAGAAACTGCCCAAGCTGAAGCTGATCCTGGCAAAATGGCTGCTCAAGCTCAAGCCCGACACAACGTTCAACAACGAGATTGACCCACAGTGTTTGTCCAGTGATCCTGAAGTCGTCAAGAAGTATCTGGACGACCCGTACGTACACGACCGCATCAGCGTAAAGCTGTTTTTTGAGCTCGTCGACCGGGTCAACGCGGCCGCCGGCGTAGCGGCGCGGCTGCAGCTTCCGGCTCTTTTCATGCACGGTGCACAGGACTGCCTCTTGCCAGTGAAAGGTACCGAGCAAATCTACGCACGCTGGAAAGGAGAGCCGAAAGAACTGGTAATTTGGCCAAACATGCGACACGATCTCCCCAACGACACAGGCCGCGACGAGATGTTCGCGAGAATTCTGGACTGGACCGCAGAACGTGCAAAAGTAAGCTTGGAACAGAAGCCTAGTGAGGCCTTGGCATGAGTCGGATCGAAATCAGCGTCGATGAAAAGCTGGAAAAGTGCAGGGAATGCGGCTACGCGCTGGGGTTCCACATCAGCGTAGAGCGGGATAACGACAATCTGCGGCTGATCCTCCACTGCCCACACTGCGGCACCGAGTATGATCCGGGACTTCTGCTGCAAGCAGCACCTTTGGAGAGTGGAGGCAAGTGACCGAGCAAGACATCCGTCAGTTTCGCGAACGTTTGCTGAATTGGTACCGTACCGCCAGAAGAAACTTTCCGTGGCGAAGAACACGTGACCCGTACCGGATCCTGGTCTCCGAGATCATGCTCCAACAAACCCAAGCGGAGACAGTGGTTCCCTACTACAAGCGATTCCTCGAGCGGTTCCCTGATCTTGAGACCTTGGCTGAGTCGCCTGCCGAGGATGTACTGAAGCTCTGGCAGGGGCTGGGCTACTACAGGCGAGCACGCTACCTTCGGGAGGCAGCTCGTACCGTTCTCCGCGCACACGATGGAGCAATTCCTACCAGTGCGCGAGAATTGCAGATGTTGCCAGGCGTTGGGGAGTACACCGCCGCAGCGGTCGCCAGCATCGTCTTTCAGGAGCCCGTTGCCGTCGTCGACGGTAACGTAACGCGCGTGCTGTCCCGTGTTTTCCAACTGACTGCACCCGTCGGGAGCTCCAGCCTCAAAAATCAACTCCGGAGATTTGCAAATCAACTCCTAAGTCCTGAAAAACCAGGGGATTTCAACCAAGCCATCATGGAGCTGGGAGCGACCGTTTGTACGCCGAGGTCTCCAGAGTGCGCAAGGTGTCCTATTCATCCATTTTGTCAGGCCGCTCAAAATGGTGAGCCCGAATCTTACCCTGTCCCCCGCACACGCCCACCCGTGCCGGTGGTTCACGCAGCTGTCGGGTTGGTTTGGCAGGACGACAAGCTCCTGCTGACGAAACGTTTCGCCAGCGCCATGCTCGGTGGTTTGTGGGAGCTGCCTGGCGGTAAGATCGAACCAGGGGAAACGGCCACAGAGTGCATTCAACGGGAACTCGCTGAAGAACTTGGGGTCCAGGTATCGGTGCAGGAACACGTTGCAACGGTGCGGCACGCGTACAGCCACTTCCGGGTGGTACTCGAGTCATTTCGCTGTGAGCTCAGCTCTGGCAAACCGCGAGCCATCGGCTGCGACGACCTGGTCTGGGTCCATCCCGACGAGCTGGACAACTACCCTCTGCCTGGAGCCACGGTGAAAATTCTCAGGGCGGCAGGCTTAGTGCAAAAGGGAGATGCCCAAACACCAGATCGACGCACGTGAGGCCCGCTGGGTTATGAGAAGCGGGGGCTACCTGTCTTACCCGGTGGTTCGGAACGGTCGGCCCGAAGAAACGATTACGAGACCGGTCACACAACGTCCTGACGCAGTTGCGAGTCGACGTGGCTCCACGTGAAGATCACAGAACCGACTGAAGGAGCTCGGCCACCGCGGAATCGGTCCCGAAAA
>CAZXXS010000051.1:0-21076 GCA_964644845.1 uncultured Cytophagia bacterium | reverse complement strand
CGTCGTCTGGCGGCAGCTGGCCTACGTTACGCGGCCATTCCGGCACCGGCGGCATGTTCGTCCTGACTGCGCCGGCCTCGCGCCCTGGGAACTCGAGCGTGAGGAGCGACACCCCCTCCCGGCTCACTGAGGCCCATGCGCCGCAGCCCGCTGAGGGCGGAGAGCGCCCCTTCGATGGGCACCGTGACGCTCGCCTTCACCCCGGCAGGCGCGGCGCCCGGGTAGGTGGTCCACACGGTGAGCTTGGGGTAGGAGAGATCCGACAGCAGGTCCACCGCCAAGCGCGTGAGGCTCACCACTCCCAGCAGCACGACCGCCGCGTACAACATGGTCACCGCCACGGGGCGGCGGACGAAGAGAAAGAAAGAATTCTCAGAGACGGCGCCTTTGACAGCACCCCTAGCCTCCCAGGGGCACAACCTTCCCGGGTCCCTCGCCTCGGTCCTACTTTCGCCCCGAAGACGCGAATTACGCGCCGAATGTTCTATTCCCTTTGCCCCGCGCCCCGAAGCATTCTGGTCACAGTGTAGGCAAATTCGGCGGGCAAGGCAAATCGGAGATCATGCGACAAGGGCTTTCGGCTGGACCCTCGAACCCTCGTAGGCCCACCCCATTGCACGCTGCCGACGGAATAGGCAATGCACCTCCGGTGGGTGGTGCGTAAGTATCCGTAGCGCTGAGCTGAGAAATTGGGAATTGCGGTGCCCCAACTGACTCACAAACTGAGCATCATCACGCGTGACGGGTAAACATCGTTCCCCAGAAGCAGCATCGCGACGCGGAACATACTCACAGCAAGAGTGCGCCGGGGCAAAAGCTGGAAGAAGCTTGTTGGGCCCGGTCGGACACCCCGATCGCGGTGAGTTTTGTGCTTGTAACCGTGATTTCTGGGGGTCCTACGGACGCATTGGGGCGGCAACGCGCTCAAGCCACCGCCACCGGAGAGGCTTGTAGGGACCGGGGTAACCGGCAAAGCAAAGTTCCGCGTGGGCAGGGAAGCTCAAGCAGCGGGGAGTTCCGAGAGAATGCTGCCAGGAAACATGCGGCCGGGATGCGTAGGAACAGATTGCGGTCGCCCTGCTATTGGTGATTGCACACCATGGCAGCCTCCCCCTTCTCCAACTCGGCTCGGGACCCGCGCTGCTCCTCGACTCCCGCTGGTTGCGATCCCTTATTGTAACGTGGAGACGGTTGCAGGTGGCATCCTCGCGAGGCGGGCCAGAAGATCTCGATACCCTGATTTTGCACCGTCACGGGTACCTCGGCCACCTACGTAGGGTGGCCGACTTCACCAGAACCGCACGCCATAACCGGCCTTGGATCCGGCTGGCGTCACCGCCTCCCTTTTGCTGAAGAAGCCAGGCGGAGTGTTTGAGTGCCACCTCGCGACCCCCGTCGAGGGACAGGGGCTGATCGATGCACTCCGCCACGGCGGTTGTGTTTCGCGTCCCCGCCTTTGCACTAAGGGTGAGAGTAGCTCCGTGCTGGGCGTGACGGTGGACACCTCAGCTACGCCGCCTGGACGGTGGCGCGCAATTGGCAACTCTTTCGGCAATTGTTCTGAGGTGGGCCGCGTCCGCCCGCCAGGCCTCGCGGATACGGTTGTCAGCATCGATGAGAATAAGCGCAGGCATCTTCAGATCTGGGAGACTCTCAAGGAGAGTATCCTTGCTCCGTTGAACAAAGGGAAAGCTGAGCCTGTACACCCTGGCGTAACGCCTAAAACGGTCACCCGCCTGTTCGCCACAACCGATTACCTGAACAGCGCTACGCCCTACATTCCGGGTGGCTCCCTTGAGTATTCTCAAGTAGGACGCAACGCACTCTTGGCAATCCAGATCCGAGTAAATGAAAACAAACTTCGGGGAACTACTTGTGCGCAGCTTTTCAGCCAGAAGCCACTCGGGGAAGAATGCGGGGCGCAATGAAAGAGCAGCCTCCAGGGCTCCCACCTTGCTGAGCAAACGACTCGAGTTTGTCAAGATCGCGGCGACCGCGATACAGACGAGAGTGTAGTAGACGACATTCCTCACTGCTTTCACTGCAGCTCCCGGTTCAGCGCGAACCTAATGAGATAGGGATTTCGGAGTTCTCCAGTCGGCGTCGTTTTGGGAGGTCCTTCCAGGAAGAGAAACCCATTCGCGCAGTGTTTGAGTGGTAGGGGCATCACTATGCGCTCACGGTTCAGCACTCGTCCCGAATAGCTATCGAAAAGTTCGGCGTAGAGCTTGCCACCAATCGCGTAGGAGGCGAGGATGGTTGTCGGCTCGACGAAACCAACGGAGTAAACAACATCCAAGCGCGTCTTCCTGGATTGGCGCATGAACTCCATGATGGCCGATGGCGTACTTCCGGGGGCATCGCGTTTGAGCTTTCTGAATTCCCGGTAGCTGCTCTTGTACAGACCGACGAGTTTACCGGCCACGTCGTACACGTAGATCAGGTTCTCGTACGGATCAGCAACGAAGTAGCGGTGGCCCCCATCCCATAGGAAACCGCCATTGAACCGGTTCCGGTAGAGTAGGTTTCTGAGGTTTCGACCAACGTCTTCCAACCGAAATAGGTTTCTAACTCGCCCGGTTGACATATCCAACTGCGCTACAAACAAGTCTTCGGGACTTCGGTGACAGTAGATGACGATCCGGTCCCGTGCGGCGGCAAACCTGGTTGACGCTGGTAAAGAGCCGCTCGTGAAGACCCTTCTGACTCTCCCATTCACTCCGAACAATACGTAGTGGGAAGGCGGAATGGAAACTATGAATCCGTCTTCGCCGAACCCAGTCATTCCCAGTACGTCCAAACGGTAGCCGGGCAGACTATCGTCCACTGTCGCCTTGACCCAGACTTTCTTCTCGAGATCCACGCAATACAGTCCCCCAGATACACGATCGAAAAGTGCGCACCAACGGCCGAGATACACAAAGTTGGTAATCTCGCCGAGCACCAGACCATCGTAGTCGAAAAACAAAGTATCTACTGGATGAAAGTACTTGGAGAAAGCCGGGTATTGCTGGCGCAACGCCTCGGCGGCGGGGTTCTTCGTGTTGCCGGCCTCCCCAACGGCGAACGGATACGCGAAGAACCCGACCAGCACAATGATAGTCGCGATAATGCTACCTGACGGAAACCCACCACGTTGCATATGTCCACCCCGTCGCGCGTTCCAAGGAAATACCGACCAGCCAAATCTGAATCGCGTACGAGCGCCGTTGGTCGGCACCCCGCGTCGTGCCTGTTTTGCTTCTAGGGCTAACCTGCGTCACTCGTAGCATGGACAAAAACAGTACGAATACTCATAGCAGTCATCACCGGGATAGTAACAACTGAAGCCGCATCCAAGCTCAAACGTGCCGTCGTGCCAGCAAGAGCAAACGAACGAGCCATCGAAATAGCGGTCTTGAACAGGCGTTTCACTAACTACGGTGCTTCGCAGCCAAAAAGTGAGCGGCGCGACCAGCCACAGAGCGAAGAGCAACCCTCCCTTGCGAAGTCTTCGGCTCTTGCCAGTCTTATATACCATCCTACGCTCCCCCGGGGTCTGCGTGAACCTGGGTTCTCGTGCCGACGGAGACAAAACCTGACAAAATCAATCGAACGAGGCCACTCACGGGGGAGATCGCGCCACTTGAGGTTGCCCTCTGCAATTCATGCACCGCGCGAAGAGAAGTTGCGGAGGGTGCCGTACGCCACGAGGGCCCAACCCCGCTTCAGGGACTGCCTCCCTTACTCCGGGACGAAAAAACCCTAATAACCGGTCCCCACTGGTCTCGCTCACCATTCTGTTCCGGTGGGTATTCCCTCACACAACCCAACCGCCAACTCCGACGCCGAAATCTGCACACACAGATTGTCAAGCACTTTTTTCGCCTGTGGCGAGCCTTTCGCAGCTTCGCCACGTGGGTCACAGATTGCGGCCCCCAGCCGTCGTGACCTCGCGCTCACCTGTCCGCTCCGCCGGGCTTCCTTCGTGTGCTTCGCGTTTTCGCGGTGAAAAGAAGGGGAAAACCGCGAAGGTGCGGAGAGGGCGAAGACAAAGTTGGAGGCTGAGGGGTGGAGCACTCGATGGTGGGCGTCTCGCCATCCCCTCTGCTCACACGCCCCGTCGAAGAGCCCGCGGGTTTCGACTCCCTTGACCCAGCCTCGCTTCGACAAGCTCAGCCTGATCCAGGGGCAAAGATTCAGTGGCTCCGCGTCGTGTGGCGGCAGCTGGCCTACGTTACGCTGCCACTCCGGCACCGGCGGCATGTTCGTCCGGACTGCGCCGACATCACGCACGGGGAACTCGAGCGTGACGAGCGACACCCTTTCGCGGCTCACCGAGGCCCATGCGCCGTAGCCCGCTGAGGGCGGAGAGCGCCCCCTCGATGGGCACCGTGACGCTCGCCTCAACCTCAGCAGGCGCGGCGCCCGGGTAGGTGGTCCACACGGTGAGTTTGGGGTAGGAGAGATCCGGCAGCAGGGCCACCGGCAGGCGCGTGAGAGACACCGTCCCGAGCAGCACCACGGCGGCGTAGAGCATGGTTGCCGCCACGGGGCGGCCGACGGAAAGGCCAATCAGGCCCGGGTGTGGGTAATTCCTTAAACCGCAGGGACGCAGGTGCCGAAGTCTCAGATGCCGGAGCAGCCTCACCAGTCAAAACCAACACCGCCTCGCACACGTCCCCAAACGCAAAAAGCCCGACCCCTGAGCACCTGCTGCGCTCAGGGAACGGGCTTTTGAACAAATCCACGGGATTCCACAGCTCCGCCCCTTCGGTCCCAACCCCGCACCGTGAAAACATCCCCAGTCCTCCGCACACGACTCCCCCTTCTCTTCTCCCAATGTCCCAACCTTCCTCTTGCACAAAGTTGAGAAAACCCTAACAAATTGTCAAGAAAGAAATTAGCTGCCGACTTCACAATTTCTAAGGGAAAAGCCGTCTCAAGAACGCCACCCCTGCCCGGAGGCTGCTTGCAAAACGGACGCGAACCTTTTCGCACCCCCTCATCCTGCAAGCGCCCGAAACAAGCTTGCGCCACCGGAGCCGCACCTGTTCCGTCTGAGGGAGGCCAGCAGCGACCTTCGCATTCCCGGCCAGGGCTTGAGAGACTGGCTGAATGGGACGGCTTGTCTCTTCCGTTGGGTTTCCCCAAAACCCCACGCAATCCCGTTGTTGCTTGCACATTCATCCAGAGACCCGGACGACCGTCGACCTGCGCGCGTTTGCGACCTGTGGCCGCCTCGCGACTTACGCACAACGGGCAACAACTTTCTCCGATTCGCTGCGTTCACAGCGGCACAGGCGAACAGGTTGGCTCGGAGGGCAGCAACGTCAGAAAACGTCTGTTTGCAGCCAGGTTCGTCTGTCCTACAGCTCATCTGGAGTGTCACGTCTCCAGGATCAGTGGCGCAATCCTCCCTGCCCAGTGCCGTTGCAACTGTGCCATCTGCGTTCCGTACCGCTTCTGCTGGCGCTCTTGACTGGTTTTTCTTGCTCGACAAGCGTTCGCCCTGGGTCCCCTGGATGGGCACAAAAGCTGCAAACTTTTCTTTCGAAAACTCGTAGAAAATGCCGATTTTCCAGTGCCAAGCGACATCGCACCAAGTACTTACAAAACTTTGACGAAATCGGGACCTTAACGATGCTTCGCTTTGTTGACGTCACCAAGTCTTACGGCAGTATCAGGGCCGTAGATGGCCTCTCCTTCTCAGTGTCAGCGGGTGAGGTGTTCGGACTACTTGGTCCCAACGGGGCCGGGAAGACGACCACCGTCAGCCTGGCCGTCGGCCTGCTCAAGCCCGATTCAGGCCAGATACTCCTCGAGGGTATTTCAAACGCTGACGGCGAAAGAAACAAGGCTCACTTGGGACTGGCACCGCAGACCTTGGCGCTCTACGAGGGCCTGAGTGGTGAAGAAAACGTCGTTTTCTTCGGCAAGTTGGCTGGACTGCGCGGCAAGGAATTGCGCGATCAGGTCGCGTGGGCCCTGGACTTTGTAGGCCTTACTGCCAGGCGCAAAGATCGCGTGCGCACCTACTCTGGGGGCATGAAGCGCCGGCTGAACCTGGCCATTGCCGTGGTACACCGCCCTCCTATTTTACTGTTGGACGAGCCCACCGTCGGTGTCGATCCTCAGTCCCGGAACGCAATCTTCGAAAACATCGAGACGCTCGCCCACGAAGGGCACGCCATTCTGTACACAACGCACTACATGGAAGAAGCGGAGCGGTTGTGCCACCGCGTGGGCATCCTGGACCGCGGTCGCCTTCTTGCCCTGGATACCGTTCCAAACCTCGTTCGAGCTTACGGGGAAAAGCCGGTCCTCGTTGTCGAAGATCTCCACGGGGAAAAACGCCTCGCTTGCGATGACCCCGTAGCTGAATTGGTGAAGCTCCAGGGAACAGGTCGCTACCGCCGCTTCCGGATCGAGCAACCCACACTGGAGAGCGTGTTTCTCAATTTGACGGGAAGACAACTGAGGGATTGACATGCGGAAGATCGTCGCCCTGGCCTCCAAGGATTTGCGTCTGCTTTTTCGGGACAAGTCCGGCTTTGCCTTCACCTTTTTCTTCCCGCTCGTCTTTGCCCTTTTCTTCGGTCTGATGTACTCGCCTGACTCAGGTCCCGAAGCCGTGCCCATCGCAGTCGTCGACCAGGACAGTACCGCCGCGTCTCAGGCCTTCGTGGCGCGTCTGGACTCGTCAACAGAGCTGCAAGTCCACCGCGCTGTCGACACATGCACAGCCCGGGAGCTGGTTCGCAAACGCCGTTGCGTAGCCCTGGTGGTGTTGCCACCGGGTTTTGGGCAAAGGCGGCAAAATCCATTTGCTCAAGGGCCACCGCGCATCTTGCTCGGCTTTGATCCCGCACAGAACGCAGCTGCAGGGATGGTGGAGGGCATTCTCACCAAATACGCCGCCGAAGATCTGTCGGACCTTTTCGCTGATCCACGTAAGTTCCGAACTAGCATCCGTGCCGCGCTCGACTCACTGCAGGAGGACACCTCTCTTCCCACCCCTCGTAAGCGGAGCTTGCTCAGCTTTCTGTCGGAACTCGATCGATTTCTGGCCGACGAGGACACCAGCGCAAGCAGCCACATGCAGGGCTTCGAGCCGCTCAAAGTCGAGACGCTGCAAATCGTGAATCCCAGATCGGGGCCGCCAAACGCGTTCGCTGTCACATTTCCTCAGGGCATCGTGTTTGGCATCATCGGCGTGGTTTCGGGTTTCAGCCTCACCCTCGTCACAGAACGCAAGAATGGTACGTTGGACCGCATTCGGGCCCTGCCGGTTACGGGCACACAACTTCTGGCAGGAAAAGCTCTGGGCTGCTTCGCAGCAGTAGTGGGCGTAGTGATTGGCTTGTTGCTTGTGGCGGTGGCGTTTTTCGGTGTTCGCGTCCACTCGTGGCCCCTCCTCCTGGCCGCTTCCGCTTCGGTGGGCGTAGCATTCGTTGGGCTCATGATGCTTTTCGCCGTTCTGGGACACTCCGAGCGATCTGTGTCGTCGCTCGTCTGGGGCGTGATGTTGCCTCTGGCCATGCTTGGCGGCGCCATGATCCCACTCATGTTCATGCCTTCGTGGCTGCGCAGTATCAGCAGCCTCAGCCCTGTGAAGTGGGCCATCTTGAGCCTGGAGGGCGCTCTGTGGCGGGGTTTCTCCGCCAAGGAAATGCTCTTTCCGTGCAGTGTGCTGCTTGCAATTGGAATCGCCGCCTTTTTCCTCGGCGTGAAACTCTTTCCCTGGACAACAGCCGAAAATGGAAAACGCTAAGAGTCACAATGCCCGAACTACCTGAGGTCGAAACCATTCGTAAAGCCCTGGAACCGGTCTTGCTTGGGAAAAGGGTAACAGCTGTTACCGTACGGAACCCAGCCCTGCGTGAGCGCGTAGACGAGCAACGCCTGCGCGGGAACGTGGTCGGAAGGCAAGTGACAGGGCTCGAACGACGGGGTAAGCTGCTGCTGGTGCATTTTGAGGGTGAGACAACTCTGTTGGTTCATCTGGGGATGAGCGGACGTTTGGTGGTGCGTCAACCAGGAGCGCCGCTGGAGAAACATGAACACGTCATTTTCGACCTGGAGAGCAGCGTGCAGGTGCGGTACCGGGACCCACGGCGTTTCGGCGCGTTGATCGTCCTGCCGACTCAAAAGGTGGCAACGCAACCTTTCGTAGCCCGGCTCGGCCCAGAACCGTTGGACCCACGACTCGATCCACGCGTGCTGTACCGGAAGCTCCGAACGAAAAGGCAGCCGATCAAGAACGCACTGCTCGATCAGCGCGTTTTGGCCGGGTTGGGGAACATTTACACGAATGAGGCCCTGTTTCGCGCGGGGATTTCTCCCTTGCGGCCTGCGGGAGATCTGAGCGAGGCCGAGGTGGCGCACCTCTTGGGCTCCGTACGTGACGTGCTGCGCGAAGCCCTGAACCGTGGGGGTACGACTCTGCGCGACTACGCCGATCCAGAAGGCAACGCCGGGTTGTTTGCGCTGGAGCTCCAGGTGTACGGTCGTACCGGGCAACCGTGTCCCCGTTGTGGCGCTCCCATCCGAACCGCACGCCTTGCAGGGCGAAGCACGTTCTGGTGCGAGAGGTGTCAGAAGTAGATCAAGATTCTTTCTCCTGGAAAAACAAGCTACTGCGGGCAGAGGCAAAAAGCTGAGGTCGGGGCAGAATCGGCAGCGGCCAGTAAACAGTCGGCAGTCCGCGGTCGGCAGTTCGCAGTTGGCAGCCCCCAGCTCCAGCTACAGGACACAACCCTTTTCGCCCCACCTTTTTCTCAGGCCAGGGGTCCTCTGGGCCCTGTTCACTCCCTGCCCCCCTTTCGTTTCACGGGGGCACCACGATGGATCGCTTTTTCCCCAAAGCGGTGTCGAACAAGATCCACCACACGATCGGCGCGATCTCCGGATGTTTCGGCGTCGAACAGCGAGAGCTGGCGCCCACCTCGCTCCAGATTGCTGATCCCCACTCCCACCAACCGCACTTTCTGCCCCCGGCGGTCGAAGCGCCGGAACAGGTCCAGCACCACCTTGGCAACCGGCGCAAACGCATTTGTAGCTTCTGACAGCGTACGGCTGCGCGTGAATGTCGAGAAGTCCTCCAGCCGGATTTTGAGCGTTACCGTGCGTCCACGCACGTCCGCATCACGCATTTCGCGTGTCACGTGATCCACCAGTTCCAGCAGCGTCCGTTCAAGCAGCTCTACATCGTCCACGTCCTGCTCAAAGGTCGTCTCCTGACTGATCGATTTGGCAGGGGAAGCCGGCACAACCGGCCGGTCGTCCATGCCGTGTGCGAGTTCCCACAGTCGAATGCCCCACGCACCGAAACGCTGAACCAGCTCGTCGCGCGGAAACCTGGCCAGGTCACCGATCGTCCGAATACCCAGCTTTTCGAGTAACGGTTGCGTTTTCTTGCCCACACCCCACAGGCGCGCCACAGGCAAAGGTCTCAGGAATTCCTCAACTCTCTCCACAGGTACAACCACGAGCCCGTCGGGTTTTTCCAGGTCGGACGCGATCTTGGCCAGAAATTTGTTCGGTGCAATCCCTACCGAAGCCGTCAGGTCTCCAACTTCTTCCCGGATACGCCGTTTGATTTCTCTCGCCACCCTGACCGGATCCCCGTGTAGCTTGAGTGTGGGCGTGAGGTCCAGAAATGCCTCATCGATGCTGAGCGGCTCCACGAGAGGCGTGTACCCCCGCAGAATAGCCATGATCCGCTCTGACACCTGGCGGTAACGGGCACCACGTACGGGCAGGAAAACAGCGTGGGGACACCGACGGTAGGCTTCCGAAATGGGCATGGCGGAGCTGATGCCGTACTTGCGCGCTTCGTAGTTGGCTGTGGACACCACCCCGCGACCACGGCCCCCTTTTGGATCAGCCCCCACCACCACGGGTTTTCCTCGCAGGGTCGGATTGTCCATTTCCTCGACGGCCGCGAAAAACGCATCCATGTCGAGGTGCAGGATCACGCGCTTGGCCACCATGCCCCTCTCCGGGGAAACGATCAGAAAACCAAAACCACTTCGTACACGACCAGAGCCAGGTACATCCCGATGAAGAAGCGTACGATGTTCCGTACGCTGAACGTCGGCGACCAGAGGTAGAAGTTCTTGTGAATCAACAAGATGAACGCACCCAATCCTGTAAGCCCGTACTTCACGGCCAGAAACGGGCCGTGCCCAAACCGGAGAATGAAACGCATGAAAGGATTCATTTCGTACCCCCCCATTTTGAGGAGGTGAACGGTGAAAATGGCATCCAGGCTTGAGAGCAGCACGAGCAGCCCGACGCTCAGCCAGGCCGCAGTACCTGGCCGGTCCACGTAGTAGTTCCAGCGGGGATCTGACGCCCGGCGCGAGCCTCTTCGCCGGCCGCGAAACGTGTAGCGAGAAATGGGTGGCGTCGGCTTTTTGCGTCGGTCGCGGACGGCCCGCCGCTCGTCCAACGCCCCGCTCTCAGGAGACGGTTTCGAGGAAGGTCGCAAGAATTCGGAAGAGTTCATCGTCGTTCTCGTAGCTCCGCACCGTGATGAAAGGCGAGGTGTTTCCCGTGATCATTCGACTGACAAACGTGCCGCGACGGTACAGGCAAAGGACCGGTTTCGATCTTTCCAGAGCGTAACAGATCTCGTAGCCCACCCCGAGGGATGGATTCGTGACTTCAGCTACCACGGCGTCACAGTCAGCCAACATCTGCACATCCCGCTCGTACACGCCGCGCTCCCCCCACTGCTTCTCCATTTCCAAAACATCGGCACGTGCCACGTGCTCCGTTAGCACAGAATGGCCCTTTCCCTTCAGCCAGTCCACAATCCGTGCATACGTGTCCAGGTACTGCCTGCCACCGCTGATCGAACCGGCGAAATAGATTTTGCCCATTCAGTGTCCTCCCGGACTCCACACCGCACAGCGTGTCGCGCCTCCAGCCAAATCGGAAAATCGAGCCCAATCGTTTCCCACACCCAAGGAGGAAAACCCAGACACCTGCGGTGTCCTTCGATTCCCATCCGGTTCACACACGTCCTACGCCCGCTCCATCAAGGACTACCCACCCCCAACCCGCGCGACCGGAAGCTTCTTCAAACGAACCTCACAACCCGCCCCCTTCTTACCAATCGATTACCCAAAGTGGTAATGTTTTCGCACTGCCTTCTCAATCTTCCAGGTACACGACATCCCTTTCGGGAATGTGACCAAATCCCCTTTCCCAACTCGAACGGGCTCACCGCCAACCGGGGTGACCACCACCTCGCCCTCCAGGAAGTAACAGGTTTCTTGCTCGCTGTAGGTCCAGGGGAATTCGCTTTCTTCCTTTTCCCAGATCGGCCAGTTGAACACGCCCAGCTCTTCAAGCCTCTTTGCGTCCGGATTCCGCTCGATCTTGATCTGTGCCATTGTGCCCTCCAAGTGAAGAACGTGCCTGTCCAGCCATTTACGCGGCCGCCTTTTCTGATCCCGGGCTTAGAACACCAGCCCCAAGGCCAGGCACGCTCCAGGCCTCGAAGCGACCTGGTCGGGGATGGTTGCACTTCGCAAAAGGCCGCCACGCCACCCTCCAGAAGTTTACGGCCACGCACCATTCTACCAAGAACAAAACGCACCCAACGTGAAGAAAAAAGCGTCTCTTGCAACGCGTCACAAAATTAGCGAAACCACTCCACGAAGACAACGAAAATCCTCGCCAGGGAGGTCTCCCGGTGCGGCTAAACAGGCAGACGCGCCACCTGGGGGAACCCATTGCCCGGCCTAAGACTGCTAACCGCTGGCGAAACGACGCAACTCAACCAACACCAGTTTCTGAGGTCCCTTTCGGGTTGCAGGACCCCGCACCCTTTCGCCTGGGCAGAGCTCAATTGCCATCCGAAAAGCGTTGCCTGAGCGCCCTCAGCGTCAAGGCAAACTGAGCCGACTCTTGCTCTCCGGCTTCGACCAACAAAGCGAAGATCTCGCACGTTGCGCCCAAAGTCCAAAACTCCTTGCCTTTGCCGCCTTTAACAAGTAGCTTACGGGGCAGAAAGAAGGGAGCAAATGAGCAAAGCAGCCCCGTGACTTGAAACCAGGGAGGTAAGCGATGGGAACCAAAGGCATTGAAATCGTGGGAATGGATGTCCAGGAGTTGATTGGTCTGCTGAACAAAGCGTTCGCTGACGAGTGGCTGGCCTACTACCAGTACTGGCTCGGGGCCAAAGTTGTCAGAGGACCGATGAAGGAAGCCGTGATCGCTGAGCTTCTCCAACACGCCAACGACGAACTACGGCATGCCGACATGGTTGCGAATCGAATCATTCAGCTCGGCGGCACACCGGTCCTCGAACCTAAGAAGTGGTACGACGTCACCAACTGCGGCTACGACACCCCCAGCGACCCTTTTGTGGAGATTGTTCTGAAACAGAACATCAAAGGCGAGCAGTGCGCCATCGGGGTGTACCAGGACATCCTCAAGACGACCCTGACCGCGGACCCGGTGACCTACAATTTAGTGTTGCAGATCCTGCAGGACGAGGTGGAACACGAGGAAGATCTGCAGTCGCTACTCGAAGATTTTGAGCTGATGGTGAAAAGGTAGCCGCGATCGACGCTTGCGGCCTGGGCTTGCACGACCCCGGGTCGCAAGCGTCGAAAGTGGGCGGTGTGCTTGGAAAGTCCCCGGTCGACGAGGGCGACCCGAGCAAACCCGCGCGTCGTCTTTCCACCCGCCGCCCCCCCACCGTTGATCGTTCCTCCGCAAAACCAGATCCATTCTTCCGAATTGAGCAAGAACCCCAGCGGAACCAGTTGAGCCCTGCTCCAGAATTCCGGCAAACGTCTCGCCACGTCCAACGGTCCGGGCAGAATCTCACGGCGAGCCGCTGTCACACTGGGTAAGCTTCGCTTTTCAGCACTACGGTTCTGTTTGCACCAGCGAACCCCGAAATCACCGGACGGCCGTCCGGAAGGCCGCAGTTTGACGCCGAACGCTGCCTTTGAAAATCCGTTTACGGCGATCTTGGGCTTCTCGGCTACCCAGGCAACCCGAGTGTCAGTCCGCGAGCACAGTGTCTCCCCGTCCGGAACGGCGAGGAAAGGCGGGGACCCACACGCCTTTTGCACCCGATCCCCAACTGCTGATCGGGTTTCCATTCGCTCGTGTTAGCGCCGCAGCAGCTTTCGCATTCCTGCCTTCAGGGCTTGTTTTTCTTCTGGCTTGAAGAAACCTGTGACCCACAACCCCAGAGGCCAGACGAGTACGAGGGCAACCCGCGCCCAAAATGGCCACACGTGGTGGAACGGCCGTTCGAGCCAGAACACCAGTCCCGCTGCAACCGACAGGTGCACCACCCGACGCCATTCGTAACGTACCGGGTAGAGTTTTTGCCCCACCACGTACAGTGCGGTAGCCATCGAGGCATACCCCAGCACCGTCGCGTACGCCGAACCCATCATCCCAAATCTGGGAATCAGCAGGTAGTTCGAAATGATGTTCACCCCAGCTCCAATGCCGGTGACCAGCGGCAGGTACTCGGACTTTTTTTCGGTGTAAATGCCGATCACAAAGTTCAGGTAGGCAGCGAAAAAGATGTAGGCGAGCATGATGGTCGGCACGATCACTGTGGAATCCCAGTACCTGGGCCCGAAAATTGTGATGCCGAAAACGCGCAGCCGCACGATGTCGTCGATGGTGAACGACAGAAGCAAGAAAACGGCGAAACAGGCGAGCAGGAGGTACGTCAACACGCGCGCGAACAGTTCCTTCGCACCTTCCTTCTTCACCTCCGAGAGGAAGAACGGATGCCAGGCGAAGCGGAAAGCTGCGATGAACAGAGCCATGAACGTGCCGAGCTTGTAACCTGCGCTGTAAAGCCCGGCCACGTCGAAGCCGGCCAATTGCTTGAGAATGAAGCGGTCAATGACGTCCATCAGGACAACCGCCAGCGTGGACGGAAGGTACGGGATACCAAATCTGAGCAGGTCTCTGAGCACACGACCCGAGAGCCCAGGACTCAACCGCTGCACACTGACCGGTAGTAGCAGCACGAACGTGGCCGCCGACGCCACCAGGTTCGCCTGGAAAATGCCCTGGATGCCGTGCTTCAGCCACACAATCAGCACGACGTTCAGCGCCAGATTGATGACTACGTTGGCGAATTTGAGAATCGCAAAATGGATTGACCTCTCTTCTGCCCTCAGCACGAGGAAGGGTAGAACGTTCAACGCGTCGAAGAAAAGAATGCCAGCGCTCAACGAGATAAGCGGGCGGTAACGGGCGCTGTCCAGCAGCCAGGTAGCAATCGGCTGACTGCCAACCAGTAGAAACACGCTGAAACCGGTGGCCAACCCGAGAACGGTCCAAAAGGCCGTAGAGAACGTGACACGTCGTTTGTTCTGACTCTCGTCCAGAATGTAGTAGCGCAGGAAAGCCGAGTCCACGCCCATCGTGTAAATGATGGTGGCGACGGCCAGGAACGTGAACACCAGCGCTGCCACCCCGTACTCAGCGCGTTCGAATGTGTTGGTGTAGAGAGGCAGAAGCAGGAAGCCCACCGAACGCGTCACGATGTGGCTGATGCCGTAAACGGCGGAGTGTTTGGTGAGACGCTTGAGACTGTCCAGCATGCTCAGGCTGTCCTCGTCTGCAAGCGCTGGTAAAACTCGGGCCGGCGATCTGAAAAAAGGTCGTTACGCGCGGTAAAACGCTTGTCGCGCGCCGCACTGGGATCAAGCTCGGCCACGATCACCTCTTCGCGGTCCACGCTGGCGGAAACGAGAACGCTGCCGTCGAGGTCTGTGATTTGACTTGCCCCCGTGAAACGCAACGCTTTGCCTGCCCGTTCATCCTCACCAACCCGATTGGCCGTCACGGTGAAGACACGGTTCTCAATTGAACGAATACGCATGGCGGACTGGGCGTAAGGTAACACCAGGTTGGCCGGGTGACACAAAACATCAGCCCCGCTCAACGCCAGCACTCTTGCAGCCTCCGGGAAAATCCAATCGAAGCAGATCAGAACACCGACGCGAACCCCAGGAATTTCGAAAACCCGAAACCCGGTGTCCCCGGGGTCGAACCAATCCTTCTCGTCCAGGAAAAGGTGGGTTTTGCGGTAGACCCCCAGCTTCCCATCCGGAGAAACTACCAGGGCACTGTTGTACACACAATCGCCATCCCGTTCTGCGAAACCCGCGACGAAGGTGGCGTGCATCTCGGAAGCCAGTTGCACAAGCATTTGACCAGTCACCCCATCCCTGGCAGGCTCAGCCAGAGCCCGAGCTTCCGAACGGTCTTCGAAAAGGTAGCCAGTGTTGAAAAGCTCTGGGAGTACGTAAATGTCTGCTCCGGGATTATCCCGAACCAGTCCCTCAGCTCTCCGGAGGTTCTGTTCTACCCGCCCAAACTCCGGTCCGAATTGTACGGCCGCAATCTTCAAGCTTCTCTCCGTAGTTTGTGAGCCATCGAACGACGTCGTCAATCCTTACGGAGCTGGCCGCCGTCAGTTTTTTCCTCGTCCAACGCAGTCCCGATTCGCACCAACCCGTGCCCCCCAAAAAACCGCCGCACGTGTCAGTCATCTGGGTGTGTTTTCTACTCGAACCGCCCGTACTCCAGTCCAGCCTCGATCATGGCCCGGTAGTTTTCCACTGGTACGTACTCAGGAACGGAATTGCCCGAACCCAGGCAGTACCCACCGTGCACACCGACGTTCTCGACCAGCCATTTCACGTTCTCGCGAATCTCCTCGGGAGTGCCTCTGGCCAGAAGGTCAACATCCACGTTGCCGCACAGGCACAGCCGACTGCCGTAACGCTTTTTCAGTTCCACGATGTCCATGGCCTGTGGTTCAATCGGGTGTAGCGCGTTCACCCCGAGATCCAGCAACTCGTCCAGAACGGTGCGTAAATCGCCGTCCGAGTGGTAAATGAAAGGGACTCCCTTGCTTTCGGCAAGTTCCGCTAAACGGCGGATCCATGGAAAGAGGTACTGCTGCAGGACGCGGGGCGACACCATCAGTCCCGTTGCAAACGCGATGTCGTCGCTGTAGAAAATGGCACCCACCTTTGCCGACGCCGCCATGCGTTCAAACAGAGCCATTTCCAGCGAACCGATTCGCTCGAACAGAGCCTCCACGAGCGCCTGGTTCTCAACCAGCGCGTAGGAAAACTGCTCGAAACCCAGGAACCGCCACGTCCAGGTAAAGATGTCGCCGTACTGGGCAACCAGCCCCATTTCCTCGGGCAAAGCTCGCTCGATCGCTTCAACTCGGGACCAGTCAACGTCGTTCACCTCGGGCCAGGGAAAGGCCTCCACATCCCGCACGCTGTGAACAACCCCCTTGCCCTCTTCGGCCCACACCCGTTCGCCGCTGCCATCTGCTTTTTCCTTTAGATGGGAACCTCCGTAACTCTGGAGCACCTCGGGGCTGAGGTCCAGAGGCGGAGCGATCTTGACGTAGTCGTAGCCCGCGGCGCGAGCAAAAGCAATTTCGTCTTCGGGTCGCTCGAGTTTGCGCCCGAGAAAAGCCGCCTTCACGGATACATCTACACCCAGCTCGAAAAACGGAACGTACGGTCCTTTCCCCCCGTAGAGCGTGGTCCTCAAAACCTCAAAATTCGGCCGCTCCGTTGGCATGTCCAAGCCCACCTCACTCCGCCAGCGATTCCCAACCGCGGCTGCTTAGATCACGGTAGATGACCACGGCACCCGCAGCCGCTACGATCAGGTAGATCAGTCCTGAACCTGTCTCCCCGAAGATCAACTTACCGATGCCAAACAGGCTTGCGTACACCAGGATGCAGCCAGCCACCCAGTCCACGAAATCGCGCCACAGGGCTTCCTTCGGTTTGATGCCGAGTTCCCGTTGAATCGGGGCCCAACCGATCCCACCCGGATGGACTCGCTTGTAGAAACTGTGCAACGTCTCTTTGCTTTCGGGCGCGGTCAGGAGTGTAACAACTACCCAGGTTAAGGTCGACACGCCCACCGTGACGAGCATGACCACGGCAAACTCAGCTGGCTTTTCGGTGGACAGTCCGCCGAAAGTTTGTAACCCGACGGCCGTGAAGAAAGACGCCGTCATGGCGGCAATCTCAGACCAGGCGTTGATGCGCCACCAGTACCAGCGCAGGATGTACACCGACCCGGTACCAGCCCCCAGGGCGAGAAGAAATCGCCACGCCCCGGAAATGGTGTTCAGAAACAGAGTTACCACGGCTGCAATGACCATTGTCAAAACCGTGGCGGCTCGAGAGGCCCACACGTAGTGGCGCTCGCTCGCGTTCTTCACCAAGAAACGCCGGTAAAAATCGTTGATCAGGTAGCTCGATCCCCAGTTCAGCTGAGTGCTGATCGTAGACATGAAGGCGGCCATGAACGCAGCCACCATCAATCCGAGGAAACCCACCGGCATGTGGTCCACCATGACCTGTACGTAACCGGCTTCTTTGTCGGCTAAGTTTGGGTACAGAGCCATGCTGACCAACGCCACGATGATCCAGGGCCACGGCCGCAGCGCGTAGTGAGCGATGTTAAACCAGAGTGTGGCCAGTAAAGAGTGCTTCTCGTCTTTCGCCGAAAAGATGCGCTGGGCAATGTAGCCGCCACCACCGGGCTCCGCTCCCGGGTACCAGGCCGCCCACCACTGCACAGCGATGTACACCAGAAAAGCCGAGAGAGGCATCCACTCCGCACCGACTTGCGGGAAGAACGAAAACAGGCTTTGCGAGTGCGGGTAGAGTTCAGCCAGTCTTTCGCGGAGACCACCCAGACCACCAACTGCCGACAGTCCGAAAAATGCCAAAGCCAAGGACCCTGTCATCGCGATGAAAAACTGGATGAAGTCCGTCACCACCACGCCCCAGAGCCCGGCAAGCGTGGAGTAGACGAGGACAACCAGCAGGGCAGCCACAATGGCCTCCACCTTGCCGACGCCAAGCACAACACCGAGGATCTTAGCCATGGCCAAGGTTACCCACCCCATGATGATGGCGTTGATCGGCAAAGCGAGGTACAGGGCACGGAATCCTCGAAGCACAGCGGCAGGCTTGCCGGAGTAGCGGATTTCGGTGAACTCGACATCCGTCAACACGCCGGAGCGGCGCCACAAGCGCGCGTAGAAAAAAACGGTGAGCATTCCGCTCATGAGAAAGTTCCACCACAGCCAGTTGCCGGCAATTCCGTTCTTCGCAACAAGGCCGGTGACCGCCAGAGGGGTGTCGGCCGCAAACGTGGTGGCAACCATCGACGTGCCTGCGAGCCACCAGGGTAAGCTGCGACCCGACACGAAGAAATCCACGATGCTGCCGCTGGCCCGACGCGAGAAAACGATCCCCACCAAGATTGTGATCACGAAGTACCCAGCGACGAGAAGCCAATCGGCCAGATGCATGCCCACAGCGATTCCTCCCGCTCTTCAGGTTGGCACCACGTCAGTGCAGTTCACGCCATTGAAACGACGCATGCGTCCAACAGAACGAATCCCAAGGATTTCCGCCGCCACGGCTTACCGTCAACTCGCCACGCTCCGGTCATTCCGCAACCACTGTGTTGGACAGCACCCCAATGCCTTCGATTTCCGCTTCCACCACGTCTCCTGGCCGCAGTGGTCCTGTGCCCGCCGGAGTCCCAGTGAGAATCACGTCCCCAGGCGTAAGCGAGGCAAAACGCGAGATTTCAACGAGGATCCTTGGAATTCCGAAGACCATGTCGCGTGTGTTGGCTTGCTGGCGCACTTCGCCGTTCACACGCAGCGTCATGTTCAGCTCTGGGGGCTCTGGGAACACCTCTCGGGGGACCACCACAGGTCCAAGGGGCCCAAACGTGTCGAAGCTCTTTGAGCGCAACCACGGCCATCCCTTGTTGAAGTCAGCAAGTTGAAGATCCCTTGCCGTCACGTCGTTGGCAACGGTGTACCCGGCCACAAAATCCCACGCTTCTTTCTCCGAGTGCACGCGTCCCGCCTTTCCAACAATCACAGCCAATTCAATCTCGTGCTCCACTGTTCCAGGCCAGCTCGGCAAACGGATTGGCGAATCGTGCGGGGTCAGCGAACTGACGAGCTTGGCAAAAATAATCGGCTCCTCAGGTACAGTGGCACCCCACTCCTCAGCGTGTGCCTTGTAGTTGCGACCTAAGCACAGCACCTTCTGCGGGCGACTCACCGGCAGGTCAATTCGCTCTGTTCCCCGCAGTTGCAGATCGCTGAGCGAGCGGAAACTCGAAACCGTTTCGATGACTTCTTTGAACGTGTCGAGCTGGAAAAACCCGAGTTCGACCATGACCTGCAAGAACTGCAGAGAAGGGCCCTTTCCTTTGGCCGCGAACTGTTTGTAGTACTCCCACAGCAACGAGAAGTTGTAGCGTTTCCCTTCCCACTCCACACCGATGTAGTACCTGCCCCGATCATCGCGGTAGGTGAAAGCTTTCACGTTCACTGGCACTCCCCTGAACGAACTTCGCGTCTTCTTCCCAACTGAAGTTGGCAAAGTTTAGCAATTCAGCTACTAAGAAGCAAGGAGATTCAAGAACCGTAATTCCCCCGTTTTTCGTAGGCGTAGCCTTTAACCCGAAACTGCCCCAGGAGCACAAGATCAGTCAACGCAAATTGACGCGACCACGCTCCAGATTGGTACCAGAAGAACACAGCCGAAGAAGCGTTCGAATCGATTTGGCTGTTGGCTAAGGGCCAGAGTCGCTTCTTCGACTCGGATACAACAACAGGATTGTTGAATCCGTAATTGGACGGCCTGCGAACGAGCCGTCACGGGAACACACCTTTCACTTTCCGAGGGGTACCCCCGGGCTCCGCTTGAGACAAAGGACGCCGGCGGGATCGAATCCCGCCCAAGCTTCACACGAACCAGAGTAAACTCCGTTGCTGCGGGGGCTCGCCTCGCAGCCGCTTTGAGGCGGCGCCCTCCCTCGTAGGCCGGGGATTGCATCCCCGGGCGAACCCCGACACGCCAGATGTTTTGTTGGGAATGCTGATTTCTGTGTGCTCCACACGCAGCACAGTAAACCCTGCTGCTGTGCCGTCCTCACGTCCGCCTGCGCGGACGTCGCTGTGCACAGCCGAGCACTTGCGCAGTTCTCTGAGGAAATGTTGGGGATCTACGGAAGCGTGGCGACAGCCACTCTGACTTTCCGGACAGAACGCCCCCCCGCTCTTCGGCAGAGCCGCCTTCAGGCGGCGCCCTCCTCTCGTAGCCCGGGGATTGCATCCCCGGGCGGACCCCGGAACGCGCGTGTCCCACACGCAGCAGAGTAAATTTTGCCGCTGCACCCCCCTCACGTCCGCCTGCGCCGACGCGCGTTGAGCCCACTGCCGAGCAGCGCAACCACAAACGAAAGGCCCCAAAATACGCGGCGGGATTCCAGCGAAGGCAAGCCGAAGGGCAGATACGTTAACAAAAGGAGTCTGTGAACGAAGCGGGGCCTGGCCGGCGCGCCCCCACTCCGGCGTCCCCCACCACCGTGTGACCGTTCCAGTGCCCCCAGGCTCGTCCACACTTTGTAACCCTAAGAGGCCTGGGAAAAAGCATCCTCTCACCACGAAGGCCCAGTGGACACCGAGGATACCACAAGAGGACAGTGAACGAACGCGAGTGCCTGTAAGGGCACACTGTTCGCACAGAACCTCATCCCACTAGAAGGTTTGTGAAAAAGGCCCGAGCCACCGAGACTCAGAGCGCACGGAGGAAACACGCAGGGGGAACCTACTGGGACTGCTGTTGAGCAACGAGAGAACGGTAATGCCGACCATTCCGGTCAGGGAAATGAGCACCTACGTAACAGCTGGATTTCATTCGAGTTGCACGAACCTTTCGTGTGCGGCATAAGCTACATGCCCCTGCGAAGCTGGCATGTAGCACTGGCACGGCGCACCCGGGCATGCAGTGCTCTGCGCGGCCCCTGTGCCCTCGGAGCCTCTGTGGTTTGTCTGCGCTTTTTCGCAGGGCTCCTAAACCGAAGTCACTCGAATCAGACCGAAGACTGAACCCTGCCGCACTGCCCAGCAGGTCCAGCAGGGCAACTCGGGTTTGAAAGCCTCGTCAACACAGTCACTTGTTCGACGAACTTTGTCACGTCTCTGCGTCCCTTGGGGCTCCGTGGTTTC
>CAZXXS010000050.1:0-31800 GCA_964644845.1 uncultured Cytophagia bacterium | reverse complement strand
CGGGGTAGCGCTGTCGTGGCAACGCTGTTCTGAACACGGTTTGTGGCGGGGCCTGCCGGGGACTGAACGTCCCCGGCTACGTCAGGTGCAAATCGGCCTGAAGCCAGTTGGACCTCCCTGAGCCGACGGGGCGCTGTTGTGTTCCTGTCCGGCGGACCCAAGCCCCCTTGAGGGGGCGTCTTCTTCAAATAGCCCGGGGATTTGATCCTCGGGCGGGGTAGCGCTGTCGTGGCAACGCTGTTCTGAACACGGTTTGTGGCGGGGCCTGCCGGGGACTGAACGTCCCCGGCTACGTCAGGTGGAAACCGGCCTGAAGCCGGTCCGACCTCCCTGAACCGACGGGACGTAGTAGTGTTCCTGTGCGGTGGACCTAAGCCCCCTTGAGGGGGCGTGTTCTTCAGGTAGCCCGGGGATTTGATCCCCGGGCGGGTAGCGTTGTCGTGGCAACGCTGTTCTGAACACGGTTTGCAGCTCGGCCTGCCGGGGACTGAAGGTCCCCGGCTGCGTCAGCTGGAAACCGGCCTGAAGCCGGTTCCACTTGCTGGGGGTAATCCTCGGTACCGGGCGCGAGGGTGGTTTCGCGTCGGCTAACGCGCCGGGAAGGCGTTGCCGTGCAGCCTTGCAGCGCTTTGAGCAAGCCGCCTTCAGGCGGCGCCTGTTTGCGCGTAGCCCGGGGATTGCATGCCCGGGCGGGGGAGCGTTGTTCGGGGAACACTTTTCGGGACACGGTTTTTAGCTCGGCCTGCCGGGGATTGAAGTCCCGGGCCGTGCGGGACCGAAACCGGCCTGAAGCCGGTCCGACCTCCCTGAGCCGACGGGACGTAGTAGTGTTCCTGTGCGGCGGACCTAAGCCCCCTTGAGGGGGCGTCTTCTTCAAGTAGCCCGGGGATTGCATCCCCGGGGCGGGGGAGCGTTGTTCTGGGAACGGTGTTCAGAGCACGGTCTCTGGCTCGGCCCGCCGGGGACTGAAGTCGCGGACCGTGAGGGACCGAAACCAGCCTGAAGCCAGCTGGACTTCGCTGAGCCGACGGGGCGCAGTTGTGTTCCTGTGCGGCGGACCCAAGCCCCCTTAGGGGGGCGTTTTCTTTCGAGTAGCCCTAGGATTGGATCCCCACGAAGAAGAGCGAATTTCCGTTTGAAGTTCGGCACAAAAGACTAAATTTATTTGGGCGCCGGGGAGGAATCGCGCAGGAATTGACGGAGGAGCTGGACGAAGTTTGCTGTGCGCACAGGATGCGCACGAGGCGCGGGGGCGCGTTGAGAAGGACAGAACAGCGAAGGTGTGGGTGTCAGCTTGACCGAGGTAGGGAGGAGCAGGGTGGCGAAAGCGCTTCGGGTGGTGAGGCTGGTCGTGGGACCGATGGCCGTGAATTGTTACGTGTTGTACGACCGTGTGGGCGGAGAAGCCGTCGTTGTTGACCCCGGCGGGGATGTACCGAGGATCCTCCAGACAGTGAGGCGCTTAAATGTTGAGCTGCGAGGAATCTACCTCACGCACGCCCACATCGACCACGCAGCAGCAGCGGCGGACCTTTCAGCGGCGGCGGGCGTTGTTGTAAAGGCTCACCCGGCGGCGCAAGAGTTGCTACAGGTTTTGCCGGTGCAGGCACAGCTGTTTGGGCTGGACAGACCGCGGGTGCCGGAAAATGTGAACGCACTCACCGACGGGCAAGAGATCGCAGTCGGTTCAGGTGGACTTGTGGTACGGTTCACGCCAGGTCACAGTCCAGACGGAGTGTGTTTTTTGGACGAGGCGGGCAGGCAGGCGTGGGTTGGTGACTTGATTTTCCGCGGCTCGGTGGGACGCACGGATCTGCCTGGCGGTTCCACGGAGACGCTGATGGCATCCATCCGGCGGGTAGTGCTTGGGCTTGGGGACGACTGGCGCCTGTACCCGGGTCACGGTCCCGAAACCACGGTAGGTGAGGAACGGCGAAGTAATCCCTTTCTGACCGATCTCGCAAGTCCGTTGTAAAGGTAGCCTCGACGTGGCACGAGACAGCCGTAGGGCGCGGTTGGCTTAGCGGAGGGGCGAGGTGGTGCGGCGCAAAATGTGACAGGAGGACGCAAAGGCGGGATGAACACGATGGAAGGTCGACGGGAACACGCACAAAAGCTTCTGGATGCGTTGAAAACACGCATCGTTGTGGCCGACGGGGCCATGGGTACGCTGCTCTACGCACGTGGCGTTGCGTTTCAGCACTGTTTCGACGCCCTGAACCTGCAAAGCCCCGAGGTCGTCCGTGAGGTACACAAAGACTACCTGGCCGCAGGTGCGGAGATCATCGAGACGAACACATTCGGGTCGAATCGATTCAAGCTTGCGTCGCACGGGCTTGAGAAGCAGGCCAGAGAAATCGCTCGGGCGGGTGCAGAGATCGCACGACAGGAAGCGGGCGATTCCGCCTGGGTGGCCGGATCGGTAGGCCCCCTCGGCAAGCCTCTGGCCCCGGTGGGCGTGGTAACGAAGGAGGAGGCACGGGCAGCATTCAAGGAGCAGATCGAGGGACTCGTGGAGGGTGGTGTAGACCTGATCATCCTGGAGACGTTCGGAGACCTGCGCGAGATCTCTGTTGCACTCGAGGCCGCACGTGAGGTAACGGACCTGCCAATCATTGCTCAAATGTCGTTTACCGAGGAAGGTAAGACAATCGTTGGCGACAAACCGCGCGAGGTCGCGCGGCAGCTTACGGATCTCGGAGCAACTGTGGTGGGAGCGAATTGCAGCGTGGGGCCCCAGGTCATTTACGACGTTCTCGAGGCCATGGCGGCAGTGACGGATGCTTTCCTGTCGGCCCAGCCGAACGCTGGACTGCCCCGGCTCGTGGGTGGACGCTACATTTACCTGAGTTCACCGGACTACTTTGCGGAGTACGCGCGCCGATTTGCGCAGGCGGGGGCAAACATCGTTGGCGGTTGCTGTGGAACGACGCCCGAACACACGGCGGCAATCGCCAGAGCCGTGAAAGACCTGAAGCCTGTCCCCCGCAAGCGAAAAGCGAGCCTGCTGGTTGTGGAACCAGAAGAGGCGCGAAAAGAACAGCCGGTCGAAGCCGGGACGGCTTTTGCTCAACGGCTTGGGAAGGAATTCCTGGTGAGTGTGGAGCTGGATCCCCCCAAGGGTTTTGATCCGACTCGGGTGATCCAGGGAGCGCTACGGCTGAAAGCGGCGGGTGTGGACGCCATCAACATCGCCGACAGCCCGCTCGCACGACCGAGAATGAGCCCGTTGGCGTTGGCGCACTTGGTGCACGAGGACGTGGGCATCGATGTGATCCTGCACATGTCTTGCCGGGATCGCAACCTGATTGGCCTGCAGAGCGAGCTGATTGGTGCGCACGCGCTGGGCATTCGGATGATTCTTGCGGTGACCGGCGATCCTCCTGTGATGGGCGACTACCCAAACGCAACGGGCGTGTTCGACGTAGACTCGATCGGTCTTGTTCATCTGATTCACCTGCTGAACCAGGGCATGGATCTCACCGGAAGACCCACCGAGCAACCGACGTCGTTCACGATTGGCGTGGGCGCGAACCCGGCATCGGTGGATTTCGAGCAGGAAATGGACCGGCTCGTGCAGAAAGTAGAAAACGGTGCCCAATTCGTGTTCACGCAGCCATTGTTTGATCTCAAACTGCTGGAGCGGTTCCTGGTGCGCGCAAGACCGCTGGGTGTCCCGATTTTCCTCGGCATCCTTCCGCTGCGCAACTACAAGCACGCAGAATTTCTGCACAACGAGATCCCTGAGATGGTGATCCCCGAGCATCTGAGGGAGCGGATGCGGAAGGCGGGTGATCGAGGTCTGGAAGAGGGGATTGCCATCGGTCGCGAAATTCTGCTTGAGGCAAAAGATGAAGTAGACGGTGTCTACCTGATGCCGCCGTTCAACCGTGTGGAAATGGCCATTGAAGTGGCTAAGGTGGTGAAGGAGGAGGAGGAGTAGCCAACGCGTTTGGCGTGTGGACTTGATTTGGAGCGAACGGAAGGCCACGGTGAGTTCGGATCAGCGCGGCAGGGCGACGGAAACGGTAAGACCGAGCTTTCGGCTTTTGGGGTTTTCCCCCGGGGACCCACAGGGGGTAGGAACGGCTTCCCTTAGCCCGCGCGAGTGCGCGGCTCGCAAGACGGAAACCGTAGGACTGGTGACTGGGCGTAATGGGCTCCGAAAGAGGGGCGAAGCGTTTTCCCGAATCTGAGGCGTTGAAGGGCGAGGTAGTGGGGGCCACGGACCCGGTGCGTGATCCGGGGTGGGCGTCATCCAGGGCAGAAACAACCTCAGGTCTTGCCCAGTTTTTTCGGTCCGGGCTGTGGATGCATCGTGCGTGGCGTGAGGCTGCGCCTGAAGAGAATCGGCATTGCCCTGAACGAAGCACAGCTTGAGCCAGAAGCACTGATCCTTCCGAGGATTGTGTTCAGCCCCAACAGGACCGAGAAACTGCTTGGCTCGGTGGAGCGGGTGGCGGTGTACGCTACGCTGCGGCGGAGGGTCAGGAACCGCTCGTGTCTGGACCCACCGGGCGGGTCGGGGCGGTACAGTACCAAGTAGCTGGTCTACGGGAGCTGACACAGGGTCCGCGTTTGACGTTCCGGCTTCTTCCCGGGGCGTGCTCCCAGGGACACAGCTCAGATTGGGGTTGGGAAAAACTTCTGGCCTGAGGAAAGCTTTTTTGAGTGACACCGATCTGACCCGGCGAGGACCTCTTGGCTCGTCGGACTTGTTGCGGCTGTCGATGCTTGTGCGACCTGGACAAACGTGTTCCCGGGCGCCGAAGTGGGAGAATTGCAGGCTCAAGAAGGGGCGGGGACACGGAAAAGGCACGGTCGCCGCAAAAGGCACCCTACTTCGGCGGACCGGAAGTTGCGCCTTTGTCCCAGCAGAAAGATCACTGCTTCGTTCGACGTGTAGTGTTGGCCGGTGACACGAGTGCGGGGGAACACCTGAATCCAGAACCTGACTTCCTCTCGACCGAGAGGGCCGGCATCCCACAGCTTCTCTTCGGGAACCTTCCTCCGGGTACACAGGTGGACACGGTGACGAGCGGCTGGTAGCTGCTCGTGAGCGCGGCGCAAGCGACAGGTTTGGGGTACGCTGTGGGCTGGCCTCGCTTGCAGGCGCAGATAAGAGCAAACCTTTTGGATTGTGTCCCGGTCGTCCATTCTTTACGACTCACGCCAACAGGTGCGCCCAACGATCCGCAAAGCTTCGAGCCTGGCCTGGAGAAACTTTCACCAGAAGGGACCAGGCGCTCCTGGGGTGTCCGGCGAATCGCGTTGGAGAGCCGGGGAATCCTGGACCCCGTTTTCCCTTGACTTTTTGGGGCCATTTTGTGATATTTCGTCGGCTCAAAAAGAGACACGCTTAAGAAAATGCGCTGGCCCGGTGGGCCAGTCGTGCTTTTCGGGCCGGTTGTCCTGGCTGGCCGAAACACTTGAGCTTTCAGTTTAAGAGGTGCAGAATGGGCCAGTTGCGACCGGTCGTGAAGGTGATGCCCATCCTGGCCGTTACGTACAAAGACTCCGGCGCGGCCAGCGACGCTGTGGAACGGTTTGCGAAGGTGGTCGGGCCTGTGGTCGAGCGGTCGGAGGCTTACGATTTCAGTACCTACACGGATTACTACCGGGACGAAATGGGTCCAGAGCTGTCGAAATTCTTCGTCGCTTTTGGTAAGCTAATCGAACCAGATGCGCTGGTTGCTCTGAAACACGAGGCGATGGCGATCGAAGACACCTTCAGGGTCGCAGGCCGCAGACGGGTCAATCTCGATCCCGGTTACCTGGAGTTCTCGAAGCTGGTGCTTTCCACGACGAAGAACTTCGACCACAGGGTGTATCTGGGCCGCGGAATCTACGCGGACGTACAGTTGCGCTACCGGCACGGACGGTTTCAGTTCAACGACTGGACTTAC
This sequence comes from uncultured Cytophagia bacterium, assembly GCA_964644845.1. Classification (GTDB taxonomy): domain Bacteria; phylum Zhuqueibacterota; class Zhuqueibacteria; order Oleimicrobiales; family Geothermoviventaceae; genus Geothermovivens. The sequence goes on along the minus strand of CAZXXS010000050.1, from coordinate 25,894 downwards.
CCGGATTACAAGGCAAGGCTCGCTCTGGATTTCTTCGAACGGGTGCGTGAGGTCTACGTGAGGCTGGAGAAGGAAGATCGCCGCGTGCTGGGCGAGGCGTACGGGGTCGACGCCTGATGGGAGGCCTTACCTACAAAGACGCGGGCGTGGACCTGGACGCGGCCGATCGTTCCTTGAAGACGATTAAGCAACTGGTTGCGCAAACGCACGGTCCGCGGGTGCTCAAGGATGTGGGGCTTTTCGCGGCGTTTTTCGACGGCAGCTTTCCCGACCTGCAACGACCGGTGTTGACTGCCTCTGTGGACGGGGTGGGCACAAAACTGAAAATCGCATTTGCGATGAACAGACACAACACAGTGGGCCAGGACCTGGTCAATCACTGCGTCAACGACATCATGACGTCCGGGTCCCGGCCTTTGTTTTTTCTGGACTACTTTGCCACGGGACACCTGGAACCGGACGTTGTGGAGCAGGTCGTTTGGGGGCTCGCGAAGGCCTGCAAAGAAAACGATTGTGCCCTGATCGGTGGGGAGACGGCGGAAATGCCGGACATGTACCCGCCTGGAGAGTACGATCTGGCCGGGACCATCGTCGGTGTGGTGGACCGAGAGCAGATTGTAGACGGCACTGGGATCCGGGCTGGCGACGTGCTGGTCGGTCTGCCTTCGACGGGACTTCACACAAACGGGTACTCGCTTGCTCGCAAAGTGCTGTTTGAACTTGGCGGGCTCTCCGTCGACAGCGTGCCCGATGGGCTGGATGGGCCCCTCGGTGAAGAATTGTTGAAAATCCACCGCTCGTACAAGCGGGCCATCGAGGCAGCACTGGGAGCCGGAGGAGTAGTGGGAATTTCTCACGTCACGGGTGGCGGCATTGTGGGCAACACGCGCCGCCTTTTGCCGGACGGACTGGCTCTGGAAATCTTTTGGGGAAAGTGGCCTGAACCGGCGATTTTTGGGCTCATTCGCAGCATCGGTGAGGTGCCCGAGACGGAAATGCGCCAAACGTTCAATCTGGGAATTGGATTGATTTTCGTCGTGCGAAGACAAGATGCCAACAAGTTGCAGGAGGCACTCAAGGCCGTCGACGAAGTGAGTTACGTCGTGGGGGAGGTTGTGCGCGCTTCGTAGAGCGGTTGAGGCAGACTGAGAGTACGGAGATCGGCGGTCGGTGGCCTTGCGGCGCAGCACGGACGTGAGGGAGACCCGGCGGGGCGAGCCATTTGAAAAACGAGGTGCGTTGTGTTTAGACTCTTGATCGCCATCATCATTTCGTACCTTGTGGGCGGTATTCCGACGGCCTTGGTGACAGGCAAGGTTTTTCGCGGCATCGACATTCGGCAACACGGCAGCGGAAATGCGGGGGCAACCAACGCGTTCCGCGTTCTGGGCTGGAAAATCGCTCTACCTGTGATGCTTGTCGACGTGTTGAAGGGTACGTTTGCCACGTTGGTGATTTCGAAACTCGCTCTCGGGTCCGTGGGCTGGCCCGCTACAGCCGTGGAGTTGGCTTGCGGCGTGGCCGCGGTCTTTGGGCACATCTGGACCCCGTACGCCGGTTTCCGCGGTGGCAAGGGTGTGGGCACGGCTCTGGGCGTGTTGATTGGGTTGGCCCCGCTGGCGATGCTGTTTGCCGCTCTTGTGTGGTTGGCCCTGGTGATGTTCACTGGCTACGTGTCCGTCGGCAGCATGCTTGGAGCTGTTTCGGTACCTTTTTTTGTGGCTCTTGCGGCCAGATTGCAGCATCAGCCGCTCGACGGCGTCACCCTGGGGGCGACGGTCTTCCTTGCAGTGCTGATCGTGTTTACGCACCGGTCTAACATTCGGCGGCTGATCTCAGGTACGGAGAATCGTTTTAACACCCCCTTCGTCAAAAAGCGACAGGCTGAGGCCACGTGATGCCGGAGCATTTCGCGGTCATTGGTGGGGGGAGCTGGGGCACGGCGCTTGCGCTTCACCTGCACTCAGCGGGCCACCAGGTGCGGATTTGGGAGCCTCTGGCGGACCGTGCCGAAGAGGTGGCGCGAACGCGAGAGAACCGAATCGGGCTGCCTGGCGTGCGTGTTCCGGATGAGGTAGTGGTCACCGCTGACGTGCACGAAGCGACGACTGATGCGCGCTGGCTTGTGTTTGCGCTACCGTCCCACGTGCTCAGGCGTGGTGCCCGGCAGGTCGCTACTTTGGACCTGGCGTGGGACAACCTCACCGTTGTTTCCGGCACTAAAGGCCTCGAGATCGACACCTTTTCGAGAATGACCCAGATTCTGGAAGAAGAATTGCCCGTGTCCCGGCACCAGATTGTTGCCCTTTCTGGGCCGAGTCATGCGGAGGAGGTCAGTCGGGGAGTGCCCACGGCGGTTGTCGTTGCGTGCCCTGAAGTGGAAGCCGCTCGTCGTACACAAGGGGCGTTCATGACGGCTCGTTTCCGGGTCTACGCGAGTCCGGACGTCGTCGGGGTGGAGCTCGGTGGCGCTCTGAAAAATGTCATGGCCGTTGCCGCAGGGATCTCAGACGGCCTCGGGTTTGGCGACAACACCAAGGCGGCGTTGCAACCACGCGGTCTGGTGGAAATGGTTCGATTGGGGAAGGCGTTGGGCGCCGATCCGATGACCTTCGCGGGCCTTTCGGGCATGGGCGACCTGATTGTGACCTGCATGAGCCGTCACAGTCGCAACCGCCAGTTCGGCGAGTACATCGGGCGTGGCCTCACGACGGCGGAGGCTCTGGCGAAGATGACGATGGTTGCGGAGGGTTACCGAACCGCGAAGGCGGCGTACCGGTTGAGCCAGAAGATGGGCGTGGAAATGCCCATCACGGCGGAGGTGTACCGGATCCTTTACGAAAGCAAGAAGCCCGAGCAGGCGCTTCTGGATTTGATGACGCGTGATCCAAAAATGGAGAGCTGGGGGTAAGGGAGGCGGAATGATCAAGTCCGTTTTGCTGCCGGTCGACGGCAGCGGCTACACGGAATCTGTTCTGCGGCATGGCGTAGATTTCGGGCGATCCTTTGGCGCGTTGTTGCGTGTGGTTTCGGTGGTAGACGTCCGGATCTTCGAGTGGGTTGCCACGTTCGGCGTGGACGGGTTCGTGCCGGTGATGCCGTCGCCGCTTTACCGTGAGGAAACGGAAAAGGTTCTTCAGGAAAAAGCGGAAAAGACGCTGGAATCCGCCGCCGCGCTACTGAAAGAAGAGGGTGTGCGTTTCACCACGGAGAAGGTGGCAGATTCTCCGGTGGAGGCGATTCTGGAACGGCAACGAGTGGCCGACCTTGTCATCATGGGGCAGCGCGGCGAGTACGCCAAGTGGGAGTCCAGATTGCTCGGGGCCACCGTGGAGGCCGTAAGCCGTCAGATCGAGAAACCGTTGATGGTCGTACACCAGAAGTACCGCCAGATTCGCAAGATCCTCCTCAGCTACGACGGCAGTCGGCCGGCGAGTCGGGCCATGCAATTCGCGGGTACGTTGGCCGAAAAGATGCAGGCCGAAGTGGAAGTGTTGACGGTGCACAGAGACGAAGAGTGGGCCCGGAGAACGCTGGCCGAAGCGGAGGATTACCTGAAGGCATTCGAGTGTAAAGTGAAGACGCAGTGGATCGCTGGCGATCCGGACGAAGCCATTCCCACACGAGCAGCGGACGGCGGTTTCGACCTCGTAGTCATTGGCGGCTACGGCCATTCACGGTTGCGGGAGGCGATCCTGGGTAGCACGACGGTTCATGTGATGCGGAACTCGCCGGTCCCTGTGTGTCTGGTGAAGTGAGCCCCAAAAACTTGTGGCCCGCTGGAAACACGTCGAGAAGCTCGCGGGCCGAAAGAATCGATGCGCAAACGGATGCTGGGAAGTGCGCTTGCGCCCTTTAAGGTGCGAGAGGGGTCACGGCGACCGGAAGTCTGGTTGGGCGTAAGCAGCGTTCGGCAGGTATCGGTTGGTGGTGTCCCCGCGGAGAGGGCCCCGTGTGTTTTCGGCGCCGGCCCGTTGGATGAGTGCTTGCAGGCTTTGGTTCAACGTTGACTTGCGCCCTGGGGAATGCTTCGGGGCCCGGGCCTGAAGTCGGACGGGCGGCTGTCTACTGGCTGGATCCAGGGCGTGAAAAGGACATGTTTGAAATGAGAGCGACGCCGTAGCTCCGTTCTGCGGGCGGGGTTCCAGGTTGTCTTGCAGTCTACAGGTCGCACCAGAGAAAAGGAAAAGCACAGCATGAGTCTTGCGTCTGTTCCGAATCGGATCTACGTTGAAGAGGCGGGAGCACACGTAGGGGAAGATGTCTGGATTTTTGGCTGGCTCTACCACAAGCGGGAGAAGGGCAAGCTGCAGTTTCTGCTCGTCCGTGACGGCACGGGAATCATCCAGTCTGTAGTGTTTAAGCCAGACGTGGACGAACGTGTTTGGGAGGACGCCAGCCGACTGACACAGGAGTCCTCGGTCAAGGTTTTCGGCACGATCCGCGAGGACAAGCGTGCGCCGGGTGGCTACGAGCTACAGTTAAAAGACGTGGAAGTCGTCCAGATCGCTGATGGCTACCCGATTACGCCGAAGGAGCACGGCGTCGAGTTTTTGATGGATCACCGCCACCTCTGGCTGCGTAGCAGCAGACAGCACGCGATTCTACGAATCAGGCACGAGATCATTCAGGCCATTCGTGACTTTTTCGACGACCGTCGGTTCACCCTCCTGGACGCGCCGATTTTTACACCGGCTGCCTGCGAAGGCACGACAACCCTGTTCGAGACCGACTACTTTGGCCATAAGGTGTACCTGACCCAGAGCGGGCAGCTCTACATGGAGGCCGGGGCGATGGCCTTTGGAAAGGTCTACTGCTTCGGCCCAACTTTTCGAGCGGAACGGTCAAAGACGCGGCGCCACCTGATCGAGTTCTGGATGGTTGAGCCGGAGGTAGCCTATTTCGACCTGGACGACGACATGCACCTGGCCGAGGAGCTTGTAGAGTACATCGTTCAGCGCGTTCTGGAGAAACGGCGTAAGGAGCTGGAGACCTTGGGGCGCGACCTGGCGCCTCTGGAGAAAATCCGGACACCGTTTCCCAGAATCAAGTACGATGAGGCTGCCAAAATCCTCGACGAGGCTGGTACCGGCTTTCGATTCGGAGACGATTTTGGTGGTACGGACGAGACGGTGATTTCGCAAAAGTTCGACCGCCCTGTGATGGTGCACCGGTACCCGGCCGCCGTGAAAGCGTTCTACATGAAAAACGACCCGGAAGAGCCGGACCGCGCGCTGTGTGTAGACATGCTCGCTCCCGAGGGCTACGGGGAAATCATCGGCGGGGGGCAACGCGAGGACGACCTGGAGACTCTGGAGCGAAAAATCGAGGAGCACGATCTGCCAAAGGAGCCATTTCAGTGGTACCTGGACCTCCGGCGCTACGGCAGTGTGCCGCACGCGGGCTTCGGCTTGGGCATCGAACGAACGGTGGCGTGGATCTGCGGTCTGCCGCACGTTCGCGAAACGATTCCATTTCCACGCATGCTTTACCGACTTGAACCGTGAGTGTTTTGCCTGGTAAAACGGTAATCGCCGTCCTCGGCGGTGGTTCCGTGGACGAGAAGATCTACGGGCTGGCCGAGCGGGTGGGAGAGATCCTGGCCCAGCGCGGCGTCACCTTGATATGCGGCGGTCTGGGTGGGGTGATGGAGGCAGCCTGCAAGGGTGCAAAGAGGACCGGCGGCGTGACGATTGGGGTACTTCCAGGGGCCAGTCGTCACCAGGCCAACCCCTACGTGGACGTGCGGATTGTAACCGGAATGGGTGAAGCCCGAAACGTGATCATTGTACGGTCGGCTCAGGCGGCCATCGCCGTGGACGGCGAATACGGCACGCTTTCGGAGATCGCTTTCTGCCTCAAGCTGGGTGTGCCGGTGGTAAGCCTCGCCGGCTGGGCGTTCACACCGGAAATTCACGTGGCCGCCACTCCTGAGGAGGCTGTGGAGAAAGCCCTGCGGCTGGCGGAACGCTGAACCACTGGAGGCCCGAAGGGCGGTCGTGTTTGAGGGGCAAGGAGAGGACGCCTGACACACGCGACGGAGCATCCGGCTGGTAGGATCGGAGCTGATGACGAGTGAGATGAAGGAGGAAAAAGCCAGGGCCAGGGTGATCGTGCACGGGATTGTGCAGGGGGTGGGATTCCGCTACTTTGCGTTCCGAAATGCGACCATCCGTGGGCTGCGTGGGTACGTGCGCAACCTCCCGGACGGCTCAGTGGAAACCGTCGTGGAAGGCGACCGGGAGATGGTTCAGGACTACGTTGATCAGGTGCGGATGGGGCCGCGGTTTGCCCGTGTGACCCGGGCGGACGTGACCTGGGAACCGTACCGAGGTGAATTTGACACGTTTGAAATTCGCTACTGACGTAGAGCGCAGAAAGAGAACAGGACGAGCAGGACCCGGTTGGTGGGGAACAACGGCAAGCACAGTGGGAGAATCGCATGGATTTGAAGCAGAGCATCCGTAGCATTCCGGACTTTCCGAAACCGGGAATTGTGTTCAGGGACATCACCACCCTTCTGAAAGATGGGGCGGCTTTCCGAGAAGCTGTGGACGAGATGGCCGCGGCTTTCGCAGACAAGAAGCCCGAGCTGGTTGTGGGCGTGGAGTCCCGTGGCTTCATTTTCGGTGGGGCGATGGCGTACAAACTCGGCATTGGTTTCGTGCCGGTTCGGAAGCCGGGAAAGTTGCCTGCTGAGACGGTGAGGGCAGAGTACGAATTGGAGTACGGCAAGGACGCCATCGAAATTCACAAGGATGCGATCAGGCCGGGGCAAAAGGTACTGCTGGTGGACGACTTGCTGGCTACCGGCGGGACGATGGCTGCCACGGTGGAGCTGGTAAAACAGCTGGGCGCCGAAATCGTCGGCATCGTTTTTTTGATCGAACTTGCGTTCCTGAACGGTCGTGAGAAGCTGGCGGGTTACCCTGTGAAGGCTTTGATCAGCTACGCCAGCGAAAACGAGTAGGTTCGCGACGGAGTGCCAGCGGGATTGGTGCAGAGCAGGGGCTCGCTGGTGCGCGGTGTGGTACTGGAACGGGTTTTGACTTGGGGGAGGAAGGCAAAGTTTTCCCGCCGGGCTTCTGCAGCAGGGCTGTTGAACGGTAGAAAGAGTTGTTGTGCAGTAGCCAGTACAGGTAGCGACCTTTTGGTGTTTGTCTCGAAGCCGGTGTGGCGCTTGGGTTGTCTCGGGTTGCGTGCTGACAAGCATTCGAATTCGGAGGCAAAGGGATTTTGGAAGACCTGTTCGTCGGATTGGATTTAGGCGGTACGTGGCTGAAGTACGGTGTGGCTGGGCCGAACGGCCGGCTGCTGGCCAAAGGGAAAAAACCGTCGCACGGCCAGGAGTCACGTGAAACGATTTTCGCGGTGATGGAGGAAGCCGTTGCCGAAATGAGAGCAGCAACGGCGGGTGCGGGTGAGCTGCGCGCGATTGGCGTGGGAAGTCCCGGAATCGTGGACTACGAGCAGGGCAAACTGATCGGTGGTGCACCGAATCTCCCGTACTGGGAAGGTGCGGACATTCGCGGCGAACTGGGGCGGCGCACGGGTTTGAAGGTCTACGCGGACAACGATGCCAACGTGATGGCTTTGGCAGAAACGCGTTTGGGAGCGGGTCGGGGCGCGAGAAACGCGATTTTTCTGACCCTCGGCACCGGCATTGGCGGCGGCATCCTGATTGATGGCGAGATCTACCGTGGATCCTGGTTCGCTGGGGCGGAGCTCGGGCACGTACCGATCAAGTTTGACGGTCGGAAATGCAACTGTGGCAACGTCGGTTGCATCGAGCAGTACGCTTCGGCGCCGGGGATGATCCAGACGTACCGCGAACTGTGTGAAGGGGCTGGCCGGGCCTGCCCGTCCGAGGTAACGACGGAGCACATCTTCGCGGTGGCGGACACCGACGCCGAGGCCGCCAGGACGATCGAGCTGACGGCGTACTACTTGGGTGTGGCTCTTTCGGGTTTCACGAACGTGTTCAACCCCGAAGTGATCGTGATTGGTGGAGGTGTGGCCGAAGCTGGCGATGCCTTCATCCGGAAAGTCGAGGAGGAAACGAAGAAGCTCGCGATGCGCGAGTCCGGCTCAGGGCTGCGTGTGGTCCGGGCACAAATGGGTAACGAAGCGGGGACCGTGGGGGCGATCTTGCTGGCTGCTGAAGGCTACGCAAAGGAGAAGGAGGGCCGGGCGTAGCCAGAGGGTCCGTTGCGCAGGGAGACGCTGCCCGTTACCGGAGGTCGGGCTGGGTCTCGGAGGGCCTCTGGAGGGAGGACGATGAAAAACAAGTTGCTTTTCCACAGCGCTGTTGCCGTGCTGTTCGCCCTGATCGCGGTAAACCTGCTGTGGGTGTTCATCTGGGTCGGCGACGGCCCACTCGTGGTTTTCTTCGCCTACACCTTGCTCGCCTACGTGTTTCTGAACCAGCGTCGGGTAGCCATTCGGATCGTGGTGGCTGTTGTGGGCTTGGCCTTTCTCGTGCAGACGGCTGAATTGCTGAACGTCGGGATCGGAAATCTGGGCCGGGCCGATCGGTTGCTTTACCTGGCCAATCTCGCCCTCGAAGCTTTGCTGTTCGTGCTGGTGTGGGTTCACGAGCATCTGAAAGCGGGTCGGGAACACGTGCTTGGTGTGGAAGGCACCCCTTGAACCCATCGCAGCGGGACGTGCTCTGAGCTCGGGAGCTTGAAACGGTGGTGGCGAGAGAACACACGGGCGCCGTGTGGATCGGTACGAGCGGGTGGAACTACAGGCACTGGGTGGAAGTTTTCTACCCTCGCGGGCTGAGGCAGAAGGATTGGTTCGACCACTACGCCCAACATTTCGCTACGGTAGAGTTGAACAACACGTTCTACCGCTTGCCGAAAAAGAGCACGTTCGAGGGGTGGCGAAGGAAGGCGCCCGAAGGTTTTGTTTACGCGGTCAAGGGAAACCGATTCATCACGCACATCAAGAAGCTCGCGACGCCTGAGGAATCGCTCAGGCCGTTTGTGGAGAACGTGGTTGCGCTGGAGGACAAACTTGGTCCGGTGCTGTTTCAATTTCCACCCGGTTGGAAATGGCATCGGGAGCGTGTAGAACCGTTCTTGGAAGCCCTCCGCACGGACCCGCGCACAAGGGGGTGGCGGATCGCGTTTGAGATTCGCAACGCGGCGTGGTACACGGACGAAGCGTTCGAACTGTTGCGCCGTTTCAACGTAGCCCTCTGTTTTGCGGATTGGCCGGACCTGAAGGTTCAGAAGCCGCTGACGTCGAACGAGTTCGTCTACGTGCGCAGACACGGTCCGGGCGCCCTTTACGCCTCGGGCTACACGGAAGAGCAGATCCAGCGCGACGCCAGAGACGTTGTGCAGTGGGCCGCCGAAGGCCTGGATGTGTTTGTGTACTACAACAACGACGCCGGTGGTTGGGCGGTGCGCGACGCTAAGGCACTCATGAATGCCGTGGAAACGCTCGGCTGTCAGACCGTTCGGAAACCTACTCGGACGAATCAGAGCGGCTAAGGCTTTACCGGGCGCAGGAAGCGAGGGCAGCTCGGCGACGCGTGAAAGAGCCGAGCCGTCACCTTCGCTTGTCCGGGGCGACTGAGGTGGCGCTGCGTAGCTGGACGTGTCGCGAAGGCACGAAGGGCTCTATCCGTGGCGAGTCGGGCAGCTACCCCGAAAAGTCCATGCGTCGCGCTGGAGAGCGGTGTTAGCATTGGTGTTTCCTTGCGCAAGCTGGCAGGGTGTCCTGCACAAGTTGCTTGAGACCTTCTGGCATGTCACAGATTCCGCTGGTAAACCTGAGCTGAGGACGGTTGAATGGAAGGTCCAATCCCCCCTCGCCTGAGCCTGGCGCAAACCCCCACGCCCATTCACAAGTTGCAGCGGTTGACCGATTTGCTCGGTGGACCGGAAATCTGGATCAAGCGAGACGACCTGACGGGCTCAACGCTGAGCGGGAATAAGGTCCGAAAACTTGAGTTTGTGGCCGCAGATGCGTTGCGCCAGGGTGCCGACGTGCTGGTGACGTGCGGTGGCATCCAGTCAAATCATGCCCGGGCAACAGCCGTTGTGGCAAGGCGCCTTGGCCTGCATCCACACCTCGTACTGCGCGGGGAACCCCCGCCCGGTGTCGGGGACGGAAATTTGTTCTTAGACCAGGTCCTCGGCGCCAGCATCACCTGGGTGACGCCGGAACAGTACCGAAATGCAATCGACGAGGTATTCGAGGGAATCCGTCAGGACTACGCCAACAGTGGCAAGAAGGCCTACGTCATTCCTGAAGGAGCGAGCAACGAACTTGGGGCGTTTGGTTACCTGCGCGCGGCACGAGAGATCGTGGAGCAGATGCGTTTCGAGGGGCTGCAGTTCACGCACGTGGTCACGGCGGTTGGGTCCGGTGGGACTCTCACAGGTCTTCTGCTGGGGCGGCGGCTGTACAGCCTCGACAGCGAGGTGCTCGGTTTCAACGTTTGCGACGACGCAGATTTCTTCCGGCGCCGGATCATGGGCATCCTCTCAAAGATGGTCGAGCGTTACCATCTCGGTCTCGGCATCACCGAAGACGACATCCAGATCGTGGACGGCTACGTTGGCAGAGGTTACGCCCTCAGTCGACCGGAGGAGTTGGCCTTGATCCGCGATGTAGCGCGTCTGGAGGGCGTGGTGCTCGACCCTGTGTACACGGGCAAGGCCATGTTCGGCCTGCTCGACCAGATCCGGCAGGGGCGCTTTGGGCGCGGCGACAGAATCCTCTTCCTGCACACGGGGGGCGTGTTCGGTCTGTTCCCGAAGAGAAGCGAAATGGACCTCGATGTTCCTGGAACACCCTTCCTTGACGGTTTGCGAGACTCTTGACATCTCGGGCGGGGACGGGACTGGGGAGAAGCTGAAGTCGGGCTTGCGGTTGAAGTCTCCGGTGGCAAGAGGTTGTTCGCCGACGTTGGGGGTGACGTTGTGCGACGGCCTGGAGACAACGTATTTGTGCAGGGGGCGAAGGAAGCGAGTGGTGCAGGGTAGCCGCCGGACCGAACGGCGGGTAAGCTCAGAAAAGAGGACTCATGGTAAGTCGGCGACGGGTCAGAAGAAAACAGCTGTTTGCCAAGCGGGGAAAAAGAGGGAGAGGGATGCGTCTCGTCGGCCTGAATGCGCCGGCGAGCTTGCGTTTCGCTGTGGCCGTCTCCACGTTGGCAGCTTTACAGCTTTTCGGTGGGTGTTCGCGAGCACCAGGAGAGAGGGTACAGCAAGTCCGTTTGAAAGCAGCGGACGGGTTTGAACTGCGTGGGACCGTGTGGTTGCCAAAGACCCGCGGGCAGCACCCGGCTGTGCTCATGTTTGCCAACTTGAATCAGGATCGTGGGGCGTACAAAAAACTGGGCGAACAACTGGCGGATACGGGTCTGGTTGCATTCGCTGTAGATCTACGGGTGCAAGGGGGCTCAGCGGAGGGCAATCGGGATCGCGACCCTTTTTCCCCCAGCAATTTACGCAATCTTTCAGAGGATCCACGGGCCGCGTTGCGGTACTTGCGAAGTCGCAAGGATGTTGATCCTGCCAGGATTGCCGTGGTGGCTGCAGATGGTGTCGTCGAATTGGTGCACCGTACGGTCTGGGACGATTCCGGAATCGTGGCCGTCGCGCTTCTTTCGCCCCTGTTCCCGGATTCGCTGGCTGACAGTCTGGCAACCCACCCTCCGCGGCCCCTGTTTCTGGCGTGCAGCTTCGACGATCCTGGCGCGGCACGGGTGACCAAAGCAATCGCAGATGCGTCCCCAAATCCGCGCTCGTTGGTGAAATTCTACTTTGCCTGCGGCTACGGCACGGACATGCTGTGGTCGCCCGAAGGGGAGGCCTTGACCCGTCTCCTGCGCACCTGGCTTGCGGACGTGCTACTGGGAGGGTAGGCGTGAACGAGCGTACGGTTTCCGCCCCGGGCAGGATTTGCCTTTTCGGTGAACATCAAGACTACCTCGGGTTGCCCGTGATCGCCATGGCGATTGACCTGCGGATCTGGATTCGCGGGCGGTTCACTCAAAGCGGTGTGTACGCAGTCGATTTGCCGGACGTCGGTGAGCAGGAGCGGTTCGAGGCGAAGTTCCCGGTGCGGTACGTGAAAGAACGGGACTACGTACGCAGCGCTGTCAACGTGCTCTGGCGGCAGGGCGTGTCTTTGCCGGAAGGTGTGGAGGCACGCGTACACGGAAACATCCCAATCAACTCTGGAACGTCAAGCTCTTCCGCACTCTGCGTTGCCTGGTGTGGTTTCCTGTGGAGCTTCACTGCAGGGAGGCACCTACCGGCCTCGGAGGTAGCGCGAGCCGCTCACCAGGCTGAGGTCGTGGAGTTCGGTGAGCCAGGCGGGATGATGGACCACGTGCTGTCCGCGCTCGGAAAAGTGCGCTACGTGGAATTCGAGCCCAGTTTGGAGACGCAGCTGCTGCAATCCAATTTGGGAGCGTTTGTCCTCGGGGCGAGCGGTGAGCCGAAAGACACGAAGGCGATCTTGGCGCGTGTTCGCGGGGGTGTGGAGACAGCATTCGCAACCTTGCAAACCCTGTACCCAGACTTGACGTGGCGTTCGATCACCTTGGATCACGTGAAAGAAGCCGCGAGCGCGTTGTCGGCCGAACAGGTAAAACTGCTGGAAGGAACAATCCAAAACCGGCGGATTACCCAACAGGCCCTGACCGTTCTCCAGCAAGCGGTGCTGGATCGGAACGAACTTGGTGCGCTGCTGCTCGAACACCAGCGGGTGAACCGGGAATTGCTGGGGATTTCGACGCGCCGTCTGGATGAGCTGATCGACGCGGCAATGGAAGCTGGGGCGCTCGGTGGCAAGCTGAACGGTTCCGGAGGCGGTGGAGCCATGTTCGCTTACGCCCCCGAGGATCCAGAACGCGTGGCGGCGGCTCTGGAGGAACGAGGAGCAAAGGCTTACGTAATTCGCGCGGACGATGGCTTGCGAGTAGAGGCCTGAAAGCGCGGAGGCACGGGGCTGAAGGCCGCCGGTTGACCTTGGCAGGAAAGGCCTTTTTGCTTGGCAGCTTGAATGCCTGGAGACACGGAAGTGAGCGGGACCGATCGACAGAGCGTGCAAAGCAACGGTGGTGCGCCGTACGTCCTGGAAATGCGTGACATCCGGAAACGCTACCCGGGTGTACAGGCCCTGGACGGTGTGACCTTGACCCTCCGGCACGGCGAAGTGCTTGCATTGGTGGGCGAGAACGGCGCAGGGAAATCGACACTGATGAAGATCCTGGCCGGGGCGGAGCGGAAAGACGCCGGCACAATTCTGCTGGACGGCAGGCCAGTAGAGATCCTTTCGCCCACGGAGGCTCAGCGGCTTGGCATCAGCATGATTTACCAGGAATTCAATCTGGTGCCCTACCTGAGTGTGGGAGAGAACATTTTCCTGGGACGCGAGCCACGGCGGCGCTCCGGCCTGATCGACTGGAAACGTTTGAGAGGCGACGCAGCTGCAATTCTCAAAGAGCTGGGGGTCGATCTGGATGTTCGGGAGCGTGTGGAGCGTCTCAGCGTTGCTGAGCAGCAAATGGTGGAGATCGCAAAGGCGGTCTCGTTCAGTGCCCGAATCCTTGCAATGGACGAACCGTCGGCTACCCTGACGGAACACGAGCTGGAACGTCTGTTTGCGCTCATTCGGCGTCTTGTGGAAGAAGGCGTGAGCATCATTTACATTTCGCACCGTCTGGAGGAAATTTACGAAATCGCGGACCGGGTTACGGTCATGCGGGACGGTCACACCGTCGCCACGAGCGACGTCCACGAGCTGACGAGGGAGGACATCGTTCGCCTGATGGTGGGCCGCGAGATTTCTGAGGAGTTTCCGCCCCGAGAGGTGGAACCCGGTGAAGTGGCACTTGAGGTGCGTGAGCTGACCAGACCGGGCTACTTCGAGGACGTGAGTTTTTCTGTGCGCCGGGGCGAGATCCTTGGGATCGCTGGTCTGGTTGGTGCCGGCCGGACCGAGGTGGCGCGGGCGATCTTTGGTGCCGATCCGATCGAAAAGGGCGTTGTGTTGCTCGACGGCCAGGATGTCACGCCACAGAATCCGCGGGAAGCGATCGACGCGGGGATCGGGCTCGTCACGGAAGACCGCAAGGCCCAGGGCCTCGTGCTGGGCATGTCTGTTCTTCACAACATCACGTTGCCGAGCCTGGCCAAATTTGCGCGGGGCGGTTTCATCGACAAGAAACGGGAGCGGACGGAAGCCGGGCGGTACGTGAAAGAGCTAAGCATCAAGACGCCCTCCTTGGACCAAATCGTCCGGAATCTCAGCGGGGGCAACCAGCAGAAAGTTGTCCTGGCGAAATGGCTGCTGACCAACTCCAAGGTGATGATCTTTGACGAGCCTACCCGGGGCATCGACGTAGGGGCCAAACTGGAAATCTACCACCTCCTCAACGCCCTGGTAGCCAGGGGAGTAGCTGTAATCATGATTTCGTCGGAGTTGCCCGAGGTGCTCGGCATGAGTGACCGGATTCTGGTCATGCACGAGGGACGTGTCGCTGGTGAACTTCCTGCCGCTGACGCCAGTCAGGAGGCCGTGATGCGTCTGGCGACTGGTCAGAAAGCAGCGTAAAAGAAACGGGAGTTGTGTGTGCTAGAAATTCCAACTGCTTTTTACAGCGAAGGAAAACAGCTTGTGGGCATCCGCCACTACCCGGAAAAGCGGACTGAGAAAGCTTTGATTCTCTGTCACGGTTACACGGGGAACAAGGCGGAAAACAAACGTCTTTTTGTGGAGATGGCCCGAGCTGTGGCTCGGGAGGGCGTGATGGCCTTCCGGTTCGATTTCTACGGATCGGGGGACAGCGAGGGCGAATTTGTGGAAACGCGGATTGCAACGAACATTTCAAACCTGAAGTCCGCGTTCGCACTGGTTCACGAAATGGGGTTTCAGCGGATCGGTGTGCTCGGGATCAGCATGGGTGCGGCCACAGCTGTTCTCGCGTGTTCGGAGGGTCTGACACCGGACGTCCTGGTGTTGTGGAGCACGGTACCGGATTTTCGCTCGCTCTTTGAGAGTCGGGCTGGCAGCAACCTGGAGTCGATGCAAAAGGAGACCTACGAGTACGACGGTTGGCTGGTGCACCGTGACTTCGTTCTGGAAGCCGTGAGGTACGACGTGGCCTCTGCGCTAACGAAGCTACCCATGCCCAAGTTGATTGTGCAGGGCAGCGCTGACGACCCTCTTTTCGTAGCTGGATTCAAGCAGTTCCAGGAGCTGGGGCTCTCACAGACGGACTTTGTGCTCATCGACGGTGCGGGCCACACGTACCAGACGGTGTTGCACCGGAGAGAGGTCATTTCCGTTACTCTGGACTGGCTGAAAAAAAGACTTTAGGCGCTTTCGAGCTGCGGTGGTGACGGTACGCGAAGATTGACGCAGAAAATTGGGGGAGATCTCCGTCGGCTCGGCTGTTTGGGTTGAGGAGCAAGGACTCGTGAGGCCCGGCGACTGTTTTCCGCCGGGCAACAAGTCTTGGCTGAGACACTGTGGAGGGTTTCTGGAAGCGTGAGAGAAGTGTCGCTTCGGGGATGTTTACCCAGGAGGAGAAAAATCCATGTTCAGTGCTCTTTGGAAGACGTATCTTGTGAACTTCGCGTACGTGTTGTTGCGGGCGGTTGTGTACGCAGTGGCCGCGTTTCTGGTGTGGCGGCTTTTTGACAAGCTGGAAAAGCTGGACGTTCGGGCTGAGATTGCGGAAAATCACAATCTTGGCCTGGCAATCATGATTGCTGCGCTCTTTCTGGGTCTGGCGTATGTCATTGGCCAGATTTAGCGCACTGCTCGCCCTGGTACTCGCGTTCGCGTACGCGTGTGCACCACCGATGGAGGAGCAGGTGGACCAGGGCGGGGCACAAACTCGGCTGAGTGCCTCGGCAGACACAGTTGTTGTTGCGGAGGAAGACACAGGGGACGTTTTTGATCCGCTGCACCCCTGGAGAATCTCTCCCTACGACAAGATCGTGAAGAAATTTGCCCGCCGGTACGGCTTCGATTGGCGATTGATCAGCGCGCAGATCTACGCGGAAAGCCGTTTTCGGCCGGATGTGGTCAGTCACCGCGGTGCGGTGGGGTTGATGCAGGTGATGCCAAGTACAGCCCGGCACTTTAACGTGGACCCAAGGGTTCTGCTGCGACCGGAAGACAACATTGCTTTAGGTTGCTACTACGATCGCTGGTTGTACGAGTTGTGGGAAGGACCGCCGGAGAAAGATCGATTGGCCTTTATGTTCGCGAGTTACAACGCAGGACGCCGGGCAATTCTTCGGGCCCACGCCAGTGCCCCACGGAAGTACCGCTGGGCAGCCGTTGAACCGCTTGTCCCTGGAGAGACGCGACATTACGTTCGCAAGATTTTCCGAAAGTACGAAGAGTACAAACAGCGGGTGTTCTGAGGTTGTGTTGAGCCGGGATGGCATGGGTGTCCTCGAGAAAAATGAGCAAATGTGACCCTGCAAGCGTGGTTTCATGTGTGCAGTGGAGAACCAACCGCGTTTGCACGGTTTGCTGCGTAAAGGTTACGTGAGGAGGAACCCAAAATGGCCACAAGATTGGAGCGGATCAGCGCTCGCGGAAGTGCTTTCTTGATGACGCTTGTTGTGCTGATTGCAGCAGTGGGAGCACTTGCTGCAGAGAGCGACGGTGAGAAACCGCCAAAAGGCTACGTCCGTCTCTTCAACGGTGTGAACCTCGACGGCTGGTGGGCACCAGTTGGCGCGATCGAACCGGTGTGGGAAGTGAAGGACGGCGTGCTTTGCGGCAGGAAGAAAGGCGAGGGGGCGCCAGCTCTGTACACAAGGAAAACGTACGAGAATTTCATTCTGGAGCTCGACTACAAGATCGCAAAACACGGCAACAGTGGTGTGTTCATTCACGCGCCGTGGATCGGTCGTCAGTCGCGTACGGGGTTCGAACTGCAGATCATCGACGACTACGGAAAGAAGCCTTTCAAGGGGAGCACGGGTGCGGTTTACGATGTGGTGCCGCCGCGGGTAAACGCAAGCAAACCCGCAGGTGAATGGAACCACTACAAAATCGAGATGAACTATCCCACGCTGCGGGTTTGGTTGAACGGAAAGAAAATCCAAGACCTGAATTTCGCCGATCATCCCGTGTTGCGGTTTCGCTTTCGGGATGGCTACATTGGACTGCAGCGGCACGGCTCTAACGTTTGGTTCCGCAGAATTTGGATCAAGGAACTGCCCGGGAAAGTAAAGTGGGACACACTGGCGCGCGATCCCGGTTTGGAGCGCTGGGTTGTGGAGGGCTCAGCCAATTGGCAGGTGAACGGGGACGTGTTGCTTGCTACCGGCGGGGAAGGCTGGCTGGTGAGTAAGCAAACATTCGACACGTACGAGTTGCAAGGGTACTTGAAGAAAGTGGACCACAGTCCCGGCGAGATCTGGTACCGATGGGTGAACGCGCAAGATCCCGGGTACGTGGCGGAGCTTTACGGTTTCAGACCCTTCCGTAAACTTTGCGACTTCTACAACGCGTACCACCCCTTCCCGTGGTGGATTGTGCCGCCCTTCAAGCACAGCTGGCTGCCGGTGCAGGTGATCAGCTACGGCCCTTTTTCGGAGGTGCGGATCAACGGCGTGATTGTGAAACGCGTCCTGAATCACAACAGAATCAGGCCGGGTAAGATTGCGCTTCATTTTTACGGCGGGCAGGACGCGTTCGAACTCAAAGGGCTTCGGATCCGGAAACTGGGGCCTGAGGAAAGGAACATCCCATGAAGTCCAGCTGGAAAAGGATGCTGGTCGGAGCCGTTGTTCTGGCGCTGACCAGCGGCTGTGGAAAGAAGACGGTGCAGCTCCCTCCGGAGCGGCAAATTACGTTCGATACCCGCGTGAATCACGATCTGGACAACAACGACAACTTCTCGCCGGACGACAAGTGGCTGGTGTACGACACGCGGAACCCGAACGGCATCGCCGTGACGCGATCGATTGAAAAGGTTAACGTGGAAACGGGTGAGGTTGTGACACTTTACAGCCCCTCGGACACGAACCAGTACGGTCCAGGCGTAGGTGCCGCCAGTTACCACCCGATGGAGCCAAAAGTGGTTTTTATTCACGGGCCGTTGCACCCGTCGCAGCGGCTGAGCTACCAGTTTTGGCGTCGGACCGGTGCGGTGGTGGACGAGCGCGAGCCCGGCCGAGTTTTCTGGCTCGACGCGAGGGATGTCACGCCGCCATTCACGCCCGGGGCTCTGCGTGGCGGCACACACAGGCATGAGTGGAGTGGCGACGGGAAGTGGATTGGTTTCACCTACAACGACCAGATCATGAAGCGCTTGGGGGACCGGCTTGGAAAGGATCTTAACCTCCGCACAATCGGGGTCGCAAAAGCCGGACACCCGGTGAGTGTGGACCATGATCCGGCAGGCGAGAATCGAGACGGTCTTTGGTTCTCGGTGCTGGTGGTGAAGGTGGTACCGGATCCGACGCCCGGTTCGGACGAGATCAGTAGGGCCAGTGGGGACAGTTGGGTGGGTGAGCGGGGGTACCGGAAACCGGATGGCACCCTCCAGCGCGCGCGCGGATTCATCGGTAAGGTGCGCGACGCGCGGGGTGAGCCCACTGACGAGGTGTTCGTAGTCGACATTCCGGAAGACATCGAGAAACCCTCGCCGGAAGGGCCTCTGGAAGGTACGGAGACCACGTTTCCAACGCCTCCCCTGGGCTGCAAGCAGCGCCGATTAACCCACACAGCTGACACCGCATTCCCCGGTTGTCGCGGGAACGTTCGGAGTGCACCGGACGGTTCTCGCCTGAGCTACCTCAGTCGGGATACGCTGGGTGTGTGGCAGGTCTTCTTGATTTCGCCTAACGGTGGTCCACCCGTCCAGCTCACGCACGGTCGGGAAAACGTGCAGTCAGAAGCACGGTGGGATCCCAGCGGCAAATGGGTCGCCTTTGTGCGCGGGGATGCGGTGGTGGTAGCCTCGGTTCAGGCGGGCGATTCGTTTGGGAAGAGCTGCGCGTTGACTGATCCTGGGCTCGGCACGCCCTCGAACCTGGTGTGGTCGCACGATGGCGGGCTGATCGCATTCAACCGGAACGTGGACGGTGTTCAGCAGATCTTTGTTGTCCCGTTTGACGGAACGCTCTAAACGCACAGAGTGGTGGGTACGCCGTGGCGCAGAATGGCGGGGAGACACTCCCGGTTGAAGACGGCTGCGAGGAGCCGTGTGGACAGTCTGGGATGAGCGGGGAGGGTGGTGAGTGAGGTTCAGCAGCCGCGGGCAAGTGGTCCTGGCACCGAATTCTGGGAGCAGGGTCTGGTGCGTGAAATTCAGGAGGGTGACGCCACCGGGATGGGATCGAATCGGCAGTAACGGGAAAGGTAGCTGGAAAGCTTAGAGGGTGCGGAGAGTGTGCAGAACGAAGGGACAGGATCTTCCCGGACGACCCTGGGTAAGTTGAAGCGACCGGGTAGACGGACTCATGCGTGCGGGTGCGACGTTTCGTCTTTGGAGAGATCAGGAGTGTGGACAGGCAAGTGAAGACTTTGCAGCGTTGCTTTTGGCCTTGGGTAGACCGGTTCACCCGTTTGGTTGTTCTGTGCATCGGCCTCCTGGCCCTCTCGTACGGAGCTGCACTGAACGCGGGGGTGCTACCCGAGCAGGTGAAGCAGGACCCTGTGGTGCTCGCCGGTTTGCAGGAGCTCAGGCGGTGTTCGGACCAGGAGCGACCTCCTGTTGTACCGAAGCTTACGCTCAAGCTTGTTGGCGACGTTGCGACGCGGGAACAGCTGGGTGAAGAAGGCTTCCGCTGGTACCCCAAGGGCGACGGTGTGACGCTGGAGGCTTGTTCCGAGCTCGGGCTCGCCTACGGGCTTTTTCATCTGGCTGACGAAGTCAGGGCGACTCACGGCTTGCCCACTGGAAGCTGCGTACTTTCCCCGGCGCTGGAGTACCGGGTACTGGAAGTTGGTCGTCTTGTCTCGCGCACACTTGCAGGGCCGCCAACGGACAGCGCCAGTGTTGAGGCTTTTCGCCGCCGGTGGAAAAAAACGCTGGTGAAAGCATTGCGCTACGGCTACAACATCTTGCGGGTGCATGCGACGGAGGACTTTGTACCCTGGCGTGATCCCCGTTACGCTGCCCGAAGCGCGGCCTACAGGACCTACCTGTCGGCAGCGGTGCAAATGGCGCACGCTTTCCACCTGAAGGTGTTTTTGGCGGGGGACGAATTCATCTACCTACCGGAGCTCGTGGGCGGACACGCGGGACCACTGTCGGTAAAGGAGGACACGGTTTGGAAGGCCCTTGCGGAAAAGTACCGTCGGCTGCTCAGAGCCGCGCCTTATCTGGACGGGGTCTCCACGCGGATTGGCGAAGTTTTGCCCTACTTCGATTTCAGGCACATGGACCTGATTCACGCGCCTGCAGATTCGCCAGACCCAAGGATCGAGGAACGCTACCGACGGTTCCTCTGGACCGTGTACCGTGTGGCGGTGGAGGAATTCGGAAAACTCTACCTGCACCGGACCTGGGTCACGAACAGCTGGGAACAGCACAGCGTACCGGAGGTCTACCGGCGAACTTTTACGGGAATGCCAACACGCAACCTCTTGGTTGCCATCAAGGTGACAAAGACGGACCAGTGGTACTACTGGGAACCCTTCAATCCGACCTTTGGTGTCACCCCGCACACCACTTTGGCCCAGGCGGAGCTCGGGAGCGCGGCGCAGGGTGCGGGTTTGCTGCTCGATTTTCCCGGCTTTTGGTACGGAGCCGGACTGGAGTACGCTGTAGGGAGAGGTGCGCGCGGGGTACTTGCATCTGTTACCGAAGGTGGGCCCGGGCAGGAAGCCGTGAGCTACGTGTTTGCGCGTCTCGCCTGGGAGCCAAATCGAAACGTGTCGGAGTTGCTGCTCCGCTGGCTGCGCCGCGTGTACGGTGATTCGGCTGCGCCGGTTCTGGAGCGTGTATTCCGACAGTCCGCGGAGGCCATTCGTGACGGCCTGTACGTCCGTCCCTGGGCATTGTCCGAGTGGAATCCAATTCCTCACCTGAGGGTTCGTTCCTTCGTGTTCGGAGGGCGGCCGCTTTTTGACCACGGGAAAGGACATGACCGTTTCTTAAGGTTGCTCTACCTTCTGGCGAAACCGTGGGGAGACGAAACGTTGCGGGACCTCGACCGTGGCCTCGAAACGGCGGACAGCATGCTGGTCGCATTCCAACGGGTAGCTGGGGCAATTCCGGACAGCGCGCGGAGGGATCGACTGGATCTTGATCTTCGCCGGGAACTGGTGTTCCTACGGCTGAATCGGGCCTACGTGGCGGACATTCTGCGCTACTTCCGTTACAAAGAAACCGGCACTGCCGAGGACCGCAAGGCCCTCGCGAAGGCGAACGCCGCGCTGAGCCACGAGCTCCGGTTCTACAAGCGGTATTTCGGCGACTTTGACGTACGGGCCCTGGAAATTCTTCTCTCGTTGAGTAAGGCAGCTGTACAAGACCTGGCCGCTCTGAAAGATTCGCTACGTGCTTGGCCGGGCGACGCCGAGATTCGGGCACGGTTTGCACGTGAGCGCGAGCGCAACGCGGCGCTACTGGCAGATGCCAAGAAGGTGCGTGTGCTCTACCACTGGAAAGGCACTGTCGACGGCGCGGACCTCTTCACCTTCGTGGGGGACACGGTTCGGGTGGAGCACTTCCTTTGGGAACACCCTGTGCAGGCCGAGTTTGCGGCCAGGGGTACCTACGACCCACGCAACGAAGAACTGGCGATTCGACTTCGCAGAGGCAGAGGTGTTGTTGTTCTTGTTCCGGGAAACGACAGGGAAGGGGTTTCGGTGTACGTCGAAGACCCCGCCCCGGGCGTGGATGTCTACGACTTTGATGTCGTGGCAGTCAAGCGCAGGAAGAGACCCAACTGAGCGAGACGGAAAAAAGGAGGCAGAAGAATGAGGAAGCTGGCACTTGCTTCGCTTGTGGCAGCAACGGCACTGGTTTTTCTGGCTGGCTGCAGTTCGACAGTGAAACTGGTTGGTGCAAAGGCGGAGCCATCTGTGCTCAGCCCGGGACAGAAAGGCAAGCTGGTCGTGATTCTCTCCGGTGCCAAAAAGAAAGTAGGCTCCGTGGTTGCCGTGGTTCGTGAGTACCCGGAATACACGGTGCGGCTCAACGATGAGGGCCGCATGGGGGATGAAAAGGCTGGTGACGGTGTGTGGACGTACGAATTCCCGGTTCCGTACGACGCTCCCGCTCAGGACTACCATCTGGACATAACGATCCGGGACAAGGATGGAAACATCATTCAGGTAGGGCAGGCCAAGGGTCCCGCAGCCACGATCGTTGTCAAGGTCCAGTGAAAGCAACGGCTGTGAAAGCTGATACGCATTCCTGGACTTGTCGGAGGGATTTGTTGACGTGCCAGAGGTTCGGGGGGCAGGGCACCGCCCTCTACTGGGGACAGAACGAGGCGGGACTGCGGAGAAAGATCGGTAGAATTTGGTCGAAGCTGTTACCGTCCAAGCAGTTCGGCGTGGGCAGGTAGCCGCACGTGCGGACGCGCAGAAGGAGCGGGCCGGGGTGTTGTGGCCCGACCGACGCGATCACGACAGGTCAGTACGGGTTTGTGGTTGTCCTGGAGGTTCTCCAAACGGGGGCAGAGGCGAGTCCTCTGGGTTACCAGTTTCGATGAAGAGACTGTTGTACGAGGGGGAAGAGGATAACTGACGTTGCACTGTGACAGGAGGAAAAAGATGGCGTGCAAACCCGCCGCGAGAGCGGCTTTGGCGGGCTTCGTTGCGTTGGCGCTGTACACGGCTGCGGTTCCAGGGACTGTAGCCCAAACGGCACGCGTGTACACGATCAGCACCAAAAAGCAGCTGTTTGGCGACGGCTTCTGGTTGCAGGATGCCCGGAACGTGAAGCTGGTGGTTCACCACCCGGTTCAGACGCACGAGCGGTGCATCGTGGCGGATCGACCTTGGGAAAGTCACAGGATCGGCGCGTACAACACGATCATCGAGGACCATGGTATCCTGAAGATGTACTACGACGTGATCGCTTCCGACGGCACGCGCTGGCTGTGTCTGGCCACCTCGAAAGACGGTGTGCACTGGGAAAAGCCAGACCTGGGAGCTGTACCGTTTGGCAAACACAGACACACGAACATCGTGTTCCCGCTCAAGCCGTCGCGCTTCGAACCGGGGGCCGTCTTTGTCGACACGCGTCCTGGGGTACCGACGGAGGAGCGGTACAAATTGGTGTGCACTTACCGAGAGGAAGGCGCCAAGAGGTCAGCCACGTACGTGGCGGCGTCGGCAGACGGAATCCACTTCCGCTTCTTAAGTGACAAGCCGGTCTTCCGCTCCAGCGACACGGGAAACGTTTGCTTCTACGATCCGAGAATTGGCCGCTACGTGGCATACGTTCGCGTTTGGGATTTGAAGCGGAAGGTCGGAAGACTGGAGTTCGACGATTTTCTTCACTGGGGGAAAGAGGAGGTTGTACTCAGCTACGACGAGGAGGATAACCGCTGGTTGGACCCGGACCTGTTCCGGGGAATGGACTTCTACACGAATGCCGTGACGACGGTACCGGATGCGGAGAGCGTCTACCTGATGTTCCCGTCCGCGTACTACCACTACCGGCGTGAAACAGCGAAGAGACTGGGACGCCCCTTTGTTCGAGCTGGAAACGATGGACCGCTGGACATCCAGTTCGCTTTCAGCCGTGACGGAATTCACTGGGCCCGACCGGACCGAAGGCCGTTCATCTACTTGGGTGAGGCAGGCGTGTGGGACCGCGGCTACGCCTACATGGTAACCGGGCTTGTGCTGCGTGACAGAGAGGTGTGGTTGTACTACGCCACAGCTGCCTACACACATGGCGACTACGATCTTAAGGCAGATCGCTACACGGGCACAATCACAAGGGCGGTTCTGCGCAGGGATGGGTTTGTGTCGGTGCAGGCGGGAATCGAGCCGGGCGAGTTCACCACGCCACCGATCATCTACCGTGGGAAGCGGCTATTTGTAAACGTGCGAACCAGCGCGGGTGGGCACTTGCGTGTGGCGTTGCTGGACACGTCAGGTGCACCGGTCTCACGCTTTTCGCTTGGGGAATGCTCGCCGATCAACGGGAACTGGCTGAAGGCTGAGGTGAAATGGCAAACGGGAGACCTCAGCAAGCTGGCCGGGACACCCGTTCGCTTGCGTTTCGTGCTCCGCGACGCAGATCTGTTTTCTTTCTGGTTCAGCGACTAAGGGACTGCGTGGCGACGCAGAGACAGGTGGCAGGGGATTTTGAGTCGAGGCTAAACCGCTTCAGCCGCTGGCAGGCGCCTTTCTGGCAGGAGTGTAAAGCGGCTCGCGAGCAGTGCGGCGGGGGGTGGGACCTCGACGAGAAAGGCAGCGAAGGCTTTTGGGTCGGACAGAAACAGCGGGTTTGTCTACAGGAGGATTTGGAGCATGGCCGGAGCTGGTTCGGGACTGAAGTTGCACGTCATTTCGAACACGCACTGGGACCGAGAGTGGGTGTATCCGTTTCAGGAAACGCGTCTGCTGCTCGTGGATTTTTTCGATAACTTGCTCGAACTGTACGAACGTGACCCAGAGTTTCCACCGTTCCTCCTTGACTCGCAGGTGATTCCGGTCGAGGACTACTTGGAACTTCGCCCGGAAAACGAGGAACGCGTCAAAAAGGTGGTCCGCGAAGGGAAGTTGATCATCGGTCCGTGGTACACGCTTCCGGAGGAGTACATCATCAACGGCGAGTCGCTGGTGAGGAATCTCGTCATTGGTCACCGGGTGACCCAAAAGTACGGACCGGTGAGCAAGATCGGTTACACACCATTTTCCTACGGTCAGACCAGTCAGATGCCCCAGATTTACCGCGGTTTCGGCATCGACACGATCATCTTTTACCGTGGGATCAACACACCGAAGTCCGAATTCATCATGGAAGCACCCGACGGCTCACAGGTGCTCGGCTGCCGGTTCGGTGCCCTGTCCAGGTTCAGCTACTACTTCTACGTCTACAGGATGGTTCGTTACGGAATGAGCAGGGACGAATGGTGGTACGACTGGCGCCGAGATGCCTCGCCGTTCCGCCTGGCCACGGATCGACACCCGCACGCGCACTACTACGTGCTGGATCCTGAGGCAAAGCAGTGGAACCTGGACGTCCTGCCGAAACAGCTGAAGAAGCTCATTGACGACGAGACACAGCATTTCACAACGCGACACATCGCCCTGATGATGGGATTTGACACGTCGAGTCCCGATCCCGATGAACCCCGGCTCATCAAGGAGTGCCAGAAGATTGTCTCAGAGTGGGGACACGAGATTTTTCCGAGCACGCTGGAGCGTTTCATGCGGGAAATGGCTTCAGAAGTGCGGAACCCACAGGTCATCAAAGGCGAAAGCCGGGATCCTGGCGCCACGGGAAAATGGACCCACCTCATGGGCGACGTTCTCTCGAGTCGTGCGCACACAAAGCGCAAGAATTTCCTGACTGAAATGGCTCTTCAGCGTTGGGCTGAACCATTTGCTGCTCTCGGCTGGTTGGTTGGGGCCGAGTACCCGAAGACGGCGCTGGACCTGGCCTGGCGGTACCTTTTGAAAAACCATCCTCACGACACGGTTTGTGGTGCGGGGGTGGACCAGATGGAAAAGGACATGATCTACCGCTACGATCAGTGCCGCATCATTTCCGAAGGCGTGATGCGACGAGGGATGGGGGCTGTGCAAAAGGCGATCGACACGTCGAATCTGAGCCCGGAAGATTCCGTTCTAACGGTATTCAACCCGCTTCCGGTGCCGCGTACAGAGGTGGTTTCGCTTCTCGTGGATTTGCCGGAGAACACGGGTCTTGAGGACGTTTACCTGGAAGATGAGTCCGGAAACGCAGTTCAGA
>CAZXXS010000049.1:0-5059 GCA_964644845.1 uncultured Cytophagia bacterium | reverse complement strand
TTCTGCGAAGCCCAAGAAACAGCGAGAGTTTACCGACCCAACTGTGACAAAGGTAAAAAAAGCTCTGACCGGATGCAACTAAAAGAGCTCTGCCACGGGTTGAATTCCGGCAGACCGAGCCGCGTTTTGTTTTCGCCGAGGACTGAAGTCCCCGGCTAGGTCAGGTGGAAACCGGCTGAAGCCGGTTCGGCGTGGGGACCCTCCTGCTTGGTGCACAGGCCGTCTTCTCGTCGTACGACCGGTTGGTGTTTCGGCCAGGTGTGCTACCCACCGGAGAGGAGCCGCCTTCAGGCGGCGACCCTTTTCCGTAGCCCGGAGATTTGATCTCCGGGCGGACATCCCCAGATTTCCCTTCATCTTCACATCTCCTCTTTCTTGGGAACCACATCGTAGGGACCGCGTCAAAGGCAGGCCAAACTGGGGCTCTTGGAGCAAGAAGAGGCGCCGGTGTTCTGCAGGGCGCGTCTTATTCCGCTGGGGATCGGATCCGCGGGCGGCGGGGTGAGCTCCGCCGGCGGAGCTCGACGCAAGAAATTCCTTGCATTCTTCGCATTTTTTCAGTACAATCGCGGTGAGAATTAGGGAAATTGAGGAGAAGCAGCGTGACATTTTTCCTGCACCACATCCACCATCACCACGAGGAGGGCGCTTCGGCGACCGGTGGGTGAGGTGCAGGCACGCGAAGTCAGGCGAAATGTCAAGCCCACCGGATGGTGGGCTTTTTTGTTAAGTAGCCACGCCCGTGGGGCAGCAGAGCGGACTGGCACCGCTTCGCAATCTGGGACACAAGAACGGAAAACACACCAAAAGTCTTTGGAGGAAAGGAGGCGTTGCAGTGCAAGACGAACAGAGTAAGGGGCGAATACTCAAAATCGGCCTGCCGAAGGGGAGCTTGCAGGAATCAACGTTTCGACTTTTCAATCGGGCTGGGTTCTACGTAGCAGTGAACGGACGCAGCTACTTCCCGGTGATCGACGATGACGAGCTGGACGCGGTCTTGATCCGCGCGCAGGAAATCGCTAAATACGTTGAGCAGGGTGTGTTCGACGTGGGGCTCACCGGCCTGGACTGGATTCTGGAGACGGACGCCGACGTCTACGAAGTGTGTGAGCTCGCCTACTCGAAACGCACCATCCGACCGGTTCGCTGGGTCGTAGCCGTGCCGAAGGATTCGCCGATCCAGAAAGTGGAAGATCTTCAAGGGAAACGCGTGGCCACTGAAATCGTGAACCTGACGCGCAAGTTCCTGGCCGAACGCGGTGTGAACGCGCAGGTTGAATTTTCTTGGGGTGCGACCGAGGTGAAGGCCCCGACGCTTGTGGATGCCATTGTTGAAGCCACCGAAACGGGCAGCTCTCTGCGTGCCAACGGGTTGCGCATTGTGGATACGGTACTGGTCTCAACCACGCGCCTGATCGCCAACAGGCAAAGCTGGCAGGACCCGTGGAAGCGGCAGAAGATCGAAAATTTGGCCTTGCTGCTGAAAGGGGCCATCGCCGCTGAGGGGCGTGTAGGCCTGAAAATGAACGTGCCTCGCAACAAAGTGGAAATGATTTCCACGTTTCTTCCTTCGATGAAGAACCCCACGATTTCCCCGCTTTCCGACCCGGACTGGGTAGCGCTTGAAATCGTGGTGGAGGAAGCGCTTGTGCGTCAGCTGATTCCGCAGCTCAAGCGAGCCGGAGCCCAGGACATCATCGAATACCCGTTGAACAAGGTGATCCCGTGACAAGCACGACCAAGCCCACGGAAGGACAACGGATGAGAAACCAGCCCATTCGTCTCCTGAGGGGCGAAGAAATCGAGAGTTTTCTGAGCAGTTTGCAACAGAATCGCGAGAGCACTTCGGAACAGATCGACACCGCCGTGGCGGAGATTCTCCAGAGGGTACGCCGAGAAGGCGACGGGGCGCTGTTCGAGCTCACGGCGCGTTTCGACGGGGTGGACCTTCGAGACGTGGGTCTGCGCGTAGACCGCGCTGAACTGGAGGAGCTGGCCGGGACGGTGCCGGCGGAAACGGTGGAGGCGCTGAGGCGCGCTGCAGACAACATCCGGGCTTTCCACGAGCGGCAGGTGCCGGAGTCCTGGCTGGTTTGCCGGGAAGCCGGGGTCATTTTGGGAGAGAAGATCACGCCACTCCGCCGCGTTGGGCTCTACGTCCCCGGAGGCACAGCCGCCTACCCGTCTACGTTGCTGATGACGGCAATCCCGGCGCAGGTGGCGGGTGTGGAGGAAATTGCCGTCTGCACGGCACCGGGCAGGCAGGGCCGGATTAGCCCATTAGTGGCCGCCGCGGTTCAGCTGCTCGGTCTGGAGGAGGTCTATCGCGTCGGTGGCGCGCAGGCCGTTGCGGCGTTGGCTTACGGAACGGAGACGATTCCGCCAGTGGACAAAGTTTTCGGTCCCGGCAACGCTTACGTAACGGCTGCTAAGAAGCAGGTTTTCGGGCGTGTGGGCATCGACATGCTGGCCGGGCCGAGCGAAGTCGTGCTGCTCGCGGACGGCACTGCCGAACCGGCGTTTGTGGCTGCGGACTTGCTCGCGCAGGCAGAGCACGACCCGCTCTCCGTGGCAGTACTCGTCACGCCGGACGCTGGACTTGCTGCGGACGTGCAAAGCGAACTCCACGCGCAGCTCGTTGAGCTGCCTCGCCGGGAAATTGCCGAACAAAGCCTGGGTGCACAAGGGGCGATTTTGGTGACAGAGGACCTGGTTCGGGCTGTGGCCGTAGTCAACCGCATCGCTCCGGAGCATCTCGGAATTCACACCGAGGATCCCTGGGCCTTGTTGGGTCAAATTCGAAACGCGGGGTCCATTTACTTAGGCTCTTTTGCGCCGGAGGCAGTGGGCGATTACTGGGCTGGTCCCAACCACGTCCTGCCCACGGGAGGATCTGCCCGCTTCAGTTCCGCGCTGACGGTGGAAGACTACGTGAAGCGCAGCAACGTAGTGGCCTACACGCGCGAAGGGCTTGCTTTCGCTGCGGACGACGTGGTACGGTTGGCAAAAGCTGAAGGACTTGTGGCGCACGCTCGCGCTGTGACGGTGAGGACCAAAAATGGCAACTGAGTTCGTAAGAGAAGCCGTGCGCGTTCTACCGGGCTACCAGGCACCGGCAACGGGCAGCGCTCGCGTGAAACTCGACCAGAACGAATCGCCTTTCGACCTGCCGGAAGACCTGAAGGAAGAAGTGCTCCGCAGGCTGCGCTCCAAGCCGTGGAATCGTTACCCGGTCTACGAGAACCCCGCCCTGCGGCAGAAACTGGCCGCGTGGCTCGGCGTTGATGACGACGCTCTTCTGCTCGGCCACGGGTCGAACCAGATCCTCTACGCGCTGGCAACGGCGATCTTGCGACCTGGGGACCGGCTCGTTCTCTCCCCGCCGACGTTTTCGCTGTTTGAACTGGTTGGTCGGATCTTCGAAGCTCGCATTCGGGCGGTACCCCAGGAGCGGGATTTTCGTTTTAGCGCTGACGCTTTGGCGAAAGCAGCCAGCTCAGCCCGACTCACCTTGTTGTGTTCGCCGAACAATCCTACCGGTGCCGTGCTTGACCTGGACGACCTGGACCGGATTCTCGGCATGGCTGGTGGTGTGGTGCTTTGGGACGAGGCCTACCACGAATTCTGGGGAAAAACAGCGCTCCCCCTGCTCGCCAGGCACCCGAACCTGCTTATTTTGCGGACGTTCTCGAAAGCGTACGGGCTTGCTGGGGTGCGGTTGGGGTACCTGGTGGGCAATCCGGACCTGGTTGCCGAAATCAGGAAAGTCAACTTGCCCTACAACATTGACGCCCTGTCTGAGACCGTGCTGGAAGTGGTGCTGGAGCAGCCCGGCTACGCGAAAGAACGGGTACGCGGGATCGTCGCCGAGCGCGAACGCCTTCAGGACGAGCTCCAGCGAATGCCAGGCGTGTCTGTGTACCCCTCTCAGGCGAATTTCCTGCTGCTTCGGTTTGCGGACGGGGAGCGTGTTTACCGGGAGCTTCTCAGCGAGGGCGTATTCGTGAGGTCTTTTCTTCACTCTCCCGGTCTGGAAGGCTGTTTGCGCGTGACCGTGGGCACGCGGGAGGAGAATCAGGTGTTCCTGGATGTTCTGGCCGAAATCCTGTTGAAGACTGAAGCTGCCACGAGGAGGGCTGCGTCGTGACTCGCAAGGCCGTGGTGGATTGGCGGACAAACGAAGTGCAGGCCCGCGTCGAAATCGACCTGGACGGGAAAGGCTCAGCGGACGTCGAAACCGGTGTACCCTTTTTCGACCACGTACTGACGGCTTTCGCGCGGCACGGTCTCTTCAACCTGCGCGTCGCCGCGAAAGGAGACTTGGAGGTGGACGCGCACCACACGGTGGAAGACGTGGGGATCGCCCTGGGCCAGGCGGTGCGGCAGGCAGTTGGAGACAAGGGCGGCATCAATCGCTACGGCTGGGCCATGCTGCCGATGGACGAGACCCTGGTGCGGGTGGCTTTGGATCTGAGTGGTCGACCCTACTTTGCCCTGCACCGTTCGGTTCAGTTTGGTCTGGTGGGATGTTTCGACGGGGAACTGACGGTGGAGTTCCTGCGGGCGTTTGCCAACAACGCAGGCATGAACCTGCACGTCGAGGTGGTGGCGGGAGCGAACACGCACCACATGGTTGAGGCTGTGTTCAAAGCGCTGGGGCGGGCTCTCAGAGCAGCAGTGGAAATCGATCCGCGCGTGGAAGGTGTACCCTCGACAAAGGGGAAACTGCAGTGATTGCCGTGGTTGACTACGGAGCGGGCAATCTTCGCAGCGTAGAAAAAGCGCTACAGGCGGTTGGTGCCCAGGCGCGTCTGACGGAAGACGCCGCTGAAGTGGCGCGCGCAGATGCCGTGGTTTTGCCAGGGGTCGGGGCCTTCGGAGATGCGCTGGAGCGGCTCCGCTCGCGAGGGCTGGATGAGGCGGTCCTTCAGGGGATCCGGGAAGGAAAACCTTTCCTCGGCATTTGCCTGGGACTGCAGATCCTCTTCGAAGCGAGTGAAGAGTCGCCCGGTGTACAGGGCCTTGGAGTACTCCCCGGCGAGGTCCGCCGGTTCACGGG
>CAZXXS010000048.1:0-89751 GCA_964644845.1 uncultured Cytophagia bacterium | reverse complement strand
AGACGGCTGGGGGACTTCGCTCAGGGCGGGCGAAGAGCGACCTTTTGCCGTGGCTGGCCCTTGTGAAGCAAACGAACGGGACGCATTCCACCGAAACAGAAGCAAAGGGACGGGACGTCATGAGAGTGCTTGTCGTAGGTGGTGGTGGGCGCGAACACGCCCTCGTTTGGAAGATTACCCAGAGTAAGGAGGTGAGCAAGGTTTTTTGCGCCCCGGGAAACGCGGGCATTGAAGAAGTGGCAGAGTGTGTGCCGATTCAGGCCACAGACCTGGATGGACTCCTCCGCTTTGCAGACAAACAGAAGATCGACCTTACTGTGGTTGGTCCTGAGGCGCCGCTTGTGGCGGGCATTGTGGATTTGTTCGAGAGCCAGGGATTGGCGATTTTCGGCCCGAGCAAAAGGGCAGCCGAGATCGAGGGAAGCAAGGCATTTGCCAAGTACTTGATGGATCGTTACGACATCCCCACGGCCGACTGTGTGGTTTTCGAGGACGCAGACGAGGCCTTGCACTACGTCAAGACGGAGCCGCTGCCACTGGTCGTGAAAGCTGACGGTCTCGCAGCCGGCAAGGGTTCGATTGTGTGCCGCACACGCGAGGAGGCTGTGGAGGCTGTGCAACGCATCATGGTAGACCGCGTATTCGGCGCCGCTGGCAACAAGGTAGTGATCGAGGAGTTTCTTGTCGGCGAAGAGGCCAGCGTCTTGGCGGTTACCGACGGTGAGAACGTGGTGGCGTTGCCGCCGTCGCAGGACCACAAGGCGATTTACGATGGCGACAAGGGGCCAAACACGGGCGGGATGGGCGCCTACGCGCCAGCTCCAGTCGTTGACGAGGAAATGGCTGAAAGAGTGCGCAGGGAAGTGTTGGAACCGGCCGTGCGCGGAATGGCCCTGGAGGGGCGCCCTTACCGGGGATGCCTCTACGCTGGGTTGATGATTACGGACAGCGGACCGAAGGTCATCGAGTTCAATTGCCGGTTTGGCGATCCCGAAACCCAAGCGGTGTTGCCTGTGATCGACCAGGACATTGTGCCTCTGCTGTACGGTGCTGCCAGGGGAAAACTGGGTGAAGGGCCAAAAGATCTTCTGGCGGCGCGCTGGGCAACGTGTGTGGTCATGGCCTCCGGTGGCTACCCGGGGCCCTACGAAAAGGGAAAAGAGATTCGCGGACTCGACCGCGATTTCGGTGAGAACGTGATCGTTTTCCACGCGGGGACGAAGCGAGTGGACGGCAAGGTTGTTACCGCTGGGGGGCGTGTGCTCGGCGTGACGGGGCTTGGTGACACAATCGGCGAAGCCATCGAGCGCGCCTACTGGGCTGTGGGTAAGATCGTCTTCGACGGCGCTTACTACCGGAGAGACATCGGTCAGAAAGCTGTGCGGCGCTTGCAGGCTCAGGAACGGAGAAATCGGAGGTAATCATGCGGATTCTGGTCACAGGAGGTGCGGGTTTCATTGGTTCGCATGTTGTGGACGCTTTCGTCGATGCCGGGCACGAGGTGGAAGTTGTGGACAATCTGTCTTCCGGAAGACGCGAGAATGTGAATCCGCACGCCAAACTGCACGTGATGGACATTCGAGATGAAGCAGTGGATGCCCTGTTTCGCGAAGGCAAGTTCGACGTACTGGACCACCATGCGGCGCAAATGGACGTGCGGCGCTCCGTGGAAGACCCCCTTTACGATGCCGATGTCAATGTGATGGGGACGATTCGGCTTTTGGAAGCCGCCCGGAAAAATGGCGTGAGAAAGGTGATCTTCGCGTCCACCGGCGGGGCCATTTACGGGGAGCAAGATTACTTCCCGGCCGACGAGCAGCATCCACTTCGTCCGGTGTCGCCGTATGGAGTGACAAAACTAACCGACGAGAAGTACCTGTGGTACTACAAAGTTGTGCACGGGTTGAAGCACGTGATTTTGCGTTACGCCAACGTCTACGGTCCGCGGCAGAACCCGCACGGCGAGGCCGGAGTCGTGGCCATTTTCACGGAACGCATGTTGCGGGGCGAAGCACCAATCATCAACGGCGACGGTTTGCAGACGCGGGATTTCGTTTACGTGGGAGACGTGGTGCGCGCAAATCTGCTGGCGCTTGAGTACCCGGACGACCAGGTGTTCAACGTGGGCACGGGGCGTGAGACGGACGTGAACACGATTTTCCGCAAAATCCGCGAGTTGGCCGGAGCAAACATCGAAGAAAAGCACGGGCCAGCAAAGGAAGGCGAACAACGCCGAAGTGTCTTGGACTACACAAAGGCGCGCAAATACCTGGGCTGGGAACCTCGCGTTTCCCTTGACGAAGGTTTGAAACTCACGGTGGAGTATTTTCGGGAACGCTTGCAGAGGGAAGGCGCGTGAGCCACGACGTCGAGACAATTGTTGACGTCAGGGAGATTGGGAGTACGCCGGAGCGGAAGGAGCTGCCACCGGCGCTGACACGTCGCGACTTCGAGGGCGAGTTCGGGCTGGTGGGGCGGTCACCGGCCATGCTTCAGGTGTATGAAACGATCGAACAGGTTGCTCCTACGGACATTTCCGTTCTGATCACCGGCGAAAGCGGTACCGGAAAAGAGCTGGTGGCGAAGGCCATTCACGGCCTTTCGCGCCGTAGACACAAACCCCTTGTCACGGTAAACTGCGGTGCAATTCCAGAGGGCATCATCGAGTCGGAGCTTTTCGGGCACGAGAAGGGTGCGTTCACGGGGGCGTTCAGTGTGCGCAAGGGCTACTTTGAGGCGGCCGACGGGGGAACCATTTTCTTGGACGAGATTGGGGACATGCCTCTTGGCACCCAGGTGAAGGTTCTGCGGGTGCTGGAAGGTCACGAGTTCATGCGCGTGGGAGGCACCGAGCTGCGCCGCGTGGACGTGCGCGTGATTGCGGCAACAAACCGCGACCTGTGGCAGCGAGTCCAGGAAGGGGAGTTCCGCGAGGACCTGTACTACCGCCTGAATGCCGTGAACATTCGGATGCCTGCCCTCCGCGAGCACCCGGAGGACATTCCACTGCTTGTGCGGAAGTTCACGCGCGATTTTTGCAGTGCGAACAAGATCGAATTTGAAGGTTTTACCGACGGTGCCATCCGCTTGATGCAGGAGTACCCTTGGCCTGGCAACGTCCGGGAATTGAAAAACCTGGTCGAGAAGGTCATCGTGCTCGAGCGCGGCAAGCGCGTGGACGAGTTTCGCCTTGCCAAGTACTTGCAGCTGCCTCGTTTGGAGGAGAGGAGCCTTCCGGTTCATCTCAATCGGCCGAAAGATGAAGTGGAGCGTGAGTTCATTTACCGTGCCTTGCTGGACCTGAAGTCGGAAATTGCCCAGCTACGGGAGCTTCTCTTGCAACGCGTTGCACCCGTGCCGTCGCTCGGGCCGTGGCGACCCGGGAACCCGGCGCCGGAAGTAATCGACGTGACGCCGCACGCGAACACAGTACCTACCGAAGGGGACTTAACCCTCCAGGAAATGGAAAGGCGACTGATCGAACGGACGTTGGAGCGCTACGGCGGGAACAAGCGCAGAGCAGCCAAGGCACTGGGAATCAGCGAGCGTACGTTGTACAGAAAAATCAAGGAGTACCAGCTGCCTTTTTGAACGGGGTGTTGTCGGTGGGTATGTCTGTGAGAAGACCAAGATCGTTTGGCAACCGCGGGTTGCGCGGCGTTTTGTTTTTGCTTATCTTTGCAGGAATTGCAGGGCTGCAGGGGTGCGGTGTGTACTCGTTCTCGGGATCATTACCGAGGCACATCAGGACAATTGCCATTCCTCTGTTTGAGGATCGGACGTCGGAGTTCGGGATTCGCGAAGATCTTACCGACGCTCTGGTCGCGGAATTCACGAATGACAACACGCTGACCGTAGAAGATGACCCGCGCACAGCCGACTCGGTGCTGCGTGGCACAATCCTGAGGGTTGACGACCGAGCAGGCCAGTTCGACCGGGAAGAACGCGTTCACGAAATCCGTGTGTACGTGACTGTGCGGGTGAAGTTTGAAGACAGGATCAAACGAAAGACGCTGTGGGAGGGGACCGTAAGCCAGTGGGGTGCTTACGATCCGGACACGCAGGGACCGGAGGGTCGCAACGAAGCGATCAAGGAAGCCATTCAGAAACTGGCCGAAGACGTGCTGAACAAGGTTGTAGCCAGCTGGTGAAAACCTCCGGGGAGGACTACGGTTGGGTCGGCGCATTGAAGCGCTCGTGAACCCTGAGATGCTGGTCTGGGCAAGGCGCCGGAGCCATTTTGACGTGATTGGCGCTGCCAGGCGAGTAGGCGTTAAGCCCGAGAGGCTCCAGGCTTGGGAGGAGGGCAAAGCACGTCCCACGGTCAAACAGGCGATGAAGCTTGCCCAGATTTACGGTTGTCCCCTGTCGGCTTTTTACTTGCGCGAACGCCCCAAGGGCGTGCAGATCGCGATCCAAGATTTTCGCCAATTCGCGGGTGCTCCCGAGGCGAAGTGGTCGCCAGCACTGGCCCGCGAGATCCTGACGGCGCAAGAGCGCCGCAACGTAATGTTGGAGCTGTCTTCCGACGCAGAAGGTGAGTTTTTTCCTCCCGGGCCAACGCGCATTGAAGAAGACCCGGAAACGGTGGCGTTTCGGCTCAGGCGTTTCCTGAGAGTGAGTTTGGTAGTTCAAGGTCAGTGGCGTTCTGTAGCTCAGGCGCTTCGCGGGTGGATTCGCGCCGTAGAGAAAAGCAATGTTCTGGTGTTTCACACAAAAGTCCGCGGGCTTGCTCTTGAACCTGCGGAAGCTCACGGATTTTGCCTGAGTTACCGACAATTCCCGGTGATTGTTCTGAATGCCAAAGATGTGGTGTCACGACGCATTTTCACCCTGTTACACGAGTTCGTTCACCTGGTTCTGCGGCAGAGTGGAGTGTGTGACCTGGCTGAAACCGAACCCGATTTGAATAGCTGGGGAAAAAATGCCGAGGTTTTTTGCAATTGGGTTGCTGGTGCCATCTTAGTTCCTCTTGCTGCATTGCAAGAACGTGCGTACCATCTTTCTGTTGGAACGCGTGACGTTTGGGATGAAAGAGAGATTCGGGAGTTGGCATCCTGGTTCAAAGTTAGTCGCGAAGTTGTTGTACGTAGGCTCCTCACTGCGGGATTGACGACGCGCGAGTTTTACCTCGAAAAACGTGAACAGTACCGTAGGGAATGGGAACAGTACAAGGACCGAGAGAAATCAAGAGAACAAAAGGGCCACCCGCCTGAGACAGTGTTTGTTCTGCGAGAGAACGGCACGGCTTACTGTCGCAAGGTCTTCCAGGCCTACTACGATGACGAACTGACATTGACGGATCTCTCGGACTTCTTGGATGCGAAGCTTGAACATGTGATTGGTGTCGAGAAAGAGCTGTTCTTTTCGAGGGTTACACCTTAGCGGGGTAGAAGGGGATCAATGCTCTTTTGCCTTGACACGAGTGCGCTTGTGGAGGCCTGGCATACGTGGTATCCGGTTGATGTCTTTCCGAAGCTGTGGGAAGATTTGAGCTCCGCTGCCGGACAAGGGGAATTGATCGCACCGGAAATCGTGCTGGAAGAGCTTAGGCGGAAAGAAGACAAAGTTCTGCGATGGTCCAAAGCGCACGTTGTCTTCGTGGCTCTCGATGAGCAGGTTCAAGTTAAGCAAGCTGAGATTGTGAATCGATTCCCCAAACTCATTGAGCTCAGGAAAGGACGTTCTTTGGCTGATCCGTGGGTCGTCGCAGTTGCGGCGGTTAAGGGTTGTCCGGTTGTTTCGATGGAAAAGCCCGGTGGAAAAACGCCGAAGATCCCGGACGTTTGCTTGGCTTTGGGAATTGAGCATCTTGCATTCATCGACATGGTCCGCCGGTTCGGGTGGGCATATTAGGCGGGAAATCTGGTTTTTTCCGGGCACTCGGGATTTGAGCTGGCTACAAGATGGTTGGGTAGGGGTCGTTGAAGAAGCAGGGGCAGGGCGAAAACAGAAAGCGAGGTAGATTATGTCTGATACGAAAGACCTTGGTTACCTCGAAAACCGTGTCGCCGAAAACGCCGATTCGATGCTTTTCGCTCGTTTAGCTGAGGGGCTGCTGGAAGTCGGTCGGGCCGACGAGGCGCTTGACATCTGCCAAAAAGGTCTGGCCCAACACCCACACTACGCCACGGGCCATTTCGTTCGAGCGAAGATTCTGCAGGCGAAAGGACAACTCGAGGAAGCAGAAGAGGCTGTGAACCGCGGTCTGGAACTGGAGCCGACGAGCCTTTGGGGGCTGAGGCTGAGGGCCGAAATTCTTCGAAGTCTGCATTGGCTCACAAACGCTTTGGCGGTGTACGAGAAAGTTCTTGCCCTCGACCCGACAGAAAGCCGGGCTCGGTTGGCCGTGGAGGATCTGCGTACGCAGCTTGAGCAGCAGCAAGGAGAAGCCGTGGTCGGCGCAGAAGAAGAGGTCGAAGTAGAAGAAGAGGAATCTCCAGCTGTTGGGTTTGAGGGAGAGGGCGTCACTGAAGAGGAGACGAAACTGGAAGAGGTGACGGAGGTCGTGGAGCTCGAGGCGGAAGAGCCCGAGGAGGCCACATCGGAACAGTTTGACCAGGTGATTGAAGAGATTTTCGGCGACGAGACAGCGGCTGCGCCCGACGAGACCGAGTTGGCACAGAAACTTCAAGAGGAAGTTCAGGAGGAGCTGGAACCGCCGTTCCCAGCAGAGCCGGAGGAAGAAGAGCTGGAGCTCCCTGTGGAGACAGAGGAAACCCAGGCCCCTGAGGAATCCGTCTCTACCGAAGAGTCCAGAGCCGCAGCCAGAGAAGTTGAAGAGATTTTCGGCCGGGAAGGTGAAGAGGAATCGGTTGAGTTCGAGGAACCCGAGGAAGGAGTTGCTGCAACGCCGCCGGAAACACCGATTGCTGAAGAGGCACGACCGACCGAAGAAACGCCGCCTGAAGAACCCGAGCAGAGACCGTCGGCAGCAGAGCCGCCTCGCAAGATCGTGACGCCGACGCTGGGCGAAATCTACGCTGCGCAGGGGCAGTACGCGAAAGCCATCGGCGTGTTTGAGATTCTGCGTCAAAAAGAACCGGACAACCCCGAGTGGGAGAAGAAGATCCAGATGCTCAAGCAGAAATTGGCCGAGGCCCAGGATGGCGAGTGAACGGCTCGAACGACTTCGGCAAACCTTTGTTGAACGAGGCCTCGACGGAGGCCTCATTCGTTCTGGGGCGGGACTGCGCTACTTCTTCGGCTTCACCGGATCGAACGGTCTTGCTGTTGTCTTACCGGACCGCGTTGTCTTCTTCACGGACCGCCGTTACGAAACCCAGGCCGCGGACGAGGTTGCCGGAGCCGAGGTGGTGACCCGCTACCGGAACTTGTTCCAAGGTCTCGAAACCTCGGGGCTCCTTGCAGAAAAGCTCCAACTTGGCTTCGAGGCCGATGTTCTAACATTCAGTCAGGCGAACTACCTGTTCGAGAAGTTTCCGGGCGTTCGATGGGAGCCGCTGGAAGGACTTGTTGCGGGACTCACGGAGGTGAAGACTCCCGAGGAGATTGCCACCCTGGAGAGTGCAGCGCAAATCTGTTGCCAGGTCTTCGAAGAACTGAAACCTCGATTGCACGCCGGACTGACCGAACGCCAGGTGGCGGCCATGCTGCAGTACGAGCTGGCGGTGGCTGGATGTGAAGGGCAAGCTTTCGAACCGATTGTGGCAAGCGGACCGCGATCCGCCTTGCCGCATGCGCAGCCGACACACCGGGCCCTCCGGGAAGGGGATTTTTTGATCCTCGATTTCGGTTGCAGAATCGACGGTTACACGGCGGATTTCACGCGCACGCTCTGCGTTGGCAAACCAACCCAGAGGCAGCGTGAAGTGTACGAAGCGGTTCGGCTGGCAAACGAACTAGCCATTCGGGAGGCCCGACCGGGATTGACCGGTGGAGAGCTCGATGCGCTGGTGCGGGACTTTCTGCGCGTGAGAGGCTTTGACGAAGAGTTCAACCACGGCCTTGGGCACGGTCTCGGTCTGGACGTACACGGCCTGCCGCGTGTGACCAAGGACAGCCGCGATGCGTTGCGACCAGGGCACGTTTTCACGATTGAGCCCGGCGTCTACCTGCCGGGTTGGGGTGGAGTACGGATCGAGGATGACGTGGTCCTGGAGGAAGACGGTGCCCGTGTGTTGACGCCTGCCCCCAAGGAGTTGTTCTGTGTCGCAGCCTGAAGCCTCCCTCGCTGTCGTTGTCGTTACGTACAACTCAGAAGCGGAAATCGCATCGTGTCTGGATGCCCTTTTGCGTGCAACGAAATCGTTTCGCACGCAGGTTTGTGTTGTTGACAACGGCTCAGTCGACGCTACCGTTCTCGTGTGCAAACAATGGGCTCTGGACCACGCGACCGAGCGGTTTCACGTTGACATTGTCCCGTTGCCGCACAATCTCGGGTTTACGCGCGGCATGAATGTGGGCCTGGACAGGGTACGCGGGGACTACGTGTTGTGGCTCAATCCCGACGTCCAGTTAGAGCCAGATGCGTTGACTGTGTTGCGGAACGCTGTCCACGAACCTGGTGTGGGTGTGGCAGCTCCACAACTTCTGAACCCGGATGGCTCGGTGCAACCCTCGTGCCGCCGTTTCCCTCGCCACCGCGACGTTTGGTTCGAAAGCTTGGGTTTGTCGCGTTTCTTCCCGCGCTCTCCCTTGTTCGCTGCTTGGAAAATGGGTAACTTTGACCACCGCACACGCCGTGAGGTGGATCAGCCCCAGGGCGCATGCTTGCTGTTCAGGGGCGACGTGGCGGACCAGGTTGGGCGGCTGGATGAACGTTTTCGAATGTTCTTCAGCGACGTCGACATCTGCCGTCGCGTGCGCCAGCAAGGCTGGCGCATCCTGTTTGAACCGGCGGCTAAAGCGGTGCACGCGAAGGGCGCCAGCGTGTACCGGTTCCGGGAGCGCGCGTTGCGGGACTCGCACAGGGACTTTGTCCGTTACTTCTGGAAGTGGTACCGCGGTATCCGTTGGTTTCCAGCCAATGTGCTCGTCACGCTCCTTCTGTACGAACTGCTGCCAGCAAGACTTCTCGGCGTGAAAGTCGCGAAGCTGGTTCACAGGCGGTAAGCGAATCGTCCCTGGGGCAAGAGTTTGCTGAAACCAGGACGTTTGGCGTGCGCGGTTTTTTCAAGTTCCCGACGTTGGAGGTTGGTTGAAGCTTCGTCGGTTTTTCGCAGCCCAGATCGTTGTGTTGCTTGTCGGTCTGGCAGGCCCGGTCGGTGCAGCCAGAGCCCAGGAACTCCTGGCCCGTTTGCGCGACTCGGTGCTTGCCGGGAAGCGGTTGCCGAAGACCGCGAGCGCTACGGGCATTGCTCAGGTAGACGCTGCGCTGGCACAGGCGGGGGTTACACAGGTCCGCGCGTTGCAGGCCTTTGGACGGGAATTGCCCCCGGAGCTTCAAGGACTCCTTGAACTGCACTTGGCAACCGGCGTGCAACCCGACAGTGCAAGTGCTCGGCTCCGCCGTTCCGGCCTTTTTCGCTACGTCACACCGAACCATGTCTTCCACGCGTTTTTCACCCCTAACGATTCTGCTTTCTACGCTCAATGGGTTCCCGGTACTCTCCGTTTGCCGGAAGCCTGGGAACGGGTTCGGGGCAGCCCGAAGGTTCTGGTGGCGGTGATCGACACCGGCGTGGACCCTCTGCATCCCGACCTGCAAGATGCGATTTGGGTGAATCCGGGCGAAGACCTCAACCACGATGGCCGGTACGAACCGACGGATGAAAACGGTGTCGACGACGATGGCAACGGGCTGGTTGACGACATCTGGGGCTGGGATTTTGTGGATGCGCCTCGCTTCCCGGACGGCGGGGATTTCCGCAAACCGGACAACCAGCCTGTGGATGAACACGGGCACGGGACGGCGGTAACCGGCATCGTGGCCGCCACAGGGGACAACGGCATCGGGATTGCCGGTGTTGCCTTTGGTACAAAGGTACTGGTTCTCAGAGCCGGAACGTCGCGTGGGCTTTTGGAAGAAGACGACGTCGCTGCTGCGCTTCTCTACGCGGTGGAAATGGGGGCGCGCGTTGTGAACATGAGTTTCGGCGACACGGAAGAGGCACCTTTCCTCGAAGACGTTTTGCGCTACGCCTACTCTCGTGGTGTTGTGCTGCTGGCAGCAGCGGGCAACGACGGCAACACCACACCTTATTTCCCCGCTGCACTCAGCGAAACGATCTCTGTGGGTGCGAGCGACGAGAGCGACGCTCGTGCCAACTTTTCCAGTTTTGGGGAAACACTGGATTTTCTGGCGCCGGGTGTGTCAGTGCTGACGACGGCACTGGGCGGCGGGTACCAGCGTTTCAACGGCACTTCGGCTGCAACACCGGTGGCTTCGGGTGTGGTGGCGCTCCTTCTCGCTGAGAACTCAAAACTCACGCCTGAGGAAGTGCGGGCACGCCTTGCCACGACAGCTGTGGATGTGCCTCCGCCGGGTTGGGACATGTACAACGGCGCCGGGCGCATCGATGCCTACGCAAGTCTGACGACGGGCGCAGAGATCTACGCACAGATACAGGAACCCCGGGCCGGAAGTGCAGTAGGCGGTGACGAGACGCTGGTTAAGGGTACAGCATCCGGCCCGGATTTTGTGCGCTACCGTCTCTACTTCGGTGCTGGCCAAGTGCCGTACGACTGGACACTTTTGACTTCGTCAGAGGAACGCGTTGTTGAAGCAACCCTGTTCCGTTGGTCGCTTCAGGGGCTTGGAGAAGGACCCTACGTGCTGCGTCTTGTTGTCGAGGACGGCAGCGGGAACACCGTGGAAGACCGCGTTTCTTTCGTGGTGGACCAGTCGGCTCCGCTGGTGGGCAACGTCAACTTTCTGCGGATGATCGAGGGGCCGTGGCCGGGTGCGATGCTCAGTTTTCGCACGACGGATGTGTGCCGGGCGTGGTTTCGGTGGCGACCTCAGGGGAGCCAGGCAGATTTCACGGAGATCCCGCTACGCTACCTCACCACGGAGCACCACATTTTCCTGGACCAGGGTCAGATGAATCGCCGAATTGAGTACGGCATCCGCGTGCAAAACCTACGCGGTCAGGTGACGGAAATGGCGCCGGAAGTTGGTTACAGAGTTTACGACTTTGGAGCCGACCGGATTCCGACCGATCAATTTGTTGAGGACCTCTCTCCTCTGCCTGCGGGGTACCTGAGCGTACGTGCGGCCGACGTCACTGGCGACCAGGTTCCGGAGTTGTTCTGCACGCCGACGCGGGGACTGGCCTGGGATACGCTGCAGGTGTGGCGCTGGCAGGTGGACGCCTGGCAGCGAGTAGGCCAGGCTGTTGAGCACTGGTTGCCGCGCGACGCTGCGGACACCAACGGCGATGGTGTGGTGGAGGTCCTGGCTGGCTGGGGTGACACGGGTGCCGTCCTCAGGCTGGACCCCAAGACGGAGCAGCTAACAACCGTGTGGCGCAAGGTTGGCGATTTCTGGCCTGCGCGCTTCACCGATCTCGACCGGGACGGGCTGGCGGAAATCGTTGCCCGGTATCAGGGGCAGTGGTCGCTGTGGGAGAATTTACACGACGGGGGCTTTGGGCTGCTGGCGCGAATGTCGAATCCGTCCGAGGGTGAAAACCAGTACGCCGTGCCGAAATGCGGTGTGGGCGACTCGGACGGTGACGGACATCCGGAGTTGCTTTTTGGCGACAACGACGGTGACGTCTTTCTGTACGAGTTCACGGGCGAGGGACGGCTCAACGTGATTTGGCAAGACAGACTCCCCCTGCCGGATGTGTCGGGCTACGTGGAAATGGCCGATCTGGACGGAGACGGGAAGGACGAAATCATCGTGGGAGGGCACAGCGCCGACTTCATCAACTCGGAGCACGAGTTCGACACCCGCCACTGGCTTTACCACGTGTACCGCTACGCGGGGAAACAGTCGTACGAGCTGGTGGCGGAGTGGCGTTTTGCTGGCTACTTTGGCGACCGCCGCTTTCAGAGCGGCGTTTCAGCAGCTGACCTGGACGGCGACGGAGACGAAGAAGTCTTGATTTGCGCCGCACCGGACCTTTACCTGGTGGATTTCGATCCATCCCGCGGTAAACCCGTACTGCGTGGTCAGCTGCCAGATGTGGCCACAAATCTAGCGGAAGTAGCGGATTTCGACGGTGACGGGGTGGCTGAAATCGCTGTGAACTTAGGCGACTCCCTGCGGTTTTTCCAGCTTTCAGCTCTGAGTGCGACGCTGCCAGCACCGGTGTGGGTGCGGGCCATTCCTCTCCGTGAGAGACTGGTAAAACTCACGTGGGCCCCGGTTGGCTCGGCAGTGGTCTACCGGATTCTTCGACGGGAACCGGGTGGGACCTGGCAAACAGTGGCACAGGTTGAGGGCACGGCATTTTCGGACACCACGGTGTTGCCCGCACAGGTCTACCGCTACGCTGTGCAACCGAAAAGCGGCGCGGGCGAAACGGGGCAAATTGCTTTTTCTGCGCCGGTTGAGCCACACGAGCCGCCGAGATTACTCCGTGCTGAACAGCGCAGTGAACGTCTGGTAGCGCTCATTTTCGATCGCGGCATGGGAGACGAGGCATTGAACGGCGACCACTACCGGGTAAGGGGGAAGGTCCGGGCCGAGTACCACGTGACCAGTGTTCTGCGTAGCTACCGAATGTCCGAGATTCTTCTCTCTCTGGACCGCGTACCGGAGGAAACGGATCAGTTGACCATTTCGGTTTTCGGCGTGGCTGACAGCAGTGGCACCCCCCTGGATCCTGAACACAGCGAA
The DNA here is from genome assembly GCA_964644845.1 of uncultured Cytophagia bacterium. Classification (GTDB taxonomy): domain Bacteria; phylum Zhuqueibacterota; class Zhuqueibacteria; order Oleimicrobiales; family Geothermoviventaceae; genus Geothermovivens. The sequence goes on along the minus strand of CAZXXS010000048.1, from coordinate 77,000 downwards.
GCTAAAGTGCGACTGGAGCCTGTTCCGCCAGCACCCTACGTCGTTCGTGCGGAGCGCGTCGGCGAGTTCGCTGTTCGCGTCTTCTTCAGCCGGCGGATGAATCCCGCGGATCTCAGCAACGTGGCGCACTACCACTGGGAACCGGTGGGCCGCGTGGTTACGGCAGAACCTGGCGTAGAAGGACGTTCCGTACTTCTGGAGTTGAGCAAAGACGCACCCTTGCGCCCTCTTGGGCGGGTGTACCGTCTCCGCGTGGAAGGCGTTCGCAGCGTGGACGGCGTGCCACTGCGCAGAGGATTAGGGGACCGCGTTAATTTGTTTTTCGAAGCAACCGGCCTTGAGGATCTGGTGGTCTACCCGAACCCCTGGCGTCCTGGTCTGAACGATGGAAAGATCACATTCGGGGGCGTGCCGCAAGGAGCCACGATTCTGATCCTGGATGAACACGGCCGCGTTCTGCGGGAGCTGCGTGCGCGCGAGCGCCGGGGCGGTGTAAGCTGGGACGGAAACGCTGAAAACGGCCAGCCTGTGGCCTCGGGGGTCTACTTTTTTCTGGCCAGGAGCGGAAAAGAAAGGAAAATCGGCAAGCTGGCGATTGTCCGATGACAGAGCCTCTGCGAACGCTGAGAGTGGGCATCACCGGGGCCATCGGCACCGGAAAGTCGGAAGTTTGCCGGTTTCTCCGCGAGCGTGGTTACCCTGTGATTGACGCGGATCACGTGGCCAGACACTTGACGGAAACTTCCGAAGAGATTAAACGTGCTTTGCACCAGCGTTTCGGGGCTGGAATTTTCGACAAACATGGAAATCTCAGGCGAAGGGAGTTGGCGCGCCTGGTGTTCCGGGACGAGAAGGCACTTCGCGACCTGAACGCCATCGTTCACCCAGAAATGATTGCTGCCATCCGGGAAGAAATGGACCGCTTGATGAAAGAGAATCCCTTCGCGGTCTTTGTCGAAGCTGCAGTGATCTACGAGGCCGGGATGGAAGGGTTGTTTGATGTTGTTGCGACCGTGGCGGCGGACATGCCCACGGCGGTACAGAGGGTGGCTAAGCGCAACGGGTTCAGCGAAGCGGAAGTCTGGGATCGCTACCATTCGCAGATCCCGCTCGAGGAGAAAATCCGCCGCGCAGACTACGTGATCTGGAACAAAGGCTCGCTCAGGGACCTTGTGCGTGAGGTGGAACGCTTCTTGAACTGGTTGGCGGAGCGACGCGGAAGGACGGTGCACCGGTGGACAGGGACTGAGTGAAGGGGCGCACCGCAGGTTGTGACCCGACTGTGAAAGGTAGGAAGAAGTGCTGATCCAAGCTGCGGGCAGGGGCTAAGAAATCGACGCCTGGTTCAGGCGAGCGATTTTCAGAAGGTCAGGTCGCGGCTTAAGTACGTACGGTCGACTGCTCGGGAGACATTTTCGGGGAGGAACCGAGCGAAACACCCTGGAGGGGAAAACTGCGGTTCACAGAAATTGGGGAGTCTCGCTGACGCTGTTCCTGCCGTTTTGCTCCTGTTTTTTCCTTCGGGGGACGAAGCCCACACAACGGAGTTTTTTGCAGGCTGTGCAACTGAAATACCAGCCCGAGGAATCACCGGCCGGTCGGACGTCGAAGTCGTCTTCGGTGATCTCGGGTTCACCGGGTAAGCGGGGACAGAGAGAGGCGATCTCGCGCAAGACCTCGAGGACTTCTTCTGGCCAGAGCTTTTCTCGCATCCAATCGGGGCGTCGTAGCATGGCGCACTCACGTCAGTTGTCTTCACGGCAGGTTCCTGGTTCCACCTGACAAGAGTTGTGCCCTGGACGCGGGGGCGTTTTGATGTGTCTTAACAAGCTGAAAAATCGAAGGTTCGGCGTTGTACATTTGCGGCGAACGTTTGAGGTCTGCGCGCCCAAGCGGAGCTCGCGGTGGACCAGCGTGGTCGCATCCGGACAGTGCGCCGGAAAAATCCTTCCGGAACTGCTGACGGAGCTGCGGGAGCCGGTGTGCAGTTCCTGTTCGAGGGCGACGCCGTGTTAGCCGGGACACTCGGTCGCAGACCGACTTTGCTTGGTGCTCTGGCGGTAGCCCTCGGGGTCTTGACTGTCAGGTGGCTGTCGCTGCCAACCGGGTTCTGGTTAGCCGGGGGGATTCTTCTGGCTGTGACCACTCTTCTGGTCTGGGCGCGGCCGCATTCCGAACTTGCTTTGCTGCTGTTGCTTGCTTTGTCCGCGGCCTTTTGGACGGAGAGCCGTCGGGACGTCCTTCTGCGGGATCCTGTGCACGGGGCGGCGAAACGGGGATTGCCTGCGTGGTGTTGCGGTGAGTTGCTCGAGGAGCCGCGCATCAGGGCCGACGGGAGTCGGGACGTTGTCGCCCGGGTTCGCGGGTTCAGCGCTCCGGGCAGCCAGCTGGTCGCAAGTAGCGCGCAAGTGCTTGTGCGTTTGCCCCGTTGGGTGAGGAAACCGCTCCACTGTGGTGATCGGGTTCTCGTCTGGGGGCGTCTTCGCCAACCACGTGGACCACGCAACCCGGGGGATTTCGATTACAGAGCCTACCTGCTTTCCCGGGGAATCGTTGCTACCCTGTACGTCAGCAGCGAACGGTACCTCCGTCGCTTTGCACGCGGAACCGCGTGGTCTGTGAAGAGCAGGCTGGTGGCGCCTGTGCAACGCTTTGTGCTCCGCACGATTTTCGCGTACTTACCCGCGCGCGAAGCGGGACTCTTGCAGGGATTCTTACTTGGCAGGAAAGAGCTGCTGGATCCGGAGCTTCGCCGCGCCTTTGCTGAGTTGGGAGTGATTCACGTGCTGGCCGTTTCCGGACTGCACGTGGGCTACGTTCTCCTGGTTCTCACGGGGCTCGCTGCCGTTTTCCGGGTAAACTGGCGCTGGCGCTGGCCTTTGGTGTTGCTCGGGCTGGCGTTCTACGTTGTGCTTACGGGAGCGAAACCGCCGGTTGTGCGTGCCAGCATCATGGCCGCGGTTTTCTTGTTGGCCGAATGTTTTCAGCGCCGCTACGACCTGTTCAATGGCCTTGGATTGGCCGCTCTTGTCGTGCTGATCTGGCAGCCGCAGCAAGTTGGACAGGTGGGTTTCCTTCTGTCTTTTGCCGCTGTCGCTTCGATTGCTCTGCTGTACCCCAGATTCCACGAGCTCCTCAGCAGGGTCGTCCCTGCCAGGGGACTGTGGCGCCAGGTGCGCGATCTTAGTGCAGTGTCGCTGGCGGCTCTGCTCGGCACTCTGCCTTTGACCCTTGCCTACTTTGAGCGCTTTCCTGTTTTTTCACTTCCGGCCAATTTGATTGTTGTTCCACTCGTCGGCGTGGTTGTGGCACTGGGAATTGCTTTTGTCCTTGCTGCTGCTTTGCTGCCCCCCGTGGTCCAGCCCCTGGCCACGGCGTGCTGGGTGGGGCTCTGGCTCGTGGAACACCTGGCTCAGGCCGCAGAGGAGCTGGGACTGGGCGCCATCCACACAGGCCATCTGCCTGTGGGGGTGACGGTCCTGGTCTGGTTCGCTCTTCTGGTGAGCGTAGCTTTTCGCGAACGCTGGGCCCGTGTGGCAGCGGCTGTGGCAATCTTGGCGGTGCTCAACTGGTTCGTTTGGGAGCCGGTGCTCTTCCCTCCGCCGGATCTGGAAGTGGTTTTCTTCGACGTCGGACTCGGCGACGCCGCCCTTTTGCGTACCCGGAGCGGGAAAACACTGCTGGTTGACACCGGCGAGCGTACGGAGCACTACGACGCGGCGGCACGGGTGATCCTGCCCTACCTAGAGCGGGAACGGATTCGGCACCTGGACGGTGTGCTGATTTCTCACGGGCACCAGGACCACGTGGGAGGGCTCCCGACGATTCTGCGACGCACGAAGGTTGGCTGCGTGTACTGGAACGGTGTGCCCTCCGACGCTCCCGGGTGGGTAGAGGGCAAACGCGTAGCGGACAGCCTTGGCGTGCAACTGCGAACCCTGCGAGCAGGGGATTCGGTGGCCGCGCTTGGCCGGTGCGCGGCCGTTGTTCTCTGCCCGGACTCTGCCTTGGCGGCAGCTTGTGGCCCGCACCGCCAGAACGACGCTTCTCTGATTTTGCTGGTCCGCCTGGATTCCACGACATTTCTTTTTACCGGTGACGCTGAACAACTTGAAGAAAGTCGCCTCTCCGTTTACGGGCCGCTTTTGCGCACCACCGTCCTGAAGGTAGCGCACCACGGCAGTGCCACCTCAACCGGTCAAGCCTTTCTGGCGCTGTCCAAACCGGGTGTGGCTGTGATCTCCGTCAGCCGGTTCAACCGCTTTGGGTTCCCGGCGAAGCGCGTTCTCCAGCGGCTGCGGGAGGTAGGCGCCGCAATTCACCAGACCGGCGTTGAGGGAGCGGTGATCGTGGACGTCCGGCGTGGGCAAGTCCGGGTGAAGAAGTGGCGTTAGGGGTTCCCCGTGGAGTTGTCAGCAAAAGCCGGGGAAATCAACCTGCTTCTGGGCAACCCTTCTGCCGATGACCCAGCAGCCCGGATGCCGACGCTTGACTCAAGACTGTGCTCGCGTACGTGGTGGCTGAAGAAGGGAGCGCCGCTTCCACGGATCGCAGCGTAACGAAGCGAGGGAAGCGCAAGTCGGCGACAGGAAGGAACCGCCCGGCCAACTTGCCTCAAACTGAAACACCTGCGCCGATGGTGGCTACTGGAGCCGGGCCGGTTACACACGGCTGAAACACGTGCAACCGGTTTCGCCCGCGCACCAGAGATCCTCGTTCTGAAAAGGGAAGAGGGGCTTCCCTGAGCTTGAACCGGTGGGATCACCCTTGCGGGTTTCGGTGATTTGTCTTAACTTGAACCGGTAAGTTGGGGCGGCTAAACGTGCAACGCGCTTGTGCAAAGGGTCTGATTTCACGGGCGGGCAACGCTCGAAGAGCGTTTTTCACCCTTGGTCTTGTGATGTAAATCACCAAGCGGAGACTTTCTGCGGTGAATGTCCTCGAGGAACAGTTTCAGCTGGGGGAAGCCCTGCGTTTGGCGAGAATGACTGCTTACGAGAGGCCCTTCTGGGCGCGCGACCTGGTGGTCGCTGGTGTGGACGAGGCGGGGAGGGGCCCTCTGGCGGGGCCAGTGGTCGCGGCTGCGGTGGTGTTTGAACCTGAGCGCCTGGTGAGGGACGTGAACGACTCCAAGCAGCTCACACCTGAAAAGCGGGCCGAGCTTTTCCAGCAAATCACGGAACGTGCGCTGGACTGGGCGGTTGGCATGGCAAACCCGGATGAAATTGATCGCCTGAACATCCTGCGCGCCAGTCACCTGGCCATGCGGCGCGCTCTGGACAAACTGCGGTTCGTGCCCGTACACGTCTTTGTGGATGGTCTTCCTGTGTCGCAGTTGCCGGTGCCGCACACCGCCATCGTAAAGGGGGACCAGCGTTGCTACTCGGTAGCTGCTGCTTCGATTGTGGCCAAGGTGGTGCGCGACGAGATCATGCGTGAGCTGGACGACCTGTACCCCGGCTACGGTTTTGCTCAACACAAAGGCTACCCAACCGAGGATCACGTTCGGGCAATCCATCGACTCGGCCTGAGCCCTGTTCACCGGCGGTCCTTCAGGGTACGATCTCTCAGAGGCAGTGGAGCGCGGTTGTGAGTCGTCGGGCTCAGGACTTGGGCAGGCGTGGGGAGGACCTCGCGGCAGAGTTTCTCCGACGGCGAGGGTACCGTGTTCTTAAGCGGCGTGTGCACGTCGGACACGACGAAATCGATCTTGTGGTTGAACGGGACGGGCTGTTGATCTTCGTTGAGGTAAAAACAGCCAGGAGTGGGTCTTTTGGAGAACCGGAGGGTTGGGTAACGCCCGGAAAGCAAAAACGGCTTCTTCGCGCTGCCGAGCGGTTCCTGTACGAGAACGGCTGTGAAGATCAGCCGTGCCGGTTCGACGTGGTGACGGTGCGGTTCGAAGGTGCTACGACCAGAATCGCGCACATCGTTGATGCTTTTCGGCCAGAGGATTTGGAGACGAGCGCGTGAGCCAGTCCCCGAGAAGACGGTGGTGGAGTTTCCCTCTGGAAATTGTGCGCTGGGCAGTGGTGATTTGGCTTTTGTGGCCGCTGCAGAACGCGCTCTCGGAACGCGTGAGTTTTACACGGATCGCCGTCGGTATTTTACTGCTTGTCCTGTTCACCGGAAAGTTGCTCTACGACACGCTGCTTGACCCTCTGCTGACCGGTCGTCGCAGAGACAGCAAACTGGACTGGGTGACGCTGGTTGTGGTCATTCTGCTTGTGGCACTGGTGGTTGCGCTCACAACCTTGTTTGTCGTCGCCTACCTGGCGCGACGAATGCAGCTGAGCCCACTGGAGTAGACCTTGGAAGCAGCGCAGACATCTTCGATGCTTCTTGGCTTAGTGGAAGCCAGTGCTTCCATCAACGCCCGCCGCTCGTTGGACGACGTGCTGCACGCTGTGATGGTGTCGGCCAACCGGGTTTTCCGCGCCGAAGGCAGCTCGGTTGTGCTGCTAGAGCCGGAAAGGCAAGAACTGGTTTTCCGCGCGGCCACAGGCGAGAAGAGCGAGCTGCTCCGGGACGTGCGGTTGCCGTACGGGAAAGGGATTGTTGGCTGGGTCATCGCCCACGAGGAGGCGCTCGTAATTCCAGACGTCAGTCGGGACCCGCGGTTCTACTCGCGCGTGGACGAACGTACCAAGTTTCGGACACAGGCAGTGATTTGCGTGCCGATGCGGATCAAGGGCAGGGTGATCGGTGCTTTGGAGCTTGTGAATCCGGACAGCGAGTTTTTGCGCGACGAGTTCATCGTGTCGGTGGTGGAAGCGTACGCCAGTCTTGCGGCGGTGGCCATTGAGAACGCGCGGCTGTACGACCGTTTACAACTCGAGAATCAGGCTTACCGGCGGGTCTTGAAAGGTGGCGAAACAGTGATCGTCGGCGACAGCCCGGCAATCCGTGCGGTGCTGGAAGTGATCGAACGGGTTGCACCGGCGGTGACCACGGTGCTCATCCTGGGTGAAAGTGGTACGGGGAAGGAGCTCGTGGCCAAGAGAATTCACGAGTTGAGTCCGCGTCGAGACGCGCCGTTCATTGCCGTGCACTGCGCGGCGCTGCCAGAGTCTTTGCTGGAGAGCGAGCTGTTCGGACACGAAAAAGGGGCGTTCACGGGCGCAAGCAGCCGCCGGCTGGGGCGTTTTGAACTGGCCCACGGTGGGACCATTTTTCTGGACGAAATCGGAGAACTGAGCCCCGCCATCCAGGCGAAACTGCTGCGACTCTTGCAGTTCAAAGAATTCGAGCGTGTGGGGGGCACGCAAACGCTACACGCCGACGTACGAATCCTGGCGGCAACCAATCGCGACCTGCGCAGAGAAGTCGAGGCAGGGCGCTTCCGTGAAGACCTGTACTACAGGCTCAACGTCGTTCCGATCACCGTCCCGCCGCTGCGGGAACGTCGTGAGGACATCCCTTTGCTCGCTGAATTCTTCGTGCAACGTTTCGCTCGTCAGCTTGGCATCGCTACGCTGGGTGTAAGCACGGAAGCGCTCGAGGTTCTGCAGCACTACCCATGGCCCGGCAACGTTCGCGAGCTCGAAAATGTGATCGAGCGGGCCATGGTTCTGTTTCGGCCAAACTGGATTGAGCCGGAACACCTGCCGCCGGAACTGCGCCACGAAGGTGCGACGGACAACGATTCCGAAACCGACCTGCCGCCCCTGTGGCAGGTTGAACGAAGGGCGATTCTGCGGGCGCTGGAGGACACGGGCTGGAACCAGAGTGCGGCAGCCCGTCGGCTTGGCATCAGTCGCAGTCGTTTGCGTTACCGCATCAAGAAGTTTCGCGTACCGGTGCGCAGACAGAGCAACCGTACGTGAACGTGGCACTTCGAGGGGTTCTGGTGTCCATTCCCCGCGATCGTTGCCGGTCCGGCCTAATTTGGCAGGGCCTTTTTGCGAGAAGCGGAACACAACTCGGTGGCAGGACTCTTCTTTCTCTTCGCCTCGCCCAGGCGAATTCGCCCCGCCAACCAGGACAGTGACCGCGACGGCGAACGCAATTCTTGAGACGCGTTTGGCAGGGCAATTGCGGCGGGAGCGGGGTGCAAGCCGCCGGATTCGGGCCGGACCGGGCATTTCATACAACGGAGAGGCTGAAATGGAACGTGTGGTGAAGCTTGCAGGAACGCTGGCTCTGGTCTGGGTGTTGGGGGGAGCTTTGAAATTGCCTGCTCAGGAAGTCCAGACGGAGCCGTACCGAGCACCGGCGAGGCCCAAGTGGTCGGCACTCTTCGCTGACCGGCTTCAAAAGGTGAAGCCCGGGCAAAAGCTGAAGGTGTGGGTGTTTTTCACGGACAAGGGCCTGGCGGGAAGAACGGAGGTGCAACGTGCTCTGAGTCGGCCGGAGAAGCTACTGACGCGCCGGGCGCTGAGACGACGGGCGAAACTCGGGCGTCGGCGGCTTGTGAACTTCGCCGATCTTCCCGTGTACGAGCCTTACGTGCGCGAGGTTTTGGCGACCGGGGCCCGGTTGCGAACGCGCTCGCGCTGGCTGAATGCCGTCAGTTTGTGGGCCACACCGAGGCAGGTGGTGCAGATCGCGAACGAGCCTTTTGTGGCCCGAATGCGGCTGGTTGCGGGCGCCAAGCCCTCACGACCGCGGGTGCAGCTTGCAAAAACAGCAAATCCTACCGGGAGGGCCGAAGTAGTAGCGCGTCGCTACTACCTGGACTACGGCGCCTCGCGGAATCAACTGGAGCAAATCTCGGTACCTCAACTCCACGAGCTGGGCTACACAGGCGCAGGAGTGCTTGTGGCCATGCTGGATGTCGGCTACTACAAAGATCACGAAACGTTTTCGCACCTGAAAATCGTGGCCGAGCGCGATTTCGTGATGAAAGATGACGACACGCAAAGGGATCCGAACAATCCGGAAGACTACTCGGATTCTCACGGTACACTGACGTGGTCCACACTGGCGGGTTACACGCCGGGAGAGCTGATCGGACCGGCCTACCGTGCCGATTTTTTGCTGGCCAAAACGGAAGACACGCGGAGTGAAACGCCAGTGGAGGAAGACTACTGGGCTGCGGCTGCGGAGTGGGCAGACAGTTTGGGAGCCGACGTGATTTCCAGTTCCCTGGGCTACTACGACTGGTACAAATTCAAGGACATGGACGGCAACACGGCAGTGTGTACGATTGCCGCAGACTGGGCCGCCCGGCAGGGGATTGCCGTGGTTGTAGCGGCCGGAAACTGGAACACAGACCCGAACTGGGGCCACATCAGCGCACCCGCTGACGGTGACAGTGTGATTTCCGTAGGTGCCGTGACACTCTCGGGAACCATCGCTGATTTCAGCTCACGGGGGCCGACGTACGACGGCCGCATCAAGCCGGAGGTTTGTGCCCTGGGCGTTCACACCCGCTGTGCCACGCGAGGCGGACCGAATGCCTACGGGTACGCGAGCGGCACGTCGCTGGCGACGCCGCTTGTGGGCGGTGTGTGTGCTCTTCTCCTTGAAGCCCACCCGGATTGGACCGGATGGGACGTGCGCAGTGCCCTCCTGGGTAGCGCGAGCCAGGCGGACCAGCCCAACAACACGTACGGTTGGGGAATCGTGAACGCCTTTGCCGCCAGCGGTATTCAAGCAGCCGTCCCGGCGTTGACGGAGGTAGATCTGGAAGAACCGTCCGAGACGGCGAACAACGTGGTGGACCCGGGCGAAACCCTACGGTTAAACGTGACGCTCGAGAACGTCGGCAACGTTGAGGCAACGGGGCGTGTGGTGTTGCGGAGTGTCGACCCGTACGTCACTGTGAGCGATTCGACGGTGCGTTTGTCGCCTGTAGGACCTGGGCAGAAAATCGACCTTGCAGGAGCTTTCGAATTTGTTGCTTCTGACTCCCTGCCGGCGGGCCACGTGAGTCAGTTGCTGCTGGTGATTGAACTCGGGGAGCGCGCGTTTGAGCGCGTGCTGAGTTTGCCAGGCTGGGGTGGGTACGCCGTGTTCGGGTCCGTGTGGGATTTCGGACGCAACGAAGCGGCTGCGGGCGCTGTAGTAGTTGCCCGACCGGTGGACGCACCTCTCTCGGCAGTGCGGCGGTTTTCGGCGGATCGGTTCGGGAACTTTTCCGCTGTGCTACCCGCTGGGATGTACGCGTTTCAGGCCTGGAAAACCGGCGCGATGCCTTTCCACGCGGTCACCGGCGCGGTACCTCAGAGCGGGTCCGACGGGTTTCGATTGACCCTTTTCCGACCTTCGGTCAGCGTCCCGCGGGTGGAGGTCTCGGATTCAGGAGCAGCAGTTACGGTCAAGCTGGATGTTCAGAACACGGGCTCGGGTCCACTTTTCCTGGCAATTCTGCCTTCTCCAGACAGTGTCTTGGCGAGCGGCGGTGTTTGGGTTGAACCCGGGGACGCAGTGATTTGGCGGGATCTGGACGAACAGGCGTCCTTGGATCTGGCCGGGCTGGAGGTTGCCTGGGATTCCGCCTTCGTTACGTTTGGTTTGCTGCACTGGCGAAAGCCGGGTAATCCAGATGCCCTTGGCTGGTCCATTTACCTCGACTTAGACGACTCTCCCGTGACTGGGGACAGCATGGGGACAGATTTGATCCTTGAAGTGAGTGAAGAACCAGCCCGAGTTGTTGTGTACGCCGTGGAAAGCGGGCAGCGGCGACTTGTTCCCAACGTGAACGGTAGCGTTTGGTCTGAGCCCGGAAGAGTCCACGTTCGGGTGCCTACGACGCTCCTGGCGGGCGTAGCTCCCTGGGTTCCCGTGCGCGTGGAAGCAAAGCAGCAAACGGTTGAGGGCAGCTTTGAGACGTACGACGTCTTGCCGGATTCAACGTTGTGGCGTGCGATCTTACCCACATTCCACCCTCGCGGACTGCGGGTTGGCCAACCCCTGGCGACGCTGGCTTCTGGCCAATCGGAAAAGGTGCTGATTCGGGTACCGAACTCAGCGGGTGTGTCCACGCTGCGGGTTGGTGTGGCATCGTGGGACCCGGTAGCACCCTGGAACGTTGTAACCGTCGACCTGAGGACCGATGTGAACGGAAAAGAAGCCGATCCGAGCGTGCCACGTGAGTGGGTGCTGTCGAAAGCTTTTCCGAACCCGTTCAACGGAGCTACCTGCTTCAACATTGCCGTGCCGGAGCGCGGCTTGGTGACGGTTCAGGTTGTGGACCTGCGGGGGCGCGTGGTTCGGACGCTTCTTAGCCGGAGCCTGAGCGTGGGCGTGCACACTTTACGCTGGGACGGTCGCACGAGCAGCGGCGTGCCTGCAAGCAGCGGGCTGTACTTGATTCGGGCCGTGGCCGGGGAAAAGGTGTTCGGCGTTCGCAAACTGCTTTACTTGCGTTGAGCCGGGGTTTGCTTGGCCTCATCTACTCGGGCAAATTGCAGAGCAGAACAGGTCCCCCTTCGTTGGGTGAAGCCGGCGGGACCGGCAGAAGGACTACAAGCACGTTGAAGCAACGGGACTGCGAAAGGGCCCACGCGGTCGGGTTTGTGCGCGTGTGTCCGCACAGGGCGGTGTTGGGTGTTTGGAAATTTGCTCGTAACAGGGGGGGTGTTTCGGGCGGACGGTAGAAACGGGTAGCGAACGGTGATTACGAACCGGCTGTTACGATTTGAAGAGACCCTGGAGCAGGCCTCTGGCAAAGGAGACAAAGCGCTGGAGCTGGTGCTTGAGGGTTGTAGACGTTTCCTGGGCGCGCAAAAAGCGTGTGTCCGTGTAGTGGGCGCGAACAGCGTTGCGCTTGGACAGATTCACAGGGACTGCACGGACTCCGCCGTGGATGGCGCGACAGGTTGCTCCGAACCGGCGCTGAACGTGGAGCAGGGTGGTCGAATCTCGGCCAGTTTTTGCGTGAAGCTGGATGAAGGCCAAACCGCTGTTTTTGCGTTTGAGTGGCGGCGGAAGACGGGAGAAGTTGAACGCCTTGCGGAGGACACGCTGCGGTGGCTGGCCAAGCGGGTGACTGTGTGGTGGAACCAGGAGAAACGAGATCGCGAGGCGCGGACGGACAGTGTCATCATGCGGATGTTCAGCGACCTGGGCCACTACTACGCAGGCGGGCACACGTTCCAGGATGTTTTGCGTGCTTTCGGACGAGTCGTGCGTGAACACCTCGGGCTTCGCCACGTGTGTCTGGGCTACGTGCCCAGAAGCGACGGTCAGGCGGAGTGGCTGGTCAGGCGGGGCAAGCTTGCTCGGGTGTCCGAAAAGGACTGGTGTGCGGTTTTCGGAGAGGAACGTTTCTCGGAGCCTCTGCGGTTGGCGCCCGGGTTGAGCGGTACGGAAAACACTTGGCTTTTGCCCCTGCCGCCTTTGGGTGAGGGATTTCGGTTTTTCGCGTTTGTGGAGAGCAGACGCAACTACGATTGGGCACGCCTGGCGCGTTGGATTCAGCTTCACGCTTCCGTTGTCGTGAGGCAACGAGCCGAACACGAACGGGAAGAGAGTCGAGCCGCTCAGCTCAGGGCGCTGAGTCGCGTGTCGTCCTTTCTGGATCGGTCGGCAGGGGGGTACCGCGTGTTGCTTGAGACATTGTCTGAGGCGCGACGCGCTCTTTCGGCCAGCGCTGTGTGGTTGCAGTTTCGGAAAGGTGACGGCCAGGATGAATCGAACATCCCCAACACCCTGACCGTAGGGCGCAGCGTCGTTTCGCTGGATCAGCGGCTGCACGAACTGGCTTCGATGCGAAGAAGCGGGTTGAGTGTTTCGTGGCAACGAGTCCAGAACAAAAGGGGCGAAGAGAGGCAGATTCTGGTTAAAAGTCTCGACTACGGCGGCGCCGCACGTGGAGTGCTTGGGGTTGAGTGGCCAGCAGGTGTCCGCGTGTCCGCGGAATCCTTCGTGAACGAACTGGCGGCCCAATTGTCTCTGTTGCTCCGCGACGTGGAAGAGGTTGAACAGGTTCGTCGGCGTCACCGGGAGCTCGTGATCAGTAACCGTGTGGGTTCGCTGGCCACGCAACTCGAGGATTCCGCTCATGCAGTGCAGAAGGCTCTGACACTCTTTGTGGACGCCTCAGGCTACACAGGGGCAGTGCTGTACCAGATTTCCGAAGACGGACAGGCACTGGACTTTGTGACCTCGGCTGGAAGTTGGGCGCTCAAACCGCGGCCCCGTGTTGTTCTTCCGGAAAACCTGGACGAACTGAACAGGGACCGGATCGTAAGGCGGGCACTGGGCGTGTCGCCTCGCGGGATGGTACTTCCGCTACGCGCTTACGGACGACTCGTTGGTGCCCTCGGCGTTGAAGCGAAGCAGCCGAGGCTGGTGCTGGTCGGTCAGGCTGGGCTGGACACCGTGGCACGAGAACTGGCCCTGGCGCTCGAAAACGCGAGACTGGTGCAGCGGTTGAACAAGACGTTGCAGCTCCAGACCACTCTGCTGCGCCTGTCCAGCGCGTTGCTGGACGCCAGGGATCTCGGGGCAATCGTGGAGGCAATTGGCAGCGCGGTTTCGGAGCTGTACCCGTGTTGCTGGCTGGGCATGGCTGTGCGAAACGAGCGCACAGGGCTTATGCTGCCGTACGGCAAATTCTGGCAAAATGGCGCTGTTGTCTGGAACGGTGAGACTTTGACCGGGCACAAGCGTCTGCGGACGTGGAACAAACGTCTGGAGGAGGCGGAAAAGCATGCGAGCCCGGAGGGGGCGCATCTTGTCACTGGTCGTGCGGCCGTTGCTCTCAGACGTGCGTGGTCCAAACCGCCGCGGGCAAAGCAAATCTGGGTGGTGCCATGCCGGGTCTACGGGCAAACGCAGGCGTACATGCTGTTCGGGTTGCCGGAAGGCGTGTGGCCGTCCGCGCAGCAGGTGCGCAACATGTTGGTTGGGGCGCGACATGCGGCCATGGCCATCAACGCCGCTCTGGACCTTCAGCGGCACCAGGTAGAGGCTGAACGGGCCGCATTGCTGGCGGAGTTGGGGCGTCTGACGGGAGGGAACATCGATGCTCAGGAGCTGGGTCAGAGAGCGCTGACGGCGTTGAAACGTGTGTTACCTTACGACCTGGCTTCTGTGACAGCAATCAACGCTCGCGAAAAAACGCTCAAGGTGATCGCAATTGAAGGCTCCAAACCGCTTCGCGTGCAGCCTGGCGAAGTTTTCGACGCTGGCGACTCATTCCTGGGGCGCGTAGTCCGGTCACGCAAGGCGCGAATCATCAGCAACCTGCGTCTGACGCGTCGCCGGAGCCGCGTCGACGAACGAGTGCTAGCTTACGGAATCCGTTCGGCGATCAACGTTCCTTTGATCGCGCAAGACAAGGTGTTTGGAAGTTTGAATCTCGGGTCTTTCCGGGAAGGATACTTCACGGAGCGGGACCTTCCATTCCTCAACGAGGTGGCGGCGCAACTCAGTTTGGCTCTTACCAACCGCCGCCTGTTCGAGGACTTGAGCGCCAATCTCGCGTTCTCGCGGCGGCTTTTGCGCACCTGGCGTTTCTTTTCGGCCGAAGAAGACGCCGAGAAATTGGTGCGCTACGCCATGCTGCAGGCTATCCGCGCTTTCGGTGGTCTTGGGGCGTTCTGGGTGCGCGAGCGCGCTGGGGGCCGCTGCGTCCGGCACGTCGGTTTGGCCAAACGAGGAATCCGCGAGTCGGACATTCTTGCCGCCGTGGAGGAGGCGCAACGGGAGGGAATCTGCCGGACGACCGCAATCGGTGCTCGTAGCGAAACGTTCCGAGTGTGCCTGGCGACGATTTCGGTTCCGACCGTGGGGTCGCGAAACACACTTGCCGTGCTTTTCGACCGTGAACTGCCTGTTGGTGAAACCGGGGCGATGAACTTCCTGTGGACCCTGGCAAGTCAGTTGGTGGCAGCGGTGGAACGCACTCGTTTCGTTAACACGCTTCGGGAGTCGGAAGAGAACTACCGAACGCTGTTTCAGAATCTGCCGGTCGGACTGGTGTTGCTGGACGAGGAAGGCGTTATTCGTTTGGTGAATCGGCAGGGGGCGGACCTGCTCGGTCTGTCCATTCAGGACCTGGAGTCAGGACGTCGGTTTGCGGAGTTCGTGGCGGCAGGAGAACTGCCGGAATGGGCGACCGATACCGGCTCCGAAACTGGCGTGGACGGCGGCACTACGGAACTCAGTCTTGTGCGCGCAGATGGGCGTCGTTTGCGGGTGCGGGCAACGCGGCAGAGGGTGCGTGACCCGTTTCGGGGACAGCTAATCGGGCTGATCGACATCACGGCGCAGCGGGAATTGGAGAAACGAGCAGCTGAGGCTGAGAAGCTGGCAGCGGTTGGTGAGCTGGCAGCGGCAATTGCACACGAAATTCGGAATCCGCTGGCGGCCATTACTACCTCGGTGAGCGCGCTGGGCGACACCCTGGACGTGAGTGGAGAAGACCGTGAGCTCATGGAAATTGTGTTGGAAGAGTCGCGACGTGTGAGCCGCGTACTCGACGATTTCCTGCGGTTTTCCAGGTTGCCAAGACCTCGCAAAGAACAGAGCGATCTGAACGCTCTTGTGCTGAATGTACTGAGGCTCTACCGCCTGGAAGTTCCGGAGAACGTGAAGCTGGAAACCACTCTGTACGAAGGGCTCCCTCGTGTGCCCGTGGACAGTCAACTTTTGAAACACGTCATTGTGAATTTGCTGCAGAATGCGGTCGATGCCGTTAAGGAAAAAGCGACAGGTGTGGTACGGGTTTCCTCTGGGCTCTACGCCGGTGAGGGGGGACAGCGCCACGCTTGGATTGCTGTGGCGGACAACGGCCCCGGTGTCCCTGAGGAAGCGCGTAAGAAGATTTTTCAGCCCTTTTACACGACCAAACCCACGGGAGTGGGCATGGGGCTGCCCATTTCGGACGGAATTGTTCGCGCGCACGGTGGGCGAATGGAGTTGCGAAGCAAGGCTGGTGAGGGAACGGAGGTTCGAGTTTACCTGCCCCTTCGTAACCAAGATGAGACGGAAGGCGGACTTGAGGAGTCCACACAGCTCAGCGAGTCGTGGTGGCCAGAAGGTCGCTTTCGGTGAACAATTCTGAGTGCTCACCGTTCAACCTGCGTGGTCGACACAGCTCGGTTTTCGCCAAAGTTCTTTGGGGATTGCGATGAGCCGTAAAGCAGTGGATGTGATGAGGTCATTAACATGAACATTCTGGTGGTCGACGACGAACCGAACGTTCGACGATCGCTTTCGATTTTTCTTCGCCGTCGGGGTTTTCACGTGGATGAGGCAGATTCCGGTGAATCGGCCCTCGGCAAGATCGCTGCCAAGGTCTACGACTTGATGATCACGGACTTACGAATGAGTCCGATGGATGGTCTGGAGCTGCTGCGCCGGGCCAAACGCGTGGCGCCGCCGATGGAAGTCATCGTGATTACGGCTTACGGCAGCGTTGAGTCGGGTGTTCGCGCGATGAAAGAAGGAGCGTTCGACTACGTGACCAAACCCTTCGACAACGAAGAGCTGGTGATGCTGGTGGAACGCGCCCTGGACATGCGGCGGCTCGAGGAAGAGGTGAACGAACTCCGCGCCCGTCTGCGCGAGAAGTACGGCGCAGAGGCAATCCTGGGACGCAGCCGCAAGATGATGGACGTCATGCGAATGGTCACCCGTGTTGCGAAGACGGACAGCACCATTTTGATCACAGGCGAAAGCGGTACGGGCAAGGAACTCGTGGCCCGTGCCATTCACGCTAACAGCAATCGGGCCCAGGGGCCGTGGGTGGCGGTGAACTGCGGCGCAATTCCTGAAAACCTGCAGGAAAGCGAATTCTTCGGGTACGTGAGAGGTGCGTTCACAGGAGCCATTCGCGATAAGATTGGGCTGGTACAGGAAGCAGACGGCGGCACCCTTTTCCTGGACGAGATTGGGGAAACCAGTCCAGCGCTGCAGGTGAAGCTGCTCCGTTTCCTCCAGGATGGCGAGGTGCGGCGCGTGGGCGACACACGCTCGAGGCGGGTTGACGTGCGCTTGATCGCTGCGACCAACCAGGACCTTGAGAAGTTGGTACGGGAGGGTAGGTTTCGGGAGGACCTGTTCTACCGGCTCAGTGTGATCCCGATTCGTTTGCCAGCTTTGCGGGAGCGTCGGGAGGACATTCCTGTGCTGGCTGCACATTTTACCCGCCGTTTTTCGGAAGAGCTCGGTCGAGCGCCCGTCGGGATCTCGAGCCAGGCCCTGGCGCTGCTGATGGAGTACGACTGGCCGGGCAATGTGCGCGAGCTGGAAAATGTAATGGAACGCGCTGTTGTCCTCTGCCAGGGCGACCGGATCATGCCCGAAGATCTGCCGCCGCATTTCTGGGGTGAGGACGAGTCGTTAATCCAGGTGACCCGACGTAAAGACATGACCCTGGAAGAGTTGGAGCGGTTCTACATTCTCCACGTGTTGCACAAGTACGGGGGAAATCGAAAGAAGGCCGCGGACGTGCTGGGTCTCTCGCGGGCGACGTTGTGGAGGAAGCTCAGGCAGTACGGAGTCGACGGTGCGTTTTCGGCTGAGGTGAACAATGTTGCAGAATGAAACCTGGAAGGTTGCATCCTGCAACCGGACTTCGATTTCGCTCAGAAGACGGAAAATGGCTGGTTGCTGTCCTTTGTAAGTATTTGGTTTTGTTGAAACGGGTTTGCGGGCCCGAAGAAAGAAAGTTGGGGGAATTGGCACATTTGTTGTAGGGTAAGGGGCGAAAACCGAGCGTTGCTGATTCGACACCGGTAACCCCCCTAACCCCGGTTCGTCAGTGACCTCGGTTTTTTTCTTTTGGGGCAACGTTCGGCATGCCTTTTCCTCCAGCACGGCGACAAGCCGGGGAACGCAACCCGCCGTCAGCTCTTTGGACCGGAGAGCCTTTCCTGTGTACCACCAGTACCGAGTCATCCCGGGTCTCGACCTGACCCAAGTTGGGGCACACGTGTGAGGGCCTTTCCTGTCGACGCGCTGGAAATGACCACGGTGTTCCACCAGAGTCGCAGCTCGTCGAACCGGACAAAGGTGCAAACGGCTGGCCGCAAACGGCGCGCTTGGGGAGGGGGTAGAGAGGGCTTGGCGGCATCGGGTACGCCGGATTTGGTTTTGAGCTGCAGAGGTCCGGAGTTGAGCAGGACTGAGGAGTTTCCGCGAGTCGACGCGGTTGCCGGTAGTGAAGACTCAGTGCTTGATCGAAGGTCTGGGGAAGTCGTGGATTCGACAGCGGTAGGACCAGTTGCTTTGCGGGGAACGGTCTTGCAGAACCAAAAGCGGGGTCAGCCCTGACTTTTCGACAGACAGGCGGGGAACAACCCGAGGCTTTCCTCCGTTGATTTTCAACCGGGACTCAAAATGAAACTTTTCGGAGGCACCTGCGTCTAAAGGGTTCGATGAGAGCCGATCTCGCTGGGTTTGTTTGCAGAGAGGCGTGGCGAGACCGGCTCTTGCTGTGTGTGCAGACCGGGTTTTGTTACGAACTGGCAACGAATTTGGGGGCAAAGCGATGCACATGAAAACGGCTGGAGGTAGTAGAATCATGAAGAAAAGCACGGCGATGGGATTGTTCCGTCGCTGGCACGTGAAGCGGGGTCTCGTTACGGTGTTGCTGTTGTTCGCAGGCATGGGACTCGTCGGATTTAGCGTGGGCTACGTAGTGGATGCGCGGATGACGACGCGGATCCAGCAGCTCGAGCAACGTGTCGCCGAATTGCAGGCGGTTGTGGACGCGGACGCGCTTCGAAACTACTCGATTCAGAAGGTCATTTCAATCATCGACCGGTACAACCCAGGGATGCCTTCACAGGAAAAGTTCAGAATCGCAAACGAGATCTACAACCTCTCGCTTCAGTACGACAACCTGTCCATTGACCTGTTGTGTGCGGTGATCACGCACGAAACCGGTGGCACGTGGAACCCACGCGTCGTGTCTCCGGCGGGTGCCATGGGCTTGATGCAAGTCATGCCGTCCACAGGGCGCTACGTGGCGCAGATGGAGGGCATTCCGTGGACCTCAGCTGAGGATGTTCTGTTTGATCCAATCAAGAACTTGAAGATTGGTGCTCGCTACCTTTCCGACCTGGTTAGCGAGTACGGTCTGGAGGGGGCTCTGGCGGCTTACAACGGTGGGGCGCGCCGAGCGAGCCGTTGGTTGGCTTCGGGTAAACAGGATCACATCCTTTTCGGCGAGACGCGCCGTTACGTGCCAGCGATCGTCAAGCTCTACGAGGAGTACCGGGCGTTGATGTAACGGCCGAGTGCAGGGCAAACAAAAAGCGAAAGCCTGCGAGAAGACTCGCAGGCTTTTTTTCTGCCGCGTTGGGTTGCGCGGGGTGTTTTTGTGTCTTCAGCCTGTTCCAGGAGAAGGCTTTTCGGGGCCCCAGTTCAAAAACACACCGTGCCCCTGATCCCGCCCGAGCCAAACTGGTGGGAGTAGGCTTTGCACCGGGCACAGAAAGGGCATCGCACCACGTTCAGGAACGCTGAGGCGCAGAGCGTTCGGCGTGGGCAAAGGCGGGAAGCCGCATCGGGCGGTTCCGACGGGCTGCCCTGCGCCGGAACTTGTGGACCTTTCGGGCCTGAACGGGCCTGGGGGCAACCCCTGATCAGTACAGTTCCTTCGCCCTTTGTCGCTTGCTTTTGCTGGGGTTGTTTTCTAAATTGGCGCGTCTTCTTGTGACGTGAACGAGCACCGGGAGGAAAACCGTGCGACGGGAAATCGCATTTTGGACGACGGTTTCACTTGGATTGGCGCTACTTCTGAGCGGATGTGGAAGGAACAAAATGGAAGAGGAATTTTCTCGGTGGTTGAAGCAACATGTCGAGACGGTAAAGCCTCTTGAAAAGGAAGCAAACCTGGCGCAGTGGGAGGCCAGTACCACGGGCCGCCCCGAGGCTTACCGGCGCTACGAGGAATTGCGGCTGAAGCTGAGTAAGATCTACTCGAACAGGCAGGACTTCGAACAGCTCAAACGCTGGAAGGAGTCGGGCAAGATTCGTGAACCGCTGCTGGCACGGCAGTTGACGCTGGTTTACAACAGCTACCTTGGCAATCAGATTGACTCAACGTTGCTCGAGCAGATCATCCGCAAAAGCACGGCCATTGAGGAAAAGTTCAACACGTTCCGCGCCACGCTGGACGGCAGGCGTGTGCCGGACAACGAGATCAGCAAAATCCTGCGCACAGAGACGAACTCGGTCCGGCGCCGAAAAGCCTGGGAGGCTAGTAAACAGATCGGCGAAGTCGTAGCGAACGATTTGATCGAGTTGGTGCGTTTGCGGAACCAAGCAGCGGAAAGTCTGGGTTTCCCGAACTACTACGTGATGAGCCTGGAGTTGGACGAACTGCACCTGGACGAACTCCAGAAAATCTTCGACGACCTGGCGCGACTTACCGAGAGCCCATTCCGCCAATTGAAGGCCGAAGTGGACACAATTCTGGCGAGGCGGTACGGCGTAAGCGTGAGCGAGCTTCGGCCCTGGCACTACCAGGATCCGTTCTTCCAGGAAGGGCCACAGGTGTACGAGGTAGAGCTCGATCCGTACTACAAAGATCACGACATCAAGGAGGTTGCGCGGAAGTACTACAAATCGATTGGTCTGGATGTGGACGACATTTTAGCGCGAAGCGATCTTTACGAGAAGGAAGGGAAGGAGCAACACGCTTTCTGTACGGACATCGACCGCGAAGGGGACGTTCGGGTGCTGGCAAACCTGCGCAACGACGAGTACTGGATGAACACGATTCTGCACGAATTGGGCCACGGTGTGTACGACAAGTACATCGATCGTTCGTTGCCGTACCTGCTGCGACAGCCTGCGCATACGTTCACCACGGAGGCTGTGGCCATGTTTTTCGGCCGCCTTTCGCGCAACCCGGCCTGGATGCAAGCCATGTTGGGGATCTCGCAAGAGGAGCGAGAACAGATCGGCGAGACTGTACGTAAAAGTCTCAGACTCCAGCAGCTTGTTTTCGCGCGCTGGTGCCAGGTCATGTTTCGTTTCGAGCAGGCGCTGTACAACAATCCCGACCAGGACCTGAATGGTTTGTGGTGGGATCTGAAAGAACGCTACCAACTGTTACACCGTCCCGAAGACCGGAGGAAGCCGGACTGGGCAGCGAAAATCCATTTTACGTCGGCGCCAGTCTACTACCACAACTACATGCTGGGTGAGATGCTGGCCAGCCAGTTCCACTTCACGCTGGCGGACAGGGTGCTGAAGGCGAGCAGTAGCGAGCTCTCTTTTGCCAACGATCCACGGATTGGCCAGTTTTTCGTCGAGAAGGTTTTTGCACCGGGTGCACGCTACCGCTGGGATGAGATGATCCGCCGCGCCACGGGAGAGGAACTGTCGCCTAAGTTCTTTGTGAGACAATTTGTGGAGTGAGCCCCTGTTTAGTCGAGGTACAAAAGTCCTGGTGCTAACCGGTGTGTTGTTTGTTCTGGCGTCGAGTTTGGGCTGGGCTAGCTCGACGCGGAAACATTACCCTGCCGACCGGTCGAGGAGCCAAATTCAGGTTTTTGTGCTTCTACGGTTCGATCGAGCTTTTCCGTTGCCTCCTGACGCACAGCCGACAGCGCTGGCTGTGGATCCACGGGGTTGGATGTACGTGACGGACGCCGGCAGAAATCGCGTTTTGAGGATCACGGAACAGAGCGATTCTTTGCTCGAGGTCGGTGGGTACGGCTGGGGACGCGAGCAGTTTGATCACCCGGCTGACGTTTGTGCCGCGAACGGGCTGGATGTTTACGTGTGCGACTTTAACAACCATCGTCTTGAGCGTTACGACAAAGACCTCAACTACCTGGCCTCTGTGGTTGGACACAAACTTAGCTCGCCGTGGACTTTCGGGTACCCGGTGTCGATTGCGCAGGGTGAGCATGGTGACCTTTTCCTGGCCGAGCGTGAGAACCGCCGGATTCTGCGTTTCGACGCGCTGGGCGAGCCCGTCGACAGTTTTGGCGATATCGAGTCTGGTGACGGCCAGCTTTCGGACCCGACGCGCCTGGAACTGGATGGGGCCAGCCGTGTGGTGGTTGTCGACTCCGTGGCACACCGGGTCGTGCTCTTCGATTTTTTCGGCAACTACCTGGGCAGCTACGGAGAGAACCTGCTTCGAAAACCCGTTGGCTTAGCTTGCTCCGGGGACAGTCTGGTGTTCGTGGCTGACCTCGAGGTGGGATTTTTGGCTTTCTTCAGGGCACGTCTCTGCCCCGACACGTTCGTTTCCAACCCGCCCAAGCAGCCGACCGACGTGGCGGTGCACGGTGAGCACGTGTTGATTCTGGATGCCGCCGGCCCTCAGATCTTGCGGTACAACTTTGACGTTCAGCAAACCCCTTAGAATCCCGCACCACGGGCTGCCGTACGTTCTGTTGCTTACGGTGGTGCTCCTGAGTGCGTTTGTTCTTCCCCTTTCGCTTCCGGCCGGGATCAGGCCTGACTCGACCTTCTTGCGCGATCTTTCCCTCCACAACCGGAGTTTCACGGTTGTCGTTGGTCCAGCCGACTCAATGCTGGCTCTGCCCGACAGTTTCATCGTTGCCGGAAGTGTGCAGCTGTTTGCCAGAGGTCGCGTCTTGCCGGATTCCTGTTACAGCGTTTCCCTGCGGCACCGGCTGCTTCGCCTCCTTTGTCGCCCTCCGTCGGATTCTCTGGAAATCCGCTACCAGGTTTTGCCTCTCCAAATTCCGTGGCGCTGGTACGGTTTACCTTACCGTCGCTACGTTGAACGGCTGAGAGCTGGTCCGCCGCCGGCAAGGAAAAGCCGACGCAACGTAGCGCTCTGGAGTCCGCAAAAGGGGTTGCGCCAAAGCGGAAGTGTAGTCCGTGGGATCAACTTCGGGTCAGACAGGGGCCTTACACTGCAGTCTGGGCTTCGGCTGCAGCTGTCCGGAAAAGTGGCCGACAAAGTCAACGTTACGGCGTCGCTGACCGATCAAAATACACCTTTGCAGCCAGAGGGGAACACCCAAACGCTTCAGGAAATCGACAAAGTTTTCGTTGAGATTGAAGCCCCTGGTGCAAAAGCGACGCTGGGCGATTTCGAGCTGGACCTTCCGGGTCGGGAATTCGAACGCTACCACCGCAAGCTCCAGGGCGGGATGCTCCGTCTGCAGGGACGCGGCTTGGAAGGCATTCTGTCGGGTGCTGCCTCGCGGGGTCGTTTCACGACGAACCGCTTCATGGGGCAGGAAGGCGTTCAAGGGCCGTACCGGCTACACGGTGAAGATGGCCGGACGGACATCATTGTGCTCGCCGGTACGGAACGCGTGTGGGTGGACGGTGTGCGGATGGTCCGCGGTGAAGACCACGACTACGTGATCGACTACAGCACCGGCGAAATCACGTTCACCCGACACCGTTTGATCACGGCGGACTCCCGCATTGAGGTGGATTTCCAGTACTCCGACGAGCAGTTCCGCCGCAGCTTGTACGCGGTCAGGCTTGGCAATCAACACGACGTGGGACGCTTTCACTGGCGCACGACCTACGTTCGCGAGAGCGACGACGGCAAGAACCCTGTGGGTTTTGTGTTGAATGCACAGCGTTTGGCCGCTTTGCGCCGCGCCGGAGACGATCCGTGGAAGGCCTTCGTGGATGGTGCGGAGCATGTCGGGGAAGGCAAAGGCAACTACGTTTTTCGGGACAGTGTGTTCGTTTACGTAGGGCGGGGGCAGGGTGACTACCGCGTACGCTTTTCGGACGTTGGCGAAGGGCACGGTGACTACCGGTACCGCGGTGTGGGGATTTTTGAGTACGTGGGGCCAGGTCGAGGCCGTTACCTGCCGGTCATCCGGCTGCCGTTGGCGCAGTGCGAAGAGGAAGTGGTTTCGGCTGCGCAGATGGTTTTTGGCAAGAGCGGCAAAGTTCAGGCTCAGTGGGCTGTCAGCAGGTACGACAAGAACCTGTACTCAACACTGGACGACGCGGACAACCTGGGTGCAGCAGGCGTCCTCACCGCTTCGTTGCATCCGCAGCTGGGCCGCTTTGGCGACTTTGCGTGGCATGGCCTGTTCCGACGGGTGGGCCCGCGCTTCCACGATGTCGACCGTACGCAACAGGTGGAGTACAACAGACGCTGGGATTTGCCCGATCACACCAACCGAGAAGAGACCGTTCTGGAGACGGGTGGGGAACTGAATCTTTCGTGGGGCCTGGCGTCACGTTTCTCGGCGGGACATCTCACCAAGCCGGGAGGTTTTCGATCTTCGCGTTCGGAAGCGGTGGTTAGCTTTGACCGTCGCGGCTGGCCAGCGCTGAACGTGCGTCAGGTGTGGATTGACCGAAACGTTGGGCCTGGTTCTTCCGGGACCTGGGTACGCCGTCGGGGCAACCTTCGGTTCAGAAGCGGTTGGCTCCGACCTTTTGTGGACTACGAGGCTGAACGACGGTCTGAAGCCGCCGCTGATTCGCTGGCTGACGCTTTTCGTTTCAACCGCTGGCGCGTGGGTGTGGATGTCGCTCGGGGAAAACGTCTGGCCTTGGGTTGGTACTCAGAACGCCGCGTGGACGACAGGCTGAGGCAGGAGGCAGTGCGGCCCTTTTCCGTAGCTACAACGCACAATTTCCGTGGCGAACTGAAAGGGACGCGGGCTTTCTCTCTGCGTCTGGACGTCACACACCGGGAGCGGCGCTACAAAGACGACACTATGCCCAACGCGCGGACCGATCTGGCCGACCTTTCTCTTCGCTGGAGTCCGCTCAGACGGGCGGTTCAGGCGAGCTGGCATTACCAGATTTCGAACACCCAAGTTGCCCGCCAGGAGCGTGTGTTCCTGAAAGTTGAACCGGGACGCGGAAATTACCGCTTTGATTCGGCTTACAACGAGTACGTGCCCGATCCCTACGGCGACTACATCCTTCGACTTGTGACAACAGACGACTACCTACCGGTTGTGGACCTGAGAACAGGGGCGGTAGTACGGACGAACCTGGCGCGTTTCTTCCGGCCGAAGCGATCGGGGCGCCTGTGGCGGCGCGTGGCTCGACAGATCAGCACAGAGAGTGCGCTCCGGCTTGAGGAAAAGACCCAGTACCCTCAACCGCGCGAGATCTACCTCTTGCACACAAGAGTATTCCGGGATCCACGCTACACGTTGGTGGGCGTGTGGTTTAGCCAGCACGACGTGTACTACCGGCGGGGGAGGCGGGACGGAAGCGTGCGACTGCGGTGGCGACACCGAGAGGCGTTGAACAACCGGCTGCTTGAGGGCGGGCAAGAAAATGTGGATGACCTGCGTTCACTGATGGTCCTGTTCAGCCCTGTTCGCGCGTTAGCTTTCCGCGTGGAATTCCAAAAAAGCGGCACGCAGCGGGGTTTCCACGGTGGATTCCGGCAAGATCGCGACATCCAGAGGGAAAGCGGGAGCTTCGAAATCTCCTACCGCGTGGGTTCGGCCTGGGAAATCGGGGCGCAACTGGAAGTCCTCGAGGCGAAGGACCGGGTCCCAAAGCCAGAAACCAGGGTGAAGCTGCTGCGCTTTGCGCCTCGAATGACCTTCGCTTTTCGCGAAAAAGGTCGCCTGCGGCTGGAAACGCGTGTCGCAAGCCTGGCGGCGAAACCAGAAGGCCGCGCGATTCCCTACGAAATGGCCGAGGGGTTGGAACCCGGACTTTCAGCTGAGTGGCGCGCACGTTTTGAGTACCGCCTGAGCAACGGGTTAATGGCCAGCGTGAGCTACGTTGGACGTTCAGACCCGTTTCGACCACGTACGGTCCACAGAATGCAGGCAGAAGTGAGGGCGTACTTTTGAGAAGGACGAGAGCGAAAATGTCTGCTCCAGGTTTGCGGGCGCCTGGTTTGACAAGCATGGCTCTTGGATCTGTGGGTACGGGTGCGCGATTCCGGCGCTTGCTGAGAAGCTGGACCGTTCTTTTCGTGTTCCTGGGTGTGCTGGGGAGAGGCTCGGTCCAGGGGCAGGGAGCCAAGGTTTCGGTTGTAAGCCACGGTTGGCCTGAAAGTCTGGCTGTCGAAGGCCTACCGGAACAGATTGAGCCCGACGCAGAGGCAGTCCGCACTCTTGCTCTGAAGTACCTCGAGGTTCTCCAAAGCGCAGGTTTTTGGTTTGCCCGAATCGACTCCGCCGTGTGGCGGACGTGTGGACACGCAGGCACCCGCGTGAGCACTTTGGACATGTACTTTTCCCCTGGACCACGTGTGCTTTTCGGTGGGCTGGTTAACGGTGAGCGTGTTCCCGAACTGGGCCCCGTTCAGAGACTGCAGGGCCAAACTCTGGACGAAGACCAGCTTCGGGATGCTCTGGTTGGTGTTCGGTCGTCACTGTTGGAAAACGGGCATCCTTTCTTCCTGCTTGAGATCGATTCGGTTGTCGTGGCTGCGGGAGAGGACACCGTGTGGCTCGGGGTGGACCTGGATCCGGGCAAGCGCGTTCGGGTCGACCGGGTTCAGTTCCACGGAACTGTGCAAACCCGCCCGGGTTTTCTGGCGCGCATTCTGAACGTGCCGCGGGGGTCAGTTTTTTCTCAGCGGCGATTGCTGGAGGGGTTGTCACGCCTGGAGCGGCTGCCGTACGTGCAAGCGGTGAGCGGGTGGCAGCTCAGCGCGCTGAACGACAGTCTGGCGCTTCTCGACCTGTGGATCGAAGAGGCGCGGACAAACCGCGTGGACGGTGTTTTGGGTTACGTTCCCGGGAAACTGGGAAGGCCGGGTTTTTTTACGGGCCTTGTGGACGTTGGACTTGGGAACCTTTTTGGCACGGGGCGGAGGCTGAACGTCTTTTGGCGACGCCGGGACAGGCTTAGCCAGGACTTGTCACTGAGCTACGCAGAACCGTTCATCTGGAAGTTGCCTCTCGGTGGGGAAGTGGGTTTTGCGCAGAAAGTGCAGGACAGCACCTACGTGGAACGGTGCTGGAAGCTCGGGGTGAGTTCCGTTGCTGTGCGGGACTGGCGAGTTTTTGGACGTCTGGAACAACGTTCTGTGATGCCCGACTCGCTTTGGGGACGACAGTTCGGCATTCCGAGGAGCGACGCTCTGGCGGTTTCCGTCGGTCTCGAGGTTGACCGGCGGGACGACATGCTTTTCCCCACGCGCGGAGCTTACTTTAACACCACGGTCCGGCGCTGGCGACGACGCTACCTGAATGCGACCTCGGGCTCGAAAGCGCGAGAGTGGCGGACAGACAGAGAGGTGGACCTCGACCTGGAGATTTACCTGCCGGTCTTCCGTCGCCAGATCGCGGCCCTGCGTGGACACGTGCGGCAGTTGCAGACCAGCCGTCGGGATGTGCCACTCTCCGAGCAATTCCGGCTTGGCGGCGCGCGGACCCTGCGAGGTTACCGCGAAGATCAGTTCAGCGGTACCTCCCTGGTCTGGTCGAATCTCGAGTTTCGCACCCTGCTTGGGCCGCGGAGCTGGGCGTACACGTTTGTGGACCTCGGCCGAATTGCTGCACCGGGACGACTGCTGTGGCGTGCAGGTTACGGTGTTGGTGTGCGGTTGGAAACGCGCCTGGGGATACTGGGCGTGGACTACGGCCTCGGCCAGGGAGACACGTTTGCAACGGGAAAAGTACACGTTACCCTGGTGGCGGAATTCTGAACGGCAATTCCGTAAGGTAGCGTACCTGTGGCCGGCGCAAGGAACAGACCGGGAGATTGATTGTCCGGGGCGGTGCTACGTAATCTTGAGTCACCGGGACGAAATTGAAATGCCTGGTGAACGTGCCTGGGCACGGGTTGGGCCGGACCAGAAAACGGGAATGTGCAGTCGAAGCAACCTCAGAAAGGGGCAGGTGGATCCGAGGGGACGCGGGTGCTGCCACCAAGGTCGAGTTCGACTGCAGAGGGCGAGCTGCGTCTGTGTCCGCGTGGCGGGGCAAAATTGCCTTGCTTTTTGGGCTGTCCTCGGTTAAATTGGCTTAGGGTAGGGGCTGCCGGCGAGCAGATCTGGCGGCCTTTTTCGTATGCGTCTGGATGAAGGGTCTGGCATTGGTGGGTAGATTTTCAGGCTTCGTTGCGCTTATGCGGCCCGTCAACGGGCTGATTGCGTTTTTGTCCATTTTTCTCGGGGCGGCCGTAACCGGTACGGTTCAGCCGTTGTGGCGGGTGTTGCTGGCGGCATTCTCCGGCACGTTGATCGGTGCGGGCGGCAACGCCGTCAACGACGCCTACGATGTAGAAATTGACAGGGTGAATAAACCGGAACGTCCGATTCCCTCGGGGCGCGTGTCACGCGCAGAGGCCTTCGGCTTTGCCTTTACCCTGATAGCGGTTGGCATGCTTGTGGCGGTGCCGATCGGCTGGGCGGCTGTGGCTGTGGCGGCCTCGGCGTCGGCGTTGCTGATTTTGTACAGCGCCAGACTGAAGCGCACGGTTCTCTGGGGCAACCTGACGGTCAGTGTTGTTTCGGCGCTGGCGTTCGTGTACGGCGGTCTGGCAGTGCGACGGGTGAAGGAGGCTCTGATTCCGGCGGGATTTGCATTTCTCTTTCATCTGGGCCGTGAGGTGGTAAAGGATGTGGAAGATGTACGCGGCGACCGCGTTGGTTCAGCCCGTACGCTTCCTGTGGTGCACGGTGTACGCGCAGCCCAGACGGTGGTCACGGCGGTTTTTTCTGTTTTGATCGTGGCCACGTGGTTGCCGTACCTGGTGGGAGTGTACGACCTCGTGTACTTTTTGATTGTTCTGTTCGGCGTGGACACGGTACTGGTCTACGCCGTTTGGGCTTTCTGGCGCAGCGTGGAGCCTTCTCACCTGGCTCGTCTGAGCAATTTGCTGAAGGCGGACATGCTTGTGGGACTCGTGGCGATTTACCTGGGACGCTGAGATGCGAGTAGTCATTCAAAGAGTGCGCAAGGCTTCCGTGAGCGTGGATGGCGAAATCGTCGGTGCCATCGGGAAGGGACTGGTCATCCTGGTCGGTGTAAAACACGGCGACACGGAGAAAGACGCGGACTACCTTGCGGACAAGTGCGTGAATCTGCGGATTTTCGAAGACGTTAACGGCAAGATGAATCTCTCCGCTCTGGACGTCAGTGGCGAGCTTCTGGCTGTTTCGCAGTTTACCCTCTACGCGGATGCGAGCCGCGGGAGGCGGCCGAGCTTTGTGAAGGCAGCGCCACCCGAAGTGTCGAACCCGCTTTTTGATCGTTTTGTGCAACAGCTCAAGAAAAGCGGATTACGGGTCGAGCAGGGTGTGTTCGGTGCCATGATGCTGGTTGAGATCCACAACGACGGCCCGGTGACGATCATTCTGGACAGTTAGCCCCGGGCTGACGGGCCAGCTTCATTTCGGCACACATCGGGTTCGGCTGGGTAAGGGACCAGGTTTGCCGAGGGGTGCGACAGGGTGTGGGTGTTGGAACAACGGGAATCCTGACCAAAGCGTGGACGGATGTTCGACCTGAAAGGACGACGCCTGATTCTTGCGTCGGAATCGCCGCGACGCGCGCAACTGTTTCGGCAAGTTGGTCTGGAATTTGTTGTGCGAAAAAGCGGTGCGGACGAAAGAAATGATGTACCGGTAGAACCAAAGCAGCACGTGCTGGTGCTCTCCAGACGGAAAGCAGAGCACGTTGCGGTTTCCGAAACGGACGCTCTGGTTGTGGGGGCTGACACGATCGTCGTGATTGACGGTCAAATCCTCGGCAAACCCACTTCCAGGGAACACGCTTTTCAAATGCTGAGGCAACTCAGCGGGCGCACGCACAGGGTGTTCACGGGTTTCGCGGTCGTGGACACGCGGACTGGAACAAGCGTCGCTGACGTGGAGGTCACCGAGGTCCACTTTCGGGAGCTGGAGGAAGACGAGATCTGGCGGTACATTGACACGGGAAGCCCGATGGACAAAGCTGGGGCCTACGGAATCCAGGACCAGAGCGCCGTTTTCGTAGATTGGATCAACGGCTGTTTTTACAACGTTGTGGGTTTCCCGCTCGCCCGTTTCTACGTGCGGATGCGTGAGTTCCTGGCGCAACTCTAGGACGGAGGAGGGGCTGTGGAAGAAGAAAAATCAGTCGGGACCGTTCTCCGCGAAGCCCGCGAGGCAAAAGGGCTGAGCATTGAACAGCTGTACGAGAGAACCCGTATCCTGACCCAGTACATCGAGCTGCTCGAACAGGACCGCTACGATTTCCTGCCGGAACCGTACGTACGGGGTTTTGTGCGCTCGCTGTGCGAGGCGCTGGAGATTGACGCAGAACCACTGCTCGACCAGATTCACAGCTTTTTGCACCCGGAGCCGGAGCCTGAGGAAGGGGGTGAAGCGGAAGGGGGAACGGAAGTCCCGGAATCCGTGGCGGAGACATCCGGAAAGACGCGCAAGCCAGCACGGCGCCCCAGGCGAACGGGGGACTACGTTCTGGCTGCCCTGTTTGTGATCGTGATCGGTGCGATTGTGTGGATTTACGCGCACTACAAGGACCGCTGGTTTGGCCCGGCAACTCAAGGAGTGAAGGAAATTCCGCTTGAGGCGGCGCTCAGCGACACCGCCGCTGCACCCACCAACGTGCGGCAAAAACCGCGACCAGCGCCCAACCGTGCTGCTGTGCAGACACTTTCGCCGATTTCGCTCACCCTTGAAGCCACGGACAGTAGCTGGGTTCGTGTGGTTGTGGACGACA
Source organism: uncultured Cytophagia bacterium (assembly GCA_964644845.1). Lineage (GTDB taxonomy): Bacteria > Zhuqueibacterota > Zhuqueibacteria > Oleimicrobiales > Geothermoviventaceae > Geothermovivens. The sequence goes on along the minus strand of CAZXXS010000048.1, from coordinate 46,530 downwards.
CGTTGGCACACGAATACTTGTTCGGGCCGGGAAACAGCAAAACGTTGCAAGGTTTTCGGACGTTTTACATCAAGACCGGGAACGCGGGCGGATTGGCCCTGAAACTGAACGGCAAAGATGTTGGGCCAGTAGGCGCTCCCGGACAGGTTGTGGAACTGTGGATCAACCGCGATGGCGAAGTGCGTAAGCGTGCTGGGCGTGTGCCTCGACGAACGGTTGCAGAACCAGCCCAACCTTAACGGCGGAGAGAAGCACAGGGCATTAGCAGGGACCTTCACGGCTGGTTCCTCAAGTACGTTGTCCGTTGGCAGGAGGTGTTCATGAAGAAAATCGGTTTAACAGGTTTGACCCTGGTGATCGTTCTCCTCGGGGCGCTCATTTGGAAAGGGTTTTCGGGCAACCCAAGGGGCGGCGAGACGGTGTTGCTTGGAGGGTTGAGCGAAAGCCAGATCCTGGAGGCGCTACCCGCCTGGAAGAGCGTGTACGAGGCTTACAAGCCGGATTCGGCAGCCGTTGCCGTCCTGAGGGCGGTAACAACGCCGGTTGAGATTGTGGTCTTTCTTGGTACCTGGTGTCCCGACAGCAAGCGCGAAGTTCCGCGCTTCATGAAAGCCCTAGATCAGGCGAAAAATCCGAAGCTTCGGGTGAAGTACTACGGGGTCCCCCACGGTTTCCGGGAGAACGACGACACGGCAGCGCAGTACAGGATTGAAGCTGTGCCGACGTTCATCGTTCGGGTTGGGGCAAGAGAGATTGGGCGCGTTGTGGAGCGGGCAGAACTGGGGATCGAACAGGACCTGGCTCAGATTTTGACTACGGCGAAGGTGGATCGAAAATAGTGTACAGAGCAGATTTGCAACGGGCAAGCAGACCACAACGGATTTATTTTCTCGGAATTGCTGGCACAGCGATGGCTTCTCTGGCGGCCATGTTAAAAAGCCAGGGCTACCAGGTGTGGGGCGTTGACGAGCACACCTACCCGCCGATGGACGCTTTTCTTGCTGAACGGGACATTCCGGTGTACGAGGGTTACGACGAGGCGCACCTTGACGACGAGCCGGAACTTGTGGTCGTCGGAAATGCTCTCTCGCGGGGAAATCCCGAGGTGGAGGCGGTGTTGAACCGCGGGATTCCCTACGCTTCGTTCCCGGAAGTGCTGCGGGAGTACTTCATTCGAGGTCGAACGAGTGTCGTTGTCGCCGGAACGCACGGTAAGACCACCACCAGCTCGTTGATCGCCTGGCTGCTGGAATCTGCGGGCCGGGATCCTGGTTTCTTGATCGGCGGCATCGCTCACAACTTCGGACAAGGTTACAAGGTAGGCTCAGGCGATGTCTTTGTGGTCGAAGGCGATGAGTACGACACTGCTTTCTTCGACAAAGGGCCAAAGTTTCTGCACTACCTGCCGCGTGTTCTGGTTGTCACAACCATCGAGTTCGATCACGCAGACATTTACCGGGATCTGGAGGAAATTTTGACGGGTTTTCGGCGCCTGGTCAACGTTGTGCCCGGGAATGGCTTGCTGGTAGGTTGGGCTGAAGACGAACACGTGCGCGCGTTGTTCGGAAGGGCCTTTTGTCCCGTGGCCAGCTTTGGCAGCGGCGCGGACTGGCAGGCACGGGATGTCCGGATTGGACCAGAGGTCACGGAATTCGAGGCCCACTTCAAGGGGGAACGCTTTGGGCGTTTCCGAATGAAACTCTTCGGGGAACACAATGTCCGGAACGCCCTGGCAGCCGTAGCGGTGGCCAGACATCTGGGACTGGATGCGACCGAAATTGCCGAGGGGCTGGCGACGTTTGAGGGGGTGAAGCGCCGGATGGAAATCCGTGGCGAGGTGAACGGTGTGCTGGTGGTGGACGATTTCGGACACCATCCCACGGAGGTGCGGGAAACGCTGCGAGCCGCCAGGCGCCGCTTCGAGGGACGGCGCATCTGGGCGCTTTTCGAGCCTCGCACGGCGACGAGCCGACGAGCGATTTTTCAGAAAGCCTACGCTGAGGCGCTGAGCGAGGCGGATCTGGTTGTGATTGCGCCGGTCCATCGACCGGACAAAGTCGGCAACGACAGGCGTTTGGATGTATTGGACTTGGCCTCTGACATCGTACAAAGGGGTGGAAACGCTTGGGCTGAGCGTTCGATCGAAGCTGTGGCGGAACGTGTGCTTTCGGGGGTTCGCCGGGGCGATGTAATTATCGCTTTCAGCAACGGATCGTTTGGCGGAATTCACGACAAGTTGCTCCGCGAAATTCCCTCGCGGATTCGAGATTAGATCCGAATGGAAGGAGTTTACGTCGTTTTCCAGATCAAAGGTGGTGAGAGCATGGCAACGGAGACAGAACATCGAGCAGAGACGCGCAGGGACACGCGACACGGTGGTCACAATCGCCGACGCCGTAGGCCGGAGCGGAGGGGCGATGGCCGAATGCCTAAGATCGATCGAATCTTGATTGACGTTCAGCGTAAGCTTCGCGATTCGATTGACCGAGTCGTTCTCGAGGGCCTGGACTCTTTCGAAAGGAAACGCATTCACCGTTTTTTTGACCGTTTCCCCGACATCGAAACCCGCACGGTGCGGGATGGCGACGACTACAAGCTACACGTGATCCCGATCGGAAACATCAAGAAGTTGGCGCGGAAAGAAGCAGAAAAGGCCCTGCAAACGGGCGAACGCGTGAGCCTGCCGCCGATGGGGAGCTACGAGCGCTTCATCGTGCACACGGAGTTGAAACTCGTCGAGGGGGTAGAGACTCAAAGCAGCGGCGAAGGTCCCGAAAGGCACGTCGAGATCATTCCCAAGCGGTTTGGTCGCTCGCTCAAGAGGATCATCAAGAAAATCCGCATTTTCTGAGCCCGAGCGTTTGCAAACTGCTGAGGTTGGCGAATCTTTTGGTCGCGGCGTGTGGTCCCAGGGGGCGGCGTCTTGTTCGGGCTGCGCGTAGAGGCGCGCGGCCGCTTCCTTTCTGGTGCAGCAGTTTCTGAAAGGCGTCGGGGCGGTGTGGTTTACGCTGTCAGATCAAACCACACGGGATTTGTGAAAGCGTAGTGGTCGCCTCTTTGGCGGGTGAACAGGACAGCGCGGACGTAGCCACGCCGCGGGAGGCGGGGGAGCTGGATCTCGGTCTCGAAGCTGTAATCCAGCCTGGTTCTGCGAACGCGGTGCACACGCACCTCGGCGTCTCCGATTTCGCCGAGCCAGACACGGATTTCGCGAACGTAGCCGTACTCGGGGGAACTTCTTGCCCGTAAGTGAAGGCCAGTTGGGGCCTCGTGCAAAAGCTGACCCATCATCGCAGTTTTCCCATTGGCCCCGCGCAACTCAATCTCCAGAAAGGGCCCATCTGTAACGACAATGCGTCCTCTCTTGAGCGAATCGAGCAGGGACGCGCGGTTCTTAGGACCTTCCAGGTGCACGACGGTCTTGGCAACCCCGAAACGCTGTTCAAGCGTCTCGCGCATGGTGAAAAAAGGAAAGCCAATTTGACGAAAGCGGGCGAAGTTGCCGTGGGCATCGTTGCCCCCGTAGAGGAACAGTCTGGCTCCGGCGAGCAGTAGGCGAATCCACAAGCTGAGCCCGCGGTCGAAACCGGAGTCGAACGCGCCGTTCAGTGCCTGTAAGCCGTCCAGGCGTGGATGGGTGAGGTCTCGGGTGCTCCAGCGTCCTCGCCGGAGGAGAATCCACTCGAGAAGAGGAACCGGCGCTCCCGGATGTGCTGCCACCACGAGGGCATCCTTCTGGACCTGCTCCAGCACTTCCGGAATCAGCCACTGCGGTTTGGTCCGAAGCCATTTCTCCGCGCTGTCGCCAGATCCTTCGAAGAATTGTCGGTCGCCGAGAATTAGCATGTGCACGTTTCGACGGTGCGCGTTGCCGACAGAAAGCTCCTCACCGGGCAGCAACACGACGTCGTTGCCATTTGCGTGCTGCGTGTCAGCCGCGTGCCACAGCTGGTGCCACTTCTGTAGCTCGGGGTCACGCTCAGTGAAGGAGTGGTGGTGGTCGTCAAGGTCGTAGCTGTGATCTGTGACGGCGAACCAGCTCAGGCCAAGGGCCTGGGCGAGCGGCCGGGCAGCTTCCCACGGGACGCCGAACTCGACCTGATCGGCCGTGAGGTGACTGTGCGTGTGCAAGTCGCCCGCGTGCCAGTTTTGAGGGTAGGGTAAAGGCTCTTCGGCAAAATGAACGACGAACGGGTCGTGGCTGGTTTTTCGGTGGTTGTCCGCAGTTACGAAAAACTCACGGTCGCCCTGGCGAAACCGGCCTTCCACGCGCACCGTAGCGTCTCCGGTGAAGTCCTGCGGGCGCTCCACAGAAAAGACCTTCCACCACCACGGAAGCTCGATGACTTCGCCGCGGAGGTCGAAGCCGCGGCGTAGTACGGGCTTTCCCGGTACCCGCAGCTCAACGTTCACTTCCAGTGTGGCGACCGGGTAACGGTGCGCGTCCTTGATGAGCAGCAGGACAGGCAGGGGATGCCCGGGTGAGATCCGGTGGGGCACATCGAAAATAATCTCCGGCTCAGCCTTTTTCAGCAGGCTGGGTACGAAGCCCATCCGGTAGTGCGTTTCGGCGTAGCCAACGATGGGCGGTACAAGCATGGATCAAACCCGCTCCGTTGTCTGATGTTTTAGACCGGAAAAAAAGCTCGATGTGGGGGACCACCTGATGGGAGAGATTGGGGTACTCTCGCCGGTAGAAGTTACGACGCCAGCAGCATGCTTTGCAAGTTATTTCGTGATCAGCTTTGCTGTGGCCATGGCCGGGCCCAAACTGTAGCGAAGCAGGTAGGGTACTGTCTGGCCGGGCCGAAAGCGAAGCTCGAGGCGAGCGCCTTCTTTCGAAAAGCGGTTGGTCAAAAGGTCGGTTTTCCAGTGACGGGACTTTTTGCCTGCATTTCGGACAATTGCTGTGGCGAACCGGCCTTTCGCCCCGGAGTAGATTCTCACCCACGCTTTCATGGGAGCAGCTTCCTGGTCCAGGGCCACGGTGAACGTGGTGTCCGTGGGGTGGAACCGCAACAGAACATCCAGCAGGGACACGATGTCCAGGACGGGACCGGACGTGTCCCATCGGCGGGTCGTGGCGTTGTGCAGCGTGGCGTGTTGGCCCGAGTACTGGATGACGACGCGGTGCGACACGTTACTCTGCCGGATGGATTTGGTGATCGAAAGGAGGCGGCGCTCAGCGGGGTCGTAAACAACGGTGTAACGGTTTTCGACGCTGAATAGAGCCCCGGCAAGACGCGCCGTCTTGGAGTAGAGCCGCACAACACGCAGGTTAACCCCTGCCGCGGTTGTGGAATCTCGCGCCTGAATCTGAAGGCTGCCTACTCGCATGCCCAGGTAGTGTACTCTGAAGCGCAGGTCGACATCCTGGGCGGAGAGCGGGTGGGTAGGGGTGCAGTTGAACAAGGTGGACAGGAACATCAAGACCGCGAGTCGCGGACTCAACCAACGGCGACCACGTCGCATGGCTAAAATGCTCCCATCAAGGTGAGGGCGTAGTTGCGCGTTTCCCCCATGTTGCGCTCGAGAAAAGTGTAGTAGTAGGCCAGGGCGTTGTTGGCTGACACTTGGACAGTCAGTCGGCCAAAGCGTACTAAGAACCGTACGTCCAGAATCTTCATGGGTACGCGGGGATCCATCGGGAAAAGTTGGACCTCCTCGAAGCGGCTGGCGTAGCGGTAATCGGCTTGAAGACTGTACCGGCCGAAGTGTATTTGGGGCGAAAGGACGGCCGTCCACTTCGGTCTGTAAGCCAGGGGCTTGTGGTAAACCAGATCTTGATGATCCGTGTAGGTCACGCCGACGCGCAGGGACAAACGATTTTGCCACCAGCTTCCCTCGGAATCGATCTCAACACCCGAAATGCGTGCCCGCGTCACGTTTTTGAACTGCACTGTCAGAAAAGGATCGGGCACAGCCTCGATTAGATTCCAGTAGTCGTTGCGGAACACTGAAAGGTCCAGGTACCAAGAGGGCGTAATCTGTTGCCGGATGCCGAAATCCCAATCCTCGGAAATCTCGCTGTGCAGGCCCGGGTTCGGAATGATGTGGAGACCGGCGAAATCCAGACGAAGGTAACGTTCGGTGACAGAAGCGGCTCGGAAACCCTTCGCGTAACCAAGGCGCAGAGCCGTCCCTGCAAGCGGTCGGTAGTTGATCCCTGCGCGTGGACTCAGGTGCCTTTCGCTGAAAGACTCGCCGAGCAGGGTGTAGCGGTCGAAGCGAGCCCCGAGAACGAGTTTCAGGCGTGGCGACACGCGCCACTCTTCGTGCACGTAAGGGCCAATCTGTAGGCCCCTGTGGTGTCCGATGAACTTGTTGTGGCCGATGTCTTCCTTGAGTTCCAGACCGGCCGTGACGGAGTGACTTGGGTGGGGCAAGTAGTCCACTTGCAGCTCGGTACCTTGCCCAAAAGCTGGATTGAAGTCTCCTGAACGCCGGTACTGGTTGCCCATCAGGGTTCGGAACACGGAAGCCCGCCATCTGACGGAGAGCCGAGGCGACAGAGTCTGAAAGTACTGCAGGTAAGTATTCAGTGCGCTTAGTCGAGCGCGAATCTTCAAATCCGAGACGGGTACCTGGAACGGATGATTTTGATTCAGCCACTGAATGAACTCGCCGCGTTTGTCGTTTTCGTAGGCAAGGTAGGCCAACAAGCGTCCACCCCACGGAAAGCGAGTTTGCACCTTCGCCGAAGCGTTGTAACGCCGAAAGTGACCGTTCTGGCGGTCGCCCGTGGACTCGTGCCTGCCCAAAGAAATGTCCAAGGCCACGGGGCCGAATCGCTGTGAGTGGGAAACGTCGACGCGATCGTAGTGCAAAAGGCGATTTGTCCATCGCCACTCCGGGTACACGGGCTTGTCGTACACTCCGGCGGTCAGTCGAAACAAGGTACGGTGACGACTTGCGGGCGCTCTGGTAATCACATTGATGACTCCACCGAGGGCATTCGACCCGTACAGAGCCGAAGCGGCACCCTTGACTACCTCGATGCGCTCGATGTCCATCACGGGCAGAGCGTCCCAGTTGATTTCACCCGTGTCGCCGGCCATGGTTGGCACGCCGTCCACCAGAAACAGGACCCGAGTGCCGGCACCCCGACTGTAACCTGAACAGGCCCGGATGTTCACGTGGTTCCCGACGAAGAAGACACCCGGTACGACTTCGAGAGCTTTGTCGAGACGAAGCGGGGCGCGCTGCTCGAGTTCGCGGGCACCGATTACCGAGACGCTTGTCGTGCTCTCCTCGATGGGCGTTCCACTTTTGTCTGCAGTTACCACGACTGGGCTGAGCTCCACCACACTGGGCCGCAGGTCAAAGTCGACGCGCACCGTGTCGCCCGGGAAGACGTGGACACCCGTTGCTCGACCTGGTGCGTAACCGATCATCAGCGCGCGGATGGTGTAGGTGCCTGGGGGGACACCGCGAATCTTGTAAACGCCGTTCAGGTCGGTACTGGCTCCGAAAGGTGTGCCCACCACGAGTACGTTGACACCGGGAAGGGGTTCAGCAGTCTTTGCATCGCGCACTTTGCCCGTAACCACGCCGGTGCGTGACTGAGCGCCAGCGCCGTTTGCGACGATCGCGAGCAGAAAGAGGAGAGCAATGCTGGCAACCCAGCGTCTCACGGCTCTACCTTGCTGAAATCCACGGTGATGTCGATGCCTTTGGCAGTATCTCCTTTGGCCACAACCACGCTGCCGGGTTGCCCGGGATGGTCGGGGTCTTCGTACACACCCAGCTCGCGGAACTTAAAAGATCCGGCCTCCTGGGAAATGGAGTAGACGGCGATGTAACGCAGAGTATCGGGTGTAACGTCCAGAACGAAGTCGTCCTCCTGCACCCCAACGGGCCTTGTCATGTCGAAACCGCGTGCGGTGAGGTAGTCCACCTGCTCTTCGGGGACGACTGGGAAAGCTGCCAGAACGACGATCTGGATGTCGCTGAACCATTCGCCCTCGTAGTGGATTTTTCCCTGCAAAAAAGCCCCTCTGGCAATCAGATTGGGATCAGCGTAGATGATGACGCTGTCCTGAACCGGGTGTTCTTCAGTCAGGTCAACTGCCTGGGGCAGGAGGCTGTTTCGACGGGTGTAGAGACCAAGAATGCTGGAAATGGACCAGGTCCGGCCCTTTTCTTTCCACAGCACGCCGACGGCTTCGTAGTGGCCAAGAGGAAGCAAGATTTCGAAATCAACGGTGTCCTGCCAGAAAGGGAGAGGTCCACTGAGCCCAAGCTCGAGGAGGGCTTTTGGTGGAAAGGTGCGGGCAACGGCCACCTGCACCTGATCGGTGTTGGGCGGCAGCTTGTCGACGAAGATAACCTTGCCGACAATTTTGCTTTTCATCGGTGCCAGGCCGTGGTCGATCTGGCAGGCGAGCACCAGACCGAGCAGTAGGGCGCTCAGAGCGAGCGTGACGAAAAGTCGGCGACTTGGGCTCACTTGAGCAACAACACTTTCCTGGTTAAGGAGGTCGACCCGGCCTGTAGGCGTACGAAGTAAATGCCCGAAGGTAACGGTCGGTGCAGGGCATCGGTTCCATCCCAGGCCACCCGGTGGGTTCCTGCACCGAATCGACGGTTTGCCAATTCCGCCACTTCGTGTCCCACAACGTTGAACACGGCCACGTGCACACGCGCAGCTTTTGGCAGTGCAAACCGAACTTGCGTTGCCCCGTTGAACGGATTGGGGTACACCGGGAAAAGCTGAACCGTGCGCGGCAGGTGAGTGGGTTTCGGCTCGGTTACAGCACTGAGGTCAAGGGGCCGAACGAGGCGCCCCAGTGGGCGCCGAACCACGCTGGTAAGTGACTCGGCAACGGCCGGGCCTTGGTCCGGTGGCAAAAAGAACATGGTAGTGGCAAGCGAGGCAAAGCTGCCCGTGATGCTGCCGCTGGTCGCCTTGAACAGGACGCCGGCGTCGCCGAACGACTTGCCGTCTCCGGTGTCCTTCGTGCCGTCGGCGGTACCGCCGCTGGCGTCGTCACGGTAGTAGAGGGTCTGTTTGTCGCCCATTCGGGGTACGGACACAATGCTCACGATGGTACCGGAGCGGCCCGTGACCATGAACCAGTTAAGGCCGGGCACGTCCAAAGTGCGGTCGACCTGGTCCGGTGAACCATCGATGAGCACGCCATCGTTGTGCGAGTTGTAAAAACGCATGCCCGTCGCGTTGCCGCTGAGGTCCAGAGATTGGCGAATGAGCTGGATTCCCATGCTCGAAGTGATTTCGTGGGTCCCGGAACCGACGAGCATCCCAAACGGGTAAAAGCGCCCCGTGAAGTAGAAGTCGACGGAGCCGAGGAACTTGCTGTGCACCCGCCGGATTACCCGCACCGGTCCAACCACGTAGTCGATGGCTGTGACGGGGAAATCTTCCTCTTCGTTCGTTTCGTACGGTGCCCATCCCAGTCTGCCCTTGATGCGGGACTTCTGTCGATCGACCAGGTCGGCACTGTCGCCTCCGGCAGCCGCGAGGATGCGCACGTCGTGGACGGTGATGTTACTGTCGAACACGGCTTCGTAGAATTTCGAGGACACCGCATCACGTAGCGGGTCGTAACGCATCACGTAGGGGTTGGGACAGGGGGGTGCACCGTCAGGAAAGCGAAACAGGTACGCAAATGCCTTTTCCCCCGTGGTGGAGTCAACAAGCTGGAACTCGTACACGGGCGAGCTGTAGTCGAACCCCTGAGGCCAGTTGTGTGGGTGAGCTTTGTCTCCGGCGTCGCGCGGCAAGAAGACAAGCTCATCCGGTTGGTCCGGATCGCCGTCCAGGAGCCCGTCGTCGCCACCGAAGAAGGAGTCTTCACCCACCTCATCGATCTGAAACGGGATGGGGTGCCAGCTGGACGCCGTGCTGTCGAACGCGAACATGGCCAGCTGAGAGATGGGCACTCCTTGTAGACCTGTTAGCGACGTCCCGTAGATGATGGTCCAGTCGTAAGGGCGGTTGGCAAAGTGCTGCGCAGCCGTTCCCCTGGATTGACCCACCAGAAGCAGAATGCTGAAGACCAGCAACTTGCGCATCGTAAGTCCTCTTCAGGTGTTCGCTAACGAACCAGCACCACCTTTGTAATGCCCGTCGTGCGGTTCGGTGTGGTCAGTCGTACAAAGTACACGCCGCTGGGAAGCGATCGGCCTGCAGCGTCGCGTCCCTCCCACACGAGTTCGTGGGAACCCGGTTCGGCTACCTGCAGCTCTGTCTTCCAAACTAACCTGCCGGTTGTGCTGAAAATGCTCAGGGTTGCAGTGCCCGCAGCCAAGGTCCGGAAGCGAATACGAGTTTGGGCGTTGAAGGGCGACGGAAAGGCGGCCAGCAGCCGAAAATCCGTAGGCGCAACAGTCACACGAACGGCCTTCGAGATGGAGGCAGTTCCGTCGGTGTCAATTTGCCTGAGCCGGTACCAGTACACACCGGGTCCCGGGGGATGATCCGAGAAGGTGTACTCGTGCGGTTCCGCGGAGGTTCCTGCCCCTTCCACGAACCCGATTTCCTTGAAAGGCTTGCCTTCCCCGAGGGCACGCTCAACGCTGAAGCCGAGATTCTGGCTTTCCGACGCAGTTGTCCAGGTGAGCACAACCGAGTCGCCCAGGACGTGGGCCGCAAATGTGGCCAGCTCCACGGGCACGGGAATGATGCTCGTGACGTTGGAAATGGCGCTGGCGTGGTTGGCGTCGTCGTACGTGCGCAGAGCGAAGTAGTAGCGCTTGCCGAGACTGAAGCCGCCGTAAATCCGGACCTCGCGCGTGCCGGCCGGGGCGGGTGCCGTTGTGTCGGCAATGGGTTTGGCGTCACGGAACCAGCTGTCCATGTCGTAGTCGCCGGCTGGGGCCACCCGCTTGGCGAGGTAGGAGTCCATGGGCGGCGGATCGAGCGTGTACCGGATGTCGTAACGTTCGGCCGTACCGACGTTGCCGTCGTCGCCGGGTGCCGTCCAGGTGAGCCGCACAGCACCTTCTTCCTCAGCTGTCGCGAACAAATCGGATACCTGTGCGGGGCCGACGGAATCGACGCGCTGAGGTGTTGTTGTGATGATGAGTGGATTTTCCCAGTAGCTCAGAAGTGTGTCGCCAAGACTGCGCTCCCGATTAGCGGGGAGGAAATAGGTCCAGCTGTGAAAACTGGCGGGACCAACGATGTTGTCGCCCGTGATGTAGATGCCAATGTCACCGTAGGACTTCCCGTCGCCAGTGTCATCTGTGCCGTCGCTGGTGCCGCTGGGGTAGTCCCTGTAGTAGAGTTTGCGCCGTGTACCTACGTCAGGAATGTCCATCAAGGTCAGGATGGTCCCGGGATTGCCTGTCACCATGGTCCAGTTCTTCCCCGGTACAACAATGGTTGGATCCACTTCGTCGCGCTTGGTGTCGATGATGATCGGCGATTCTTCGTCTTTGGGGTTGTACGGGTTGTAGAACCGCATCCCGGTGGCGTTGGCGTTCAGGTCCAGCGACTGCCGCAGGTGGTACACACCCAAATCAGGGTCGATGGTGTCCTCACCGCCGACGTAGATGGCGCGAGGGTAGTAGTACTCGGTCAAGTTCATGTCTTCTTCAAGCACGGAGTAGACGATTTTTGCCCTCACGTGCCGGATGACGCGCACCGGACCGACGATCCAGTCAATGCCTTCTTTCTGTACGTTGTTCTCCGTAACCTTGTAGTTGTAGGTGATGAAACCGTACTTGTAGTTACCTTTCACGCGCTGTTTCTGGCGATCCACAATGTCCATGTTGTTGCCGCCGCCTTCACGGGTGATCCAGCCGTTGACCAGCAAGCCGTTACCGTTGTGGCCAACGCCGAAATAGCGGCTGATGACGCGATCGTTCGTCTTGTCGACAGTGAAGTAAGGACGCACGTTCTGATTGGCTGAATCCGGCGGGCAGACGAAGATGTACACCCAGCCAGCTGCGCTACTGTCTGGGCTGAGGGGATCACGAGCTTCGATTTCAACGCGGAAGTTGCGGCGTGCCACCGGGTTGTCCAGCCAGATCCCGTCGGGGACACGGTCGCCGAAGTCTGCGGAGTAGAGGACCACCTCGTCGTTGCTGTCCAGTAGGCCGTCATCGGCTTTGAAGTAGTCACCGTCGACGGTTTCGTCGATCTGAAAAGCAATGGGAACCCACTTGCTGGAGTCGGCGCGGTAGGCGTAGGCGTGTAAGCTGTCGACGGAAATGCCGTTCAGCTCGGGAAGGGCGTTTCCTTTCAGTACAATCGGCTCCAGGTTGCGCTGCATCGTTGCCGGTGTGACGCGTGCCGACCCGGTTTGGGCCGCGATGGACACCAGTGCAAAGACCAGCAACCGCGAAAGATGCTTTACAAAGCACCACCGAGTACCTTGCGGAGCACTGGTAAGAAAGCCATCTCCTCGGACGCGCAGCGTTCCCCTCGCCCTTTCAAACATCGTACTTCCTCCCGGTTGGTTGACGCTGACCGGATTTCGGCCACTCGACCTCATTTTAGAGATTCAGCCGTACAAAAGCAAGACCAATCTGGTAGCTGACGTCCAGTGAGGGCCTTGCCGGGTGTGACCGGTGTCTCATTGCGCTCATTTGAACGAGCTAGAAATGGCCTTCCGTCGGAAGGCGGAAATCCTTTCTGGCGCGATTTCTTTCTCAAGTCGGAGAGAGACGGGCCGATATTTAGCAGTGCAAGGTTGAGCCTCTGCTTCCCCTCCCGGTTTCGAGGTAGCACCTTGCTTGCGGAAACCCTCGGTGCCCACCCCGCCGAGGGTTTCTTTTTTTTGTGTTGTGGAGAAAGCTCAGAGGGATTTCTCTCGGGGGCCTCGGAATTGTACTGCCGGGACGACACGGTGGACCATTTGACCGCAAGGGCTGAAAGACGCGGGCCGGGCTTGACGGGGAGTGGCGGTAGTAACGGAACACTTCGGTTAAGCCGGGTGTGCCCCTTGCGGCCGGGGTAAGACAAGAGGGATGTTGGCCTTTTCCTACGGGGACCCTGCGAAGGCCGTGTGGCGGTAGGGACCGCCCCTCGGGTCCAGGGGTGCTTCCGAAGGTTTGCTGACGATCCCGACGCCTGATTCTGCTGTGTCAGGACTGCGCTGCGTTCTTCGTCGGGGGCTCCAAGTCTGTGCCAGCCGAAGGTGAGAACCGGCCGGAAGCGGTTGCAGCCAGATCCACAGTGGTGTGGTTGTTCCTGAACGCTCGCCACGACTCGGTGTGCCGGGGGGCGCGTGACACCGGGCTCTTCTTCGCGTGCGTCGTCTGTTTGCGCGCTTGCGTCCGGATTTTGTGAATTGGGAGTCGAAGTCCGGGGGCGTCTGACCTCTGACGGAAATTGGCCGAGGATTTCTTGGGTGCCGTCTGGATCGGTGGCAACCGGCCGAAAAAAGGTCAGTGAAACCGGATCAAAATGCGATCCGGTCCGGACTTGGTGACGATGAGTGTTTCACCGTAGTGGGCACCTACAGCTTTGGCCAGACCGGCGACAAAGTCGATGAGCCCTCGGTGAGACAGGTACAGCATTTCCAGCGTGTTGGGATCCTTCCACGCGTACCGGAAATGCGGTGGCCGAGCGTTGCGCATGTTCTGTGTGACTTCTGTGTGGATTGAATCGACCATTTGGAGAAACGCTCTCGCGTCCTTGGCTCGGCGGAAGTAGGAGGGGTAGTGCCGTTGCGCGTAAACGTCGACCCAGTAAGAGCCAAAGGCGTCCGCGATCTGAGCTACGGAAACGCCCGCCGTTTGGCACACCCCGCTCACGATCTTGAGCACCGTTTCGTCGTCCACGTCAGAAATCGGCAGGATCAGAGGTTCTTTCTCCAGACCGGCGGCTGCGAGGGCGCGTTTCCACGTCGCCGCGCCGTACTTTTCTTCAACCATTTCCTTCAGGGCGAGTGCGATCACGCCTTTCATTTGGGCCTCCTCAGTGCTTGTCAACGGCTCCTCGAAAAGGTGACCTGCTGGAAAAAACTGCCCCACAAGGGTGAAAACGCTGCCGTCTGCTCAGAAGAACAGGCGCGACGTCACAGCGGGTCAGATTTCGTGACCCTAAAAGGGCAAGCTTCGCGCCAGTGACTGAGAAACCCGCGGTCTGAGCAAGTGGGCATTTCGCAGAACCCAAGCGAGAAGTGTGGGACCGAAGGCCTGGCAGCGTTTTTTTTGTCAACCGGGAAGAAGACGGCTCGCGGGGGAAGAAGGGTTTCGGATGGTTCCGACGTGTTCGGGAGCGTTTTGTCGATTTCAGGATCTGGTCGGACGTTTGAGTCCGAGTACTTTTTGCAAGTTCTGCCGGAGCTCGCGACCACTGCGCGGGTGCATCAAGAGGTAGCGTTGGGTGTAACAGGTGGTCCAGCAGCCGGGGCAGTGTCGGTAAGCCTCAAGACGCCGTGCGTAGGCGGGACTCTGGAAGATCTCGCGCAACGACTGTCGGAAAAGGTTGCCGATGGGTCCGCCCCAACACAAGTGGACGTCTCCGTTCTCCATGATGGTGACGCGAGTGGCGAAAAAGCGGTCATCGACAAAAGGGCAAACGGGGTTGCGTCCAGTGGCCAGAAAAGACTCGATGCCTTCGAGGAAGGCGGGTAGGTTCAAGATGTTTGGGTTCTGCGCCAGTTGGTCCAGTGTTTTCCGTAGCAGCGAGGAGGGCTTCAACCGTAGTTCGTCGTCGGCACGAGTGGTCTCGGTGAGCGAGTGGTAGAGGCCAACTGTGACCTTCCAGCCCAGATCCTGAGCGCGCGCCACCAGTTCCGGGACCTGCGGCAGGTTGAGGGCGTTCAGAACGATGTTCACGTACAGAAGGGAGTCCGAATGCCTGCGCAGGGAGGAGAGGAGAGCCATTCGGTCCAGAACGGTCTCGGCGAAGTTGGGAACGCCGCGCAGGTTGTCGCCAAGCTCCCCGTAGCCGTCGAGGGAGGTCTGAATGTTGATGCCGAGCTCCAGCGCAACCCGGCCTACGCGCTCGATTACTGCCCGCGTGTTGTAAAGGCCCGTGACCAGCGTGGTCTCGAGCGCAAAGGTGCGCTTCGCGAGCCGAAGCATTTCCGGCAATTCGGGTACAAGCGTGGCCTCACCTCCGGACACGAAGCCGATGTACGCACCGTAAGCGCTCAGCTCGGTGCAGATGTGTTCGAAAGCCTCCAGGGAAAGGCTCGGAGGCTTGGTTCGACGTTCGTACACACTGCACTGCCGGCAACGCTGTGTGCACAGACGGGTAATCCGAATTTCCGTGCTGCTGTTCATCGGCCGCTGCCAGAAGGCATTGGCGAGGGCTCGTGTCAAAGGTCGGAGCGTCATCGGGACATGCCTGTGCCTGAACGGAAAAGTTTGCAAAACCGTTTGGAGCGTGCGACGTACAGCCCGGGATTGGGGCTACAATCGGACCGCGTGGTTTGCTCTGGCTCGCTCCGCGGGCGGACCTGGAGCCTTCCCGTCGGCTCGTTACAGACGTCGTAAAGAGCGCAGGGCAGCAAAGGGCCTCGCTCTGGCTTTGAGCTTCGCGACGCCGGAGCGCGTTTGTGACGTGCGTTGGCAACCGTCTCCTGCGGACGAAGAGCCGTGGGTTGCCCACGCGGCGGATCCCTTTTCGAGGCTCGCCCCGGGTGCACACGGAATCCTGTCGGGGCTACGGGCGTGCCGCAGGAACCCCGCGCGGCGTCAGACTCCGGTGGGGTGCTTCGCCTTGGCCTCCGGAGGCGAAAACCCAGCTGGACTGATGACAGCCTTGTGCGGTCTTCCCTTCCAGGTGAAGTTTCCAAAGGTTCCGCCAATCCCCACCAGCACGACGTAAGGGATCTGTAGGATCACCCAGAGCGGGTAGACTTTGAGCAAGTCCAGCCGGCCGAAAAGCTGTCCCGCTCTGAGTAGCAGAACCAGCTCGGCCAAAGCCTTGGCCGCGAAGGCGGAACCAACCAGGCTGAGGCCGCCGGTAAACAGAGCGACGGGAAATCCCGCAAGGATGAAGAGGTTCAGGGTAAACGTGTTCAGGGCGTACAGAAAGAACGGTTGATTGAGAAAAAACTGGTAAACGCCGTTGGAGGCCCAGCGCCGTCGCTGGTTGAGCAAGGCCGAAAGCGTCTTTTCTGGTTCAGTAGTTGCGTGGGCTCGTGGATCGAAGGCGAAAACGATTCGCCAGTCGGTTTGCCTGCGTACGAGCTGAAGCAGAAGGACGTCGTCGCCGGAGACGCGGTGACCCACCTGACTGTACCCCCCGACGGAGAGGAAGGCTTCTTTCCTGTAGGCCAGGTTTTGCCCGGACCCGGCAAGGGGAAAGCGAATCTGGCACGCTCCTGCTGCAGCGCCCATCAACGAGAGGAAGTCTAGCGCCTGCAGCCTTTCAAGCAGGCTGCGTTTCTCGCGTGGTCTGCCCATTTGGGAAAAGCCCACAACCATGCCGACGTCATCGTGAAAGTACGACAGTACCGTCTCGATCCAGGCGTTGCTTACGCGGCAATCGGCGTCTGTGGTCAGGATGATTTCGCCCCGGGCGGCACGGATACCCTGCTCAAGAGCGAACTTTTTGGGACTCATCCAGGTGGGAGTCTCGGCAACGTGCAGAAGCCGCACGTTCGGGTGTTCCGCCTGCGCTGCCCGAACCACCGTGGCTGTGCGGTCCGAAGAGCCGTCGTCAACCACGATGATTTCGTACAGGTCTTCTGGGTAGGTTTGGTGCGTGAGATCGTGGAGGAGGTTGCCAATCCGATCCTGCTCGTTTCGCGCGGCAACGACCACAGAAACGCGTCGTCGGTTGGGTTTGCGCAAGGGTTCTGGGAGGTACAGCCCGACAACGAAAGCGAGAACGCCGAGGACGTAGACTGTGGTGACGAGGACGAGGACATCTGACAGCAAATGACTCAATCCAAACCTCCCAAATGTGTAGTCGGACGGTAGTGGTGCCCCTTCCACTCGAAACTGCGGAACTGGCCCGCCAGCCCAAAGACCGTCACGTAGAAAGCGTGAAAGATGGTGACCAGAGGAACCAAAAACACCGGTGCGCGAAAGTCGAGGTAGCGCGCGGTGCGCGCCAAGAGCAGCCATTCCGAACCGCTCTTCAGTGTCCAACTCAGCAGGAAGAAAACTCGGGCCACGCCCACCCAGAGGCTAACCCAGCCGAGCACCAGGAACGCCAGGTTGTAGAGGTAAAGCAGAACGAGCCCCACCGTGATGGGCCTGGCGTAGATGACGCCTTTGGAGGCGTGCCGTGTGCGCTGGTTCCAGAGGGCGCGCAGCGAGGTCGGTGGTTCAGCTGGAACCTGGCTCGTTTTCGCGAAAGCGTAGCGAACGTGCCAACTTGTTTCATCCCGTACTCTTGCCAGGAAAAGGTCGTCATCCCCGGAGCCGACGCTCTGGTATCTGCCGAAGCCACCGAGCTCTTCGTACACTGCCTTGCGGTATCCCAGATTGCGACCCGAGCACGTGAGGGGGTAGCGAATGCCGACCCCGGCAGCAGCCAGTGAGGCCAGAGCGACCGAGTCCAGACGGAACAGGGCTTCGGCCAGGCGCGAAAGACGACCGAGAGTGAGCGGGGAGAACCCGAGTACCATGCCTGTGTCCGCTGCAAAGCGGGAAGCCATTTCGCGCACCCACGTCGGCGGCGGTTCGCAGTCGGCGTCTGTCGTCAGCACGATCTCGCCATTGGCAAGCCGGATGCCCTGATGCAGGGCGTGCTTCTTGGGGGCAACACCGGGCGGCAGCGTTTTCACGCGAACGGAGCGAAAGTTGGCATGCTTCGCCGCGTACCGGGCGATGATGCTGGGCGTGGTGTCCCAGGAGCGATCGTCAACGACCACGACCTCCAGGAGCTCCGTCGGGTAGTCCTGGCGACTCAGAGCGTGCAGACAGCGTCCAAGATGTCGCTCCTCGTTCCGCGCTGGCACAACGACGCTGACACGCGGGAGCGGCTCAGCGGTAGTTGGGTTTTGATCCTCCCAGTGCGCTCTACGCACACCGCTTCGCAGCCACAGCAAAAGACCTGCGTACACAGCACTGAAAAACAAGACGGCCAAACCAAGTGGACAATTCATGCCCGTTGAAATCCTTGACTGAAGTGGTCGAGCCCGCCCAGAGGGGCGGGGTGCGAACGTTCTCTCCCCGTAGAACGCAGTTCCCGAGAAAGCCCAGTTTGTTCCGACGGGATGCGCCCAACCTGCCCAGGGACGCTCGCAGAGGGAACCCGGGTGACAGGTTTTCTGCCGTGAACGTGAGGCGGGGTAGGCGCGAGTCCGACAAATCTCAGTAGTTCACGTAAAGGGAGGCCAGAAAGGCTCTCCCTGAAGCGTTGCCGAGCTCACGGTGCGGATTGTGAACCCACCACTTCTCGTACCTCAGAGTGATGAAAACGTCTCGCCACAGCTGCTGGCGAAGGCCGAAGTGCAAAACTCGGCGTCGCTCCACAACGCCTTCCAGGAAGGTTTTGGTGTCCGAATCAGCCTGTGTGTGCGCTACGTTCAAACTGCCCTTTCCTTTCCTCGTTTGTGTAAAAGCCAATTGCACACGCAGGTCGCGGCCAAAGTAGCGCGAAAAAGCGAGATTCCAGTCGTCGCCGTCTGGCCCGAGCCAGTGGCCGACGGATCGGTTGTAGTGCTGGTAACGGTTGATCGAGTCGTAATGTGTGTACACGAACGGTTCAATCCGTGCGTACTCCAAAGTGAAATCGCTGTCGGAAATGCCAAGCGGATTGACCCAGTGAGAGCCCGCGCTGAACGCGAACTTGTTGCCCCAGTACTTGAAGAGCGGTTCCGAAAGCGTCATGTCGTCGATGAAGAACTCTCCGTAGACCGCCAGACCCGGACGCACACGCCACCAGGCTTCGAAACTGATGTTGTTGTTGTCGAGATCGCCCAGGTGGTGTTCGGCGACGTGGTAAGGCATGATCGGATTCAGATACGCCATTTCCACCGGTCGGTTTCCGTACACGACGGTTTCGCTACCGGCGAGGTACAGACCGGGTTTCACTTCCCACTCGAGCCTGTGGGCGGCCAAATACTTGCGACCAAAATGGCTGCGCAGCTCTGCGTGAACAGCCGTGAAACGAAGGCGTTTCCAGCGGGCGTCAGCGCGTACGAGGTCGAACAAGGGGAGATTGGGCGAAAGAGTGAGGGCTTCGCGGGCGCTCGGTCCCCACCACACGGCGTCGCGGCCGATCTGGAGACGAAACCAGGGCAATTTGAAGGCGAAGTAGGCAGCAGCCTGGTCTTGGAAGACATTCTTCCCGGATGTGACGAACGGCGTCCCCTGGGACGGATCGAACCGCTCCGTGGGAGGAACCACTCCTCCTCGGATTGCCGTGTTGCGGACGTCAACGCCGATCCACAGCCCCGGTTGCACCAGGGCTCGGATGATGCCGCCCGCGGTTGTCTCGGAACGCAACTCCGCTGGTGCGAAGTAACTCCCGTGCTTTGAGGGGATGTTTTCGCGGAAAACACCGTCAAGTTTTACCGAGAGTGTACTGTCCTGGATCGTGAGCAGGTGCGGCTCAGGTGGCAGATTCGGTGGCGAACCCAATTCTTCCGAGAAGTCCGACTGCAATTGCCTGAAAAGCGCCTTTTCGGTGGGGCTGAGAGCAGAAGGGTTGTGAAGCAGGGCTCTTTGCACCTGCCGAATCATTTCCACAGTCTGGGCTCTGGACCACGGCTTTACCCGAGTAAGCGGGCCGTTAACCAGCCCTCGGACTTCAAGTCGTTCAATGAATGTGTAGGCCCAGTGTTCGCGCGGCAGATCTACCTCCTGAGCAAAGATGGGGGTTGCGGTGAGGAGGAAGACGGCTGCAAAGAAGACACCGTAGCGTACAGACTTGGGGTGCATTCGTCTCTGTAGAGTCGTTGTCGGCGAACGTCGATTCATGAAAGAGTTCAGGTTGTGGTCGTGTTGGTGCCGCACGGGGTAAGCGATCATCGTTTTAATCTACCATTTCGGAGTGCAGGATCAAAGAGGAAATTTCGAGAGGCCCTCGTGTTAGTCGGTTTGATTGAGACACCGAATGACTCTGCAAGGACCGAAGAGTTTGCCCGTGGGCGCAAATGGAAGGGGCGTGATTCTCCCTGTGCTTTGAGGCTGTGGCGCGGGAAGCGGCGTGCACGGACTCCAACGGGAAGAGAGGTCTTGGGGCGGAGTGCTGTCCCGGAGAGCGAGGGGCGCGTTGCCGTCACCCGGGCGGTGTGGCTACAAATCGGCGGGGGGTGGGGGGACATCGACCCTGGTTCAATGGGAGCCTGCGGGAAGAGGCTGTTTGAAAAAAAAAGAAGGGGCGCTCGTGGCGCCCCTTGCCAGATCCTTTCGCGCAAAACGGGTTACTTTTTGTCGCTCTGTCGAGCCAATTTCAACGCGGTGGTCGTTGTGTAGTACTTGGCAATCATGTTGGGCACTTCCCAGTCGGGGAGTTTTCCCTGGACGAGGAAGCGCAAGTACTTACGCGTGACCTGAGCGAAGTGTGCTTCGTGTCCCACTCTGTACTTGTCGGGGATGATGACGTGCCAGCCTTTCTTGTAGGGCTCCAAATCCACTCCCGGGTAGCGCGTCTGCAAGTTGCCGATGGCTGTTTTCAGCGTCTCGCCGAGGGAGGTCTTGTCTGCTCCTGGAGCGGGAAAGACGTAGAGTTCAGGCCGGTAGTTTTGCTCCTTCCCCTGCTCGATGACGACGTGGGCTTTGGAGCCCTTCATGATGGAGAAATGCGTGTCGCCAGCGCCGGGCGGTGCTTCGAACTCCCAGATGACGGACACACGAGCATGGATACCCCGGATGGTGTAGTCGATCTGGCCGTTGCAGTAGTACGGAAGCACCCCGTCAGGTGTGAGTTTGTCCTTGAGGAAGTCGGGGAAGTCCGGAAGGCCAGTCACTTTTTGGAACTGCGATTTTGTGACCATCGTGGGCCAATGTTTGGCGGCCAACACCTGGATCTGGGTCGTGTCGATGGCCTCGCCCGGGAAACACTCCCACTGTACGAGATCGACCAGGTGAGTGGAGACGTCTACGATGCCCTCACCCTGCTGGTTGACGTCGAAATACCAGCCGGGTCTCTTGATGGGTTTGCCGGCCACGTACTTGAACAGATGGTGAACGCTCTCTTTCGTAACCGCCGGATCCTCCAAACTACCCACCTGGAGTTCACCGAAGACATCGGGGTTGTTGACCAGTTCACGCTGCAGAATGGTCGTGATTTCGTAGCGTTCTGTCATGATGTCGTAGAGGAGCACGTGGTGCTGGTCGGCGGAGGCGAAAGCCTGCTTGAGGAGCTGGAAACCTTTGGGATCAATGCACATGGGTTTGTCGGAGTAGACATTCAGCCCGGCATCAACGCTTTTCTTGATGTACTCCGTTTTGCGCTTGTTGTTGCCGGCCAGCACGACCACGTTGCCGGGTTTTTCCTTGAGCATGCGTTCCAGGTAGTCGGGGCCTTTGTAAATCTTCAGTGCCCAGTGTGTCGGATTCTCCGGTCGAGAGTTGAACCCCTGGACGCGGCTGATCCAGTCTTCCAGCTCTGGACCCTCCGGCGCGTAAACGTGTACCGTGGTGTCCACCTGATCGTACGAGGTTTTCAGGACGAGAGCAGCGTGGAAATGGCCCGGATCCAGGACGATGAGTTTCACTTCCCCCCTTGCTCCGGTGAACTTTTGCGGCTGTTGACTCTGGCAGCCGAACAGAGCAACCAGGCCAACAAGCAGAACAGCTGTGAGGATGTGACGCATCATGGCTCTGCTCCCTTCGCTTGAAAATTCAACCACCATTCCGGACGTTGACAACGCCTGGAAATCGGGAGAAATGCTTTGGTACCTGGAGTGACTCCGGAACGCTTACTGCGGAAAATGGTTCTGCTGCAACAGTACGGGAACCCAGCAACAGTTTGCACGAAGATTGGTGCGACGGTGCCAGGCTCGACGGCACACATTGCGATCTGTTAACGTTAACAAAAGGTCCGTTGAAAGTCAAGGCAAAAGGGGTCAAGGATTTCTCTGTTTTCTCGTGGGAACTCGTGGACACCTTGGAACGGCTTGACACTTGCTGGGGGAACCGCCTTTCGAGCTTAGAGATCGCTCTGGGGTTCCACCTGCTGGGAGTTGATGGGGTCGCGGTGCTGGCAGGTTCAGATTCGTGGAGCGGTCTGGATGGGCTGCAGAGGCGACTTGCTGTAGACGTTTGTGTGGCTGCGGGTGAACAGCTGACAGGGGGTGTCCCCCACAACGTCTTTTAGCGGACAGGTAGGGGGTGTGCCTCAAGTGGAGGACTGTTGGTAGTCCAGCGGAGACCGGGGAGGTGTACGCAGGTCAGGCGGAAGACGCAGGAACTCTTAGGTGGGTGGTGGCGGAACGAGGACAAGGCAGGGTGCTGTTCTGGCGGCTTTTCTCGCAGACGGTTTGCGGTTGGGCTCGTTGGGTGGGAAAACGAGGGATTCTGGGGCAACCTGGAGTCTCCAAGGAGATGTCGGTTTAGAGTGCACGGGAGTTTGCTCGTCGGAAGAGCGTGGAGGATTCGTGTAACGAAGGGCGGACTGCAGTCCGGGCCGAAGGGGGCCGAGAGCAGAACTCGCCGGTGAGCAGACCGTAGAGTCTGCCCGCCCGGCGAGAGACGAGTCAAAAAGCAGGGGATTTGTAGGGACCGCTTTACTCGCGCACTACCCAGACTTTGACCTTGGCTTCCACCTCGGGGTGCAGTTTGATGGGCACGTCGTAGATGCCCAGTGCTTTGATGGGCTCCTCGAGGTGGATCTTGCGACGGTCGATGTCGTAGCCCTTCTCTTTCAGGAGTTCGGCAATGGTCTGGGACGTCACGGCGCCGAAGATCTTGTCTTCTTCGCCCACGGAGACTGTGGCCGTCACGGATACGGAGTTGAGCTTTTCGGCCAACTTCTCGGCAGCGCGTTTCTCACGGTTGGCCCGGAGTTCCGCGAGCTTCTTTTCCTCCTCGATGGCGCGCAGGTTGCCGGGTGTAGCCGGCACGGCGAGACCACGCGGCAAGAGATAGTTGCGGGCGTAACCGTCCCTAACCGTCACGATGTCGCCCGGATTTCCGAGTTTCTCGACTTCCTGTTTCAGGATAACTTTCATGGTTGGCTCCACTACCTGGTCATTTCGGCAACGAACGGAAGCAAAGCCAGATGACGGGCGCGCTTGATGGCCCGAACAAGCTGGCGTTGATGCTTGGCGCACGTACCGGAAGTGCGCCGTGGAATGATCTTGCCCTGTTCTGTGATGAAGCGGCGGAGCTTGCGCTCGTCTTTGTAATCGATGTAGATTTCACCTTCTTCACAGAAACGGCAAACACGTTTTCTTCTGAGCATGGTACTTCCCTCTTTCGGATTCTCACCACATCAATTTGCTGGCCAGGAACTTCAGAGCTCGAGGTCCCTGTAGCCGAAGTCGAATTCACTGGGCGCTGCTGGTTCCTCAGGTTCGGCCGGCTCGGATGCTTCAGCTGACCTGGCGGGCTGAGCCTGGGCTGCCAGGTCGGTACGGCCGGTGCGGTCGAGGAACTGAACCCGGCGCGCGCGAATCTCCAAAATGGTTCGTGCTGTGCCGCCTTCCTCGACGCTGCGGCTTTGGAGCTCGCCGTCCAGAAGGACTGGGCTGCCGACCCTGAGGTAGCGCTGACAGAGCTCGGCGAGGCGTTGATGCACGACCACGCCGACCTCGCAGCGGTTCTCGCGCCACTGTCCGCTGTTGTCGCGGAAGCGGCGAATGCTGCTGATCCGGAAGGTGCCGACCGTGCGGCCGGAATCCGTTCGGGAGAGCTGAGGCTCTTCCACAACGGTTCCCGCAATCAGCACCGTGTTGATGTCCGGCATGCGGTAACTTGTCATTATCAAAGAACTCCCCGTGGCTCGCGGCGAGGACGCCAGCGGCCACGTAGCTTACCCTCGTTGCAGACTCAGCAAAATTGGGCTGCTGTTGCTCAGGATTGCTCTTTCTGCTCGGTTTCCTCGGCGGCCTGTGCAGGAGCTGCTTCTTCGGTGCTTTGAGCGTCGCTGCTCTCAGGAGCGGCTGGAGCTGCTTCGGCCGCTTCACCCTCAGAAGCTTGTTCGGTTGCGGTTTCCGCTTCCGCCGGTTCGGATTGCTCCGCGGGTTTCTCGGCCGGTTTCGGCTGAGCCTGGGGTTTTTCGTCCAGCTCTACGCCGCCCTCTTTGATGAGCCCCTGCTCAAGCAAACGCTGTTCCTTCTGCAGCGCGCGCTTGGTCAGCTGGATTGTGAGGTAACGCAGGATGGACTCATCGAGGCGAAACTCGTGTTCCAGCGCGGCCACAATCGTGGGTGGGGCGTCGTAGCGTACGTAAACGTAGTAGCCGTACTGGCGCTTTCGGATCTCGTAGGCGAGACGCCTCTTGCCCCAACGCTCCAAGCGGCGAATCTGACCGCCGTTGGCTGAGATGAACCGCAGGTAGCGTCGGATGGTTTCGTCGATCTCATCCATCCGAAGCAGTGAATCGATGACGAATGTTGTTTCGTACGGTCTCAGCACGTCTTTCCTCCATGAAACGGTGAACCTACACGGCTCCCGCCGGTACGATCGGCCGCTAACGGAGCAGCGGCGCGAACACCAGCGAGATGACTGACATCAACTTGATCAAGATGTTGATTGATGGACCGACCGTGTCCTTGAGAGGATCACCGACCGTGTCGCCAATCACAGCAGCTTTGTGTGTTTCGCTGCCCTTGCCCCCGAAATGACCTTCTTCGATGTACTTCTTCGCGTTGTCCATGGCTCCGCCGGAATTGGCCATCTGGATGCCGAGCATGACACCGGTGACCACAGCGCCAACCAGGAGACCAGCCAATGTAGCTGGACCGAAGACCAGCCCCACGAACAGCGGGGTCACGATGGCCATCGTACCAGGCAACAACATGCCCTGAATGGCACCGCGGGTGCTAATGTCCACGCAAGACTCGGGGTCGGGCAAGGCTTTGCCTTCCAGCAGGCCTGGAATCTCGCGAAATTGACGCCGCACCTCGTCGATCATCTTGAAGGCGGCCTTACTCACGGCCTGGAACAGCATCGACGAGAACAGAAACGGCAGCATGCCGCCAAGCAGCAGACCCATCAGCACGTTGGGGTCCTTGATGTCGGCAACTTTCAGACCGACTGCGTGCATGTAAGCCACCAGCAGACCCATGGCTGCGAAAGCTGCTGACCCGATCGCAAAGCCCTTACCGATGGCCGCGGTTGTGTTGCCCACGGCATCCAGATTGTCCGTGATCTTCCGCACACTGGGGTCGAGCTCGGCCATTTCAGCGATGCCCCCCGCGTTGTCGGCCACGGGACCGTAGCTGTCCACCGACACCACCATGCCAGTGGTTGCCAGCATCCCGAAGGCCGCCATGCCAACGCCGTACACACCCGCAAAATGGTAGGCCAGCCATACGGCCACGGCCAGCACAATGACCGGAATGGCCGTGGACATCATGCCGACCGCCAGACCGCCGGTGACGGTGATGGCCGGGCCACTCTGCGATTCTTCCGCCAGCCTCCGTACGGGGCGATATTTGGCGGACGTGAAGTACTCGCTTGTGAAGCCCACGATGATGCCCGAAACGACGCCAGCCACCGTTGCCCAGAAAGGCCCGAGTTTGGAGTACCCTTCGAACTCGACGCCGTAGGTTTTGACCACGAAGTAGGCGCCAAGCATGGTGATGATGGCGCTCACGTACGTGCCACCCATGAGAGCGCTTTGCGGGTTGTCTTTGGCTGCCCACTTCACGTACAGGATACCGATGATCGAACCCACGATGCCGACTGCTGCGATGTACATCGGCAACAGCTTGAGTTGAGGTGCCGCGATGCCCAGCGCGGAAGCCAGAGCCATGGATGCGACCATCGACTCAACGTACGATTCCAGCAGGTCTGCACCAAGCCCGGCCACATCGCCCACGTTGTCGCCCACGTTGTCGGCAATCACGGCGGGGTTACGCGGGTCGTCCTCGGGGATGCCCGCTTCGACCTTGCCGACCAGGTCGGCACCCATGTCCGCACCTTTGGTGAAGATCCCACCACCGCTGCGTGCGAACAGAGCGACAAGGCTGGCGCCCATGGCGTAACCGTTCACGACTACTGGCTCGCCGTGGAAGACGATGTAAGTGATCGCCAAACCCAGCAGAGCCAGACCGACCACACTCATGCCCATCACGCCGCCGCCAGAGACGGCAACGCTCAGCGCACCCTTGAGACCTTTGGTTCTGGCGGCTTCAGTGGTGCGAGCGTTGGCGCGCGTGGCGATGCTCATGCCAATGTAACCCGCCAGCCCCGACATCACGGACCCGAAGATGAAGGCAACGCTGGTCCGCCACCCGAGCTCGACGTCCGAAAACAGGGGCGCAATGGCCATCAGAACCGCGATTACAAACACAAACATGCTGACGTAGATGTACTCGCGCTTCAAAAAAGCCCGTGCTCCAGCCTGAATCATCTGGGAGATCTGGACCATGCGTTCGTTGCCCTGATCGCTCCGAAGAACGTCGAGCGCGAGGTAAACCACAAATGCGAGTGCGAGCAGACTTGCAGCGATGGGTGCAACCATTTTCTCTTTTCCTCCCTGCCTCTCAGAGACGTTGCGGTCCGAAGCTTAGAGGGACAGCCAAGGTGCGCTGGTTCTGCGGACGTCCACCCGTCGGGAGAGGACCCCAACACCTCTCCAGCGACGGTGTGTCTGCAGGACGGCGCAGCCTCAGCGGTTGAAAACGGACATGGCTTTTTCCAGCCCCTCGCGCGCCACCGTGAGAACGGCGTCGCCGGCACGCTGGATAATTCCCGGCAACAGCTTTTCTTCTTCGTCCGTAAAGTCGGACAAGACGTAGTCAATCAGCTCGCCGGGGCCAAAATCGGCACCGATCCCGATTCGCAAACGTGGAAACGCCTGGGTACCCAGCCAGTCAATCACAGAAGCGAGTCCGTTGTGGCCTCCGTCGCTTCCTTTTGGGCGCAAACGGAGGCGGCCAAAAGGAAGATGGACGTCGTCACAAACCACGAGAAGCTGGCCCGGCTGCAGGTCGTAAAGGCGCAGGAGGTAACCCGCGGCCAGACCGCTGCGGTTCATGTAAGTCGTCGGCTTGGCCAGGCAAAGGTGCGTTGTGCTGTCCGGGACAACCGTCCAGGGTGTGACCCAGGCGTGACGTTCCTCTTGGAACTCGAGGCCCAACCGCCCGGCAAGATGGTCTGCGACCCGAAACCCGATGTTGTGTCGTGTCCAAAAATAACGTGGTTCCGGGTTTCCAAGCCCGAGCACCAAAAATTTGCGGTCCTCGGAGGCCTCCGGGGTGTCTTGGCCGGGCATCGCCAGTCTTACGTTAATCGCCTTCCGTCTCGTCTTCCCTGCGGCCGATCACCTCGGGCTCGGCTCCAGCCTCTTCTTCGGTCACTTCTTCTGCCACGGCTTCAGCGCCCACGCGCGGCGCCAGCACAGTCACGATCATCGAATCGCCTGGAGTGAGAATGTCGGCGTTTTCGATTTTCACGTCCGCAACGTGGATGGCGTCGCCGATGGCCAGCTCGGAGATGTCAATTTCGAGCACTTCCGGCGCCTGGCTGGGCAAGCACTCGACTTCGAGTTCGTAAAGTTCCTGATGCAGAATGCCACCTTGTTTGACGCCTTTGGCTTCGCCAACGAGGTGCACCGGGATGTTCAGCGTCATCTTCTCGCCCGCAGTGACGGCCATCAGGTCGATGTGCAGAATGTCGCCCCGTGCGGGATGCCGCTGCACCTCGCGAATGACTACGCGTTTCTTCGTGCGACCCAGCTTGGCGTCGATCAGGGAGTGGCCGCTGCTGTAAGCGCGGCGGAACTCCTTCTCGTCCACGGCGATCGGGGTCGGCTTCTGATGCGCTCCGTACAGGATGCCGGGAATCTTGCCCTCGCGACGCAACGCGTTAACGGCGCCCTTGGTGCTCAATTCGCGCTTTTCGAGATTCAGGACAACTTGCTCCATCTCTTTACCTTTCACCCTTATTTCGGTGCTTTCAGTCGAACAAGATACTGATCGACTCCTCGTTGTGAATCCGTTTGATCGCCTCCGCAAACAGATTGGCGACGGTCAGAACCCGGATCTTGGGAATCCGTTTCTCCTCTGGAATCCAAACGGTGTCCGTTACAGCCAGCTCCTCAAGAGGCTCGCACTTCTGGATCCGCTCGATGGCGGGTCCGGAGAGAATGGCGTGGGTGCACGCTGCGTAGATCTTCTTCGCCCCGTTTCTTTTGAGGGCGTACACAGCCTCGGTTAGCGTACCAGCAGTGTCAATGATGTCGTCGACAATCAAGATATTCTTGCCAGCCACGTCGCCGATGACATTCATCACCTCGGAAATGTTGGCCTCCGGCCTGCGTTTGTCAATGACGGCCAGCGGTGCCCCGAGACGTTTACCGTAAGCCCGGGCCATGCGGATGCCGCCAACGTCTGGAGCCATGACGACCAGATCAGGAATGTCCATCTGCCGGTAGTAGTCGCAGAAAATGGTGGCGGAGTACAGATGGTCCAAAGGGATGTCAAAAAAACCTTGAATTTGGGCTGCGTGCAGGTCCATGGTCAGCACGCGATCCGCTCCGGCCTTCGTGATGAGATTGGCCACCAGCTTGGCGGTGATGGACACCCGAGGTTGGTCCTTTCTGTCCTGTCTGGCGTAGCCAAAGTAGGGAATCACCGCCGTGATCCGCCGTGCAGAGGCCCGTCGCGCCGCATCCAGCATGATCAGCAGTTCCATCAGATTGTCGGACGGGGCATTGGTCGGCTGCACCAGAAAGACGTCTGCACCGCGAATGTTCTCGTTGAATTTGGCCCAGATCTCGCCGTCGCTGAACTTCCGCAACCGCAACTCACCGAGGGACACACCGTAGGCGTCGGCGATCTTCTCCGCCAGGGGATGATTGGCGTTTCCTGAGAAGATTTTAAGATTTCCGCACATTTTCTCTCCCTTAGTCGCCCTGCCGGTGAGGACTTTGCCCTCCTCCTCTGTCGGCCAGACAACAAAAATGACGAAAACCACCCAGGGCTTTCGCCATGTCTTGTGCGGCGCGCAGTACCCGGCGAATTCTCGCTTTGTTGCGTGCCTTGATCAAGACAACGGACGACCGAGCCTCGGTCAACCAGAATGTCGGTATCCTGTTGGGGTTAACACCCCTTTCGCTGGGGCGGGAGGATTCGAACCTCCGAATCCGGGGACCAAAACCCCGTGCCTTACCGCTTGGCCACGCCCCAGTGTTGTAGCAGACTTACGAGTACGTCAATTCGTCGCTGGGGCGGTGCATTGGCGCAGCGTGCTCACCAGGTTCCCACGCCCCTTCTACATGTCCAACGATTTGTCGGAACGCGCCTTGAGCGCCTTTTCGTACTCTCGGAGAACTGCTTTCTCGATCCGCCGTCGGCAGTCCGCCGTGATTGGATGCGCGATGTCGCGGTACGTTCCATCTGGCAACCGACGGCTGGGCATACTCACGAAGAATCCGTTCCGTCCCCGAATGACCTTGAGGCCGTGAATGACGAATTCGCCGTCCAGCACCACGTTCACGAAAGCCCGGAGTTTCTCCTCGTCCCGCAAGCTGATGGTGACGTCCGTAACCTCCATGACCAGGCTCCTTCCGCGTCCCTATCCCCTCGCGTGCAAGATCAACGCGCAAAAACTGTGCTGATCTCAGAGTAGCCCCAGCGGGTGGGACGGGCCAAAAAGGACGCCGTCTTTTCCCCCACCTTCTGGGCGGCATTGTGCGCCTTTTCTCGGTCTGCAAACAGGCCGAACAAACAAGCGCCGCTTCCAGACAGGCTCGCCATCTCAGCCCCCTGTACAAGCAATTCCCCCCTCAGTTCCATCAGCTTGGGGAATGCCGGGAGAACCACGCGCTCGAAGTCGTTCTCCAACCACTGTGACCAGGCCGAGAGCCGGGGCCGAGCCCTCAAAAAGCTTTGGAATTTACCACATTCCCCCTTCTTTGTCAAGCCAATTTTCAGCTCCTTGTAGGCCCAAGCTGTCGAAATATGTAGACTTGGACAGACCACCACGATCCACGGAGTTTCCCACATTTCCACCGGTTCCAGATGGTCGCCAATGCCCGAAGCGAGGGCCGTACCCCCCAGAAGGAAGAACGGCACATCCGCTCCCAGTTTGCGAGCAAGGCTCCGAAGGGTGGTCAGGGGCAAGTTCAGTTCCCAAAGGTGGTTCAGAGCTACCAGAGTGACGGCTGCGTTGCTGCTGCCCCCTCCGAGCCCGCCACCCGGCGGGATGCGTTTGCGAAGCTCAATGTGGACGCCCGGTGTGCGTCGGCCAATGCGGTCTTGAAGGAAGTGAGCAGCCCGGAGACAGAGGTTTCGTTCGTCCGTCGGTACCCCCGGTAGGTTACACGACAAACTGACCCCTTGCTTCTGTAAGGTGAACGTCAGCTGATCTGCCAGGTCGATTTGCTGGAACAGTGTGCGGATTTCATGGTAACCGTCGGGACGCTTGTAGCACACGGAGAGGCCGAGATTGATCTTGCCGTAGGAGGGTAACGTCACCGACTGGGGGATGCCGCTCGCGAAGCTTTGGGGCCGCCTGCGGTTCATCGTTTCTTTTCCCGTTGAAATGGCGGATTCACACCGACCTGTAGCTGACCAACACTAAGCTAAAGTAGGAAACCGAGAGTTCGCTGGCAAGGCAAATCACGGTACGCGGCGGCATGGAAACGACTTCTCCAAACTTAGTTGCTGAGGTCTGCAGAGCTCAAGATGAGAAATTTCTTGCGCTGTTGGCGAAGTCGGGTTGCATTTTGAGCGCAAGATGCTTAGATTTACCGGTAACAGCAATCTTGCTACTCACTCCCGGAAGTGCCCTCCCGCCTGAACAGATTGCTCGTCATTTTTTGGGGACAGAGCCGGCGTACAGCTCAACGGGTTGAACGGTTCATGGAAATCGTCTGGCGTGCGGCAGTTCCCAGCGGGTTGGCATGGAGCGGTTCAGCTGGTCACCACATGGCAGGTTTTGTCTTGTGTCTGAACCGGGTGTGCCGCTTGGTCAAGAAGCTGTTTTGGGTTACCCGAGGCGGTTGGGTAAGGGGCAAAAGGTTGCCATCCTGTGAAGTTTGTGCATTTTCTGTCTTTGGGTGCGGCGGAGTTCCGCACATCCGCCGGCGTGGTGGTAAAGGGCACCGGCGATAAGACCTGGGTTTCTGCCGGATTTGGACAAGAAGAGAGACGAAGGTGTTAAACGCGTTGAGCGCTTGGGATTGCTGTTCGTGAACCAGTGTTTTCAACTTCAATGGTAGCGGAGGCGGAAAATGAGTTTGGAAGGGAAACGGCTCGGAATCCTGGTGGGGGGTGGCCCGGCTCCGGGCATCAACGGCGTAATCAGTGCTGCTACAATCGAGGCCATTGAGCACGGCCTTGAAGTAATTGGTATTCTTGATGGTTACAAATGGTTGGAACGCGGCGATGCCACGCATGTGCGTCCGTTGAGAATCGAGGACGTTTCTCGCATCCACTTCGAAGGCGGTTCGATCCTGCGCACGTCGCGGGCCAATCCGACGAAAACGGAAGAGCGGATGCGCAACGCGGTGAAGGCGTTGAACGAACTGGGCCTGGATTACCTGATCACGATTGGTGGTGACGACACAGCGTTTGCGGCCAGCACGCTGGCACGGCACCCGGACTTGAAAGTGAAGATTGCCCATGTGCCGAAAACAATCGACAACGACCTGCCGCTGCCTGGTAACATTCCCACGTTTGGTTACCAGACAGCGCGGCACCTGGGCGCCCAGCTGGTCAAGAACCTGATGGAAGACAGTCGTACGACGAATCGCTGGTACGTGGTTGTGTCGATGGGCCGAAAGGCCGGACATCTTGCTCTGGGCATCGGGAAAGCCGCCGGGGCCACGCTGACGATCATCGCGGAGGAATTTGGCAAAAAGGACATCACAATCCGCGAAGTGTGCGACGTGCTGGAAGGGGCAATCCTCAAGCGGCGTGTGAAGGGACGCCAGGACGGCCTGTGCGTGATCGCTGAGGGCATCGCCGAGCATTTCAGCAAAGAAGAGCTCGCAAAGATCCCGGGAATGATCGTCGAATACGACGACTTTGGCAACATCCGACTGGCTGAAGTAGAACTGGGCAAAATCATCAAGTTGGAGCTGGAAAGCCGTTTCGCACAGCGCGGCGACAAAATCCAGATTGTCGAGATCACGCTGGGTTACGAGTTGCGCTGTGCCCAGCCCATTCCGTTCGATCAGGAGTACACGCGCGATCTCGGCTACAGTGCTGTGAAGTACCTCCTGAACTTGGCGCCCGAGGACCGCGGTGGTGCCCTGATCTGCGTGGATGCTGGCAAACTCATGCCCATCCGGTTTGAGGACATGCTCGATCCGGAGACCGGTAAGACGCGCGTGCGGATGGTCGACGTGAAGACTGAGTCTTACCAGGTGGCTCGTAACTACATGATCAGGCTGAACCGCGAGGACTTTGAAGATCCGGAACAACTGGCGAAGCTCGCTGCCGAGGCCAAGATGACGCCGCAACAATTTCGCGAACGTTTTGGCTACATGGTCGGCTTGGCGGACTGAGTGCGTCGCTTCCTCAGCCGCGCAAATTCGAGGCCCTTCCATCGGGAAGGGCCTTTTTTCTGGGTGTCGGAAACAATTCACGGAGCGACCGTGCGGTCTCGTTGGGTCGGCAAGTCTTTTGGACACGAAGTTCGAACCGAATGTGTTGACGTGTGCTTGTCCACGAGCCTTTCGGTGTGAAGAACAACCGGGAGGGGAATTGGGTGGAGACCGGGAAGGTGGGAAGCGCAGAGGACGTCTAATTGCTGCCAAGCTCGCAAATCAAATCTGCAGGCGAAAGTGAAGGGCTTTTGGGGACTCCTTCAAGGAGTTGTAATTCTGCGTCAGGGAGTCTGCAGAAAAGCCTGCAGGCCTTTGCTGGCGGCACACAACCGGCGTGAGGGTTGTTGAACCTTCGCTGGTCAGGCCTTTGCGCAGTTACGTACCTGCCCACGATGATTGGCGGTTGATTGAAGGGGCGGTCGTGATGTGTCTGTTTAGGATCGCGTTTACCGTGCGCAAATCATGGCGATTTTTTTCTTGCCTGCACACCGATCGTTGGTTATATTTCAGTCGCCTTTTTCCACCGGCTGCCACAATCACCACGGGAGAGACAGGTGGGTCATCTGGCGGCACGTCAAGAACCGGTTCATTCACGTACCGGAGAGGGTGGATTGGGCCTGGAGCTGTGGGAGGAGGTAGGTACCCGCAGCGGCACTGGTCCGCAAGTCCACCACCCAAAATCCGCAGGCGTTTCTTCACTTTCCGCTTCGCCCGAAGCGTCTTCTCGCCCGTCTGCCTGTCCGTGTATCCTTTCTCAAGTTTTCTTGTCTCAGAGAGTTGTTTTCTCGCCAAGGTCGTTTCGCCTGTGCAGTTTCCCGTCGTCCTGGTTGTTGCTGGTAAGCCATGCCCCGGGGGCTGCGAAGTTTTCAGGTTCGACACGACGTAGAGGTGTGCAAATCGGAACAAGTGCGTTGATGTAACAACCATCGGGAGCTTCACCATGCAGCGAAGACTCGGTAGGGTGGTATTTCTTGCGTTCATGTTGGTCACCCTGGGGTTCGCGCCTTCCCTTTTTGCGGGTGTGACGGGTAAGGTGCGTGGTTTCGTGCGTGACGCCGAGACCAATGATCCCCTGGTGGGAGTCAACGTGATCATCAGGGAGAAAATCGTCAACGGACAAGTGGTCCGATTGCCGAACCCGCTTGGGGCGGCCACAGACGAAAACGGCCAATTCATCATCCTGAACGTGCCACCGGGGATTTACAACATCACGGCGAGGATGATCGGCTACGCCTCGTCCACGGTTGAGGGGGTGAAAGTGTTTGTGGATCGTACCGCCACGGTGAACTTCCGCCTTTCTCCTCAAGCCATTGAGGGGAAAGAGGTTGTGGTAGAAGCAAAGCGAGACTTGATTCAGGTAGACGTGGCGGGTACGGAGAGCTACGTCACGGCGCAGGACTACCAGAAAACGCCGTTTGCCAACCGTGTGGAGGATGTGCTGGGCTTGCAGTCGGGCGTAACAGGTAACATCATTGAAGGCGAGATCAAAATCCGAGAAGGCGACGCGAACGAGATCGGTTTCCTGCTCGACGGCATGGAAATGGTGGACCAAAAGTTCAATCGGCCCGTCATCAGCGTGAATCCTGGCATCGTGCAGGAAATCAAGATCATGCGCAACGGCTTCAGCGCGGAGTACGGCCAAGCGCGGTCGGGCCTTATCAATGTTGTGACCAAAGATCCAAGCCCCGAATTCCATTTCAACATCGACTATCAGTTCGACCCGCCACACAGGCCCCACTACGGTCGCAGCATCTTTGACCGTCGGAGCCGTTGGGAGTACCGCCTCCTGGACGGTCCTAAGGCTTTTGAGGGGGACACGTTGATCCTGAAAGAAGGCCGCCAGGGCATCATCAAGACGTGGATCGGGTGGAACAAATTCTCCGAGAACTTGATGAACGACGGCGATCCCAACAACGATCTGACGCCGCAGGAGGCCTACGAGCTCTGGAAATGGCGTCACCGCCCGCGCAAGTACGGTCACCTGGCGGGCCACAATGTCGATTTTTCTCTCTCGGGGCCGGTGCCTTTCATGCCCTGGAAAACGACTTTCCTGGCGGGCGGCAAGTACGAGTTTCACCCCTTCTTCATTCCACACGCCAGGAAGGGCTACGATGAGCGTATCGGTTCGCTGAAACTGGTGAATCAGTTCTCGCCGAACTTCCGGATGGTTTTTGACGGACTGTACTCAGAGGTTCGCTCCGTTACCCAGGGCAGTTCCACCAGCAAGTGGAGCGAGGAAGATCGCATCTCGTACAGTGGAGGTGGCTACCACCTTTACTACCCTTACTACAAGCCTTTGATCAACCGCTACACCAGTTTGATCGGGATTAAGGCCACGCACACGGTGTCGCCCAGGTTGTTCTACGAGTTTCATCTGAGCCACTTTTACGTGAAGTGGAACGTGGGACGGCCCGACTCGGCTCGTGCTGAGGATGGTCGTTACTTCCACGGGCGACTCTACTACGATCCGCAGTCCGGCTGGATCCCGAAAGAGAAAGGTGCTGACGATCTGGCCAGTGGTTACCGGATGTACGGCGGTGCCCTCACCTGGGATCGGTCGTACAACCGTCGGTACCAGGCGGACGCCAGCATGAACTACCAAATCAGCGATGCACACGAGATCAAAACGGGATTCCAGTTCTACTACGACATTCTGCACGAAGACCGCGTGCACTGGCACAACGAAGATTCAACGCAGAAGTTTATCCGTTACTTCCACGTCAAGCCGATTACGTTTGCCCTGTACCTGCAAGACAAGATCGAGTTCCAGGGCATGGTGGCGCACATCGGTTTGCGTTTCGATTACTACAACACAAACAGCGAAGTGTGGGATGTGCACAAAGCGCTCACCTACCCAACAAATCGGGCGATTTTTGAAGCGGTCCGTGACGGCACTTACCCGAAAGTGCACGCGAAGCCGCTGACGTACCTCAGCCCACGCATTGGCATTGCTCACCCGTTGACGGAGAACAGCAAAATCTACTTCAACTACGGACATTTCGTCCAGGTGTGTCCCACGGAGGCCATGTACTCCTCGGTGATGGATTACCAATTGCCGCGCATGCAGTGGCTTCCGAACAGTCAGCTTTCCTGGCAGAAGACAATCGCCTTCGAGTTAGGGTACGACCACAACTTGCGCAATTGGCTGCAATTGCACCTGGGTGCCTTTTACAAAGACTACCACGATCAGGTGAGCGGCATGGTGTACGCACACTCGGACCAGAGCCTGATTGTGGAATGGGCCAGCCAGCGCGAGAACAGGGAGATTCGTGGAATCGAAATCGAGCTGCGTAAGGCGCTGGGACGCTTTGTACGAGGCTGGTTCAATTACAACTACATCAAGAAAAGCGTCATCGACCTCTCCGTCCCGGGACTCAGTGACATCCCGATCATCACAGATGACCCAACCGTGGGCATCCATGGGGAGCTGTTCGGAGTGCCAAGACCGAACATTCCGTACATTGCTCCTTACGGCCGTGGGGTGATCACGTTCATGGCACCGGAGGGCTGGGGACCGAAGTGGCGCGGTCACGACATTCTTGGCGGCAGTTACGCAAGCTTTCTGGTTTACTACCAGGGTGGTGCGCAACGTCGGCATCCCAACAGGGAGTTTCGGGATACGCATCCGGACGTGATTTTCAAAGAGCTGGATCGGTACTGGGCTAACATGCGTTTGGGGCGGCACTTCCGCTTTAAAGGCTTGGGTGGAGAGTTCTACATGGACATCAGCAGTATCTGGCACACAAAATACCGTTACCCGCCAGGAGGCAAAGCCGGGGAAGACTACTACGACGATCTTTACCAGACTGGCCGTTTGGATCAGGTGGGTACCGACAAGGTGTCTGACCCGATGATTCTTCGCACGGAGTCCGACAACATGTACTGGGCTCGTTTGAAGACGGTGATCTTTGGACTGAGGATCAATCTCTAACAGGCTTCCCGGAGGTTTCGCATGCGGCGACGTTTTGGAGCCATTCTCATCTTGGTCTCGTTCTCGCTTGTGGGGTCGATTTTTGCCCAGCAGGCACACAAGAGCCACGAAATCGGTCGGCTCTGGGAAACGATGTTCCCGGTTTGGTCCATGCCAGAATACAACCCGGTGGCCGACCAGATGTGCTACCCCGGTGGGGATTTCTTCTTCCAGACGAGGAAGAATCTGGCGGAGAAGGGTATCTGGATCGGCGTGAAAGACTGGACGGACAAATTTGGCCAGTTCAAGCCGTACTACGTTAGCGAGGGCGGGCCGCTGAATCACGAGGCGGCTGGCATTTTGTTTCCGATCAAATCGAAGAAGTACGTACGGCGCCGTTTGCCCATCGTGAGGGTCAATGGGGTTCAGGAGACACGGTTGTTGGACTCTCGCCGTGGGGAAACTCGGAAGTCGAGCCTGGCGGCTGACGAGATGATCCAGATGATCTGGACGACGGATGTAGGTGTGACCGTCACGATGAGGAGTTATGCGTTTGCCAACCCCCGGTACGACAGCTACATCATCACCGAATTCACATTCAAGAACACCGGGAATGCTGACAACAACAAGAGCACCATTGAGCTTCCAAACCAGGATTTGCACGATGTCTACTTCGGTTTCTGGTTCAAGTTCATCCCAAGCGGCGACTTGGGCCACCAGCAGATCCGGGAGTACGACGACTGGGTGCACTACGTTGGCAATCAACCCGGCGACACGCTGCGCGGACTTTGGTACTGCTACGATGGTGATTCGCAGCGTGATCCTCGCGATGACATCGGTGATCCGGACAAAACGACCGGTGAATTTCTGGCGGTTCAGTACGTCGGTGCCGGGGTGCTCCACGCAGACAAAGCGTACGATGACGAATCCGATGACCCCACCCAGCCCGTGACCGTGGCTTACCGGACCCCCCGAACCATGCGCTCGTACAGCCAGAAAGGTGACGACATGTTTACGCTGTACTCCGAGCTGGCCAGCGGCGAGCAGAGCCAAGGGACGGATACCGGCGAGTATCTTAACCCCTGGGATCCCGAGATTCAAGAACCGCGCGTGTTCCTCGCTTTTGGGCCGTACCAACTTCCTTTTGGTCAGGATGTGAAAATCGTGCTGTACGAAGTGGCCGGGGCCATTAACCAGCAGCTGGCCATGGATTACGGGCAAAAATGGATGCAGGGAACGCTTGAGTGGAACGGACTGACAGGCGACGAGGCGAAAGATGCGATTGTGGCTACCGGCAAGGACTCGGTACTTCAATTCGCGTCGCGCGCGCAGTGGACGTGGGAGCACGGTTTGGACGCTGTTCCGGATGGTCCACCGGCGCCCAACCTGGACATCAACGCAGGTCCGGGGAAGGTTACACTCCACTGGGAAGCGGTGGATCAGGTTCCCGATCCCGACACGGGCGAGCTGGACTTCGCGGGCTACCGGATTTACCGGACGGAGGATCGTTACACCTTACCTTACCGGTTGATTGCCGACATCCCTGACACTACGACTACCTACGTGGACAAGAACGTGCACCGCGGGAAAAATTACTACTACTACGTTGTCGCCTACGACCGGTACGGCAACACGTCCAGTCATTACTACAACCGCAACTACCAGTACGCGGCTGTACCGCTTGATGCCCCGCACACAAACCTGGATTCGATCTACGTGGTGCCCAATCCGTTCCACGCGGAAGGTCTGGAATTCGGTGGGACGTTGCAAGAGGACTACACGGAGATCCCGCGCAAAGAAGACCAGATCATGTTTGTGGGACTGCCCGCAAAGGCCATCATTCGAATTTTCACGGTGCACGGCGATCTGGTGGCAACGCTTCATCATCCTAACCCCGATGATCCTCGCTCGGTGCCGGGATCGGCGGATGAAGCGTGGTTCCAGATCAGCTCGAGCTGGCAGACCATTAAGAGTGGCGTGTACTTTTACGTTGTGGAAGGCTGGGACGAAAACGGGAAACCGCTTGGTACGGCGACGGGGAAGTTCGTGGTGATTCGCTAAGAGCCGCGGTTGAAATGCTGCGTTCAGCGAAGAGTCGAAGAACGGAGAACGAAGCATGAAACGATGGGTTGTTGTTGCGCTTGGGTTGATCTTTCTTGCTGCCAGCAACCAGGACGCTTTGGCGTGGAAGAAGAAAGTGGCGCAATCTGGCATGACGTACCTGGCTGTGAGCCTGGGGGCTCGAGAAAGTGCCATGGGCGACGCCTCCGTGGCAACGACGGAAGGGATTCACAGTATTTTCTTCAACCCAGCCGCACTGGCTGACATTTCCTCTTTTGGAGTGGCCGTGAACCAGGTGAACTGGCTGGTGGACACACGGTTGTACGGCGCTGCCTTCGCCTACAGCCTGGGACGCTGGGGTGCTGTGGCGGCGGATGTGGTTTACATGGACTACGGCGACATCATGGGTACACAAGTGGTGCCGCACTCTGTGGACATTCGGGGCTACCAGCTGACCGGCAAGTTGAATATTCAGGATTACGCATTTGGTCTGACCTACGCGTACAGAGTTAGCGATCACTACGCCTTTGGAATACGGATCAAACGAGTGCATGAAGATCTGGGGAAAGCGCGTTACGCTGTGCGCGAGTACACGGACCCGGAAACTGGTGAATTGGTGCGGGAGCGGAAGGTAAAAGATTGGCAACTGTCGGCGTGGGGCATGGACTTCGGCAGTCTGTACAACACGGGCTTCCGCAGCCTGGTTTTCGCCATGAGCATGCAGAATCTGTCCTCGGACATGCGCTACTGGTACGAAGAATTTTCTCTGCCACTTGTTTTTCGGATGGGCATTGCTGCAGATGTGCTGGATTTCGTCGGTGAACAGAACCACGAGGCGTTTGACTGGAATGTGGCCATCGACGCTCTGCACCCGACGGATTACACAGAGCGCTTGCATGTGGGTACCGAACTTGTTATCTTGAAGCGGTATGCCTTTCGCGCGGGTTACAAATTCAACCACGACGTCGAGACCTACAGTTTTGGCCTCGGTTTCAAACTGAATGTGGCGGGTGTGGAGGCCCAACTGGATTATGCTTACACAGCCGCAAACTATTTCAAGGACGTGAACCGCTTTTCGCTTCAATTCATGTTTTGAAAACGGACGAACCGGTCTAACTAAACGTAAGGAGGGAGTACAGAATGAAAAAGTGGAAATGGGCTCCAGTAGTGGCAGTGCTGATCGTGCTGGCCACGGCGGCTTTTGCTGTAGCGCAGGAGCTGCCCATCCTGTGGGAGGATCATTTCAACGACGATGATCCGGCTGCACGGAAAAACGTGGGTTGGTTGTACTACGGTCCCGAGGATGGCCTGAAGGACCAGATCATCCAGCAGATGGTGCTTGAGAGCGGCGACAGTGTGCTGTACATTAAGTCTGGCGACTACTCCGTGGTCGGTGTCGGCCTGGTGGAGACGAACGGGGTCCCGGAGATCGACACGACGGACGACGCAAAAACGCACAAGTTGCTCGTGGCGAACAACTACAGCAGCCCTAACCAGTGCACGACTTTCCGCGTGGATTTCAAAAACATCACGAGCTCGTTTTTTGTGGCCAATGCCAGAATGGTTCAAACGGACACCAGCGAAACCATTCCGGACGCCGATCCGACCCAAAGCCCGGCGTACGTGGTCATGATCAGCCCGGGGGAAGGCAAGGTGCGTCTGGCCAAGTACCCGGCTGTCGAGTACGCTGCGCTCCAACCTGACCAGTGGAATTACTTCGGTGAGGCTGACTTTGCCTTCGAGCTCGATGTGTTCTACTGGGTGAAGTTCTACCTGAACGAAGGTGACTTCAAAGTCAAAATTTGGGAGGGTGACCCCGAGGACGAGCCGGAAGAGTGGTTGATCGAAGCGACGGATCCGGAACCGCGTGTGGAAGGGAAGTTCAACATGTTCGCACTGTTTGGCTCTCCTCCGGGCGGCGACGAAGTGTACATCGACGACGTGGTGGTTCGCTCCACTACCCCGACGGCTGTTGAAAATGAGCCACGGCAGGTACCGGTTTCTTTCAACTTGGCTCAGAACTACCCGAACCCGTTCAACCCGAGCACGGAAATCGTCTACTCCGTTCCGAAGTCGGGCCACGTGAACCTTGCCGTGTACAATGTAGCGGGCCAGAAGGTAAGGACGTTGATCAACGCGCGCGTCTCGGCTGGTAGCCACAGGGTAACCTTCGACGGCAGGGACGACAGTGGCCGCGAGCTGAGCACAGGCGTGTACATTTACCGTTTGGAAGCCGAGGGCAAGGTGCTTCAGAAAAAGATGACGCTGATGAAGTAAGCGCAATTGTGGACATGGGGCACGTGCCCCTGTCAGGTTTTGACGTTTGGAAAGAGGGAGGGCGTACGGAAAGGGTGCGCCCTCTTCTTTTTGCGTGGACAACCAAATTCGGCACGACGTTACGGGTTCTCCAAGTGTCCGGGAATCCTCATCTGTGAGGACTAAAAAACCGTG
The DNA here is from genome assembly GCA_964644845.1 of uncultured Cytophagia bacterium. Classification (GTDB taxonomy): domain Bacteria; phylum Zhuqueibacterota; class Zhuqueibacteria; order Oleimicrobiales; family Geothermoviventaceae; genus Geothermovivens. The sequence goes on along the minus strand of CAZXXS010000048.1, from coordinate 5,611 downwards.
TGTGCAAAAACGACAATGTAAAAATCCGCAACCGCGCCAAATACTTGTTGACATTGAGGCAGGTATCCGTTAAATTCGTGTGGAAGTGAGTTGAGTGGAGCTTCTTTCTGAAGACTGGGGAATCACGCGATTCCGGAAGGAAGACCCATGGAGGGAGGGAGTTCGAAACAAGGTTTGGAGCGGATCCGACGCGACATTGAGTGGAGACTGACGCTCGGAGTGCTCACAGGTGTTGTGGACGAAGCGGTGGCGGAGGTCTGGCGAAGGGCTCTGAACGAGCTCAAAGACGGTGATTTGCGAGACCTGGTGCGAAGAACGCAGGGGCTTTCCGAAGGAGAGGGGTGGCGCGAGACGATTCGTTTTCTGATGGCCCGGAATTACCCCTTTCGGGAGTTTATTCTTTACGAGACAGATGACGATTTCAAGCGTCGCTTGGGTATCCCTGACAGCGATTCCTTTTAGGTCGGTTTCTACTCACGCCGGGTCCAGGGGGAAGGGGTACGGTTGTGACGAGAGCAGGGTGGTTCCACAAGGTGTTGTGAAGGAGGTCAGAAGATGGAGCAGACGTACCCCCCGTGTCTGAAGTGCTCAAAGGGCGTCCTGGTTCCGCTTTCCGATTACGGGCGGGAAGGAGCCTCGATCATGTACAAGGCGTGGGTCTGTACGAATCCGGAATGCGGGTTTCACATACGCATTGACAACGGCGAAATCAGCATCGGCGAGTCGATCGGACCCTCGACCAAAGGCAGATGATCGCTGTTGCGTACTCGGAAGGCGAATCTGAGGTTAACAAAGGGTAAGCGGTTGGTCTGGGCGCCACCACTTGCCCTTTTTCTTTTTCGGCGCGGCAACGCAGAGCGAAAAGGATTTGTTCGCAACACAGGAACGCTGGGTAAGCGCGGTCAGGAAACAAGGTCGGAAAACTGCTGGGCAAAGCACGAGGGTACCGTTTCAGGTGCCCATGAGCTCTGAGCCGGGATTGTGGCGGTGGTGGTTTTTTCGGTTCGCAGAGTTGCCGAAAGAGCGCGAGCCGCGTGAGGAAAAGGCAACCGCTGGGCTTTGGTGGGTTGAGCAGGGTAACGGCGGATGAATCTCGACGTTCTGACAAGACACTACAAAGTGAAGCTGGTTTCTTTCTTGATGGCTTTGTTCTTGTGGTTCTACGTCGTTACGGATAACACTTACCAGTACGAGATGACGGTTCCGGTCCGGGTGACGAATCTTGCTGAGGATCGGGCCATTCTGAGTGACTTGCCGAAAAAGGCCACGATCCGGGTTGAAGGTACAGGGAAGGCGCTCATTGGACTGAGGCTGAGTGGCGACGCCTGGTTGACAGTTGATCTGACGGGCGTGCGGCGGCTTAAAGTATTTCAGCCTCGGCCGGCCGACGTCACAATCATGCGTTCGGGTCAAAGAGTGAGAGTGCTGGAGGTAGTGAGCCCCGACACCATCAAAGTTGTGCTCGACCGTCTTGAGCGGCGCTCAGTGCCTGTTGTGCCGGACGTGGATGTGGTGCCAGCCGCAGGCTACGCCCTGGTGGGCCAGCCGACCGCCAGACCGCCAGCTGTTCTGCTCGCCGGGCCGAGGAAAATCGTGAGTTCTCTGGCGAGCGTACGCACGGAGCGGCGGGTGTACCGCGAGCTGAAACACTCAGTACGCGAAACGGTACCGCTGATTCCCGTAGCCAAGACAAAGATGGAGCCGAGCCGGGTGGTCGTAGAAATTGTGGTCGAGAAGCTCATGGAGAAACGATTGGAGCAGGTGCCGGTTCGCGTTGAGAACCCGCCGGCCGGCATGCGAGGTGTGACGATCCCGCCGACGGTAGCCTTGGTGGTTCAGGGAGCGGTGAGTGTTGTATCGGACGTTAGACAGGGGGACGTGGTGGCGTTTGTGGATTACAACAGCCCAAGCAAGAAGGATCCAACGGCCTACGCAGTGCAGGTCAAGACGCCGAAGGGCGTGTCCGTGCGTGCCGTGAACCCGGACACAGTCCGTGTGGTGCTGGAAAGGCTGCGGTAAGGAACTGCCTTTGAAATCGTGATCGGGCGCAAAAAGCTGGGGCTGAGACAGATGAAATGCGAACTCGCCGCGCGGGTGCGGCGTTTTTTGTTTTGATTCATCTGGCAAACTAAAGGGCTGTACTCACGTCGGAAGCAAACAGAAAACCAAGATTGGTGCTGAGTTGACCGTTCTCGGGATTGAAACTTCTTGCGACGAAACATCCGTGGCGTTGTACACGGATGGGCATTTGCTTGCCAACGTGGTGCTTTACCAGGTTATTCACGAGCGTTACGGTGGCGTGGTGCCGGAGTACGCAAGCCGCGCGCACATGCGCACCCTGATTCCAACGCTCGAGCTTGCCCTGGAGAAGTCTGGGGTTGGCATTGGGGAGATCGGCGGTGTAGGCGTTACTTACGGGCCTGGTTTGGTGGGCAGTTTACTTGTTGGCCTCAACGTGGCCAAGGGGTTGAGCGTTAGCCTGGGGGTGCCCCTGATCGGCGTGAATCACATCGAGGGGCACATTTTCGCCAATTTCATTCGGGAGCCGGGGCCCGCTCTCCCGGCGGTTTGTCTGGTTGTAAGCGGCGGGCACACGCAACTTGTTCTGATCAAAACGCTGGGTGAATACGAGCTTCTCGGGAAGACGCGGGACGACGCGGCAGGTGAGGCGTTCGACAAGGTGGCTAGGGTTTTGGGTCTCGGCTACCCCGGTGGTCCGGCCATCGAACGCGCCGCTGCAGATGGGGACCCGAATGCCGTTGACTTTCCGAAGGCTTTTCTTGAAGAGGGATACGAATTCAGTTTCAGCGGCATTAAGACCGCAGTTCTCTACCACATGCGCGAGTTGCCCGAAAATGAGCGCCGGAAGCATGTTGCGGACGTGGCCGCGAGTTTCCAGAAAGCGGTTGTCGATGTTCTGGTGGAGAAATCGGTTAGGGCTGCACAGGAGACGGGCGCGCGTAGTATTTGCCTGGCTGGTGGAGTGGCTCGGAACAGAAGATTGCGGCAAGAACTTGAACGGCGGGCACAGGGCGCCGGATTTGAAGTCTTTGTACCTGCACCGGAGTTCTGCACAGACAACGCCGCCATGATTGCGCGTGCGGCACACTTCTACCTCGAGCAGGGCAGAACGTCCCCATTAACGCTTGGTCCAGCGCCGTCTCTCAACCTGGCTGCGTAGCATGTTTGGCAACGTGCACATAACGGATGTCCGCCTGAGCATCGCCGTGTGGCTGTTGACCGTGCTCTTGGCGGTGGGCTTAGCGGCGACGGTGTGGCACTACCGGGCAACGAATCCTCCAATGCCGGGATTTGTACGGCGGTTGCTCGCTGCTGCCCGCGGTTTCGCCTTCGTGGTAGCAGGGCTGATGCTGGCCAGTCCGCTCCTGCAGTGGACGAGGGTACGGGAGGTGCGTCCTGAGGTGCTTGTGCTGGAGGACGTGTCGCTGAGCATGCGCCGTGTGGAGGCCGGGCGAGCGAGATGGCAACGCGCTTCTGAAGTAGTCCAAGAGCTGCAGGAGGCTTTGGGGACGGGCACAGAGATTCGGCAATTTGCGTTCGGCATCACGTTGCGCCCGCTTGCGACAGGCGTCCGGGATTCTGTGGAGGTAAGCGATCAGGGGACGGATCTTTCCGCGGGACTTCGCGCCGTTGCAGACAGTCTGGTGTCGCGGCGGACGGTTGGGATTGTTGTCATTAGCGATGGGGCCTACAACCGCGGTCCGGATCCCGCCCTGTCGGCCACGGAGCTCGGTGTGCCCGTTTGGGCCGTGTGTGTGGGGGACTCCACCGTGCCTCGTGACGTGGCCATTGCGGAAGTGGGAGTACCGGGCGTGGCTTTTGTCGGCAAGCCGACCCGGGTGCGGGTGCGGCTGCGGTGCTCCGGTTTGTTGGCCTCGGAAAGACTGAAAATCGTGCTCAAGGCACCCAGCAGGGGCACGGTAAGCAGCGCATTTGTCAAACTTGAGCCTGAGCAAGTAGAGGCTCAGACCTCTCTGAATTTCGTTCCGAAAGACACGGGGTTTGTGAAACTGATTGCGTCAGTAGAAACACTGCCGGGCGAAGTGTCCGCGAGAAATAACACGGCCGAGGTTTTTCTACACGTGTTGCCGAGAGTGCGTACAGTTCTGCTCATTGGCAGTTCCCCGAACGCGGATTTTGGTTTTCTTCGGCGGAGTCTTGCGAGGGATTCGAGCCTGGTGGTCATCCCTGTGTACGAAGTGCGGCCGGGGCGGCTTTCGCGAGCGTTGAGTGACTCGGTGCTGAAGATGGTTCAGGGAGCGATTCTGGTGAACTTCCCTGCTGTTTGGACCCCCGGCAGTGTCGCAAACCGGGTGTTGAGTGGGCTGGCAAATTCGAACGCGCCGGTGGCGGTGTTCGCGCAGAAAGGGTTCGACTGGAAAAGGTTTCGAAAGGCTTACGGGCACGCGACCCCCAAAAATGTCCGCAGGTTAGGTGAGCGGAGCGTAGATGTTGTTTTGGCCGGGGAAGCGGCCTTGCATCCGCTTCTGCGTGTGTCTGACTACAGACAAACCACTGAGGAGGCGTGGGCCAACGTAGCACCGGTCGGGACGGCCTGGCTTGTTCGGGGTCTGCCGGACTCCTGCAACCTTTTGCTGAGCGGACGGTTTGGTGAGCGTACGACTGCTGCGCTTGGGTGGACAGTTGAGAGTGGGCTCGAAAGGGTGGCCATCTTCACCATGTCGGGGTTCTGGCGGTGGCGCTTGGCGCCGATTGCGTACGGCCGTCAGCCGGTTGTGTTCCAGAATTTTGTGAAAAACCTTGGCGACTGGCTTACGGCCCCAAGGCATGTTCCTGGTTTTGAGGTCCGTCCGGAACGCCAACTTTTCGATGGCGGTGAGCCGGTCGTGTTTCGCGCTCGGCTGTACGACCTCGGTTTGTTACCTGTAGACGACGCTGTTGTCACGGTGAGAGTACTTGGTCAGAACGGGGAAGCAAAGCAAACCTTGCTCCTGGCGGGTTTGGGAAATGGGTTGTACAGAGGTCAAGTGACAGCTTTGGCCGCTGGCACATACGCGTACGAAGCCGTAGCTCGGGCAGGGGATCGGACTTGGGGACCGGTTCGAGGCAAATTTGCGGTCAAAGCTTTCGCTGCGGAGTTGAGTGATCTGCGCGCCAGGCCGGAAGTGCTCAGACGGGTGGCTGGGATCACGAGTGGTGTCTGTGTGAGGAGCGGGGATCTGCGGCCGCTGCTCAGCGCGATGACGGCGAGCATAAGGCAATTTCGGGACCGCGGCGTGCACGATGAGCATCCAGGTAGCTGGTCGATCAAAGCAAGTCCGTGGTTGCTGGGCACGCTGCTTGGGCTCCTGGCGCTGGAGTGGACCGTACGGCGACGCCGGGGCTTGCTTTGACGAACGCTGCCAGCGCGGATCTCCGGTCGGTGGGTTTTCGGTAGCGTTTGCGCGGAGAAGGGCCGGTGCGACGCTCACCGGCTTCTCCCTGCGGCTGGTCCGGAACCAGCGTGGAAAGTGGTTGCCGGTCAAGCGTGGTCGTGTTTCTGAGGTGCAGAGTCTGTTGGGCGCAGACGGTGTTCAGTGGTCTTTTTGCAACGATCAGGTGATGCGGATGGCCCCAGCAGGTGGGGAGA